>NZ_WQGF01000001.1:0-887124 GCF_013034545.1 Ruegeria sp. HKCCA5763
GTTTTTCGGCCCGTGAATCACGCAACCAAACGGAAATCAATGGGTCCTGAGCCTAAGCTTGGGATGGGGCGTGTATTTGGAATCACCTGCCTTAGTCATTGGCCATATTGGCAAAACTGATTGCCTGAAGTACCCATTTGATTTGCATCGCATTTTGAAACCAAGGTCGGAGGACCTTGCATGGTGGCTTCGACCCAAATTGCAAAGTAACGGCACGAGGTTGGGACACCTCGATGGATCAATGGCTGATTGAGGGCACTATTAACTATTAGTTGCACACGTGACAGCCGCGACCCGATTGCTGAACGCAGCTCTGTCACTACGCCAACTCGCGATGTTATCGGGGTTGGTCGGCATGCTGCATAGCGCAAGTTATCGAGTGTTACATGCAGGCAGTTCCGAATGAAAACGACACGGTATTGCCTAAACCCAATCGAGCAAAATCGCGGCCTAAAGGCACAAAAACATAATCGCACCGCTAATTGTGGGCGCAAGAACGCGGCAAGGCGTCACGAAAGTGGTTGACTGATTTGGAGGCGAGTACCGGAATCGAACCGGTGTACACGGATTTGCAATCCGCTGCGTCACCACTCCGCCAACTCGCCTTTTCAAGTAAAATCAAATACTTGCCGTGGTGTGCGTGGGGTTTTAGCAGCTTTCCTCAGGGTCGTCCAGTGGATTGCGTGCAAATTTGGCGACAAGATTGAAATTCGCGGTACCTCATGACTGAATTCGACAACGATGAAGTTGGGTTGCGGCAACAGGGCCGTTGCTGGCCGGGTCAGGATGTGGCACAAGCCGGGCATCCTTGGGAATGAGACGAGATATCCAATGAAAGATTTCGCAGCCCGGCGCCGCACAATGGTTGATACACAGGTTCGACCCTCTGACGTCACCAAATTCCCGATCATTGACGCGATGCTGCACGTCCCTCGCGAAAACTTTGTGCCAAATTCTCAGCGTGAAGCGGCCTATGCCGATGCAGTGATCGATATGGGGAACGGGCGCGCGATGATTGAGCCGCGCACCCTGGCCAAGATACTGGATGCGCTGAACATTTCGAACGATGAGATGGTGCTCGATATCGCGCCTGCCATGGGATATTCCACGGCCGTGGCTGCGCGGATGGCGCAGTTGGTCGTAGGAGTGGAAAGCGACGAGGCGCTTGCCGCTGAGGCGCAGAGCCTTCTGGCCGAGGCGGATGTCGACAATGCCATTATCCATGTGGGGCCGCTTGAGCAGGGCGTTGCTGAACATGGACCGTATGACGTGATCATGGTTCAAGGCGGGGTTGAGCAGATCCCCGCAGAATTGCTGGACCAGCTCAAGGAACATGGTCGAATCGCTTGTTTGTTCGTCGAAGGCAACCTCGGCACTGTGCGGATCGGTCGGAAGTCGGGCGGTCAGGTCAGCTGGCGCGATGCGTTTAACGCCAGCGCACCTGTTCTTGAGGGTTTTTCGGCCGAGTGTGCATTTTCGCTATAGTCCGCCGATAGATTCTACTGCCGCCTTGATTAGTTGAAAACAAGGCCGCAAACTGCCTGCAGGGCAGTGTAATTTCGTTTTGAGAGGATTTCGGTATGCGTGGTACGGCGACAGGTAAGCTGGTCAGGGCGCTTGCAGTGACCGCAGGACTTGCCATCAGCGTGATGCCAGGGCGTGTAGCGTGGGCAGACAACATAACAGACGCCTTCATTGGCGCGTATAACACAAGTGGTTTGCTGGAACAGAACAGGGCGCTGTTGCGGGCTGCGGATGAAGATGTAGCTATTGCATTGTCGGCGTTGCGGCCCATCATCAACTGGACCGTGCAGGTCAGCCAGGACTATACCCGTTCACGGACTAACAATGTGGTTACGACCAACGAACCTTCTCGGTTCTTTACGGGTCTGACCCTGGGTCAGCTTTTGTATGATGGCGGCGCGTCGATTCTGGGCAAACAGTCTGCGCAGGAAACGGTGTTGTCGACCCGACAAAGCCTGATCGATATTGAGCAGCAGATTTTGATCCGCGCGGCAAACGCTTACTTGGGCGTGCTGCTGCAGGAAGAAACCGTTCAAATCCGCCAGAACAACGTCGAGGTTTCAGCTGAAGAACTCAGGGCGTCGAATGACCGATTTGAAGTTGGCGAAGTGACCCGGACAGACGTTGCCCTGTCCGAAGCGCAATTGGCGAGCTCGCAGGCGGATCTGGCGGTCGCCCGTGGTGAGTTGAGCATCGCGCAGGCCGAATATGTGAATGCGGTTGGTAAAGCGCCGGGGCGCACAGCGGGTCAGCCGAGCCTGCCCAACCTGCCGCGATCCGAGGCTGAGGCCATCAGCCTGGCCCAACGCAACCATCCGGCGATCCTGTCGGCGCAACATCAGGTTCGCGCTTTTGACCTGATCGTGGAGCAACAACGGGCCAATCTTGGTCCGAATGTCAGCCTGAACGCAGACGCAGGGGTGACAGAAAGCTACGACAACAATGATTACATCAACGATGCGACCATCTCGCTGAATTTCAATCAACCCATCTATGCGGGTGGCCGGTTAGCGGCGAATATTCGTCGGGCAATGGCGACACGGGATGCGTCGCGTGCAAACTTGCTGAATGTGCAGAAAAACATCACTCAAGGTGTCACCGATCGCTACGCGGCGTTTCAGGCCGCCAGTGCCAGCCTTAGAGCGTCAACGGAACGAGTTCGCGCCTCGCAAGTGGCTTTCGACGGCATTCGCGAAGAAGCGACATTGGGTGCTCGGACGACCTTGGATGTTTTGAACGCACAGCAAGACCTGCTGGACGCGCAGCTGGCCGAAGTGGCATCGCGCACCGAGCGGTCCCGCGCGGCCTATCAGTTGTTGCAAGCGCAAGGTTTGTTGACGGCCGAGCGCCTGGGTCTGGCGGTTCAGATCTATGATCCGACCTTGTACTATAACTTGGTGAAAAATGCACCAGCACGGGTCAGCAAACAAAGCAAGGATCTGGATCGTGTCCTCAAAGCGTTGCGTCGGGACTGATCGACTATACTATTTGTTGTGAGTTTGGGATTGTTTAGCTACACTCGATCCAAGGATAGAGCGGTAGAGAACAATGACTGATAATGTCGTAAAAGCAGGGATCGAAGACGTTCTGTCTTCGGTCAAACGTTTGGTAAGCGAAGACACCCGCAATAAATCCGTCTCGGATCAACAGCCTGCAACAAAAAAGCCAGGACGGCTGGTTTTGACGGATGCTTTGCGTGTCAGCTCATCCAATCAGGCCAATGGGGTTTCTGCTCAGGCCGACTCGGATTCTGAGGTTTCCGACTCGGCCAAACCTATGTTGCTTCGGTCCTGTGATATTGTGCAGGCGGGCAAGCAGCCGGCCAATGCTGCACAGGACGAGCCCGACGCGCCAAAGCCTGCGCGATCGGCGGATGCTGCATCCAGCCTGAGCGCCAAGATCGAAGCCCTGGAAGCTGCGATCGCGCAGACAGAAGATCAATGGGAACCGGATGGTGACAGCGAAGACGCCTATTCCGGAACGCGGTCGCAATCTTTGCCTTGGAATGTGGAAGAAGAATTTGCTGCAGCCGAGTCCATAGGTTCGAATGACGTCAACCTAACTGGCGGTATCGAGGAAGAGGGCGACGCACACGTAAAGGCAGAGTTCATCCGCGCGCCGCGGGAAGAATCCGAGGTGGTTGCAGAGGCTGCCGACAAAGATCGAACGATCGATATGGATGAAGAAGATTTGCGCGCTTTGATCGCTGAAGTTGTCCGGCAGGAATTGCAGGGCACGATGGGCGAGCGGATAACGCGAAATGTTCGCAAGATGGTCCGACGCGAGATTGCGCGCGCCTTGGCCGCAAAAGAACTGGATTGAACCTCAACCGCGCTGAGGCGGCTGGGCAAGGCTTAGCAGCAGATCAAGGTCCATGTGGCGTTCAAGATGATCTGCCAGATCGTCCAGCGCCTGTTCCACGCCGTCCTCATAAGTGACGTCAGAGGTCACGCCCAACTTTGAAAGATAACGTGCCCGGAACGCGTCGGACGAAAAGATGCCGTGCAGGTAACTGCCCTTGATCCGTCCATTGGCGCTGGCGGCACCTTCCGGTTTTCCATCGACCTCCAGCCACGCCCGGTCGCAATCAGAGCCGTTGGTGTGACCCATGTGGATTTCATACCCGCTGACCGGTTCCCGGTCAGGCAGGGCATGAGCCGAACGCAGAATGACTTGTTTCTGTCCGCCCATAACGGTGTGAACGTCCAGTAAACCCAACCCGTCGACCTTTCCGGGTCTGCCATCGACGCCATCTGGATCAGAGATGGTCTTGCCCAGCATCTGATACCCACCGCACAGTCCCAGAACATGCCCGCCACGCCGGACATGGCCGTAAAGATCGATATCCCACCCCTGCGCCCTGAAGTAAGTCAGATCCCCTATGGTGGACTTGCTGCCGGGCAGCAGAACCAGATCAGCGTCGCCGGGCAGGGGGCGTCCTGCGGGAATGATCTCAACGCTCACACCAGGCTCAGCTGACAGCGGGTCGAGGTCATCGAAATTGGCCATACGTTCGAGCTGAGGCACGACGACCTTGCACTTACCTCCGGTATGGGACCGAATGTCCATCATATCCTCGGCAGGCAATTTCCATGCGTCGTGAAACCATGGAACCACGCCCAAACACGGCCAGCCTGTGCGGACGGCAATGTCGTCGCGCCCTTCGTCGAACAAGGACACATCCCCTTTGAACCGGTTAACGGCAAAGCCCCGAATCTGGGCCAGATCGCCGTCGTCCAGCACGGCCTGCGTGCCGACGATCTGCGCGATCACGCCGCCGCGATGAATGTCACCGACCAGAACCACCGGAATACCTGCGGTACAGGCAAAGCCCATATTGGCGATATCACCCTTGCGCAGATTGGTTTCGGCTGGACTTCCCGCGCCTTCGATCAGGACCAGATCAGCATCTGCACAAAGCCGGTCGAAGCTTTCCAGCGCGGCCCCCAGCAGCTTGGACTTGTCCTTGCGGTAATCTCCGGCCTTCATAGTTCCCGCGCGCTGCCCTTGAACGATGATCTGCGCGCCGGTATCCGTTTCAGGTTTCAGCAGAATGGGGTTCATGTCGGTATGGGTCGCCCGCCGCGCTGCACGGGCCTGAAGCGCTTGCGCGCGGCCGATCTCGCCCCCGTTCTCGGTGACGGCTGCGTTGTTCGACATGTTTTGTGGTTTAAACGGAGCAACCCGCATGCCACGCCGGGTAAAGGCCCGCGCAAGCCCGGCCACAAGAACCGATTTTCCGACATTGCTGCCAGTGCCTTGAATCATGATGGCGCGAACCATGGTTTGTCTCCTATATGTCGGGGCGCAGATGACCTGATTTGAACCGGAAGGGAAAGCCCCGGATGAACACGCCAGCGCATCTTTTGATCGGTGCCGCCGCTTTTGCCCGGCCGCCGCAGGGGCGTATCCTGTTGGCCGCCTTGCTCGGGGCGGTGCTGCCGGATCTGTCTCTGTATCTCATGGCGGCGGTGTCGCTGTTTGTTCTGGGTATTCCGGAACAGGTGGTCTTTGGGCAACTGTACTATTCGCAGGCCTGGCAGACCGTCTTTGCCATCGACAACTCCTTTATCATCTGGGGGTGTGCACTGTTATTGGCAGTTTGGCGTCGCTGGCACTTTGTCGCTGTCGGGGCTGCGGCAGGTCTTTTGCATCTAGCGACAGACTTCTTCCTGCACGCCGGGGACGGACGACAGCAGTTCTGGCCGCTGAGCGATTGGGTGTTTCACAGCCCAGTCAGCTATTGGGACAGCAGCCATCACGCTTTGTGGGTGGCACCAGTTTCTGCGGCAGTGTGTTTGGCCGCTTATGTTGTGCTTTGGCAGCGTGGCCTGCCTGTTTGGGGCAGGGCCATGTTTGGTATCATGTTGGCGGCTGAAATTTGGGTGGCGCGCCAGTGGCTGTTGTTTTTTTAGGCGCAAAACCGCGAAACAAAGCAAAGAAAAACGCGCTCTGACGGGCAGAGCGCGTTTTTTCTGGTGCGAAATCGCCTGGGATCAGGCGGCTTCAGCCTGCTGAGCGGCATTGCGACGCTCGCTTTCTTCGCGTGACAATGCGACCGAGGTCCGCACGCCACGGCCAACGAACTCCATCAGTCCGCTGACAACCCGTTCGTTAGGGTCAATACCTGCGCAGGACAGCACCTCGCGCCCATCGCGCGAACGTGCCCAGCGGGCGATTTGTTCGGGGCCATTGCCGTATTTCTTGTCGTCGGCGATAGCATCGTCAAGTGCAGCCAACACAACGGCCGCGAAAAGTTTGCGCGCACGATTGCCTTGCTCGTTGTTAAAGGCAGTGCCGTCAACGAAATCTCTCATCTCGTCTTCCTTGTTGTTCTTGCTCTTGCATTTTCGGCGTGAGGGTCCTTATGACCTATTAGGTGCGATTCGGATACAGCTAAAATGCATAGTTGCGTTGCGTCACTTGCATGGCTTGCTGCAAGTGCAGCACTAGGTGTCGTTGTCTTGTCAGGTGTGGTCCCGCCAGATATAGGGACCGCAACTGATGCATCAACCGTTTGTGAAGGATTTATGTAATGCCCAAGATAAATGGGAACGAAATTCGCCCCGGCAATGTGCTTGAGCATAACGACGGCCTGTGGGCAGCGGTCAAGGTAGACCATGTAAAACCCGGCAAAGGCGGGGCATTTGCCCAAGTGGAACTGCGCAACCTGCGCAATGGCTCGAAATTGAACGAACGCTTCCGGTCAGCGGACAAGGTTGAACGCGTCCGCCTGGAACAGAAGGACCAGCAATTCCTGTACGAATCCGACGGGATGCTGGTGTTCATGGATACCGAGACCTACGAACAGATTGAATTGCCAGCAGATTTACTGGGCGAACGTCGTCCGTTCCTGCAAGATGGCATGACCATCGTCGTTGAATTCTACGAAAGCGAAGCGCTGAACGCGACGCTGCCGCAGAAAGTGACTTGCCAGATCGTCGAGACCGAGCCTGTCGTAAAGGGCCAGACGGCGGCAAATTCGTTTAAGCCTGCGGTACTGGACAACGGCGTGAAGGTCATGGTGCCGCCTTTCATCGGACAGGACGAAATGATCGTCGTGAATACCGAAACGATGGAGTATTCCGAACGCGCGTGACGTTTCGTCACTTTTTACAAGAGACCGCGCAGGCATTCGCCGCGCGGTCTTTTTTTATGCGTTAGGGCGATGACGATACCGTGTTGGGTCGGGTCCAAACAGTTCCAGCATCAGTTCATACTTGATGCGATTGGCGCTGACCTGGCGATAGAAAGCGATCAGAAATGCAGTCGGCCCCTGTATACGGCTAAGGCCACTGGCGGCGGCCACAACGGTGCCCACATCCGTTTTCCCCTGTAACACCAGATAACCGCCCAACATCAGAATGCCGACGGTTCCCGCTCCGTTGATCACGCTTAGCAGGAATTTGGCCGACAGTTTCCACAGGAACATACGTCGCCGCGTGTCATAAATGTCGTCAAACATAATGTTGATGTCCCGCTCAACCGCTTCCATATCCTCGGTCGTCAGCCGGTCTGTGGCGCCGCGCAGGATATGGACACGCTCTGCCACGAAAGTGTTCACTTTGCGTTGCGAAACCAGAACGATGATGATCTGCGGCACGATCATCGAGAAGGCGATCAGCCCAAGTCCCGGTTGCGTGGATGAAATATAGCCGATTACGCTTATCAGCGTACCGATCTGAACCACCGGATCCGAGAATGCGCCGCCCGCAAATTTCCCCAGTTCTTCGGCTTCGGCGGAAATGGCCGTGGTCATGGTGCCTTTGCGCAGGTCCGCGCCCGTTTCCTTCAGATCGGTTGAACGCCATAGCAGGCGCTGCCGGATCAGTCGGATCATGTCTTCACCTAAGGTACCCGCGCGGTACCCTAAAACCCATTTCAGCCCCAGGCTCAGCAGGATAACGGCCATCATACCAATACCCAATTGGATCAGCTTTTCAGTGCCGACATCATCCGCCGTCAGATGGTTGACGATATCGCGTTGAAACTCCAGCGGAACGGCGGCAAGCGCCGCAATGGCGATGGACAGTACGATAAGGATGATCTGCCGTCCGGCACTGGCGCGCCAGATCGCGGAATATAGTCGAAACATGGGTGTATCCGGTTTGACCTGTTTCCCTCAGTTTGGCAGGGCTGGGGAACAGGTTCAAACTTGGGGATGTGTGTCGACGAGGAGTTCGTGCTGATTAGGCAACAAGCGGTACTTAGTCGGTAAGTCGCACCGTCGCCTCGCCCGCCTGCATTTCGCCGCCTGCGCGGTCGAAACGCAAATAGGCGATGGCGTGGCCCCCAGATTGAGTGAACAGGGTGCCGGCCGATTTGCCGTTGGCTGTGATCTCGGTCCCCACGGGCGCGGTGCCGTCGACAACAACGCGACGCAGGCCCTTACGCAATTCGGTCTTGTGCTTCATGCGCGCGGTCACTTCCTGACCTACATAGCAGCCCTTTTTGAAATCCACGCCGTTCAGCGCTTCGAACCCAGATTCGAGGATATAGCTGTCCTGGGTCAGCTCAGTACCCGCTTCGGGAATGCAGTGCTGAACGCGCAGGGCATCGAAATCGGTGCCATCATCCTGTTCGGGTGCCGCAGAATACATACGCCAGCCCAAGGCAGGGTGCCGCGGGTCGGGCAACGCGTTCTCTGGCGCGCAACCTGACCCGCGGTGCAGGTTCAGGTCGGTGCTTTCGATCGCCACATCTGCACGCAGCTTGTACATGCTCAGACGTTTGATCAGATCATCGGCAAGGTGCTCGGCCACATCCAGCAGAACGCCATCGCCATCGCGCTTGAGGAAGAAGTCTGCCAGATACTTGCCTTGCGGCGTCAACAGCGCGGCATAAACAAGCCCGTCATTTAAACCCTGAATGTCATTGGTGATCAGGTCCTGCAAAAAGCTTTCGGTGTCCGAGCCGGTCAGGCGCAGGATGCGGCGGGTGGGCATGGCTTGGTCCTCGTCATTTCCCTTGGCCTCGTGATATAGGAAGATCCGCCGCCAAGACCAGAGGGTATCAGACGTGCCAGCCCCGATCTCTGTTGTTATTCCGACCCTGAACGCTGCCGATGCCTTGCCCGAATGCCTTGGGGCATTGATGGAAGGGCTGCACGCCGGGCTAATCCGGGACCTAATCATAAGCGATGGCGGGTCTGCCGACCTAACACTGGAAATCGCGGAAGAGGCCGGAGCCCGGATTGTGACAGGTACGCCTTCGCGCGGCGGGCAGTTGCGACGGGGTTGCGCAGAGGCTGGTGGGGATTGGCTGCTGATCCTGCATGCTGACACCGTATTGGAAAGCGGCTGGAGCGAGGCGGTGAGCGCCCATCTATCCAGCACAGGACCTGCGGCTTTCCGGTTGGCTTTCCGAGCGCGGGGTATTGCGCCGGGATGGGTCTCGGGCTGGGCCAATCTGCGCAGCCGGGTTTTCAGGCTGCCGTATGGGGATCAGGGGCTTTTGGTGCCACGCGAAATCTATCACGCTGCAGGCGGCTATCCCGACCAACCTTTGATGGAGGACGTGGCGCTGGTACGTAGTTTACCCCGGATCACACTTCTGGATGCGCGGGCCTTTACGAGCGCGGAGCGGTATGAGCAGGCGGGCTGGATTCGGCGGGGTAGTCGGAATCTGTGGACTCTGCTGCGTTATTTTCTGGGGACGGATCCGCAGGTGTTGGCGCAGGCGTATCGGCGATAAGTGTCGTACGCAGCTCGACCAGCGATTTCCCCAACCGAAACGGGGCCGCAAAGCTGACAAGGCAAAGGGCCACGATTTGCAGAACCAGTATATGAGCATTGGCCTGCAAATATTCCCATTCGTCTTTCAATTTGCCGACCTGATCGATCAGATCATCATAGCTTTGGGCCAGGATCAGGTAGTCCCCGGCAATGGCTGGTACTTTCCGGCGCATGTTGTCGATAGCGGTCTGCGTTTCGTCGTCCAGCGAGGTGAAGACCAGAAACTGGTCGATATCGAAGGCGTCAGCCTGCGCGGCAGCGCTGCGCATTTCATCCATGTCATCCTTGGCTTGACGTCCGAACAGGAAATGCAGGCCTTGTAATGGGGCGACCTCATTGGTGACGGCAATGAACAACGGCAATTCTGAATTGCTGGCCGTTGAAGCCGACAGGAACTCGACCTTGTCGCACAAAACGGCCGTGTCCGGATCAAAGGCAGGATCACAAAAGCGCAGGCGAAACCGTGCCGCGTCGCGATCAAAAGCCAGAGTGGCCGCATAGGCCACGTCGATCTGACGATCCAACCGAGAGCTGTCCGAGGTGTACAGCCCGGCCAGAACAGCGACCAGCGCCCCAATGCCGCCCAGAACGACCCAAACCAGGTCGGCCAGCTTCCAAGCCCGATGCCCCGCCGGTTTGCGGAACAGAAATGCCGTTCCGATCGATCCCACTACAAAAAACAGAATCAGCAAAGGCAGTTGGTTGTCGGTCACAAAACTCATGAATTCGATCTTAGGACCTGACCTGCGTCCTGCAACAGGGATCACGGGCAGTTGTAACATCTTACCGGATGCTCATACTGACCGAAGAGCCACGGGAGATTTCGATGACAAAAGAAATTGTTCTGATTCATGGGGCATTTGCCGGACCCTGGTGTATGCAAGATTACGCGACCTTCTTTCGGGATCGCGGATGGACTGTACACACCCCCGCCTTGCGCCATCATGGCGGTGATCCGAAAGCAGACCCTGACCCCGGGCTGACTGAAACCAGCGTGTTGGATTATACCAATGACATAACGGAATTTGTACAGGGTCTGGACAGCAAGCCGGTTCTGCTGGGTCACGCCATCGCGGGTGTTGTTGCGCAGCAGGTGGCCTCACGCGGTTTGGCCAGCGCTATTGTTTTGATTAACCCTAATGCGCCCTGGGGCACGTTGCCTGAAACCGACGACGAACGCGCCGTGCCGCGGGCGTTGATGGAAGGCGGGGCCTTCTGGAAACAGCCCATGCGGGTTGAGTTCGACCTGATGGCGCCCTTTGCCCTAAATAAAATGGACGTGGCCCAGCAACACGCCGTGTTCGATCAATTGGGGGCTGAAAGCGGGCGCGTGATGTTCGAAATGTTCTTTTGGATGTTTGATGACGATCACGCGATAAAGGTCGATTTCGAAAAGGTCGACTGCCCGGTTCTAGTCGTTTCCGGTGCAGAAGACCGGGCGGTAAACCCCGACACCTGCCGCGCATTGGCAGAGCGGTACGGGAAACGCGGAACCTTTTTGCTGATTCCGGACCACGCACATTTTCTGTTTTTGGAGCCGGGCTGGCAGGGGCCTGCTGAGCAAATCGAAAGCTGGCTTGGTCAACAGCCCATGTGAAACCGGGTTGACAAAAATCGGCGTTTTGGCCGAGATCGCGCCAAGTGAATAGGGCCAGAGACCCTTTTTGCGCATAGTATCTGCGGGAAAGGTCCGGGCATGACCCTGTTTGTCATCCTTATCATTCTGTCTGCGGCACTGCTGCATGCGGTCTGGAACGCCATCGTCAAGACAGCGGCGGATCGCACGACGATGTTGGGCCTTGTTGCTTTGGGCCACGTGTTGCCGGCAGCCGTGATGGTGATGGTCCTGCCATTGCCCAGTGCTGAAAGCTTTATCTACATCTTGCTCTCAACCGTTGTGCATTTCGGGTATTACTTCATGCTTGGCAAAGCCTATCAGCATGGCGATCTGAGTGTGGTCTACCCAATTGCGCGGGGCATCGTTCCGGCGCTGGTTTCACTGTGGGCGATGGTTCTGGTGGGCGAGGTGCTGCCATTGCAGGCATGGGTTGGCATTGCCCTGATTGCATTTGGCATTCAGCTAAGCAGTTGGAAGGCGCTGCGCTCGGGCGTGGGTCGCAGCGCGTTGGGCTTTGCGCTGGGCACCGGGTTCTGTATTTCGATCTACTCGGTTGTGGATGGGATCGGCGTTCGGCTGTCAGGCAATACGCTCAGCTATTGGGCCTGGGGGGCTTTCCTGCATCTTTTCATTGCAGGCTTTGTCGGGATTAAGAAGCGCGCAACCTTGAGATACCTGCCGACCAAGGTCTGGATAACAGGTATTCTGGGCGGGCTGGTTTCGATGACCGCCTATGGGCTGGTGCTGTATGCCAAGAACTTTGCGCCGCTCGGCGCGGTCTCGGCGCTGCGGGAAACCTCGGTCATCTTTGCTGCGCTGATCGGGTTCATCTTCCTCAAGGAAGGCAATTGGATACGACGGCTGGGCGCTGCCGTACTTATGGCCATGGGAGTCGCACTGATCGGTCTTGCTGTCTGATCAGGAGCGCAGCGCTTAGTTGTTGGTCGAGAACGTGCTCTGCGGTCTCCATTTCAGGGTCCCGTCGCTTTCACGGTGACAACGCAGCAAGCGTTCCTGAACTGTGCTGACCGTAGAGGTCACGGTGTTGTCGCCGACCATAAGAACAAAGGCGTCTTCGGAATAGGCTAAGCCTTCGTAATAGCAAAACCGGGTCTCGGCCCCGTCGGGGATCGGTGAAGCCAGACTCAACGTCTGCTGCGCCACAGCTTGCGAGGCCAAGACTGCAAAAGCCAGTCCAAAGGTCAGTGTTTTCATATCATCCTCCCGTCCTGCAAATCTTTGTCGGCTTAGATATACCGGACGCCCGGACCTCAAGTCAGTGTCGTTATGATAAGGTAAGTTTAACGGGATCAAAGGCTTAGGAAAAGACAAATTGCCAGCGGCACTTTTTGCCGTCGGGCCAAAGCCCATGTGCGGACCTTGGCAACCCGGTTTTATTCGGCAAGCGTAAGTTCGAGTTACTGTGACGCGGCTTCGGACTGCAGCTCTCGGAAATAGCTGATTGTCGCTTCCAACCCTTCTTTCAACTGCACCTTGGGTTCCCAGTTCAGCAAGGTCCGGGCCAGAGTGATGTCGGGCTGGCGTTGCTTGGGGTCATCCTGCGGAAGGTCCTTGAAACTGATCGGTGTGTCGGTGCCCACAAGCGCCTGAACCTCACTGGCCAGCTCGTTCATCGAGAATTCATTGGGATTGCCCAGATTGACCGGGCCGGTGACGTCTTTGTCGGTCTCCATCAACCGGATGAACCCTTCGATCAGATCATCCACATAACAGAAAGACCGGGTTTGTGTACCGTCGCCAAAGATCGTGATCGGCTCACCCGTCAGGGCCTGCATGATGAAGTTCGACACGACGCGCCCATCGGCGGGGTGCATTCTGGGGCCATAGGTGTTGAAGATGCGGGCCACCTTGATCTCTAACCCCATCTGACGGTGATAGTCGAAGAACAACGTCTCGGCGCAGCGTTTGCCCTCGTCATAGCACGAGCGTGGACCAACCGGGTTGACGTTGCCCCAATAGTCTTCGGTCTGCGGATGGATGGTCGGGTCGCCATAAACCTCAGAAGTTGAGGCCTGAAAGATCTTGCATTTCAGACGTTTCGCCAGCCCCAGCATGTTGATCGCGCCATGCACGCTGGTCTTGGTCGTCTGCACCGGGTCGTGCTGGTAATGCACGGGCGAGGCCGGGCAGGCGAGGTTATAGATCTCGTCCACTTCCACAAACAGCGGGAAGGTCACATCGTGGCGCATGAACTCGAACCGCGGGTTGTTGTGCAGATGGTCAATGTTGCGCTTGGTGCCGGTGAACAGGTTGTCGACGCACAAAACCTCATGCCCCTGATCCAGAAGCCGGTCGCACAGATGCGAGCCCAGAAACCCGGCCCCACCGGTTACGAGAACACGTTTTCGACTGTCATAAAGGCGGGCCATTGCAAATCCTTAATCGTTAAATCCAAGCCAGCTTGTCACAGGGAAGCCGGGTCTTGGTTTGATTAGTAAACCGAAGATGTTTGAATTGCAGTAGATTTTGGTTTTTTGAGGGCGCGTGTGGTGTTGGTGTGTCTTCTGTCTAGCAAACATTTAACTTGGGCGTGTTCAGTGCATTTTCCAAGTTTCGAAATACCAGTTTTAATTTGATGCAATTCGGGTAAACAAAAGTTGGTTTTCGTACGCAATCTCAACTTCTTTGAAAATGTCAAATACTGCCTCAGCATTGAGTAAACCAACTCTAAAAGGTGGGCAAACTGTAGCGGGATTTGTGCTTTCAATTCCAAGTTGTTTTTGCCGCTCGCGCGCGTCGTTAGCAAGCCGTAAGTTGTTCTGCGAGAATACTTGATCAAACGCTCCGCTTGCTTTCTCGCGCAAAATGCAAATGCTCTCCAAGCAAGCCTTTGCTAGACTTTCGACGTGTTTTTGAGCTTTTTCAGGTGGTGGCAAGTACCCATCGTGTGCGCATTTGTTACGAGTCTTCCTAACTTTATCTATAAACTTCAAGTCAATCGGCAAATGGCTAGCGTTTTGAGTAGCCCATAATTCGGACGCGAGAAGATAGGCACCAATGTTCCGTTCGGCTGTATTGGTTGATTTGTCTATCCGTTCTAAGCTTTCGAACGTTGTTTCTTTCGTTGCGGCCATAACCTTGGTAGCAAAGTTCAAGAATAGCTCGATTGCTGTAACCGATAAAATTACCGCTTCCGAGTAAGCTTCGTTGTGCAAAGCTAAAAGCGATTTCTCAAAAAAGACTTCGAACTTTTCACCTTGCAAGATGAGAAAGGTTTTTTCAGAACTGGATGGGCAGGTCGTTTCATAAAACCCGGGCGCTGTAACAGAGGCCAACTCCCTGTGCCCACATGGTATTCCTGTTGCTGCTTGGCATGCCATGCAACTAATCAGGATTTTCATCTTAGGCCTCTAAACATCCAACTCCTCCACAAACCGCGCGTTCTCCTGAATATATTGGAACCGCAGTTCGGGCTTCTTACCCATCAGGCGCTCGACCAGATCGCCGGTCTCGCCGGGTTCGTCCTCGTCGATGGTGACCCGGATCAGTTTGCGGGATTTGGGGTCCATCGTGGTCTCTTTCAGGTCCTTGGCATCCATCTCGCCCAGACCTTTGAAACGCGATACGTCGATCTTGCCCTTGCCGCCGAGACCTTTCTCAAGCCACTCGTCGCGCTCGGCCTCATCCAGACAATAAACGCGTTTGGCGCCTTGGGTCAGGCGGTACAGAGGCGGGCAGGCGAGGTACAGGTGGCCCGCGTCGATCATCGGGCGCATCTGGGTAAAGAAGAACGTCATCAGCAGCGAGGCGATATGCGCCCCGTCCACATCCGCGTCGGTCATGATGATGACCTTGTCATAGCGCAGGTCGTCGACGTTGAATTTGGTGCCAAGACCCACACCCAGCGCTTGGGTCAGATCGTTGATCTCGGCGTTGGTGCCCAGTTTCGAACTGGCCGCGCCCAGCACGTTCAGAATCTTACCGCGCAGGGGCAGTAGGGCCTGCGTTTTTCGGTCCCGACCCATTTTTGCCGAACCGCCCGCAGAATCGCCCTCGACGATGAATAATTCCGTGCCGTCCCGTGTTGAACTACTACAGTCCACCAACTTGCCGGGAAGACGAAGTTTCTTAGTGGCGGACTTGCGTTGTGTTTCCTTCTCGGCCCGTCGGCGCAGGCGTTCCTCAGCTCGCAGGATGAGGAAATCCAGGATCGCGCCGGCGGATTTCGTGTCGGCGGCCAACCAGTTGTCGAAATGGTCTCGGACCGAGTTTTCGACCAGCCGCTGGGCCTCGACCGTGGCCAGACGGTCTTTGGTCTGGCCTACGAATTCCGGTTCGCGGATAAAGCAAGATACCAGCGCGCAGCCGCCGGTGATCAAGTCATCGCGAGTGATCTGACCGGCCTTCTTGTTGTTGATCAGTTCTCCGTAAGCCTTGATCCCCTTTAGGATCGCGGCCCAGAACCCCGCCACATGGGTGCCGCCTTCGGGCGTGGGGACGGTGTTACAGTAGGACTGGATGAACCCGTCGCGCGAGGGCGTCCAGTTGATCGCCCACTCGACCTTGCCGGGCGTGCCGAATTTTTCGTTGAAATCCACGGTACCTGCAAAGGGCTGCTCGGCATAGGTGGACGAGCCGTTCATCGTCTCTTTCAGATAATCCGAAAGGCCGCCGGGGAAGTGAAAGGTCGCCTCGGTCGGTGTTTCACCGTCGTCGATGGCGGATTTCCAGCGGATTTCGACGCCCGAGAACAGGTAGGCCTTGGAGCGGATGGATTTGAACAGGCGTGCGGGTTTGAACTTGTGGTGGCCGAAAATGTCAGGATCGGCGTGGAAGGTCACCATGGTGCCGCGCCGGTTGGGGGCCGCGCCGACCTTTTCCACGGGGCCCAGCGGCACACCGCGCGAGAACCGCTGTTCGAACAGCGTCTTGTCGCGCGCCACCTGCACGACCATTGAATCCGACAGCGCGTTCACCACCGAGGCACCCACACCGTGCAGGCCGCCCGAGGTCTGATACGCCTTGCCCGAGAACTTACCACCCGCGTGCAGGGTGCACAGGATGACCTCAAGCGCGGATTTGTCAGGGAACTTGGGGTGCGGATCGATCGGAATGCCGCGCCCGTTGTCGCGCACGGTCAGCGCGTAATCCGCGTGCAGTTCGACCTCGATCCGGTTGGCATGGCCCGCCACAGCCTCGTCCATCGAATTGTCGAGGATTTCAGCCACCATATGATGCAGCGCGCGCTCATCGGTGCCGCCGATATACATGCCGGGGCGTTTGCGGACCGGTTCCAGCCCTTCAAGCACCTCGATCGAGGAGGCGTCATAGGTATTGGTCGCTTCGGGCGTCAACAGATCGTCGGGCATATGGGCTGCTCTTGTTTTTGAGTTTCTCCCATTATGGCAGGTGATGTGGTCCGGGGGAAGAGGGGCGCGAGGTGTTGTGGAAGCATTGGGTTGCGCTGGGCACCAAACGGACTCATTGCTGTGCTTGCGACGCCTGGCTTTGCTTTTGACAGCGCTGCAGGATTTGACGGCCGTTCGTCTAATCGCTCATACTTTTGAGAACGCGTTGATAGAACGCGCCTTGTGCATCCTCACCAATAGGTCCCTCGACCCATTCCCGGTCCAAATTCAGTGCTCTTGCGGGTACGATTTGCCGGGCTATTTCGGGCGGTGTGGTTTCGCCAGACGTTCCACCTTCCCAGTCGTGAAAGGCTGACGAATACCGCACGACGGCTCCACTCGTTGGTAAATCGAGCAAGCCGCCTTCGGCAAAGAACGTCAAACCGTCGCCCATTTCTTCCCCGATGAGTTTGAGTCGATGTCCCAAACGATGTTTCAGGATGGCTACAAACACGATCGCTGCGGAGAACGTGAATTTATCGACAAGCACCACAACCTGCTCAATTTCGCTTTGCGAAATCGCCTCGATCAAGGGCATCGCCATAAGAAAATTGCCGCCGGTGTTTCCGCGAACGTCAATTAAGAGCGTTTTGTTTGAGCAGGCTCTCACGCGGTCCGCTGCACCTGAGATGGCTTTAGGAAGTGCAGTTTCACTAGGATCAAAGAAACTTGGCAACTGAATCGAAAGCCCAAGCCCTTGCCAGTCCTTTATCGCTACGAAGGTTTCGGGTTCCCAGGCGGGATCAGTTTTGCCGTGCTCGTTTCTGGGGTAGAGCGACGAGGCAGGAACAGTATTTCTGTTCGCCATTTTCAGATTGGTTATCTGCCCATTTTTGTCCTGCACACGATACTCGGTCGTCGCGTCTTTTGCAGAAAAACCCAAACGGTCCAATGCGTATGGCCAAGCCAGAAGAAGCGGTCCGACGACCTGTTTTCTTTGGGACGTCCCCGCCAGAAATTTCTCTGCCGCGGCTTCGATTTGGCTCAAAGCCGCACCGTTGACTGCTATCAACTCTCCTCGCGGTGCAGTTACTCCTGGTGCCGTCCCACTGACTTGAACGGAACGCCCGACACAAACGAACCTCAGTGGTAGCACCGAGATCGCATCATTGGGGATCAGCCGTGTGTGACCATTGTTTGGAAGTGCCAACAGGCGCATCGCGGACAACAAAAAAGCGTCAATGGAGCCCGCCAAAGCGCATCGCCGGCAGTCATTGATGCAGCTGTCTATTACAGCCTCATTGACCCGCAGAAAGCTGGGATCGGTTGGCAGGACAGTTTCCAAAATTAGCTTCAAGTCTTGCGTCAGAGGCATGAATGACACTGCGCATGAACGCTCATCTATGTCCAGATTGGGCTCATCGTCGTGATTTGCCGAATTCGTCTCGCCACCAGCTCAAAGCGCTCATAGTCTCTGGCCATCAAACAAACACTTCAACAGGACCCCAAATGAGCTGGATCAAAACCATCCCCTTCGCTGAGGCCACGGGCAGGCTGCGCAAACTCTACGACCGTGTGACAGGCCCAGACAACAATGTGGACAACATCATGATGGCGCACAGCCTGCGGCCGCATTCGATGGAAGGCCATATGGCGATCTACAAAGCAGTGCTGCATCACTCGGGCAACAAGATCCCGAAATGGTTTCTTGAGGTCCTGGGCGTGTGGGTGAGCTCTCTGAACCGTTGCGGTTACTGCGTGGAACATCATTTTGCCGGCTTACAGCGGTTACTTGGCGATGAAGCGAAAGGCGAAGCGATCCGGGCGGCGATTGAGGCGCGCGATCCGGCTGCTGCTCCGCTGGATGCAGCGCAGCTGGCTGCCATGATCTATGCCCGTAAACTGACCGAAACGCCGGGGGATATGGTCGAGGCGGATGTGATCGCCCTGCGCGAGGCCGGATGGGACGACGGAGAGATCCTTGAGGTCAATCAGGTCTGTTCGTACTTCTCTTATGCAAACCGGACAGTTCTGGGGTTGGGATGTTCAACCGATGGCGACGAATTGGGTTTGTCGCCGAACAATTCTGACAACCCCGACGATTGGGGGCATCGTTAAGACACTAGAAAGGTCAGGCCGTTTGGACCCAATCCAGAATGGCCTGTGCAACGTCCTGCGGTTTTTGGTGATGTAGCCAGTGGTCAGTGCCAGGAAACGTGACACGGGTCAGGTCGGGCGCGAAGGTTTCCAAACCTTCGGTTGCCTCGGGTAAAAGGGCTTTGTCATCCGGTCCCCAAAGCAACAAATGCGGACATCGGACGTGCAGTCGATCAAAGGGTAGATCCGGCAGGTCTGTTGCGGGAAGCCCCGGCTGAGCGACAACCAGTGGAGAGGCGCGATACCAGTTCAGCATCGCCTCTAGCCGGTCTGGTCGCGCCCATTCGACTCGGTATTCGGCCATCCGGCTTTCGATCAGCCAATCCAGTCCCATGCCGTGGCGAAAGAACCTTTCAAGCAATGCAAAGTTGTTTTCGGACAATTTTTGCGCTGCATCGGGCGCCCGCAGTTGGTTGATGTATTGCGAGGCCTCTGATTGCGCACCGCCTGCGGCCATGGCGCGTTGAAACGGAACCGGATGCACGCCGTTGGCTATGATAAGTTGCCTCACGAGATCTGGCCGATACATTGCAAGGCCATAGGCCACCGACGCGCCCCAGTCATGACCTAGTATGGTAAACGGTGCACCGTGGCTCTGAATCAAAGCGGCCATGTCGGACACCAGTTGAGATAGGGCATAGCTCTGCACCCCTTCAGGGCACCAGCTTTGGCCATATCCACGTTGGTCCGGTGCAATGCAGTAGAAGCGATCCGCCAGATAAGGGGCGAGATCCGCCCACGCGCCGCCGAATTCCGGGAAACCATGCAGCATCAAAAGCGGTGGCGCTTCCGGTTTGCCCCAAGTTCGGACGTAAAATGGCTGGCCATTGAGGTTGGCAAAAGATGTGTGCATCGGAACCTCTGATCCGCTGAGGAATTTATGGGTTTTTGAGGCATCAATTTGACACCAATCAAAGCGGATATTCGGCGTTTCTGCTAGCCCTCATTCAGGACAGCAGAAAAAGGATAAGTTGTATGGAAGCCATTGCTCCGGTCGAAGCAAAATCCCCTCAGATCAAAGCCGTAGAGGTCGAGGCGGCAAACGCGGCAGAACCCAGCCCCGAAAAGATCCGGCAGGCGTTCGAAAGCGGAAAATACCCCTATGGCCGCAAGATGGCGCGGTCGACCTATGAGGCGCAGAAGGCAAAGCTGCAGGCGGAGCTTTTGAAGGTTCAGCTATGGGCGCAGGACACGGGGCAGCGTTTTGTTTTGTTGTTCGAAGGCCGCGATGCCGCTGGCAAGGGCGGTACGATCAAACGGTTTATGGAACACCTGAATCCGCGTCAGGCGCGTGTGGTCGCTTTGAACAAACCGACCTGGGAAGAAAAGGGGCAGTGGTACTATCAGCGCTACCTTCAGGAACTGCCGACGGTTGGGGAAATTGTGTTCTATGACCGGTCTTGGTACAACCGCGCGGGTGTTGAGCGGGTGATGGGATTCTGCTCGCCTAACGAGTATCTGGAATTCATGCGCCAGACGCCGGAACTGGAACGGATGCTGGTGCGCTCGGGTATTCAGCTGTACAAGTACTGGTTCTCGGTCACGCAGGAAGAGCAGCAGCGCCGTTTCAAAAGCCGCGAGACCGATCCTCTGAAGCAGTGGAAGTTGTCGCCGATCGACAAGGCCAGCCTCAGCAAATGGGACGACTATACCGAGGCGAAAGAGGCGATGTTCTTTTATACAGACACCGCAGACGCGCCATGGACGATCATCAAGTCGAATAACAAGAAACGCGCGCGCCTGAATTGTATGCGTCATTTCCTGTCGACGCTGGATTACCCAGGCAAGAACTTGAACGTAGTGGGGGAGCCTGATCCATTGATCGTTGGACAAGCCCACCACGTCATCCACCGGTCCGAGCATATTCTGGGCGCAACATTGCATCCGGATGCCCGCTAATCCTCAACGCGCCCGTTTTTAATCGTGAGGCGGGCGCTATAGTCTCATAGTGAAATTTTATTGATCCGCTCTTGTCCCGCACCAAGCCCGCGCATATGGCTGGTGCAATGACAAAAGTGATGACATACCCCGCCCATTTTCGGGCGATTGCCGTGCTTGGCTTACCGCTGGTCGGTGGCCATCTGGCGCAGTTTGCCATCGGTTTGACCGATGCCATCATGCTGGGTTGGTACGGCGTCGAGGCTCTGGCTGCGGTCACGTTGGCCAGCAGCTATTACTTTGTGCTGTTTTTGTTTGGGGCCGGGTTCGGCTGGGCGGTCATGCCAATGGTTGCCACTGCTGCGGCGGAAGGGGACGAAACCAGTATTCGACGCTCGACCCGCATGGGGCTTTGGCTGTCGTTGCTGTACGCGGTAGTGGTCATGCCGTTGCTGTGGTGGTCATATCCAATCCTGATCGCCATGAAGCAGGAGCCGCAGGTTGCTGAAACAGCATCCGAGTATTTGCGCGTAGCTGGTTGGGGGTTGTTTCCGGCCCTTATCGTGATGGTGCTCAAATCCTACCTTGCGGCCTTGGAGCGCACGCAAATTGTGTTGTGGATCACAGTCGTGGCGGCATTTGTGAACGCGGTGACCAACTATGCGCTGATCTTCGGCAATTGGGGCGCACCGGAATTGGGTGTGATGGGTGCAGCAATCGCCTCAATCGCGACGCAGGTCGTTTCGCTAATCGCTGTTGTCATCTACGTTGTTCGAACACTGCCGGAACACAGCCTTTTTCAGCGTTTCTGGCGACCGGATTGGGAGATGTTCGCCAGTGTATGGAAGCTTGGGGTCCCGATTGGCCTGACCACGTTGGCCGAGGTGTCGCTGTTTGCAACATCGGCTGTGATGATGGGTTGGTTGGGGCAGGTTCCGCTGGCGGCGCATGGAATCGCGCTGAACCTCGCGTCGGCCACTTTCATGGTGCATCTGGGGTTGTCAAATGCGGCCACCATCCGGGCCGGAAATGCGCTTGGACGTCGGGATCGGGCGCATCTGGAGAAAGGCGCAATTGCGGTGACGGGCATGTCGCTGGTTATGTCTGTTTTCACAGTCATCCTGTTTCTGACCTGTGCTGAACCATTGATTTCCCTGTTCATGGAGGCGGATGATCCCCAGCGTGGACAAATCCTGGCCATTGGAACCGGGTTGTTGGCGATGGCAGCTTTGTTTCAACTGGTCGATGGGGCGCAGGTCATTGCGCTGGGCCTGCTGCGCGGGTTGCAGGATGCCAAGATTCCCATGGTCATGGCAGCGCTCAGCTATTGGGTCGTTGGAATCCCGGCGTCGTACTATTTTGGTTTTGTCCGTCAGATGGACGGCATCGGTGTCTGGCTTGGGCTGGTGCTCGGTCTGGCCTTCGCAGCCGTATTGTTGATGGCCCGGTTCTGGATGCACTCGGTTCGTCAAATGCCCGCAGCGGCTGAGCCTGCTTAATCCTTGCTCAGCCGGTCTGCCTTTTTACGAACCAGGACGGTGCGCAGGTCATGCATTGCCATAAGCAACCTGTCAGTCACGTCTTCCAATTGCGCGTCAGTTGCCTTGGACTGAGCCCATTGTGTGGTCAGGTTCAGGTAGTCCACGGCGCGGTGTATGTCGTCGATATCGCGCTGGGCCAACAAGGCCCGGCGCTCTTGCATCCACCGGTCGATTTCAGCGTGATCCTGGTCTGAAAGTGTTCGCTGTCCTTGCGGTTTGACGTCGCCATTTCGGATATTGATGACCGCAATCTGGTCCATCTCAATTCGACGTTGGCGATTTTCCGTATCGACCCGAAACACTGCAGCCCCGTTTTCACGGATGCGAAAGTAATATTCGGGAAGATCGGCAGACATGGTCACCTCAAGGAAGCACAGAAACGCTGAATGCGGCTGCAAGCCTCGGTCAGCGCCGCATCGGACGTAGCGTAGCTGACCCGGAAATTTGGCGAAAGACCAAAGGCAGCGCCGAAGACAATGGCAACATCTGCCTCTTCCAACAGGGCAGTAGCAAAAGCTTCGTCCGTGTCGATGACCGTTCCGGCAGGAGTTGTTTTACCAATCAGCCCGGCGATTGAGGGATAAACATAAAACGCACCCTCCGGCGTCGGGCAGGTGATGCCGTCGATCTCGTTCAGCATCCGCACGACAAGATCGCGGCGGCGTTTAAACATCTCGTTATTTGGGGCCAGAAATTCCTGCGTGCCGTTCAACGCCTCAACCGCTGCCCATTGGCTGACCGTACAGGGGTTCGACGTGGATTGAGACTGGATTTTGCGCATCGCCGCGATGATCTCGACCGGACCTGCGGCATAGCCGATGCGCCAACCCGTCATCGCATACGCTTTGGAAACCCCGTTGCAGGTGAGCGTCCGGTCATACAGGCGGGGCTCCACTTCGGCGGGGGTGCAGAATTCAAACCCGTCATAAGCAAGGTGCTCATACATATCGTCCGACATGATCCAGACATGGGGATGGCGCATCAAAACATCTGTCAGCTCTTTCAGCTCTTCACGGCTATAGCCCGCACCGGTGGGGTTCGATGGAGAGTTAAAGATAAACCATTTGGTTTTTGGCGTGATCGCTGCTTCAAGCTGATCGGCAGTCAGTTTGAAATTGGTTTGCAGCGACGTTTCCGCAATCACCGGCGTACCACCCGCCAGCAAGACCATATCTGGATAGCTGACCCAGTAAGGGGCGGGGATTACGACCTCATCACCCTCATTCATCGTGGCCATCAGAGCGTTGTACAGCGTCTGCTTGCCACCGGTGCCTACCGAGATTTGCGCAGGCGCATAGTCCAGCCCATGATCACGCTTCATCTTGGCGCAAGCTGCCTGTTTCAGCTCGGGGATACCGTCGGGTGCGGTGTACTTGGTCTTTCCTGCTGCGATGGCCGCAACGGCTGCGTCTTTTATGTTCTGTGGCGTGTCGAAATCTGGCTCACCCGCGCTGAGGCCGATAACGTCTCGCCCGGCGGCCTTCAATTCGGCTGCTTTTGCCGTCATGGCGATGGTGGGCGATGGTTTGACGCGTGACAGTGTCGCAGAAAGGAAACTCATAGTCGGCCTCGGTTTGTATGTTCAACCCGACTGTCATAGGGTGCGCCTGAAAGACGTTCAAGTTGTATAGAAACTCTGAATTGGAGACCCAAGTGACTGATGAAAACGACTGGTATGGTCCGGATTCTGCGACATTTGGGGATCGCCTGGCAGGGGCGCGCGAAGCTGCGGGCATGACACAGGTGCAATTGGCGCGTCGACTTGGGGTAAAAAAGGCAACTGTTTCCGATTGGGAAAACGATCTGTCCGAGCCTCGGGCGAACCGCTTGTCGATGATGGCCGGGATGGTCAACGTGTCGATCATGTGGCTTCTGACCGGTGAAGGCGAAGGCATGGATGCTCCGGTCGAAGAAGGTGAAGGCGGCATGGAGTTGTCTACCGCAGTCGCTGAGTTGCGCGCCATTCGCGGGGAAATGCGCGCCTGCGCCGAGCGTGCGGCGCGGCTTGAGAAGAAAATGCGCCTGATGTTGGAGCAGAAGCATTGAGCGAACCCCGGGAGGTGCGGATCAAACGTATGAAAATGCGCTCGATGCGGCGTGGAATCAAGGAAATGGATATTATCCTGTCGGCCTATGCAGATCGCAATCTCGCCGACATGGACGACGCTGGGTTGGATGTCTTTGACGCGCTGCTTCATGAAAACGATCAGGATCTTTATCAATGGGTGACAGGGCAGGTGCCGCCGCCTCAAAAGTTCGCAGATCTTGTGTCGAACATCGCGCAAACTTTTCAGAAGTAAGGGACATTCCAACTTAACTGAATTTTCGGACTTTCCATTCATCGTGTCCCAAACAGCACGACTGAATCGGAGGGTCGGATGAGTATGGAAATGCAGGTCTCCGGACCGGGAACCAAGGGCTTTATGACCAGCTATCTTGAGGCGCTGGCCCTTGTGGAACGGTTGCACAGGTTGCTGTTGGACGTCATCAAGGATGAGTTTGAGCGCGTCGGCGTGTTGGAAATCAACGCTGTACAGGCGCTGCTGCTGTTCAACATTGGTGATCATGAGGTCACGGCGGGTGAATTGAAAAGCCGCGACTACTATCAAGGCAGCAATGTCAGCTACAACCTCAAGAAACTGGTTGAGATGGGATACATGCACCACCAACGGTGTGAGATCGACCGCCGATCCGTGCGCGTGCGCCTGACGCCGCGTGGCAGGGAAATCCGCGATATCGTTTCCGATCTGTTTGCGCGCCAAGCCGAAGGTCTTCAGGGCAGGGGGGTGTTGGAACTGGAAGGGATTGAAGACATCACGACATCGCTACGCCGCGTCGAGCGGTACTGGACCGATCAAATCAGATATATCTACTGATGAGGGCGGGCTTCGGACAGAACGAGACTGTCTAGTTCTCGGATCAGTTTGCGGGTCATGGCCTCTGCGTAGGCCTCAAACCCCAGGGCGACTTCAACGAATGCGTTTGGACCGGATATAACCCACGCATTGTAATATGCCGAAAGTTCTCCAACTTGCACATAGCGCCTGTCTCCTGAACTTGGATCATCCGCACCAATAACTAGCCCGTTGATCGTAACACCGCTGTCGCGCAAGGCTGTTCGCACATCTCGCGGATGAGGTCCGAGGTTGTGTTTGCCGTCACCGGATAAATCCAGGGTGCGCCGCCAGCATGTTCTTTGCTGGTTCAGCAGGTCCACCCCAAACACCATAGCAGCGCCCACTGCCGTCCCTTGGGCCGTCGCCTTTCGCGAGGTTTGGAAAAGGCGCTGGCTGATTGCATTCAGATCGGCAGCGGTTTGAATTTCGGTCCAGTTCAGTAGCATCCTCTCATGCCCTGGTTCCGTCCATTCAAAAATCGCCAACCGCATGGATGTTGAACCGTTCGCCAGCATCAGTTGGCTTACTTCGGGATCGCGCAGAGCAGCAGCCAAACCTTCGACCTGCAACCTGTATTCACCGCTATCGACAGATGCCGAAACATCCAGACCCAAAGCCAAGGCATGCCGGCATTGTGCAAGGGCGGGCTCTGAAAACAGGCAAAACAGAATGACCAGCAGGCGCGCCGTCATTGGTCGTCGACCTGTACTGAACCAATTTGCAGCCCGCTCAGTTCCCGCTCCAGTTTTTTACGCATCGCGCGTTCGAAGTCTTCAAAGCCTTGTGCGACTTCCAGAAAGGCGCCCGGGCCATGCAGGACGTTGTTTTCGAAAAAAGGGATGAGAAAAAGTTCCCCTTCGAAATCAGCGGCGTTTATCACCAGGCCATTGACGACGATGTCATGGTCAAAGAACCGTTGATACGCGATTTGGGGTCCATAGCCGTCATTGTTGGACCCGTCTCCTGACAGATCTATGGTGTGAAATAGACAGGGAGGCGCGCTTTGGAATAGTTCTGCCCCGAACCGCAAAGCGTGCCCCATGGCCGTTGCCAAGCCTTCATTGGACCGGATCGACTGACTTATCCGGGTCGCCGCAGCCGCAAGATCTCTGTGATTTTCGATCAAGTGCCAGTCGAGGATAACGTGCTGGGTACTTTGCCCGCTCCATTCATAGACGGCCAATGCAACAGGTAGAGGAGATGAGAAGAAAGCTTCTTGCACTTCAGGTGCCAGAAGTGCCGCAGCCAGTCCCTGTCGCTGCAAAATGTCTTCAGCGTCGTCTACCGAAACTGAAATGTCCATCGCCAGGGCCAGTGCCAAACGGCACTGCTCGGCCTGGATTGGGCTGGTCACAAGGGCCAGCCCCAGTGTTATGACCCACCTGATCACCAGTGGCCAGTGCTCTCCATGCTGGCCCAGGGCTCGGCCGGCTCAAGCGCGTCGCCATTTTGCAGCAACTCAACCGAGATGTTGTCAGGTGAACGGACAAACGCCATGCGCCCATCGCGAGGAGGGCGATTGATGGTCACGCCATTGTTCTGCAAATGCTGGCACACTTCGTAGATGTTATCGACACCATAAGCCAAGTGTCCAAAATGACGGCTGTCGCTGGGCAGGTCATCATCGCCATCCCAGTTGTACGTCAGCTCAATCGGAGCGTCTTCCTGGCCGGGAGGGGCCATGAAAATCAATGAGAACCGCCCCGCTTCGCTGTCATACCGACGCGTTTCCTTGAGACCCAAAAGCTCATAAAACGCTATGGATTTTTCCAGATCCTTCACCCGGACCATAGTGTGCAGATATGTCAGCGCCATTGCGGCCATCCTTTTTCGATTAGTTTTGCCAGCAACTTAGCGCACTGGTTTGATGTGTCGAGAGCGCCCTGCGACCGAAATCAAAAATTGCGCAGGTTGCGGCATATATCGCGGTTCCGATGCTGCGATTAGCGAGATATAGTAGAAGGCGACTCATTGCCAGAAAGGAAGATTTCATGCCGCTGTCCGCCGACCACCAGGCCGAGATCGAAGCGCAACGCGCCCAATCGCATCCAACACGTCGCGTCGTTTCAGCGGGAATGGAAGACCATTTGTACACCGCTCATCAGGTTCTGGACCACGGCTTTGTCCGCGTGATCGACTATATGGGCGATGACGCAGCGATCTGTCAGGCAGCCCGTGTTTCTTACGGCAAAGGCACCAAATCGGTTCAGAACGACGAAGGACTGATCCGGTATTTGATGCGGCACTGGCATTCGACCCCGTTCGAAATGTGCGAGGTCAAACTGCATGTAAAACTGCCCGTTTTCGTGGCGCGTCAGTGGATTCGGCATCGTACGGCCAATGTGAACGAATACTCAGCGCGTTATTCGATTCTGGATCGCGAGTTTTATATCCCCGCACCCGAACATGTGGCAGCACAGTCTGAGGTGAACAATCAGGGTCGCGGATCAGCGTTGGAAGGCGAAGAAGCCGCCCGTGTCCTGGAAATCCTGAAAGCTGACAGCACCCGCTGCTACGACAATTACGAGGCCATGATCAGCCAGGATGGGCAACAGGGTCTGGCGCGTGAACTGGCCCGGATGAACCTTCCTGCGAATATCTACACACAGTGGTATTGGAAGGTCGACTTGCACAATCTGTTCCATTTCCTGCGTCTGCGTGCGGACCCTCATGCGCAATACGAAATCCGCGTATATGCGGATGCGATGTGCAAGATCGTCGCCGACTGGGTGCCGTTTGCTTACAAAGCGTTCGAGGATTACCGGTTGGGCGCAGTCAACCTTTCCGCGCAGATGGTGGAGAGCCTTCGGAACATGTTGGCTGGCGAGACGGTCACGCAAGAAAACTCTGGCATGACTGCCCGTGAATGGCGCGAGTTCGAAGCGATCATTCGTAAGTAATGCGCATTAACGCATAGCACTTGTCTATACATTGTGTCATGGAATCGTTACGTTGGTTCCATGACCCATGTTTTTAAAACTGCTTTTTGTTTGGTCTTTGGCCTAGCTTTGCCAGCGCAGTCTCAGTCTCCTATCGCTGAAATTCTCTGTGAGCCGACGCCCCGGTTGCACCAGAAATTAAAAGGCCAATTTGCGTCCAAGCGCGTGGCCACTGGCGTTCGTGGACCTGAACAAATCATGGAAGTTTGGTCAAACCAGCGCGGCGATTGGACGATGGTAGTGACCTATGCGACCGGCACGTCCTGCATCGTTGCCATGGGCGACAACTGGTTTTCTCACGACAGGTCAAAGCCCGCGCGAGGGTAATGGAACAATTCCGGTGGGGGGCGGGTGACGGCCGGAAATTGGCCGTCATCCTGAAATTTTTCACTCCGCGCGAGGCGGGTGGCGTTACAACGGCTTCAAATCAGCTGCCATTTGGCGGCCGTCGCGTCCGTCCTGCAACTCGTATGAGACTTTTTGATTGTCTGCGAGTCCGGTGAGGCCGGACCGTTCTACGGCCGAGATATGAACAAACACATCCTTGCCCCCCTCATCAGGGGCAATAAACCCATAGCCTTTCGTGGTATTGAACCATTTCACGGTGCCGGTTGGCATGTCCCGTGTCTCCTTCTACTTACGCATTGTCCCACAAATTGGTGGGGGCTGTGGTTGGCGTCATCGTAAACCCAACTGTTTCGCGTTTGCAGAACAGTCCAATTTACATGTTTCACCTTTTTCAACATTGCACGGTGAAGTAAAAAATCAAGAATAACTGCCAAAAACGGGCGTGATTGCCTAAAATCGAAGCACGAGCGGGAGTATCAAAAAGATGAAGCTTTATGGGTTAAAGACTTGCGACACGTGTCGTAAGGCTCTGAAATCGTTGCCAGATGCAGAGCTTGTTGATGTCCGGCAGGATGGTGTTCCGGGCTCTGTGCTGTCGCAAGCTTTTGTCGAGTTCGGCAATGCTCTGCTCAATACCAGGTCAACCACTTGGCGCGGTTTGGACCAGAGCCAGCGCGAAAAAGCACCGATGGAGCTGCTAAAAGAACACCCGACGTTGATGAAGCGCCCGTTGATCGAGAAGGACGGTAAGCTTCTGTTGGGCTGGACCGCTGAAACCCGCACCCAGCTTGGCATTTCCTAAATGGGTGCTTATTTGCCCAAGATCAGAAGTGAGGATTTTCAATGCGCAATGCCGCAATGATTTTGGGCGTTATTGCCGGGCTGATCGGTATGATCGTCGGTTTTTTCGGGTATGCCAAAGTGGTTGTCGTCGACCATGTTGGCGAGATTGATGGGGTTTTAAGCCAGGTCGATAACCCTGGACTGATCCAGGCCCTTTCGATTATCGCGCCCTTGCTGGCGATTGCCGGAGGGGCAATGGCGCCTGCGCGAGCTCTGATTGGTGGGGTTTTGCTGCTGATTTCAGCCGGTGCTATGTACTATGCGTTTGGGTTTGGTGTCTTCACCATGTTCCCGATCGCATTCGCCAGCGTTGCGGGCTTCCTTGGGCTGGCGGCAGGAAAACCGGACCAGCCCAAAGCACATTTCTAGATCATTTCAGGCGCAGGAGGCGGTCCAGCGAAAGCGGTCCTGCGCCGTTGATCACAATGACCAGCATCAGGAAGGTCCACAGTGTGCGCTGATCCATGATAGAGGGAGCCGCGTCGAACAGGCTGCCCAGTTTCACGCCGTGGCCGGTGACGTCAACCAGGGTTTGCACCCATATGAATCCAATCATTCCCAACGCGGCAAGGCGTGTGAAAAGCCCAACCAGCAGCAGGGCAGGCAGAACAAATTCAGCGACTGTTCCGAAGAAAATGACGATACGCTGGAAGAATGTCATCTGCGAAACATCCCACAGCACCGCTTCCGCAGCCTTGGGGAAAATCTGGCCGAAGGCTCCGCTGGATGGCGAAAAGATCGAACCGTCGATCTTCAGCATGGCTGAGTTCCAGTAGTAAACCAACAGAACTGCAATGAAGACCAGCCGCGCAAGTGTCGGAGTCAGCCAGTTGGACGCATTGTCCACCTTCTCAAGAGCAGAGTTGTGAAGTGAGATCAGGGCAGTCATGTCTTCGGCCTTTCGATAGTCACGGAAGTTACAGCACCGCCCTGCAAAAGCAGTGCCAGAGTGGTTCCCAGGTCAAACTCGGGTGCCTCGGCAGCGGCTTTTTCGAACGCTGCACCGATTGTGTCCCCGTTTTGCATATGGCCAATCCAGTCGGCCCCGCCTGACGGCAGCAAATGAGGCTCAGGATCGTATTCAGGGCGCGTGATCAGTACGTCCTCGGCGCGCGCCTGAGGTTTTGGCGCGTCGGCTTCGGAGTTGAAACGCCAGATCGAATGAATCGGCCAGTCCGATCGGATCACGTGCATGGCTGGGGCAAATTGCAATCGCGCCTGCATCACCTGTTCAGGATCAACTGCCAATGCATCTGCGGGTGCAGGTTGACTGTCTGCCGCGTGGTAGGACCGGCGCAAGGCCAATTCCAACCGGGCAATGTCGGGCAAGTATCCAAGATGGGCAAGCTGCTGCATTCCGGCCAGAAAACCAGGAAATGCCTCGCCATAGAACATCATGAGCGGAGATGACGGGGGATGTTGGCGCAGGAATATCCCGGCCAATCCGTCCATGTTCTGCGGGCCCAACAGCTTGGTGATAACGGGGAAGGCCTGATGCATTGCTTCGGTCAGGGAAACCGCGACGTTGTTGCGGTACACACTAAACCTGCGGCCCGCCGGTTGCGCCTCAGCGTCTAACAACCCATCTGGAACCGGCGCGGACGCATCCATCATGGCGGCGCGAAACTCGGACTGGGACACGCTCATGCCGGTACCTTGTCCAGTGCGGCCTGAGCGCGAACCGCTTCCTCGCGCAAAACCGGCCAGTCGGGAACATCGGTGTCCCATTCGACCAGCAGCGGCTTGGGACCGGATTGTTCAAGGACGTAGTCTAGCAAGGCCCAGACCGGATCAACGACCTCGCGCCCATGACTGTCGATCAAAAGCGGATGGCCGTGGTCGTCTTCGTCTTCGTCATGGCCGCCCAGATGGATTTCGCCCACTTTCTCAAGCGGATAGGCGTCGATGTAACCTTGCGGCGAGAAGTCCAGATTAGTGGCAGCGACAAAGACGTTGTTCACGTCCAGCAACAGGCCGCAACCAGTGCGTTGGGCAATCTCGCGCAGGAAATCGGGCTCGGACCAAGTGCTTTCTTCAAAAGCCAGATAGCTGGATGGGTTTTCAAGCAGCATCTGTTGACCAACGGTGTCCTGCACCTGATCGATGTGCTCGCAGACCCGTGTCAGCGTCTCGTCCGTGTAGGGAAGCGGCAAGAGGTCGTTGTAAAAGTGGCTGTCATGGGTGGACCAGGCCAGATGTTCGGAAAAACTGGCCGGCTTCAGCCAGCCGACCAGATGTTTCAGGCGGGCCAGATGTTCGGGGTCCAATGGGCCTTCGCCACCGATGGACAGGCCAACGCCATGGACCGAGATCGGAAAGTGTTCTGAAAGGTAGCGCAGTTGCGCCAAGGGGCGTCCGCCATCGCCCATGTAGTTTTCGGCATGGACTTCCAGCCACGAAACGGGCTGTGCATGGTCAAGTATCTGAGCGAAGTGTTGCGGCTTGTACCCCACGCCCGGTGCAGCGGGCAGGCGGTTCGAGCGGAGCGCATCATCCAACATGGGTCAGTTCCTTGATCACGAAAGGGAAGGGCGGGCGAACTGGCCCGCCCCCTTGATCCGTTTGGTCGACCTTATGCCGGCAAGTCGCGGTCCTGGGCTTCCAGTGAACCTTTGCGCGGTGTGCCGTCTGCCTGTGCCGGAAGTTCGATATCCGCGCAGGTACCAGCGTCAACCAGCGTCCATGCGTTGCCTTGATAGTCAACGGTCGAGGTGCCCGCACATGTGGTGCCGGGGCCTGCTGCGCAGTCGTTCTGACCGGCCAAAGACACGCCATAGCACTTTTCTTTGGCTTGTGCGGTTGCTGTGGTTGCAGCACCCGATACGGCGGCTGCGACTGCGGTTGCGATAACCAGGGATTTAGCTGTGTTCGACATCTCGGTGATCCTCTTGATGACTGGGTATGTCTGCTTGTGACACTGATAAAACTAGTGGCTTGTCGGCCAGAGTTAAATTCACGAGCCCGTGTCTCACAAGCGCGTCAGGGGGCGGCATGCCCTCTTGAAGCCTAATGCATTGTTTTTGATGAAGAAAGGGTGAAATGTTACAATCCGGCCCCGTTTTAAGGGCCGGATTGCCAGAGATATACCGCTGAATGTTACAGCTGATCCGGGGGGGTAGATGCCTGCGACAGCTCATTTGTTACAACATCAAGCGGTTGAACCTGTGTCTGTTTTTCACCCAGACGCCGGACGCTGACAGTGCGTTCTTCAACCTCGCGGTGACCAACGGCCAGAATCACGGGCACTTTACCGACTGAGTGCTCGCGGACCTTATAGTTGATCTTTTCGTTGCGAATATCGGCCTCGGCACGCACACCTGCAGCGCGCAGGGTTTCAACAACTTCGGCAACATAGGCGTCGGCCTCGGAAGTGATCGAGGCGACCACGACCTGACGCGGCGCCAGCCAGAAGGGCAGCTTGCCGGCGTGTTCTTCGATCAGAATGCCGATGAAGCGTTCGAATGAACCCAATGTTGCCCGGTGCAGCATCACAGGGCGATGTTTGCCGCCGTCCGCTCCGATATAGGTGGCGTCCAGACGTTCGGGCAGAACAAAGTCCACCTGATGCGTCCCGCATTGCCAATCCCGGCCGATTGCGTCGGTCAGAACAAATTCGAGCTTCGGACCGTAAAACGCCCCTTCTCCGGGGTTGAGTTCAGGTTCGATCCCTGCGGCACGTGTTGCGCTGAGCAAAGCAGCTTCGGCCTTGTCCCACACCTCATCCGACCCAGAGCGTTTTTCCGGTCGATCCGAGAATTTGACCGAGAAGTTTTCGAATCCGAGGTCTTTATAAATCCCGGACAAGAAACGAATGAACTCGGCAGTTTCGGATTCAATCTGATCTTCGGTGCAGAAGATGTGACCATCATCCTGCGTAAAGCCGCGCACGCGCATGATACCGTGCAAGGCGCCCGAGGGCTCATAACGGTTGCATGATCCGAATTCTGCCATCCGCAGAGGCAGGTCACGATAGGATTTCAAACCCTGATTGAAAATCTGCACGTGGCACGGACAGTTCATCGGTTTCAGGGCATTTATCGCCTTTTCCCGCGCATGTTCTTCGTCCACTTCGACGATGAACATGTTTTCCTGATATTTGTCCCAGTGACCCGAGGCTTCCCATAGTTTGCGGTCAACGACCTGAGGGGTGTTGACCTCGACATAGCCGCCCTTGCGTTGCTGGCGGCGCATGTAGTCCTGCAATTGCGTGTAGATGGTCCAACCGTTGGGATGCCAGAAGATCTGCCCGGGGGCCTCTTCCTGCATGTGGAACAGGTCCATTTCACGACCAAGCTTGCGGTGGTCGCGTTTGGCAGCCTCTTCCAACATGTGCAGGTGGGCTTTTAGCTTTTCCTTGCCGGTGAAGGCCACGCCATAGATGCGTTGCAACATCGCGCGGTCACTGTCACCACGCCAATAGGCACCAGCGATGGACATCAGCTTGAAGGCGTCGCCCGGCACCTGACCGGTGTGCTGCAGGTGTGGACCTCGGCAGAGATCCTGCCAGTGACCATGCCAGTACATGCGCAGCGGTTCGTCGCCCGGGATGGATTCGATCAATTCGACCTTATAGGGTTCGTTGTTGGCCTTATAGAATTCGATCGCGCGGTCACGGTCCCAAACCTCGGTGGTCACGGGGTCGCGCTTGTTGATGATCTCTTTCATCTTTTTCTCGATCAGGCCGAGATCTTCGGGCGTGAACGGTTCGGCCCGGTCAAAGTCATAATACCAGCCGTTTTCGATGACTGGGCCGATGGTGACCTTGGTGGCAGGCCAGATTTCCTGAACGGCGCGCGCCATGATATGGGCCAGATCGTGGCGGATCAGCTCATTGGCCTGATCTTCATCCTTCATGGTGTGGATTGCGATCTGCGCGTCGGCTTCGATGGGCCATTGCAGGTCCCAGTGGTGGCCGTCAACGGTGGCCGAGATAGCCTTTTTGGCCAGCGAGGTCGAGATATCGGCTGCCACCTGCGCGGGCGTAATGCCTGCGTCATAAGATCGTGCATTGCCATCGGGGAAGGTGAGTGAGACGGATTTTGAATCCAAGGCCATGGTTCGGCTCTCCTCGTCGGTTTGGCGCCCACTGAACGCCCGGTTGCGGGTATCGCCATTTAAGATTTTGAAAACAGTAATTTTTTATGACGTCTCGGTGTCACTCGTCACTGTTTTGTGGCTTTTGGCGACGATAAAGTCACGAGGCGTCTCATATAGCGATTGTCAGAGCGGTGCAATCACTGTCCTGCACCGTATGGCCCGCCATCCTGTAAGTCGCCGAACACCCCCCACGCCTTGTGGCATGCGCCCTCGAACGCCACATCGTCCTCGGGAATGCTGTCCTTGAAATTGGGGTAGGCCATTCGGTCGCCCAAGTTCATCAGCACGGTCACGAGGTGGTTGCGTGGAATGAACGCCCGGAAACGATAGTCGCCGCTCGGTGTTTCGATCACCTCGCCGTCCATACCATAATCGCGCAGAAGTTCGGCGTCCTGAGCGCGGCGGAACCGCAGACAGACGCGAGAACCGATGTTCGGCCCGCTGGTTTTGCCGTACTCATCCTTTGCAACGGCAGAGAAAAAGCCCGAACCCTCGGGCGTCGAGAATGCTACCCACATCTGCAGGTCCTCCTAATTTTTTGGAAAAGGGCGGCTTTTCTATCAAATACGACATAGGGTCGTCAACTCGAGGCGGCTTACGTGCGCGGGCGCATGGCCTGTAGGCACAAACCCAAACCTCTAAACCCGGCAGTAGCTACGTGATGGTTGGAGACTATTCGTCGTCATCCAGTCTTGACTCAATCACCTTCTGTTGAGCCAATCTCTCTGGAAGGCGGTCGCTGATGTCTTTGAGCCGCTGTGTTGGATTGACGCTCATGCCTACAGTTCCGCTGTGGGTGTGTGTGATGCTTACGCCATCAGCGCGTCCGAAGGCTCGGTCCTGAGCTAAGGCCAACAAAGCGATTTGTTCTTTGCCAGAGAGTTTTCCCGATACAAATTCGCCGTTCCCATCTATGCGATTGAAGAGCTCATCCATCGACAAAAGATCGTTCATGCGTTTCACAGCGATCTCGCCGTTCGACTGGATCAACTTTCTTGTCTCGGGGTCCAGCTTGGGTCGCCCGCCGGGATTGCCAGAATGACCGGGCTTAAAAAGAGGTGTTGGCACAGTGGACTCCTCTGTTCTCAGAAAGTGAAGGCGCCAAGTGATAAGTGTCTATTTTACATAGCATAATGGATGCCAAATTACGATCATTTGCGCATTCGATAGACGCGCCAGGCAAGGTCGTACAGGTGCCCGCATTTATGTCTCTCTCTCAAATGTCCTAGGGATACTGTACAAATGCATTCAGGATTAGCGAAGCCGTAGCTTCCGCCATCGTGGGCTGAACTGTTGTTCGCCACTTATTTTTCGTAGACGCTAAGGTAAGTGAGGCAGATTAATGTGTAACCTCTATTCGAATACGACACCGGCAGATGCGATGCGCCAGCTATTCGACGTCGCTGTAGAAAAAGACAGGCTCGGAAACGCGGAACCGCTTCCAGCAATCTACCCAAAGCACATGGCGCCCATTGTCAGGAAGGACCAAGACGGGGCGCGTGAACTCGTGTCTCTGTCCTGGGGGTTTCGAACGACCAAGAAATCAAAAAAGACTGGCGCCATCTTGCAACCTCATGCCTGGAACAATGCGCGTGACGACAAGGTCCTGAAGAGCGGGCTGTGGAAGAACAGTTTCGTAGAGCGCCGTTGTCTCGTACCTGCAAGCTCGTTTTGCGAGGCGCAAGGGCGCAATCCAGCGACATACCACTGGTTCGCGCTCAAAGGATCCGGGGCTCGCCCACCATTTGCGTTTGCCGGGATGTGGCAAGTATCGCGATACGAAGGCAAAGAAGGGCGAGAAGAGGTTCCAGCGTATACTGTGATAACCACCTCAGCGAATGACATTGTGCGTCCGATACATCCGCAGAGAATGCCAGTCATACTCTGTCCTAGTGATTATGAGGCCTGGTTAAGTGGCAGCGCCGCGGAGGCCTTTGAACTGCTAAAGCCCTATGCCTCAGATGAGATGGATATCGTCAGATCGGGCGAAGGAGAAAAGTCTGACACTAGTCTTTGAACGGTACGGTGTTTGAGAGAGTTCCGATCAATGAATGTCCGCTTACGATCTCAACTCGGACATCCGACGATTATTGTCAGATGTCTGCATCAAGCCCAAAGCGGTCAATTGGCAGAACAGTATCCTATCCGAAAATCGACTCTAAGCTTCTGGGTCGCTCGAAGTTTTTTCGAGTTCAGCGAGTTCCTCCCAAACGCCTTCAGGGATGGACCACTCTGCCCATTCCATTGCCTGTTGAACATGCTGAGGCCATGTCACTCCGCAAACGGTCGAAATGATGTCGTCATTTTTCAAAGAGTGTTGCAACGCGACCGCCCCGACTGGGACATCGTAGTGCCCGCATACCTCTTCAACGGCACGAATTGGCGCAAGTACTTCATCACCTGCAGGACGATAGACATAAAAGCGATGGATCGCGCTTCCTCGGGCAAGTGCACCTCCGGAATAAGGTGCTGCGTTCAATATCGAAACGCCTCGTGATTTCGCGAGTTCTATCAGAGGTGCCGCGTTATCGTTCACTAGCGTATGTCTGTTGTGTGTCAGGACCACGTCAAAATCCCAACCCTCCAAAATTGGCATCATTAAGTCGATACGTCCCGCCGCGATTCCGACCGCCTTTGCAAGACCTTCCTCCTTGATACGGAACAACTCTTCAATCGCGCCGCCCCGTCCTTTAACCTCAGATAGGTCATTTGCATATTCGACATCATGGACGTGGAGTATATCAACGCTGTCGACGCTTAGGGCCGTAAGACTTTCCTCGAATGATCTACGTGCCTGAGAAGCATCAAAAGCACCGGTTTCCATGTGCCGGTCGATTTTGGTGGAAAGCACTCGCCCGTCCGGCCAACCACCAAGCTCACGAATGACTTTTCCTATGCGCTCTTCACTTCGTCCCATGGCGTAGCAACGGGATGTGTCCAGGAACGCATTTGGCTGCGAAAGAATTGCCCGAATTGTATCAATCGCGCGGTCTTCCTCAACTTCATACCCATAGATTTCCGGGATACTTCCCAACCCCGTCGATCCAAACCCGATGCGAGGGACCCGTATACCTGTCTTACCAATTTCGCTTAGCTCCGCCATGCCAACCTCCCAATTGGTTCCGGACATTCGCAGATGTTGCGCGAGTAATTTATTTAAAACAAGTCAGGCTTGTCGCTGGAGTTACTCTCCGGCCTCAACGCAATCGTTCAAGCCGAAAATTCACAAAGCTTTTTCGCGAATGGCAGAAATGTCCGCAGAGCTGTCATTCCGCGCAACTCTCTCCAATGTCTGCTTCTCTCAGAAACCGGGCATTGCAAAGTCTAGTAGACCGCCCAGAGCGGCCACTCGGCGCTGCTCCGCGCGTTGAGCGCTTGCGAGTCCTGAACGCAGCTGCGCTGGTTCATTTTGGTGACGACAACTATTGCAGTTTGAAAATGGGATTGCGCATTTCTTTGAGGATGTCGTGTTCATCGGTCCAAGGCAGCAAGAATTCGAGCATCTCGTTCGTATGGATCCTCACGGAAATGAACGGCCCCATCTTCGACCCAAGCAGTCCAATAGGTCAAAAGGACCGGCATGGGCTCGGGTAGGTTAACTCGCGTTGTCTTCCCGCTATCCAAAATTGATTGCATCTTTTGCCGGCTCCAGTCGGGCTCTCCCTCCATCAAAAGGCTGGCAAATTCGAACGGATACTCAAGACGAACGCAGCCGGAACTTAGGTTCCGCTCATTTCGGTCGAAAAGACTGCGGTCGTTGGTATCATGCAAGTACACAGCGTATTTATTAGGAAACATGAACTTGACTAAACCTAACGCATTGTCTGGGCCCGGCTGCTGAACCAAAGTGACGGCGGGGTTCTTTGCTCCCCAGTTCACAGCGTTGGCAGGAATTGTCTGCCCGTCTTTGTTACGAACTACGTAATTGTTGCGCGCCAGATAGGCTGGATCCTTGCGGATCCGCGAAAGCTTGTCTTTCCGAAAAATCGAGGCGGGAACGGTCCAAGTCGGATTGAATTCCATGTATTCAATTTCATCTCGGAACACTGGGGTTTTGCGGTAGGCTGATCCTGTGATTGACCGGGTGGTCCAAAGCGTCCCGCCAGATGTGACCAAGTAAGTACGAGCGCCTGCAATATTTACCAGCACGAACTCCTCGTCGATTTCCCGCATGAGCCAACGGCCCCGTTCCAGGCTGAGGCGCAACTTATTTATGCGGTCTTCGACAGGTTTGTTGAGAGAGGCGAAGGTCTTACCACCAACGACGCCATCTGCCTCCAGGCCGTGACGATTTTGAAAGGTTTTTACAAGTTGCACCAAGTAATCGTCATAAACCCAAGCTGGATTTATGCCGTTTTGGCTGATTTCTTGAAATTCATTTGTTCCCTCGTAGCCTTCTGCCGCTAGCCTTTTACGCAGTTCGGCGACGGCAGAATCCACCATTTCCGGCTTCAGAACCGTTTCTTCGGGAACTTTGTTCCAGCCTCCCTTTGATGCAATAGCTCTGTATTTGCGCAATGCATCAACGAGCATCGTATATTGCGCATTTTCGATATCGATACGTTCAATCAAAGCGCTGAAGCCTTCACCTTGAAGAAATTGGCTCAATACAATGGAAGGGTCTTGTTGAATTACTGGTTTTGAGAAGTTCCAATCGTTATCCAATGCATTTGGATCGACTTTTCCAAAAACCAAATGATGCACGAGTTTTACTGCTGCGTCGGTCGCCAAAATATCGAACAGCGCTTTATTTGAGGCATCGCCACCCTGTGAGTCTTTGAAAGCGGTTCGAAGCCCTTCTAGCTTGAAGTCACTCGGCGTAAAGCCCTGATCAATTGCTCCATCCAACTCCTGAAATAGTTCGTCGACCAATTCAAAACTTGTCCAAGCTGGCGCAAATTCTCTGTCTGAATAGAAACGAGGTACAAGGATTTCTGCGTCCAAACTCTTATTGTTAGAAAGTGTGCTACTCGCATTCGTATTTGACCGTAGCAGCGCTTTTATCTGCTCCGAGACTTGGTCTGCTGCGCCTAAATTGGGGCATGTCATCAGCGTTGCAGTCAGTACAGTTGCAACTGCTGATTTGAGACCTTTTACCATCCGCTCCGTCACCTTCAATCTATATGTCGTTTCTTCGTCGGAGGATACTTCAACATTATGTATAATCAAATTGGAATTTATTGGTCTCGGATCATGCTCGCGCCGCATCGACGACAATTTTTTGCGAATGGCTGCGTTGCCCGTAGAACAGACGGCGGGTGAAAACTTGAGAACGTCCGCTTTGGGCTGAAACAGTTGTTGCCGATTGAAGCAATGAGCGATTGCTTAGAACCTTTCGAGAACAGTGCGCCAAAATTGGATCTACCTTTGGCACGTTTTGTCTGCGGTAGTTTGCGAGCTTTGGCATTTGGAACAACTCTACGGCTTAACACCAGCTTTCTTCAGGCCTTCGACCAAAAGCGCGTTGTGTTCGTGTAGACGGAAGAGGATCAAAGCGCCGGAGACAATGCTGTCTAGGAACGCTGGGGCGAAATCCGCTAGCGCCTGCTCATGTGGCAGGCCTGCTTCGGCACGCCCGAGGTGGGCGGCACTGGCGATCATAAGAGCCCGGCGGATCGGCGCACGCGGCGTCATCTGAATCGCGCGCTCACCCCAATGCATTGCGTCTTCAAAATCAGCGTCGGCGAAGGCAGCTTGGGCGAGCGCCAGATAGGCGTCTCCTACCCAGAGATCAGTGTCGCGTGGGGAAAGCTGGAGGGCAAGGTGGGCATGTTCGCGCGCCTCTGTGGTTCGGCCGACCAAAGACTCATGCCAGGCCATGAAGAAGATGTTCCGGGCAAAGTTCGGGTTCAGTGTGAAGCCCAAACTGAAGTCGGCGTTGGCCCCGTCAAAATCCCCACGGAAATGACGAACCACACCGCGAACGCATAAGGCGCGAGGGTCGAGTTGACCACCAAGAAACAGAGGTTCAACGCTTTTCTCAGCTAGGCCCAGGTTTTCGGTGGGGTCCTCATCGAACTGGTATAGATAACGCATCAAGTAGGCAAACGCTTTGATCCAATGCGCCTGGACATTGCGTGGGTCGAGATCAATGGCGCGATCAGAGGCCGATATGACCTCATCGAACTTTTCCTGAGAGTAGAAGCCTCCTGCATAGAAGATCGCCATTGCACGTAGCGAGAGGTCGTAGGAGTTGAAGTCGATATCTCGAGCCACAGACGCGCGATCTATTTCGGCAATGGATATCTGGGGGGCGATGGCGCCGACCACGCTGCGTGTAATCTCATCCTGTAACGCGAAGATGTCGTCTAGCGTGCGGTCGTAGCGCTCAGCCCAAACATGAGCTCCATTTGTGCAGTCGATGAGTTGGGCAGTAATGCGCACGCGGTTTTGGGCTCGACGGAGGCTGCCCTCTAGCATGTAGCGAACACCGAGTTCACGAGCGACATCTATATGGGTGACGGGGCGACCCCTGAACGAAAACGAGGAGTTGCGGGCGATGACGAAAAGCTCGGGAAAGCGCGAGAGCTCTGTGATGATGTCTTCGGAAACGCCGTCACAGAAGTATTCCTGTTCTGGATCATTGGACATGTTCTGGAAGGGCAAGACAGCGATTGAGGGTTTGTCAGTGGGTTGCGATTGGTATTGCGTGGAACCAGATTCGTCCTCCATCGCCAATTTGTAGGCGCGAACTGGCTTGGAGATGTTTTTGAGCGCTACTTCGCCAAGGTCTATGATGTCGTGTTCAATTTTGCCTCGAACCTGCCGGCATGCGTCGTCAGACAGAATGACACCGCCTGGGTCAGCGACGCCTTCGAGTCTGGCGGCAAGATTAACACCCTCGCCATAAATGTCGCCCTCGTCCAAGATTACGTCTCCAATGTGCAAGCCTATTCGGAAGCTGATCCGGCTTTCGGTGGGGCTCTCGGCTTCGGCGGCGTGCAGCGCCTTCTGGAGCGTCGCTGCGGCCTCAACGGCAGAAACGACCGAGCTAAAAAGTGCAAACAGGCCATCACCGGTAAGCTTTATAATCTCACCTCCGGTACTTTCGATACCTGGATTGATGATGTCCCGGCGTAGGTCTTTGAGACGAGCAAGTGTTCCCGCCTCGTTAGCCGCCATAAGCCGTGAGTAGCCGACCATATCGGCGGCAAGTATGGCGGCAAGTCGGCGTGTCATGCGCATTTCCCAATAGCAACCTTTTTTCGAATCTATCAAGTTCGGTAGTAGTGTGCCAACTTTCGAAAATGTCCGGTTTGGGCTATCTACGGTCCTTCGGTGAAAGCGGGCCAATGGCGGCGAAGTCCGCTGAGCAGTCGTTCAGATCTACTGCAGCGAAGGTCCGCATCGAGCTCAAAGCGGACAAGCACCAAATCTCATAATTTTCTCGCACCGGCGATAGCTTCAAACGTCGGTTAATTTTACCATAGTAGCAGGCTTGTTTTTTGCGCCTCGAAACCTTTTGGCGTCGGAAAAAGCGAGCGCATCCTGGCAACAAGTTCGATCTCACCATCCAGCATCTTTCGGACGGTGTTTAACCAGTTATTGAAAGTTTCAGATTCCCAATGATCCTGGACCGCGGCTTCGTTCCTGAACACTTCGTAGAAATAGAAACGATTTGGGTTTGTTTCATCCACCATAATATGAAACTGAAAGACTTCAGGTTCTTCACTGACAACATTTTGCGCTTGGAAGATGCTGGCGTCCAAAAAGGGCTGCCGATACTCAGGTTTTACGTTGATCACGAAGAACCCACCAAACATTGCATCTTCCATATTTGTCTCCTTCATTGATCTAAAAGCGGCGAATGTCGCAAATCACACCTGTCCTGCTGGATGGTGTTAATCTACAGCACTGCGATACCCATGAACCTAAGCGGGTATCCTTTCTTTATCTGCTTCACCCCATCCTAGCGCGCGAGCAAGTTCGTGTGACATTGTGATAAGTGTATGGCCAATCTTTTCTCGCTCGGAAGGTGTAAACACCCGAAGAGACGCCGTAGCGCCGATTGAAAGCGTCGCACCAACACCTGTCTTGGTCAGCGTTGTAGCGACAGAACTGATTCCGCGCTCGAGCTCTTCAACACATTCGGCATACCCTTTGGCTCGAATGACATCGAGTTCCGCGGCCAGATCCTTGGGGTCTGCAATCGTGCGATCTGTGTACTGCTTAAGCTGCCCATCCAATCGGTCTTGAGACAGCAGTTCAGGCGAAACGGCGGCGATTGCCTTGGCGCAAGAGCACGCGTGCATTGGTCGTTTGCCCATACCTGGATGAAGAAAAGACACGCCCGTCTGCGGTGTCTCCACATGAATAATCTCGACCCAATGGCCCCGTAGCCGAGACAAGAAAAACGCAGCGCCATAGTCATTCGCGGCGCTAGATAGGACAGGCGCAATCACTTGCAAAAGAGCGGGATCAGAGTGATCGCTCAACGTGATACGCTTTAGCCTATTCCCAATCGCGAACTCTCCGCGGGTTGGTGATTCAAGGAGGCCGGACGAAACAAGGTCTTGAACCAGCCTGTAGGCCGTCGGTTTAGGTATATCGGACTGAGCACAGATATCCGCTACGGACGCACGTCCTTTTTGACCCACGATTTCCAAAACCAGCGCTAATCGTTCGAGATGCATTTTTCTCACTTTATGATAACTAAGTTTTCGATATACGATACAATTTGGGGAATCAAGGGAGGAGCATACGATGGATGGACAATGCTGTGGACCGGGCTTCAAGAGTCCGCAAGAAGCCATCAAAGCCCCCCGCGAAAAGCTACTCTACACGATCGCCATCTACACCGGGACAGGGATCCAGAAACCTGATTACCTTGCTACAGTGGATGTCGACCCTGACGGCCCGACCTATTCTCAGGTAATCCATAGGCTGGAAATGCCGGGGATTGGGGACGAGCTTCACCACATGGGGTGGAACGCCTGTTCGTCCTGTCACGACGACGGCTCGATGTCCCGCAAATACCTGATCCTGCCGGGTGTACGCTCTAACAACCTTCACATCGTTGATACAGCCACTGACCCGCGTGCGCCGCGGTTGCATAAGGTCATCGACGGGGCCGAAATCAAGGCCAAGGCAGATTTATCGGGCCCGCATACGGTGCATTGTTTGGGCTCGGAAATCATCATTTCCTTCCTTGGAAATGCCAAGGGTGAGGCTCCTGGAGGCTATCTGCATCTCGACAAAGAGTTCAACATCGTCGGTCGCTGGGAAACCTCGATGGGCGAAATCAAATTCGGCTATGACTTCTGGTACCAACCACGCCACAACGTGATGGTCAGTTCCGAATGGGCTGCGCCCAATACCTTCATGCCAGGCTTCGATCTGGAAGAAGTGGGCCATCTGAAATATGGGCGGGAGCTGCATTTTTGGGATTTTGAAAAGCGCGAACCGGTCGAAAGCTTCTATTTGGGTGAAGACGGGCTGTTGCCACTGGAAGTCAAGTTCCACCATGACCCCGACAGCACGCATGGGTTCTGTGGCGCAGCTCTTTCGACCAATGTGATCCATTGGTGGCAAGACGATGCTAAAAAGTGGCGGTGGGAAAAGATCATCGACGTGGAAAACGAGATGCACCCCGAATGGCCGATCCCGTTGCCGGGGGTTATGTCGGCGATCCTGGTCTCGATGGACGACAAATACTTGTACCTGAACAATTGGCTGCATGGAGATATGCGCCAGTATGACATCACCGACCCGCATAATCCCAAGCTGACAGGCCAAGTGTTTATGGGGGGCCTTTTGGGTAAAGCTCCGATCGTTAACGGGGTCGAGGTCGCGGGTGGCCCGCAAATGTTCCAGCTCTCTCTCGACGGACGAAGGCTTTATGTCACGACCTCGCTGTTCTCGACTTGGGATAACCAGTTCTATCCCGATATCCGCGAAAAAGGCGGGGTTATGGTGATGATCGATTGCGACCCTGAAAACGGTGGTATGAAGATCAACGAGGATTTCATTGTGGACTTTGGCAAAGAACCGAATGGTCCATCGCGCTGTCACGAGAGCCGGTATCCGGGCGGTGATTGCACAAGCGACATCTGGCTATGACTATGTATACCGTGACGATCGCGAACAGAGATGGCGCGCAATACTGTGTGGATGCGCGGCGGCCACTTCTGGAAACGCTGAGAGAACAGGGCGTCGACTTGCCTTTTGGGTGCAAGTATGGCGGCTGCATTACCTGCGCGGCAAAACTACAGACTGGCGCGATCGATCAACGCCGACAGGTTGCGCTGAATAATCGGCAAATCGCGAACGGCTATGTGATCCTTTGCGTGGCACGTCCGACATCCGACATCACGCTTGAGATCGGGGTCGAGAGCCATGACAAGCTGTACCGCAATCCGTTTCTCGACCCTCTCAAACCCCACGAACTCAAGGCTGACATTGCGACGCCGAAGGAAGGTTAACCGATGCCCGAAGCAGATATCGACCGCATCTACGATTACGACCCCAAATACCTCGCCGACATCCTGCAGTCGGTTAAAACCATTGCAATGGTGGGGGCTAGCGCGGACAAAACGAAATTCAGCTATGGCGTTCTGCGACAGCTGAGTGAAATCGGCTATGATATTCTACCGGTGAATCCTAACCCGAATGTTTCGGAAATTAGAGGGCTCAAGGTCTACCACTCGCTGGAAGAGATCGACAAACATGTTGATATGGTAGACGTTTTTCGCCCGAAGGAAGAGTTTTATGCCTTTGCCGAGAAGGCTATCGCAATCGGGGCAAAAGTTCTTTGGGGTCAAATCGGTGTGTACGACGACAAAGCAGCGCAACTCGCTGAAGCGGCGGGCCTTAAAGTCGTGATGAACCGATGCCCCAAGATTGAACTCTTCCGCCCGTTTTGGAAGCCGCGCCTGGACCTAAAGATATGATGGAAATTCGATTGGTAGCTGCCTCCTCAACATCCAATAAGGGTGCCAATTGAGATATTGTGCTTACGGAAGAGAAGACAAATAATCCTGCCCGCTTTACGAAATCCGCATACTCTAAACCCAAGAATGGCCGTTTTGTATATAGAACCAACGGCCACCTTGTCCACGAACCAGATATTCAGGTTACATCCCAGCGCCGCGCAGCGGCGAACGGCAGCTTTGTGCGCTCTTCGGACCTCCGTCCCTCTTCCAGCCTCACTCGTGCAACGAGTATCTCCTTTGACGGGCCGCACCGCGGCGACAGAGGTCAAGGTCAAACGGCCGCTTTTGGTCGTCCTCGAAGGGCAGGGCGCCTTGTGATCACACATGCTGCACGGGCTCCCGTGTCTGTTGGAAGCCCAAAGCGATCGCGCTTTCTTGATGGGACCACTTTGCTCTAAATACCGGGCTGACAGTGCTCTCTCTGCAGGCTAGCTTCCAACAAGCGGGGAGAGAAACATGGAAAAGAGGCTTGCGGCTGTGCTGGCGGCTGATGTCGCTGGATACTCGGCGTTGATGGATCAGGATAGGGACAGAACACTCAAAGCGCTTAAGGCTTTCCGTGAGGATCATCTAATGCCCGCTTTGGCTATTCATGAAGGGCGATTGATCAAAAGCATGGGTGACGGCTGGATTGCTGAGTTTCGCTCCGCATCGGCTGCGACAGAATGCGCGATTGCTGTTCAGACGGCTGACCGACCACAGGAGATTCAAGTCCGCATCGGCATACATACAGGGGAAGTAGTTTCGGAAGGCGATGACATATTCGGTGACGGTATCAACATAGCTGCACGTCTCGAGGCATTAGCGGAACCGGGGCAGATATTGCTTTCAGACACAGCACACAACAGCCTAGACCGGAAAGCCGCCGCCTCGTTCTCTGGCGGTCGGAAGACTGAGTTGAAGAACATTGCACGCCCAGTTGGCGTGTGGCGGTGGCCTGTCGGTTCGACGGCTACAAGTGCAACTGTCAAATCTGAGAAACCCGGTATTGCTGTGCTGCCGTTTGACAATATGTCAGGCGACCCGGAACAAGAGTTTTTCGCTGATGGAATTACCGAGGACATCATAACAGAGTTGTCTCGTTTTCGTTGGTTGATGGTCGTAGCGCGAAACTCATCTTTTACTTTTAAAGGTAAGAGCACCGACATTCGCGAAGTTGGGCAGGCGCTCGGCGTGAGGTATGTGCTTGAGGGTTCGGTAAGGCGCGCAGGCCAGCGTCTTCGGATAACAGGACAGCTAATTGATGCAGAGAATGGCAGTCATCTTTGGGCCGATCGTTTCGATGGGATGCTGGACGATGTTTTTGACCTTCAAGATCAGGTCACGCAGGAAGTTGTTACGGCGATCGAACCGTCCGTTCGCCGTGCCGAGACAGTTCGCGCTCGGGCGAAACCGACAGAAAATCTCGACGCTTATGAACTTTATCTTCGGGCCCAGTCACATTTTCACCTGCTGACGGACGAAGACAACCGTGAGGCCATTCGCCTTACGCGTCTGGCGTTGGAGCGCGATCCTGATTATTCGTCGGCAGCTGGATTACTTGCGTGGTTGCATATCCAAAGGATGGTGCAAGGACTGAAACCGATTGACGAAGGGCCGAAGGCAGCTGTTGCTGCAGCAGAACGTGTATTGTTGAGCGATCGCGCAGATGGAATTGCGTTGGCCTACGCCGCACACTCGATCTCTATGCTTGCACAAGACTTGCCGCGAGCTCGCGCAGTTTTCAAACAAGCATTGGCCGAAAATCCAAACGCTGCGACCGTTCACATGCTCGCTAGCATCAATCTGAGTTTTCTCGACAGACCCGAAGAAGCCCTGGAACACGCGACACACTCAATCAATCTCAGTCCGAAAGATCCGATGCGGCACGCAGCCTATGTCGGGCAGGCCTCCGCATTTTTCCAACTTGGCCGCTATGCTGAAGCCGTTGAGGCCAATCGAAACGCCTTGGCCATTAGGGCGAAATTCGTGATTACGCATCTCATGCTCATCGCATCCTTGGCTCAAAACGGAGACCTAGAGTCAGCGAGGGCTGCGGTATCTGAACTGAAGGAGCTTCGTCCGGATCTAGACATTAAAGAACAAACGAGACTCCCCATTTTCAGCGTTCCCGAATGCTCGGAGCAATGGAGGGATGGATGGCTAAGAGCAGGCCTTCCAATCTGAGAAAACAAAATCAAGCAGGCTATGCAGTCCGGCGGCTTCGTCCGCAGAGCGGTCATTGCTGTACCGCACGGCGAACGACTGCTTCGAGCCCAAAGCGGAAGTTCAAAAGAGCTTCTTAATGACCCTCAGTAGTCGGTGGACGCAGATGCTGGTATTTAGAGAATTGGATAGTTCTATGAGGTCATAGATGCAGCGATCATTTGCCTTAGTCTCAACACTTCTTTTTTCAATTTCCACGACGGCAGCTAGTGCAACGGAAGACATCCGCCTCGTTGTGCAAATCACAATTGATGGACTGCGCGGAGACTTGATTTCTCGTTATGAGGCCGCCTTCGGCGAAGCCGGCTTCAAAAGGCTTATGGAAAGCGGCGTCTGGTACACTGACGCTCATCATCGTCACGCCAACACCGAAACCATCGTTGGTCACGCGACCCTCGCTACTGGCGCCCATCCTTCCGAACATGGAATGATTGGTAATGCCTGGTTCAACAGGGCTGAAGAGCGATTGGGTTACAATATTGAAGATCCGGACTACCCGATGTTGCCAGTCCCTGGCTTCGGTGGAAACGTTGAACAAGTCGACCCGACGCAAGCCGCCGCTGCGACGTCGGGACGTTCTCCCGTTAACTTGTTGGCGACGACTTTCGGAGATGAACTGGTAAAAGCCAATGTTGGGCGATCAAAAGTTTTTTCCGTATCTGGTAAAGACCGTTCAGCGGTTGCAATGGCGGGACACTCTGGAAAGGCTTTTTGGTTGTCGACGGCCACAGGAGCGTTTGAAACAAGTGAATTTTACTACGACGCGTATCCTGATTGGGTTCTCGATTGGAACTCTAAGCGCCCCGCAGATGCGAAGATCGAAAGTGAGTGGTGGCCGGAGTGTTCAGACGCACCTTACATAATGGAAAGAATTGAACGCTCCTTCGTAACGAACCTTGGCACGTTCGGTCGCACTTTCCCGCATTTCTATGGGAAGCCGGACGACGGTCTCTACTACACACAGGTCTTGTTGTCGCCACATGGGGACCGGATCACGGCCAATTTCGCGAAAACTGTGGTCAAAGAGGAAGGGCTCGGTAATGACGAATGGCCCGACTACCTAAGCGTCAGTTTTTCAGGTGTAGACGCAACCAACCATTTCTTCGGACCATCCAGCCTAGAAAATGAAGAAATGGTGCGTTGTTTGGATGAGACACTGGCAGATTTCTTTGAGTTCATGGATCAAGAGGTTGGGCGTGCGAATGTGCTGTACGTGCTTTCCGCCGACCATGGCATGCCGGAAGCGCCAGAGGAGATGGCCGAGGCCGGGCTTTCGACATTCCGAAACTCCACCGAAGCATTGATGATAGATTTGAATTCGGTCATCGCCGATGAGTTCGGAGTGGAATCCGCAATACAGTTCTTTTTTCGTCCTTACGTATATCTGGACAATGCCGCGATTGAAGCGTCAGGCGCCGACAGGCGTGTTATCGAGCGACGCATCGTCGAAAACTTGATGGCTGCACCGGGCATTGAGCTTGCGATGCCAACTGAACCGTTTGCTGAACAACGAGGGCATACCCTTGAGGAGCACATTCGGCGAAACTATCACCCAACACGTTCTGGCGACATTTATGTTGTTCAGACACCTTATTCATTTCTCTTCGAGGAAGGTCCAATTGCCGTAATGCACGGTTCGCCTTGGCGCTACGACACGCATGTTCCAATCATTTTCGCGGGTCCAGGTATCAAACCAACTCGCGTCAGCCGTCCCGTTTCCACGGTGGACGTGGCCGTCACTCTGAGCACTATTTTAGGTATCAGCCAGCCAAGCAGTGCTGCGGGTGAAGCATTGAGCGAGATTGGCGTTACAGATCCATAAGCGGTCTTGTCTATTAGTCGAGCGACCAACGTTGATGCATCTTCGTGGAGAAAACAGTGATCTTTGGCCCAATCTCCCGAGTTTGGCTAAATCTTGAGAGTGACCTCAACGAACGGCAGGTTTGTCCGCAAAGCGGAACTTGCGCAAGTATTCCGGAGCGACCGCTTTCGGCATAAGCAGACATTCAAGTCCACGAAATCGGTCCTTCTGTGTACGATGTCTGCTTTCAACAGGACCGGACGTTCGGCAAAATTGGGTCAACTTCCGGTATGCGGGACAGTCCGGACACTTGATTACGCGATCTCAACTTGGCTCCAATCTAAACTTTGGAGGCCCATTCGGACACGACGGCCCACCCCAAAGCATTGGTCCCGCAACAGCTAACTGCAGAGATTTGCCCCGCCGCAGATGTCGTGCACGACTGAGATACGGGTGAAGCGCAACACGAGCATCCGGCAAGCATGCCTTTCTGGGCAATGCCCGATACATCAGCAAGTGCATACAGCGGCTTTGCTGGCGGATTTATTGTATCCCGGTTTGGCGACAATGACGCGCGGTCGAGATCGAAGTCGTCTGACACTGGAAAAATGTCACCCTCAAGTACGGTCCCCCAGATACCTATGTCTTTAATCTTGTCGGCTTCCACCTCGAATGGGTCCTCTTCAAGGATGGTGAAGTTCGCCAACTTGCCGGGAGCGATAGAGCCAACCTCATCCTCCAATCGCAAGGATTGGGCCGCATCGATAGTCACAGCCCGCAAAGCGTCTTCGACCGACAGGCGGTGTTCTGGACCTGCGACACGGCCGGAGAAGGTCGTTCGGTTTACGCCAGCCCATACTAGGAATAACGGTTCACCGGGAGCCATTGGTACGTCGGAATGGAAGGAGATCGGAATGCCGTTGGCCTTAATTGGCCCAAGGGGCACAATGTCATCTGCACGTTCTGGACCAAGTCCAAGCTCGCTTTATCGATCTGACAGCGCGGTTACGTAGTATGGATTGCCGCTGACGATGCAGCCCAGCTCAGCGATCCGCATTGTTTGATCTTCTCTCGCATAACCAAAGTGAACCAATGTCGTACGGTGATCAGCTCGCGGCATCCGGCGCATGTTTCGCTCGACGGCGTCCAAAATCAAATCGACAGCAAGGTCGCCGGTCTGATGAACATGTATTTGGTAACCCGCGTCCCAATATGCATCGAATACGGGATTGAACTCGTCGGGTTGCATGATCCACTCGCCGTGGAAATCACCGCCCACATAAGGCTCCGAGACCTGCATGGCCAAACTGTAGACAGCGCCATCCGCGAAGAGTTTCACCTGCTTCGGCATGAACGCCGTCTTGCCTTCGCCCCAATCCAGCAGCTTTTCCGTCTCCTCAATCATCGAGCCATTTTGAAAGTGCAAGGCGGCCAGAGATTTCCCGTCAGGTATGAAATAAGTCCTGAGCTGGGTATCGGGTCCTGAAAAAACCGCGTTGGTTGCATCCTGCAGAGGTCGAGACAGCACACCTCCCGGTTCAGCGGCAACAGTGACGCCGGCACGGTGCATGTATTCGCGGGCCAGTCTAAGGCCCGCGCCCAAGCGTTCAGGAGTTGCCAAAACGGGTGAGACCGCCGGAAGAACGGAGAACATGCCTGCCTCGAAGAAATAACCGTCTTTGAAACTCGACTGCTCACGGGCGAGGCCTTCAAATCCATCGACGTACTCTTGTGTGATATCCAGCATTTCCAACGCGGGCGTGTTCAAGATAAACTCATGCGCCGACCGGTGAACAATAATGATTGGACGCGTGCTGCTGATCTCGTCGAGTTGCGCACGCCTGATTTCTCCATGAAAGAAATGGTGGTACCCCCATGTCAGCAGCAAGGCGTCAGGATCATCCATAGCCGCTTCAGCAGCTTCTAACCGCGATCGATAGTCCTCCGCGTCCTTTGCCGCCTCCGAAAAGCCAGTCGGAATGTTCCAATCCTCGATCGATATGATCTCGGAGGTCAGGGTCAATCCGGCGAGGAAAGGATGCACGTGCTGATCGATCAAACCAGCAATGATGACTTTCTCGGAGAACCGATCGTCCAAACGAAAGGGCTGCGAGCCGATGCGATCAACGATTGCGTCGCGCGAACCGGCGGCCAGAATACGGTCTCCGACCACAGCAACAGCGTTTATTGCCGGGTCGTTGTCCTCCATGGTGATGACGCGCTGCGCTGTGTAGACAGTGATCTCGGGCAGTGTTTGGAGCTGGCTTCCAAAATCCTGCAATGACGAGGCCGCTTGAGCAGACGTGGCATGAGAAATCGCGATCATTGACGCGCTTCCAAGGATGGTCAATGCAGTGCGGCGGGTGACATTCAGTTTGGTCATAATTTTTCAGTGCTCAGTAAGACGAAATTTGTCTGAGCCTAGCATCGAGATGATCTAAGGTAGAAAGGAAAATTAATGCCGATCTTGAATTGCGGGCCAAGTTTCACAATCAAAATGATGTGGGGATATGGCGACTACGCCCGACCGCTTTGGGCTCAAAGCAGTCATCTGAGTCTTTTGGTCAGGTGACAGCTTAGGAGCGGATAGCGGACGTCCAAATTTACAAACTCCTAATTTCGACCATGTAAGAATTTGGCTATCTACGCGGTCTAGTGCCTTCATGGCCTATTGTTAGACCCGCCCTACGGCCATCTTGAATCGGCGAGAGTCGATTGTTCAATCGATAGAAGCCAAATCTCGGAAACAACGGCGCTGGTGGGAATATTGGTGGGAATGAAAAACTCGACAAGTAACTTAGTAAATTAAAAACATGTACTTAATGGATAAAGGTGGCTGTGCAGGCAGTTTTTGGCTATCCGGTCTCACGGATTTTCCCTGTTAACAGGGAAAATACAGGGAATTTATTTGGATTTTGGGCTTTTTGACAGTCTTAACCCGAAATTTTCGCATAATTTCAATAGCGTAAGACTTATTTCCCTAAAAGAAAAACAGGGAAATTTTTTATGGCTAACAGGGTAATTTTTTCAAGGAAGCAAGGAAATACTGTTCGTGCAAATCAATGAACTGTTCCCGTTCACGTTCCAGAACGGCAAGTGCGCTTCCGACCTGCACGGCAGATCAATTACCAGGTCCAATTTGAGCTTCGGCACCAATCCGGCGAACCGCATCAAGCAGTTCCGAAATTGCCTCCTCCGCCACAACTAGCTTGACTGCCACCATCAGATCCTCGCGACCCGCCATCGCCAGGAAGGTGCCTAGCACTTCATCGCAGTGCCTCGCCAAGGCGACTAAATGGATTCCGCTCGGGCCGTAGGTCCCCGAGAACCAGTTCTTCACAGTCTTCTCGTTGGCACCCGTCCAAACCGCCACGGTCTTCACACCAGCCCGGCTGTCACCAAGCGACCGCTTCAGTGCCGAGGCGACTTCATCGGCAAAGCAGCCACTGGTCTGTTGCCTCCCAACTTCATTATATTCACTTTCCTTTGGAAAGAACTTGCCCTTTTTCGGAAACGACATTCCACACTCCTTCGCTTTACATGAATGCGAAGAATTCAGCCGTTGATTCTGACGGTAGCGATAGACTTGACCGAATAGTAAGGAGATTGGTTTGTGAAAGGTCGATGGGCGCCGCATTCTGACAATAGTGATGAGCTGCCCGAAACGGATGTGCCGGCTGTCGCCTACGTCCGGATGTCGACCGACCACCAGAAATATTCCACAGAAAACCAGCTGGACATCATACGGAACTACGCGACAGCGCGGGGCCTGCAGATCTTACGCGTTTTTGAGGACTCCGGTCGATCCGGGTTGCGGTTGGACGGTCGCGAGGCGTTGCAGAACCTGATGGCAGAGGTTCGAACCGGTCACGCGGATTTCAAAGCTATTCTGGTCTATGACGTAAGCCGCTGGGGTCGGTTTCAGGATGCTGATGAAGGGGCGTATCACGAGCATGTTTGCTCCCGCGCCGGGATCCGCGTTCACTATTGCGGCGAGCAGTTTGAAAACGACGGCAGTATCGGCTCAAACCTGCTGAAAACTGTCAAGCGGGTGATGGCGGGCGAGTACAGCCGCGAGCTTTCCGTGAAAGTGTTCGCCGGGCAGTGCAGGCTGGTCGAGCTTGGCTATCGCCAGGGCGGTGCGGCCGGATACGGCCTGCGTCGGTTGCTCATCGACGAAAAGGGCAATCCGAAGGCTGAATTGTCCCGCGGCGAACAGAAGAGCCTTCAGACCGACCGTGTTACTCTTGTGCCGGGCCCTCGTCACGAACAGGACCTCGTGCGACGCATGTACCGGATGTTCGTCGAGGATGGCCACTCGGAGCGTGAAATTGCGGAAACCCTGAATGCCGAAGGGCATCGGACCGATCTTGAGCGACCATGGTCCCGGGCATCTGTGCACCAGATCCTGACCAACGAAAAGTACATAGGCAACAACGTCTACAATAAGGTGTCCTTCAAGTTGAAGCAGCGCCGCGTTGTGAACCCGCGGGAGATGTGGATCCGCGCCGAGGGTGTCTATCCAGCTATTGTGGATGAAGTGCTGTTCTTGCGTGCACGCGAAATCGTTGACGCGCGCAGCCAGCATTTCACGGATGAAGAATTACTGGAAGCTCTGCGCGGTGTCCTGCAAAAGAAAGGCGTTTTGTCCGGACTGATCATCGATGAACAGGACAACCTGCCGTCGTCCAGCGCATTCCGTATCCGGTTTGGCAGTCTGCTGCGCGCCTACCAGATGATCGGTTACGAGCCGGAGCGTGATTATCGTTACATCGAGATCAACCGAGCCCTGCGGCAGGCTCATCCCGGCGTTGTAGAGCAGATTGTAGACGGTGTCGCAAACCGTGGCGGCGTGGCCGTGCAGGATCCGAACACAAACCTGATCCGCATCAACGACGAATTCACGGCATCGGTGGTGCTTTCCCGGTGCTTTGAAACGCAGGGCGGGTCCCTGCGATGGCGAATTCGTCTTGATACTGGCCTCGTTCCCGACATTACGATTGCCGTGAGGATGGATGAATTGAACGAAATACCGCGGGATTACTACCTGTTGCCGAGCATCGACATGACCATGGCCAGACTTAGGTTGGCCGAACAAAACGGACTATCGCTCGATGCTTATCGCTTTGACACGTTGGATTATTTCTACGCGCTCGCTGGCCGGGCCCGGATCACGGAGGCCGCCTGATGACCGACGACGCTCAAGTTATTGCCCAAAAGCACGTCACGCTTATCCCCACTGACCGAATTCGCATTCTCAATCCCCGTGTACGCAACCGACGCACCTTTGAAGAAATGGTGGAGAACATAGCAAAGATTGGTCTGAAACGACCTATTACCGTGGCGCAACGGGCCGGAGCAGAACCTGCGGAATATGATCTCGTCTGTGGACAGGGTCGGCTTGAGGCGTTCATGGAGCTTAAACAGGATGTTATCCCTGCCATCATCATCGAAGCCGATGAGAGCGACTGTCTTGTCATGAGCCTCGTGGAGAACTGTGCGCGCCGCCAGCACAACCCGATCGACCTGATGCGCGAGATCGGCAATCTTCGGAAACGCGGCTACAACGACCGCCAGATAGCAAACAAGATAGGTGTCACCTCGGATTACGTCGGCATGATCGCGGGGCTTCTGGAACGTGGAGAAGAACGGTTGGTCTCTGCTGTGGAAACTGGACTTCTGCCGCTGAATCTCGCCATCGACATTTCGAAGACAGATGCCGAGGGCGGTCAACGGGCTCTAATGGACGCCTACACCCAGAAGAAACTGCGCGGAAAGAAGCTGGCCGCTGTGCGCCGTCTCATCCAGCAACGTGATGCACGGGGCCCGCACCTTCATAGAAACCGCTATGGCCGAAGCGACGGCGCCAAATGGCCTCTGACAAGCGACGCACTCGTTCGTGCTTATCAACAGGAAGCGGAGCGCCAGAAGATTCTTATTAAAAAGGCCGAGCTGACGCAGGGCCGCCTGATGTTCGTCGTGGAGGCGTTTCGCGCGTTGTGCGATGATGATCACTTCGTGACGCTTCTGCGCGCGGAAGGGTTGGATACCCTGCCCACATATCTCGGTCAATTGCTGGACGCAGGAGCGGCCGAATGAGCCGAGGTAAGCGCAAAACCCCCGGCGCGGTTGCGCTCGGCTTCGAGAGTGATTGCGTTACTTTACCGGTAGAGGCTGTCTTGCCCGTTAAGGCGTTAAGCGCATCGGTCAAATCCAGCCGCAAGTACCGCCAGATCACCGCGTCGATCAAAGAGGTTGGCTTGGTCGAACCGCCGGTGGTCACGCGATCTATGGGTGAGCATGACACCTACATGCTGCTCGATGGACACATCCGGATCGAGGTGCTGAAAGATCTCGGCATAGAACTGGTCGAATGCCTGATTTCCACGGACGACGAGGCTTTCACCTACAATAAGCGGATCAGCCGACTTGCACCGATCCAGGAGCATAAGATGATCCGCAAGGCTATCGAGCGCGGGGTCTCAGAGGAAAAGATCGCCCTTGCGCTGGATCTCAATCCTCGCAGCATTGTGCGCAAGGCAAGGTTGCTGGACGGTATCTGCGAAGAGGCAGTGGGCCTTCTGAAGGACAAACACTGCGCGACGGCTGTGTTCGAGACACTGCGCAAGATGAAAGCAGTGCGCCAGATCGAGGCGGCCGAGCTGATGATCAACGCGAACAACTACACTCCGGCATACATCTCGGCAATCCTTGTGGGAACGCCTCAGGCACAGTTGGTGGACACGAAAAAACCTAAGAAGAAGGGAATTACTCCCGAGGCTATGGAGCGCATGGAAGAGGAACTGGCCCGCCTGCAGGAAGGTATCACCTCGATTCAGGACTCTTATGGGAAGGATCATCTGCAACTGACTGTCGTAAAAGGGTATTTGGGAAATCTGCTCCAGAACGCCCGTATCGTCCGGTACCTCATGCAACACCGACCGGAATTTCTTGCGGAATTCCAAGCTATCACCGAGATGGCTCCCACCCCGCCACCCGAGACGCAATAGGCGAAGTAATCAGAACTGAAGGGGACCCGGACCCGATAAGCGCGGGGACCGCAGGAGACGCCGGACGGCGGGTCGGATCGAGCGCGGCGGTGGGGATGGCGGCGAACCCGTTCGGAGCCCACCAGGTCGGCCGAGTTTTCGCCGACTGCGCAACCGATCATGTGGTTGCGTCATTTGCAGGCGTGCTGAGAGGTCGCAGGGCTCAGCACGCCTGTTCGAGAGCCAGGGCGGCGGCCTGTCCTATGTATTAGGCGCCATTATGTTAAATTTTTAGTTTGGCGAAACTTAATTCTTCAAAAGTGGTGGCGTCATCCGGCTTTATTGTGAACAGTGACCCGTCCGCAGGGAAGCCGGCGAGTATATCCAAGCAGTTCTACGATACGCATCCCGTCCGCGAAGACGTGGGCGGCAAGTATACCTGAGCCGAGTGCACTAGAGCTGGTAGATGACATCGGGTATTCCTGTTTCCTACGTCGCCGTATCACATAACGCTTGATCAAGACTCGTTGTGACTTGGTCCACATCCTCCATCGATAGGCAAAGTGGCGGCACCATGCGCAGGCATTGCTGGAATGGTCCGGATTTCGAGAGGATAATTCCCTGCGCACGGCAGGCCTCAAATACCTCTGTCGTCATGGCCTTGTCAGGCGATTTGCTATCGCGGTCACTTACAAATTCCAAGGCCAGCATCAAACCGTGGCCCCGCACATCGCCGATGGGCTTATGCTTGTCTTTTAGATCACTCAAACGTTCCAACAGTTTTGCGCCAACTGTCTTGGCGTTTTCCTGCAGGCGCTCGTCACGCATGACGGCTAGAACAGCGCGCGCGGCCGCGGCTGATGTTGGGTTTGCACCATAGGTGTGGAACATGAACTTCTCAGCCATTGGCTCGGCTACATGTTTCTTGGCAACTACCGCGCCAATGGGGAAGCCATTGCCCAGACCTTTAGCCATAACAATGATGTCGGGGACGACGTCGTCCGCCTCAAAACCCCAGAAGTGATCACCAGTACGACCAAAACCGGACTGAACCTCGTCCGCGATGTAGAGCCCGCCAGCCGCGCGAACCCGCTCCGCCGCGCCCGACATATAGCCCGGCGGCATCTGATGAATACCTCCATATCCTTGAACGCTTTCGACAAGGATCCCGGCCACCTGACCCGAGGTGGCGGCGTCGATCGTGTGGGTGATCTCATCCAGATAAGGTGCAGTGCCTGGGCCAAAGATACCGCGATACTGGTTCGGATCAGCAACAAAGGCGACGTTGCCAGGCATGCCGGGGTGCCGCCATCCAGAGATGCCCGTGACCGACTGCGCGGCGGCGGTTGGCCCATGGTAAGCTGTGCGCAAAGCAAGCAGATCAAGATTACCGGTGAAGGTTCGCGCCATTGTCATGGCCAGATCAATGGCCTCGGAGCCCGAATTGGTCAGATGCACTACCCAGTCGTGACCCTTGGGCATCGTCGCGGCCAGTTCCTCGGCCAAAAGCGCAGGTGTCGGGTGATAGAACATGGTCGTACAATGGGTGAGCTCCTGCGCCTGTTCCATCGCTGCGGCGACAACCCGGGGATGCGAATGTCCGACTGAGATGCAGACGTTCATGCCCAGAAGGTCCGTGTATTTCCGTCCTTCTGTGTCCCACAGGTATTGACCACGTCCCTTTTGGAAAACGATGGGTTCGCGGAAAGGTGTGAAACGGGTCAACGATGCGGCGTAGTACTGGTCGCGCCGCGCGGCGGTGCTGTCAAAGTTCCAATCAGTGTGAAGGGGATGTTCGGTCATTTGGCGACTCCGGCTTTCATACGGGTGTTGTCAGGGTCATACGGTGGGCGAGGCAGAATGGTGGCCTGCCTGCGTTGGCCAAGGATAGAAACGGTCAAGTTCTCGCGCGCATTTGGGTCACGCAAATACGCCAGAGCGAGCACCTTACCGGTGCGGTGGCCGTAGGCGCCGGATGTGACAATCCCGACCGGGGTCGCTCCCTGCCAAAGCGTGTGAGCATAGAACGGATCGACTTCGCCCGCCTCAATCTCCAGCAGAACCATGTCCCATTCCTCAGGCAGGGCGTCGCGCAGATCTTTGCGGACGAAGGGCGCAAGGCCTGCCTCCAGCGGGCTGCGTTCCGTCGTCAGGTCGCTGCCCCAGCTGCGATAGCCCTTTTCCAGTCGCATTGCGTTTGCGGCATAGGCGCCATAGAGCCCGAGCCCAAAAGGTTTGGCGCGTTCCTCCATGGTCGCAAACAAACGGACCGCTTGATCGCGCGGGACGTGCAATTCCCACCCGCATTCACCGATATAGGACACGCGAAGAGCGCGCAGCGGGGTGCCTTGGATCTCGGTCTGAGCCACAGACAGCCAAGGCATATCCGCAAGCTCTGGCAAAGCGTCCGGCGATCTTGGCCCCATGAGGCCAATAACGGCTATTTCTTCGGTGCAATTCTGAATGGTGACGTCAAAGCCGGACGCCACCTGCCTGAGCAGGTCGAAATCAATCTCTTCCGCAGCGGCGGCGGAAGTGAGATAGGCATGGGTTTCGCTTAGCCGCGAGACTGTGAATTCCGACAGCACCCCACCCGACGGGGTCAGCGCATGAGTCAGTCCGATGCGACCAGGTTTGGGGGCACGATTGGCTCCGAGTTTTTCCAGAAATTCCGTTACGTTTTGGCCAGTTACGTCGAACTTCGAAAAGACCGATAAATCAGCCAAGGCGATCCGCGTTGAGGCTGCATCGACCTCGCGCGCAACGGGTTCGAACCAATTGGCACGACGGAACGTCTCGTCGGCTTCAGCGCCGGGCGTATCAGCAAACCAGTTCGGACGCTCCCAGCCATGTGCTGCGCCCATTACAGCGCCGCGATCTGCCATCAGGTTATGCAAAGGCGACAGGCGCAGGCCGCGCCCAGCAGGGCGCTCCTCGTGCGGGTAATGCACCCCAAATTGCAGGCCGAAGCATTCGATGGCTTTGGCAACGCGGTAATCGCGATCTGCCCAGGACCCGAAGCGGCGGCTGTCGACCGCCAGCGCATCTATGGGTGGGGCACCATGTGTCATCCAATGGGCCAGGAACCAGCCTGCGCCACCGCCCTCCATCACGCCCATGGACGAGCCGGTCAGCAACCAGGCATTCTGCAGCCCATGAGCAGGGCCAATCAGAGGATTGGCATCCGGCGTAAAAGTGATCGGTCCGTTGATCACGGATTTGACGCCGCCCGTTTCCAACGCCGGGATACGCGCCATAGCGGCCTCGATGATATGCTCTACCCGGTCAATATCAGGCGGCATCAGGTCCGCGCCAAATTCGGACGGGACGCCGTCCACGGACCAGACCTGCGCCTCTTTCTCGTAGGGGCCAAGGATCAGCCCATCGCGTTCTTGCCGGACGTACCAGCTTTCCTCTGGGTCGCGGATGATTGGCAATTCGGAAAGGCCTGCTGCCATGCGCTCCGCCACGGCGCCCACGGTGTCGGTGACCAGGTATTGATGCAAAACGGGAACCGACGGAATGTTAAGCCCCATCATCGCCCCGATCTCCCAGCCCCATGTGCCAGCCGCATTAACGACATGCACCGCCTCAACCGTGTCTTTCGGCGTGTCGATCAACCACACGCCTTCGTGCCGGATCGACAGGACAGGGCAGTTGCGCCATATCTGCGCGCCACCTCTGCGGGCGACCTCAGCCATGGCCTGGGTCGCCAGCGTCGGGTCCACGTGGCCATCATCAGGCTCGTAGATCCCGCCGATCAAACCATCGAGCCGCGCAAGCGGGTGAAGCTCGGCGATGCGCTCCGGCGTCAGAACTTCAAGAGGGTAGCCAGTGAAATCCGACAGGCCCGCGACGTGACGGAACTCGTCCATCCGGTCTGGGTTCCGAGTGATCCGCATTGCGCCGGAGGTATGAAATCCACAATCACGGCCTGTCTCTTGGGGCAGAATATCGCGATAGAGCCGCACAGACGTGGCGCGCAGTTCCTGAATTGTCGGATTGTGGGCGAAATGGGTGCAAAGCCCCGCCGCGTGCCAGGTCGAGCCATGGGTCAGGTCGTTTTTCTCTAAGAGCAGCACATCTGACCAACCCTCTTTGACCAGATGATAAATCAGCGAGACGCCCATCGCGCCGCCGCCAATAATGACAACCTGGGCCTTGGTCACAGCGCTCATTTTCCACGCATCCTTTCGTTTTTTGGGTCAAAGGGAGGACGCTGCAACGGCGTGGCAGCGTAGTCTTTGCCTGCGACCTTCACCGCAAAGCATCGTGCGCAGCTCTGAGCTTTCGTCTCACCCAGGTCTGTGGACACCAATGCAAAGCACAGGTTCAGCCCGGTGCGCGGTCCACGCGCGCCGGAGGTTGTGAACCCGACATGCTGACCACCTTCAAAGACGGGCTCGTCATGCAGCATCAACGCGTCGCCTTCGACCTGCATCAGGATCAGACGTCTGCGGACGCCCTGTTCTTTCTGCTCGAGCAAAGCGTCTTTGCCCACGAAGTCCTTGCTCCAGTCAATGGTAAAGCCGAGTCCTGCTTCCAAGGGTGTGATCGTCGGACCAATGTCATGGCCCCAGTGTTTGAAGCCCTTTTCGATCCGGCACCCATCGAGCGCATAATGCCCCAGAGGCGCTGCGCCTGCGGCGATGAGCGCGTCGAAAACCGGTGAAGTCACGCTGTTGAGAAGCGTTAATTCCCAGCCATATTCGCCGACAAAGCTGACGCGTGTGGCGCGCGCGCGCTGGCCTTCGATCATCAATTCGCGCATCTGTCCCATCGGCGCGTTTGCCCATGGGAAACCGGCGTCCAGCTGCTGAAGCACCGCGACACTGCCCGCGCCCATGACACCAAGTGTGCAAAAATCCTCGGTCACATCCGCTAATATCACCTCATCGGGTAAACTGCGGCGCAGGAAGGCGAGGTCGCGCGCGCGGGTCGCGGCACCAGAGGTGATGTGAAAATGGGTGTCTGTGAGACGCGAAACCGTCACGTCCATCTCGATCCCGCCACGGTCGTTCAGGATTTGGGTGTAAACAGCCCGGCCAGCCTCGACGTCCACACCCGCCGTACAAAGCTGGTTCAAAGCCTCAAGAGCACCGGTCCCATTGATGTCGATCTTGGTAAAGGGGCTGAGGTCGATCAGGGCCGTGCCATTGGCCAAAACCGCGGCTTCGTCCTGGGCAATTGGCCACCACCCCTGCGTTCCAACCGAGTAGGGTTGCGCCTCACCATACCAAAACCCACGCTCCCAACCAGCGGTTTGCCCAAACTGAGCTCCAAGTGCGGCCCATCGGTTGTGTAGCGCCGACAGGTGCATCCCGCGCCCCGCCTTTGGTTGTTTGTAGGGCCAGTGCAGTGCGAAAAGGTCCGCAACCGCCTCCTCCATCCTTAACTCCATGTGGTCGGGCGCAGCCGTAAGTGGATCAACCCGAGCGACATCGACCTCCCACATGTTCATCGGTGGGTGGCCATCGACCATCCAATCGGCCAAGGCGCGGCCAATCCCAGCGGACGACATGACCCCCACTGAGTTCATTCCAGCGGCGACGAACAGCCCATCGACAACTGTTTTCCCGACAAGCGGTTTCGTATCGGCGGTAAAGCTCTCAGGGCCGTTCATGAAATGCTGAATGCCCACGTGCTCCAGCGCCGGACACAGATCCAACGCGGCCTCCATGAAAGGGGCAAACTGATCCCAGTCTTCAGCCATTTCAAGGAAAGGCCGATTGCCTTCCGGACCGTAAGGGTTCCAGCATTTGGCGTGCGGTTCGAAACCGCCAATCACGAGTTTTCCCGCATCTCCCTTGATGTAGATGCCACGATCCAGATCGCGGATTACGGGGAATGGGTCTGGCAGATCGGGAACGGGTTCGGTGACAACATACATGTGCTCAACTGCCTGGAGCGGCAGCGCAACCCCTGCCGTCGCAGCCAGTTCTCTGGACCAGGCTCCAGTGGCGATGACCACCTTTTCGGCATTCAGGGTGGTGCCGTCTGCAAGCGCCACGCCCGTTGCTGTCCCGTTTTTTGTCATCAGGCTTTTCACCTCTGCGCCTTCGCGGATGGTCACGCCGAAGGCCTTTGCGGCACGGGCATAGGCCATACAGAGGTCCACGGGGTTCACATTGGCGTCTTCGGGCACATGCAAAGCTCCGACATGCTCTGAAAGATCGAGCAGGGGCATGGGTATATCGCCTGCAGCAATTACCGCTGGCGTCAGCCCTTGCGTCGCGCCGAGGTCAGCAATCCGGTGAAGTTCGTCCATGCGCGCCGCTTCGCGCGCCAGCCAATATCCCCCGGTGCGTCGATATCCGGTGGACATGCCGGTTTCAGCTTCCAGCGCGGGAAAGACCTCCAGCGCCGCCGAGGCGAGCGCGGTCATATTGGGCGTTGCGCGCAGGGGCCCTACAATCCCGGCAGCATGCCAAGAGGTGCCCGACGTAAGCTGGTTGCGTTCCAGCAGAGTCACGTCCTGAGCGCCGCGTTTTGCAAGATGATAAGCCACGCTGAGACCGATCGCTCCGCCGCCGATGATCAGAATGCGGCTCATACAAGCCTCCGTTGACGCAAGCTTACAGTCGTCATTTGGCTAAACGGGTGATGATACATGCTTTGTGGTGCCACCCGCGCTCGGTTTCGACGGCGTTTGAACGGATCATGCGCGAGCGTGGCGATCTGTCGGTCCTGCACGAACCGTTCATGTATCACCATTACCTGACCACAACAGATCGGCTTTTCCCGGGCTTTTCGCCGGAGCCGGGAAATCCTGTCACCTATGATGAAATCCGGGCGATGATCCGCGAGGCGGCAGAGAGCGCCCCGGTTTTTTTCAAGGATATGGCTTATTACGTAGCGGACCGGTTGCCGCGGGACGCAGGGTTTGCGGGCGAAATGACCCATGCTTTTCTGGTACGTGACCCTATCGAAGCAGCGCTGTCTTATGCAAAACGCGACCCGAAATTTACGCGATTGGAGTTGGGGCATGAGGCGCAATACCGACTTTACACCGCATTGACCGAGTTGGGACAAAACCCGTTGGTGATCACTGCAGATCAGTTGCGGACGAAACCGCAGACAACGTTGCGCCGCTACTGGGCGCATGCCGGGCTTGCGTTCTTGGACCACGCGTTCACCTGGAACGACGTTGTGCCTGATGGATGGGGCTCGGTTCAAAGCTGGCACACCGAAGTGCTCCAAAGCGGTGCGATCAAAGCGCCTGAAGCCATCGACTTCCAAGGGGAACTTGACCGGCTGGGTGAGCCTTATACCGACACTGCTGCGCATCACGTGCCGTTCTATGAGCGGATGCGCGATATTGCAGAAAGTCAGGCACATCAGAAATAGTCCTGGTCTGGTTTCTCGGCCTTACGGGCTGCGATGTAGTCTTTCAGGGCCGCATCTATATCGGGTTCAAGACCGGGGTCCTCATACCCCGCTAATCGTTCTTTCCAGATAACGTTGGCCCGCGCGGCTGCATCCTGTCCGCCAGCTGCGTGCCATTGTTCGAACGAATTGTCATCAGGTGTCCACGGGCGGAAAAGCGCAGTCATGAAATTGGCTTGCGTATGTTCAGACCCGAGGAAATGCTGCCCTGGACCAGTGTTTGCGATTGCCTCCATCGCCTGCGCATTCTCGCTCATGTCGATCCCATCGAAAAAGCGTGCGATCTTGCCGCAAAGGTCATGATCGATCATGGTTTTCTCAAACGAAGTCACCAATCCCCCTTCGAGCCAGCCAGTCGCATGGTTGATCAGATTGGCACCGGCAAACATCGACATCATCAGGCCCCAGGCAGCCTCTTGCTGGCTTTGTGCGTCGGGCAGTTTGGACGAACTGAGAGTGCCCACCGTATGCAGGGGCACCCCCAACCTGCGTGCAAGCTGTCCGGCGGCCAAAACCATCAACCCTGCCTCTGGCGTTCCAAAGGTCGGCGCGCCGGACTTCATCGACATGGTCGATGCAAAGCTGCCCATCAGACAGGGCGCCCCAGGGTTCACTAATTGGGTCAGCGTCATCGTCGCCATGGTTTCGGCCAGCACTTGCGCGAGTGTCCCGGCGACCGTCGCGGGCGACATCGCCCCTGTCAGCACCCAGGGTGTGCAGGCAACGGGCTGGCCTGCGCGTGCATAGGTTTTCAGGGCGCCGGACATGTGGCTGTCCATCACCAAGGGGGCGTTGGTATTGGACACGCAATAGAGCACCGGGTTCTCGGCCACGAATTCGTCGCCAAAAACGATCCGCGCTAGGTCGATGGCGTGGTCCGCACGCTCGGCCCCGATAAAGGCGCCCATGAACGCGCGGTCAGAGTTCCTGATATGAGCGTAGAGCATATCGAGATGACGCTTGTTCGCGGGCAGATCGACGGGTTCACAAACTACGCCGCCCGAATGATGCAGCCACGGTAGAGTGTGGTGCAACTTCACCAGATCGGTGAAGTCTTTGTAATTCGCATAGCGCCGACCGCGATCCAGATCATGTACGAAAGGCGGACCCCAGGACGGGCACAGAACCGTTGCATCCCCGCCAAGCTGCACATTGTTCTTGGGGTTGCGGGCGTGCTGCGTGAACTGGCCCGGCGCGGTGGCGGTAATCGTCCTGCGGCAGAAACTCAAAGGAAATCGAACTCGTGTGCCGTCTACATCGCAACCTGCTTCCGCGAATATCTGGAGGATTTCGGGGTCGTCCTGAAACTCCATCCCGGTTTCGGCAAGGATGGTATCCGCATTTGACTCGATCTGTTCCAGCCCGGCGTCGCTGAGTACATTGAAAGTCGAAAGCTTGCGAAGAATGAAAGGCGCACGAACCTCATCATGCGTGCGTTTGGCAGCAGCTTTGCGGCGACGAGATGTACGAGGGCGTGACATATACCCATGGTGCCGCAGCGATTGACGGAACCCAAGAAAAACCAAATAGTATCAGAAATTCTTATACTAAGGATGAGTCATGCTCGATCGCCACAAGATTTCGCCGAGCCTCATGCGCTCGTTAGAGGTTTTCGTTGCCGTGGCAGAAACAGGTCAAATGCGAGCCGGTGCGAAACTGCTCGGTCTCTCACAGCCCGCAGCATCCCAACACATCACCGCGTTGGAGCAAGCGTTTGGCACGGCTCTGCTCGATCGCAGTACGCGACCTGCTCAGCTAACGTATGCTGGTGCGCGACTGCATGGCAAAGCGCAGAAGATACTGGATGCACTGTCCGATATGGAAACCGAATTGCGGCATGTTGGCGAACAATCCCTGACGCTGCTGAGGGTGGGTATCCAAGCCTCCATTGCGACGACCCTGACGCCATCATTGATCGATCTTGCACAACGGGTGTTCAACGTCGAAGACATCACTCTGCATGCCGGGCAAAGCGGTAATCATGAGCATCTGCTGCGCACCAAACAGGCAGATTTGGCGATTACGTCGAACCCATTTTTAGACATGGACGGATTGGAGCGTCATCATCTTCTGACTGAGAAATACCTTTTGGTGCTCCCTGAAAAATACGACGGCCCGACCGAAAGCCTGGAAGCTATCCAGACAAAGCTTCCGTTGGTCCGTTTTGGGGATACGACAAATGCGGGACGGCAGATTGCCCAGCATCTGCGTCGACTGAGGTTTGAGCCCGACACAGTCATACAAGCAGATCGCTCCAGTATGGTGACCTCCTGTGTTTCGACAGGACAGGGATTTAGCCTTTTGACACCGACACTATTGATCGATGGTCTCGTGGAAAACATGAGCCTGCACCTGCAAGAACTGCCAGTTTCAGGGTTGTCACGAACATTGACGGTTGTTGCTAGGAAAGAGGAGTTGCGGGGCTTGCCAGCGGCCGTCGCGGAACTGAGCAAACAGATACTGGCTCAAAAAATCGCGCGTCATATGGGGAAAATCGGGATCCGTAGTGTGGAGCTGGAGCAATCCAAAGATCTGGCCTCTAGCTAAAGAGTGTCAGCTTAGATTCTTTGGTTATCTTTACTATCGAAAACAAAAAGCAGACGTCTCCGCATTGCTGTTCGTAGTTTGGTTTGTGGAGTTGTTGCGCAGCGCTTAAGCCGGCACTTCTGATCTGCAAAGGTGAAGCTGAATCGCCTCCGCATTGCTTTTTCGGTATCTTCCCGGCGTACCGAGCAACATTCGGCTGGCCTTTTTATCGGTCGCTCGAGCCAAGACCAGACGTTGCTTTGATCCAGGAGAAGGCGAGATGAAGATCCAAAGTATGCATCACCTCGTCGCCATCGCTTGTCTGATTGGACTCGCCCAGTCGGCAATAGCACAAACGCCCCCTGACGCTCGTGAAGTCTCCGGATACGATGGGCTCTTCAGAGCAGCGCATGACGGCGATGTCACTGAGATCCGGCGGCTGGCGTCGAGCGGGGCTGACGTCAACGCTCGCGACCCAAAGGGGCGAACACCGGTGCACGTGGCAGCTTTTGCGTCTGAAGATGAAGCTCTGATCGCCTTGGCTGAAGCAGGCGCAGACATGAATGCACTGGAGGGACGCGCCTACGACGTGGTTACGATCGCGGCAGTCGCTAATGATCCTGAGCTTTTGTCGCTCGCGATTAAATTGGGAAATGATCCAGGACTGGTAACCAGCCCCTATGACGGTACAGCGCTTATTGCGGCAGCGCACCTCGGTCATGTGGAAATTGTTCGCCGACTGATAGCGGCAGGGGCACCGCTCGATCACATAAATAATCTGCACTGGACAGCTGTAATGGAAAGCGTGGTTCTGGGCGATGGAGGAGCAAACCATCAAGATGTGCTCAATGCACTACTCGAGGCCGGGGCCGATCGGACACTTGCCGATCGCGATGGCGTGACACCGCTGCAACACGCGGAGAGGCGGGGCTTCTCGGAAATGGCAACCCGGCTAAGGCAAATGGATTGACGGACCCCAAGGTTTTACTAGCCCGATTAATCGCTTGGCAGCGAGGTGCAACAAGGCTTGGGCACAGTGCATCTTATCCGACTCCTACGACGCGCTTGGACTAGTTGTCGCTTACCGCCATAGTAGGGCCGAGTTCATCAGCTCTTCGGAAAGGTGGTTTCATGCGGGCACTGGTTGTCACCCTATTCCCGATCCTTCTCGGTGCTTTCCCGGCATACGCGGGGTCTCCGGACGCTCAGAGGCTAATCGATCGCGCAGCTGCCGACTGCCAGTCATTCGAAAATGGAGAATTTGACGCGGGCGACTCGGTAACGGAAATCGAGCTCCGCTCGCAGTTTGGCACCGTCAAGGCCGAGCTTGTCGACGAATCTGAGTACGCGTGTTCGTCCGCAGCTTCACTCTACTGCGGCACCGGTGGCTGCATGCTCAATCTGATCGTTGAAGGTACCGTTCACGCATGGCAAGCGACCGGGTGGCGGCTGATAGAATGGGGTCCTGACCGCATGTTGCTTATCGGTCGGGATGGTGGCTGGTGTGGCGGTGCCGGCGCTGAGGTCTGCTACGAAGCCCTTGTTTGGAGCAATGGAAGAATCCTTACCGTGGGGCCGCCTCCAGAAACCCGGTAAGGGCCGTTATGTTAAATTTTGGCTGCGTGTCGCGGGACAAGTAACCAAGCCCCGCAAACACGGCGCGCACAGCTCTCTAGCCGACAAGACTCTCGACCCATGCCGAAACCGCTGTGGCCATGGAGTTGATGTGATCCGCATGAATGATGCCTGAAACGCGTTTGCGTGGCTTTGAATCGTGATCGCCATCTTCAAACCAACCCATCCGGATGGCCGGCGACAGCTGGTACTGGCTGACTTCATCCCTCGAGCCAAACTGGTCGCGCGTTCCCTGGCAGATCAGTGTTGGGGCCTGCAGGCGCTTCAGATGTTCAGTCCGAAGCTTCTCCGGCTTCCCAATAGGGTGGAATGGATAGCCAACGCAGAGCAATCCGTTGATGCGATCTGCGTCAAACAACTCATCCGCGATCATGCTGGCAACGCGTCCACCCATGGACTTGCCGCCTATAATCAGCGGGCCGTCAACTTGTAGCTCTTCGATTGCGGCCAGGTACTCTGAGTTCAGTTTTTCAGCGCGTGGCGGGGGCTTCCTCGTGCCCTCGGTTCTGCGTTTGGCCATGTAAGAGAATTCAAACCGAACTACTCTGAGACCCTTATTGGCCAACGCATCCGCGATCATTGTCATTGCGGGGGAATCCATCGGCGCACCGGCACCATGCGCAAACATGACAGTTGCGCTTGCTACGTCGGGATTTAACTCAAGAAACTTGGTCCGCACTTTGTCGTTTTCTTTTGAGATTTCAGGGGGCGTATCAAAGAAGATGGTACACTGGACATCTGCAGCAACAAAACCCGCTAAGGTTTCTGCTTATATCGCATAGATTGGACGTCCGCCCCTCTTTGGGGGCTGCGCTGCTTGGTGGCTCTTACCCGATGAATTGCGGTTGTCAGACAACGGTGCCAATGGGTTAAGTGCTAGATTCTTTTTTCGAGCTCTCTATCACAGGGCATAAGCTGTATAAAATCAATTAAAAGCAACATGATAAAAGATATTTTTGGGTGAGGTCATAGTGTGCTAATCAGCAAATATAATGTAATATATCAGAAATGTTATCAGCATATGTTGCTTAATGCCCCTTTGTTACATACATATGATTATTGTAGTGCGACAGAGCGGAAAATCGGATGACAAAGCGCGATAAGAGGGCGAAGTTCGTGGAGCTCGCGGAGAACAGAGTTAATCGGGCGATCAAGGATCTCCGGCTGATCGGTAATTTGTCGAACCGATCGGCCTACGAGTTCGCTGACGAAGACATCCGCAAAATTTTTCGGGCTCTGCAGAAAGAGCTCGACTCTGCGAAGGGACGCTTTTCACGCGGTGACAAAGGTGGCGACGATGGTTTCCGGATTGATTGATGTCTTGAGCCAGAAAGCTGCGGGCTCCCGCGGTTACTGCAAAAAGGCGAGAAATCTAAAGGATTTGGCCGAAGATCGAAAGTTTATTTCGAAAATAGACCACACGTCAGGAACGAACGTGATTCTGTGTGACAGAGTTGAGGCGTTGTATGATGAGTGAAACTGGACTGATGTTCCTCGAAAACCAGGCGGGTGAAGTCGAAGGTCTGGGTCACGCCGGCATTGAGACCTTCCGGGATACCCCGTTCGTGAGCTGCAGCAAAGAGGCCGGACAAAACACATTGGACGCGGCGAATGGACGCCCTGTTCGTATGGTTCTGCGTGAGCATCAGGTGCCGGCCAGCGATATCCCTGGCATCGAAAAGCTCAGAGAAACGATTTCCGTTTGCCTAAAGACCGCCCGTGCTTCCGGAAGCGACAAGGATCGCGACTTTTTCGAAAACGCAAATGACGTGGTGTCCAACCTGTTCATACCTGTTCTTGAGATTGCCGACTACAACACAACCGGTTTGGAGGGACCGCCGAACGACGCCTCGTCCAAGTTTCACGCGCTGGTCAAGAGTTCTGGCAAAAGCAACAAGGCGACCGAAACATCCGGCGGATCGTTCGGGATTGGCAAAAATGCGACCTTCGCGGTGTCTGATCTCAGGACGGTATTTTATTCCACTTTGTACGACACGCAGGATGGTGAAAAGTTCGCGCTTCAGGGAAAAGTTCAGCTCGTTTCACATAAAGATGCCGATGACACCGAGCGTACGGCGAAAGGATACTGGGGTCATACGGAGCATTTCAGAGCGGTTGAGGATCCTGAGTTGGTTCCGGCCTGGTTGCAGCGCGACACCAAAGGAACATCCGTGTTTTCAGTAGGGTTCCGTGGCGAGGAGGACTGGATCGACAGAATGACCGTCCCGCTGCTTTCGAATTTCTTTGCTGCAATTGACGACGGTGACATTGAGTTTGAGGTTGGAAATGAACCTCGCATTCTGAGTGTCGAGACGTTGGCTTCATTGCTTGACGACGAAGCAATCGAAGAAGCTGGAGAAATGGCCTCTCACGGGGATGACATACGGCTTGCGAGGCAGCTCTACAGATGCCGAAGGTCTGAGGAAGCCGTAACAAAACGGTTCCGGGTCGATGGTCTTGGCGAATTTCGGGCAAAGATTCTTGTGGAAGAAGGCATGCCCAAACGCGTGGCGATCATTCGAAACGGTATGCTGATTGCGCAGTCGCTTGAGCATTTTGGTGACAAGTTCGCACGTTTCCAAGGCGCACGGGACTTCGTAATGCTCGTCGAGCCAGTTGATAACGATGCAAGCAAAGTCCTGAAGTCACTGGAGAACCCGCAACACAACGCTTTCTCCGCGGGACGGATTGATGATCCGGCAAAACAGAAAAATGTAACCCGGGCAATGAAACAGCTCATCCACGAAATCAGAGCGCTGATCCGGGAGAACGCAGAAATTACTGGTGGCGATGCTGTCAAGCTTGACGAGCTCGGAGAGTTCTTCGCAGACGCCGGCACCGAAGAGGCGAAAGTACCTTCTGCTGAAGACGACCCGGAAACGATCAGATTCACGCCAGCAAAGCGTGTCCGGCCTAAGCCGAAGAAGCCGGTTGCGCGGCATTCTGAAGGCAGTGAAGGAGGTGCAGGCCGCGATGATGGAGCTGGAAGTGTTGGAACTGACGGCAAAGGCAGTGGATCCGGTGACGGTGAAGGTGGAGACGGCACAAGAGGGCAAAGGCGTGTTGTACGGCTCGCTTCAGTTCGCAACGTCGAGCAGAACCTCAGGACCAGAAAAGTCTTTTTTACTCCGGACGAAGCGGGCGACATCGAGCTCACTTTCCTTGCGACGGGTGTCTACGACGATACAGAACTCAGAATTGCCAATGCCTCCGGCGCAAAAAATTGTTCGGCCAGCCGCGGGCGTGTTGAAATGAGCGTTGTTCAGGGCGCGCGCGTTGAGATCGAAGTGACCTTTGACGACGACTATACGGGGCCTGTTGAGGTCACTGCGGTTTTGAGGGATGGCCAATGAAAATTGATCTGAACAGCCATTTTCCGCACCCGGTTCTGAGTGACAGCAACGATGACTTTCTGAGCGGCAACTTTGATCTTCAGATCACCGAAGTGCGTGAATCCACTGATGGGAATGTCGAAGTCGATTTTGATTTGTCGCTGTCCTCGTCTGACGTACAGTCAATAGTTGACAAAGGGGCAGCGCGGGCTGGTGCCTTCATTCGTTGTCAGGATACGTTTTTTTCTGAGCTGCGCGCAGCGGACAAAACGTCAGGAACGTGGAAATTTGACCGCGGAGCGCTCTATGGCGTCGTCGAAGTCAAGCCGGCCATCTGGCTGACAGAACCTCTCGAAGACTGGTCGGCCAAGAGCCTCAACCCGGAATTCGGAGAAACCGTTTCTATTCGCGGATCGGAGATTATCGGTCTTGCAAATGACACCCGATTTACCATCGGGCAGGATAAACTTCGTAAGTTTGAAAGTATTTTCGAGCTCGTTCCGTCAGACGACATACCCAAAGGTCGTCTCAAACTCGATCTGCTGGCTGACACGATCAGGATTCTTGCCCCTGTCGATTTGTTCAAGTCAATTGAGCAACTACGAGGCACGAAGGGCGGCAAACCGTTGCTGCTGAGCGCCGTCTATATGCCCGTTGTGATGGAGGTTCTCGAAAGCATTCGTGGACACGGAGCGTCCGGTTTTGAAGACAGACCCTGGTGCCGGGTTTTCTCAGCGAAATGCGAGCACCTCAACATCGACATTGATGGAGCGCCTCTTCTGGAGAGCGCACAGCGGCTTCTGGGGTCTCCCGTTGAGAAGCTCGGCGGAGCATTTACGGAGTTGATGGACAATGTCTAAACTCAAATATATTTCTGAGAGTATTCTCGCCGACCTTAAAGCCAACGTTCCGTCAAACCTTGAACGGTATCGCAGTTCTGGCTTCGACGATCAGGCCGATTTGAACGGATGGTCAATGGAGCTTTCTTCTGTCGAAGTCGACAATGACAGGCTGAGAAAACTGGATCCATCTGGAGGTAGCGATGCGGAAGTCAGCAACTCACTGATCGTATTCGGGGCTTTCAACGGGATGACGCCAGCGCTGGCGACAGAAGAGCGCGTCTGGTCGCGCATGACGCATTTTGACTGTCTTGATTATGCTCGACAAAGGTGGCCAATCCGAGACGAACCGAAAGAAACTGGCGGGCTGCTTGGAGGTTTGACAGGTGCCAGGCAGAAGGCGGCTGAAAAGCGCAAGAAGGTGCATCATCAGAACGTCCGTCAGATTGAGACACACTACTTTGCGCGTGGAAGAACCGGGTATCGCGACGACCACGCGGTTGCGCGGTTATGGTGGAACGCGTTCATAGCCTGGCGGGTCGATCCTCAGGATCAGGCAGGTGTTCTGAGGGAACTTCTGCGGACTGCAGACATCCGCTCAAACCTGGTTGAACGCCCAATGCTCAGCAACCGGGCGAGCTTGTTGAGGGGAATAATCCAGACGATGAGCAGCCATCCGGAAGTGTACGGAACTGAAGCCACGTTCCGTGAGTTTATGAAGGCACTGAATCTGAGGGGAAGCGGGGTTCTGTTCGAGTCACTCTCTGGCGAGGAAACCGCAGAAATACTGCTCAGGTGCCGGGACGACGCTCTTAGGAGCATTCAGAAGGCGCAAAAGGCGGCCTAGAGGTTCCCGTTTCAAGCGGTCGTTGGGCTGCTCAAAGGCGAAGTTTCTTGCCTCGCTTCAAAAAGATTTGCCTTGGCTTCGCCACCTCTCGTGTCTCGACAGTGTACCCGCCTTCGCATCTGACGAGAGCGATCGGAGACAAGTACGATATGTACTGCTCAGGTTTTGTGTGGCTCTTGTAAGTTCTCCGAACGGTGTCTGGCGACAGTCCTTTCTCTTCCGCGATCTCCGCAAAGACGACAGTATCAGGTTTCTTCAAATTCGCGCGTCTTCGCCCACTCGCTGACTCGTCTGTCCGGTCCTCGGTGCGCTTTTCCTCGAAGTCTTCGACCAAAACCAGACGCGCCTCCTGCCTGTCGAGCGCTGCGTCAAGATCATCTTCCAGCCAGCTTTCGAGCAGATCCTGGCAGTCCTCATATCTGCGCCATTGGGCGTCGGAAGGATTTGCATTGTGTCCTTGCGCCGGGAAACGGCCCCGCGTTTCAAAAAGGAAACTGTCCGTAAACCAGACAAAGAACGCGGTCACGAATTCCGGGTAAGCGCGGCTGGTGTGATGGCAGACCTCCATCGCTGCCATGACGTAGTGAGGCAGGGGTTCAAATTCGAACCTCATGCGAAGAAATTCAAGAAATGCAGTTTCAAAGCACTCAGTTGGAAGTGGCTGCTTCGACACCTTTTTGCCTCCTGTTCATTCTGTGCCCGTCAATTCGACAGTACAAATGAGAAAGGCAAAAAAATGGAAATTGAGAAAATAGATCTGGAAACATCGATGGTTGCGAAGGAATTGCGGAGCAAGTTGTTTCGTATGAATCCTGCGGATCTTCACCCTGACTTTCAGCCACTGGGTGAACTGGATCGGGACGACATCGCCGAGATTGAACGTTCGCTCATCGACATTGGTGTGATGACACCGGTTCTGATCACTGGTGACGATACAATTGTTGCTGGTCAGGGTCTCGTGGAAGCGGCCTTACAGATTGGCCTTGACGACATTCCGGCGCTCACACTCGACGATCTTTCGGAAGAGGAGTACCCGCTCTTCTTTCGCCAGATGTATCGCTTCTACAGGCTCGCGAACATCGACTGGGAGATCTTTCAGATCGATGCACAACAAATCCTGTCGTTCACTGCCAGCGGCCGGCTCGCGCTAAAAATCCACGCAATGAAGAGCACTGCCTGACGCACGACGTTCTGGCCCGTGTTGCACGCGCGGCTCTTTAAAACCCCGGTGAGCTCTGCAGATAGGGGCCACCAATTCTGTGCCGGAAAGGTCCGTCGACAACCAAACCTGATGCAGATCGCATTGTCGTTCGCTGCTCGTGTCCGTGACGACAAGCCGGCTGCGCAAACCGTGAAAGGCCTTGACAATGGCTGACATCAAAACACTGCCGGATAAGACCCGGCTCAAGGTCGTCTATCGGAAGACCAACGACCTTATCCCGTACGCGGGCAACGCTCGCACGCACAACGATAAACAAATCGCACAAATAGCGGCGTCGATCCGCGCTTTCGGCTTTGCTAATCCGGTGCTGGTCGATAGCGACGGCGGTATCCTCGCCGGGCACGGTCGCGTGGCGGCTGCGAAACTGCTCGGAATGGAAATGGTTCCAACGATCGGACTGGCGCATCTTTCCGCTGCTGAGCGGCGAGCCTACGTCATCGCTGACAACCGCCTCGCCGAACTGGCAGGATGGGACCGTGAGATCCTGAAAATCGAGCTTGAAGCGCTTGCCGACCTCGACCTCAACTTCGAGCTTGAGATCACTGGTTTTGAGACCGCCGAACTGGATATTCTGCTGGACGACGACATCCGCGAAGGTGCCGACGATCCGGCGGATGCCACGCCGGCACCAGAAGAGGGGCCGGCTGTCACCCGCCCACGGGATATCTGGCACCTCGGCCGTCATGCCCTGATCTGCGGTGATGCCCGTGATCCTTCGATTTACGCGGCGCTCATGGGCGAGGAGCGTGCTCAGGCCGTATTCACCGATCCACCCTACAATGTGAAAATCGACGGTCATGTCTGTGGATCCGGCACGGTGAAACATCACGAATTCGCCATGGCCGCTGGCGAAATGGATTCTGACACCTTCACGGCCTTTCTGAAGGCTTCGCTGGGCGCCATGGTCGATATCAGCCATGACGGCGCCATTCACTTCGTCTGTATGGACTGGCGGCATATGGCCGAACTGCAGGCCGCGGGTTCCAAAGTCTATTCCGAGCTGAAAAATCTTTGCGTCTGGGCCAAGACCAACGGCGGAATGGGCACCTTTTACCGGTCCCGCCACGAACTGATCTATGTCTGGAAGGTGGGCACAGCGCCACACACGAACACCTTCGGACTCGGCGAAAAGGGACGCTACAGGACGAATGTCTGGGACTATCCCGGCGTCAACGGTTTCGGCGGCAACCAGCAGGATCTGGCGCTGCATCCGACCGTAAAGCCTGTGGCTCTGGTTGCCGACGCAATCCGTGATGTGACCCGGCGCGGCGATACTGTCCTCGACGGCTTTGGCGGCTCCGGCACTACCCTGATCGCGGCAGAGCGCTGCGGTCGTGTCGCGCGGCTCGTTGAGCTGGACCCGGTTTATTGCGACGTCATCTGCCGCCGCTATGCGGCGCTGACGGGCGATGACGCGTTTCTGGCAGGAACAGGCGAAACTTTTGCTGCGGCAGCTGAACGGCGCGCTGACGAGGTTCAGCCCCCGGAAGCGGAGGTTGCAGAATGACAGATCAGATCAAAGCCCCGGTGGGCTATATGAGACCGCCGGAATACAGCCGATTCAACAAGGGCCAGTCCGGCAATCCGAAGGGACGACCGAAGAAGCCTGAAGACGTCCACGTCGTCCTGCAGCGGGTTCTGAGGCGAAAAGTCCGGCCCAAAGGCGCGGACAGGCAGATGCCCATAAGTGAGGCCCTGATCCGCAAGCTGCGCGAACTGGCGATTTCGGGTGATCGACGGGCCCTGGATCTGCAGCGGTCGATCCTCGACGAAGCGCGAGCGACTGAAGCGAAGCGGCATGACCCTGAGAAAAAAAGAAAGGACTTGGTCAAGCGAATCCGGCGCAAGTTGGCCGAGGAGCAGGCTGAGGGAGCGGCTGATGACCGAGACGTATGATGTGGGCTACGGCAAACCGCCCAAACCCCACCAGTGGAAGAAAGGGCAGTCTGGTAATCCAAAGGGGCGCCCTAAGACCCGGTCTGATCCCATCAGAGAAGCCGCCGATATCCTGTCTGAGCCGGTAATGGCGCGCACTCCCGAAGGACGCACCGTGTCGCTTGACGGGTATGTGGCGGCCTATCTGGCGCTCTGCAAAAAGGGTCTGAAGGGGCATGTTCCGTCGCTCATCAAAGCGATCCGGATCATGCTGGAGGTACAGCCTGCGCTGGATGCCAAAGCCGAAGATGCGCTCCACAAGCGAGAACGGATACTGGGCCTTCTGGAGAAGATGGGCGTTGAGGTTTGTCGGCGGGATGTGGACGGCGACCGTTGACGGGCTCCTTCGCTCAGAAATAGTGGATTTGGGGCGCGATCGGCGTTCTCGTTTTGTCCGGCTGGGTCGCCTGGATGCGGTATGCGTTAACAAATATTTCACCAGATGTGCGCAGATTGTTCTTGTCGAATGGGCAGTGCCCAGCCATAGTGTCAGAAAAATTCCCAGCGCGGAGCAGTTATGACCGATTTCGAAATCCTTCTGCGGAAGGCGGGGTATTCTGTACCCGAAGCCGCAAAACATCTGGATTACTCCGAGGGCCATATCTATCGCTGGGTCCGTGGCGAGGAAAAGCCGCGTGATAGCATTATCCGCCTCCTTAAAATCGAGATCGAACAGCGCCGTCCGGTCGACAGCGGGGCCATGTTTTCGTTTATCGATCTGTTTGCCGGGATCGGCGGATTGCGAAAGGCTATGGAAGGGGCCGGTGGGCGCTGCGTATTCACGTCCGAATGGGATCGTTTTGCGCAACAGACCTATCTGGCCAACTTTGCCGACAACCGATCGATCGCCGGGGATATCCGCGAAGTCGACGCAAGCGCGATACCTGCGCACGATGTGCTTGTCGCCGGCTTCCCTTGCCAGCCGTTTTCGATCGCGGGCGTCTCCAAGAAAAATGCGCTGGGCCGTCTACACGGGTTTGATGACGAGACCCAGGGCACGCTGTTCTTCGATGTCTTGCGCATACTGAAGTATCACCGCCCAGCGGCTTTCCTTCTGGAGAATGTCAAAAACCTGAAGAGCCATGACCGCGGCCGGACCTTTGAGGTCATCAAGCGTAAGCTTGAAGAAGAGCTTGGCTATTCAATCCGCACCCGGATCATCGACGCGGCCCATTTTGTGCCCCAGCACCGGGAGCGGATTGTGATTGTCGGGTTCCGGGAAGAGGTTCCGTTCGACTTCGACGAGATTGATTTGCCTGCGCGTGGGCATCGGGTTATGAAAGATATCCTCCATCCGGAGAACGGCCTCGAAGACCCCGAGGCCCATTACACAATTGGGGACGATGCCGCCGTTAGCGAGAAATACACGCTCTCCGACAAGCTCTGGCGCTATCTGCAGGATTACGCCGCCAAGCACCGGGCTAAGGGCAACGGTTTCGGTTTTGGTCTGGTTGAGGGGAACAGTATCGCTCGCACCCTGTCCGCCAGATACTACAAGGATGGCTCCGAAATCCTCGTCAGCCGGGGTGAGGACCAGAACCCGAGGCGGCTGACTCCGCGCGAATGCGCCAGACTGATGGGTTACGAAGAAGACTTCCGGATCCCGGTGTCAGATACGCAGGCTTACAAGCAGTTCGGAAACTCGGTCGCCGTTCCGGTTTTTGCGGAGGTTGCGCGGATCATGCGACCGCATATTCTGTCGCTGACTGAAAGCGATGCGGAGTCCGTTCTCAGAGTTGGTTGATGTACACGACAAAGCCACCCGCAGCCGAAACATGGCGGCGATACGTGGCAGCGATACAAAACCTGAGATGCTGATCCGCCGCGGGCTCCATGCCCGCGGTTTCCGCTTCCGTCTGCATGATCGCAAACTGCCGGGGCGCCCGGACCTGATCTTTCCCAAGCATCATGCTGTGCTCTTCGTCCATGGTTGTTTCTGGCATGGCCACGGCTGCCATCTCTTCAAGTGGCCAAGAACGCGGGAAGAGTTCTGGCGTGAGAAAATCGGAGCCAATGTTGCACGGGATCAAGCTAACACAGAGGCTCTGCACAATGTCGGTTGGAGAGTAGGCGTCGTCTGGGAATGTGCTCTCAAGGGACGCCAGCGACAACCACTGACCGATGTTCTGAGTGTGATCGCCGATTGGCTTATCTCGCAGAATGTCGATCTTAGTCTGCAGGGTTTGACCGAAGGTGAGCGAATGGTGGTGCCCTCATGAAATTCGGTGTTCTGGCAGATCTCTTTGAGGGCGCTGGTGCCAAAGCCCTGACCGAGGTTGAGATTAACCGTCAGCGCTCAAACCAGCACGAGTTCCAGGGCGTCAGTGGCTTCCGGGCTTTTCTGGGCACTCCGGCCGAAAAGCAGACGTTCCCGGCGATCTTCTACTGGCTTGAAGACGATGAAGACGCGGAACCTATGCAGCTTGAATCTTTTTGCACATGGAGCGACGTCCGTCGCGGCCAGGCACGCCGGAGCCCTGAGTACCACCTCTACTACGCGGCGGAGTCCGAGCCGGTAGTCCATCAGGCTCGGGCCGGCGATCAGGTTGTGATCGCACGGACCAAGGATGGCAGCCTGATGGTACTTCTTACGCCGGAAGGGTCGACCATTGGCCAGCAACTTTTGTGGCTCTTCGGGCTGGATCTATTCGAGGGAAGATCTGCCGCGCGCCGCCTCGATCGCGACGACACTATTGAACTTGGCTTCGCAGCGCGAAGTATTCTGGCGGATCTTGGCATTGAAACAGAAGAGCCCGAACCAGACGCCTTTGACCTGCTTATTGAGAAGTTCGGGCGGGCCTTTCCGGGAACCGTTCCACTGTCTGTCTTCGCCCGTGAAACATTGTCAGAGGTCGATCCGCTGGAAGATCCTGACGGTGCGCTTGTTGCCTGGATGGAGCACGAGGAAGCGCTGTTTCGGCATCTGGAACGCGAGATCGTCTCGGATCGGCTGAAGGCCGGTTTCACGGAGCAGGGTTCAGCGGACGTGGACGGGTTCCTGAGCTTTTCCCTGAGCGTTCAGAACCGTCGTAAATCGCGGGCAGGCTATGCTTTCGGCCACCATGTTGAAGCCATCCTGCAGGCTCATGGGGTGAGCTACACGCGCGAAGCCACGACGGAGAAACGAAACGCTGCAGATTTCCTGTTTCCCGGCGAGGACGATTACGCCGACCGACGTTACCCGGATGACCAGCTTGCTATGCTGGCGGTGAAGACAAGCTGCAAAGACCGCTGGCGGCAGGTCCTGGCAGAGGCGGACCGGATCAGGACGAAGCATCTGCTTACGTTGGAGCCAGCGATATCGAAGCTTCAGACTGCCGAAATGCAGGGCCATGGCCTGCAGCTTGTGCTGCCTGCCTCATTGCACATCACTTATCAGGCTGACCAGCGTGCGTGGCTCATGGGAGTCGGGGATTTCCTCGGCGCGGTCCGCGACTTTCGTGGGCGACAGCGGTTGTTGATCTAAGGCGGGCAGAACGGCCCACAGGAGACCTTCACCGGATCCAACCACGCTGCGGTGCAGCTTCCGCAAACCAGCCATTCATCGAAGGCGCAGCATTTTCAAATGAGTAAGGTCGGCAGCGCGGACTAAGCGGTCATTGCTCAAGGCAACCATTGCACCTACAGCGACCAGCTTTCGCTTTCAACCAAAAGCTGCGCATTATGGTCCTTTTCCGATAACGCGTTCGAGGAACTCGACAATCCGACCTTCCACAGACACACTCACTGCATCACTACCCAAACTAGCTGCGCCTGCAGGGTAGAAATGGCCGAAGCCTGGCACCCATGCGAACTCGTAATCCACGCCAACTTTTTTGTAGTGAGCGATAAGCTGTGGAACGGAATATAAAGCGCCTGCCAGATCATACTGCCCCATGAACATGAGTATCGGCGGCCTGTTTGAAGAGGCCGTAACGGCTTTGTTCACGTTAAACCCGGCATCGGTTCCAGACAGGAGAAAAACGCCGGAGACAGGAACTCCCATACCATGCGCTACATTCCAAGATGTTACTGCACCTGCGGAAAACCCGCCAAGCGCGATACGGTTCGGATCGATCTCGTATGTGTCTGCGAACTCGCGGATGTGAAGCACCGCTTTACGCAAATCTTCGGCAGCTGAGATGACCCCGTCGACCATCGTCTTCTCTTGCTCGGGTATGCTGAAATCAAGCGGCGGAAGGTCCATTGTTTCCCGAATATGGTTGGCTTGGGGCAAGAGAGGCAACAGACTGTCGGGCTCGATCCAATCCGTTTGATACCCTTCTCCCGATGGAACAGGACTTTCGGGCGTCAGCCGATAGTCGATTGCAAAGCACGTGTAGCCCCGTGCGGCGAACCGACGGCAGTAATTGCCCATGGAGGTGTCTTGAGCGCCACCGGATTGAAATGTCAGCCGCGGACTGCCGCGATGGAATGCTCCACCAAAGGTGAGAATTAGTGCCGGTCGCGGCGTGGCCTCTGTTTCGGTCGGATGATAAACATCCATCCATAAATCGCGCGATACCGCTTTATCCTCTTTCGTCACAATCCCTTGTCCATAGACCACGCCTGCTTCAAGCGAATAGGTCACCGGCGCGGCCTGCTGAGCTTCAAGAGGGGCGGCCATTAATGTATTTGAAAGGAACAACGCTGCTACAGCACCAAAATTGGTTTTTCCAAGCTTGTCCAATTTGGTACCTCGCAGAAGTGTTGACGTGCATATCGAAAGCGACCGTACGATTGATTTGCAACCGAATTTGAGCGTAACCCTTCGGCTGTAGAAAGCTCAACACTTACGCGATGTGCGAAGTTATCGTCTGTCGCAAGCCGGCGAAGAGTGCCATTGGTAACTCTGCTTTGAACTTAAAGCAGTTGTGCCGAGCATTCCGTTCGACCAACCGCATTTTAGACAATGCCGACGACCGAACCCTGTGCTTGGCTCGGCTCCAATCTATGCTTTGGAGGCCCACTCAGACACGACGGCCCACCCCAACGCATTGGTCCCACAACAGCTAACTGCCGAGATTTGCCCCGCCGCAGATGTCGTGCACGACTGAGACACAGGTGAAGCGCAACACGAGCATCCGGCAAGCGTGCCCTTTTGGGCAATGCCCGATACATCAGCAAGCGCGTATAGCGGCATTGTCGGAGGATTTATCGTATCGCGGCGTGGCGATAATGATGCGCGGTCGAGATCGAAGTCGTCTGACACTGGAAATACCTCACCCTCAAGTACGGTCCCCCAGATACCGATGTCTTTTATCTTGTCGGCTTCCACCTCGAACGGGTCTTCTTCAAGGATGGTTAAGTTCGCCAACTTGCCGGGAGCAATGGAGCCAATCTCATCCTCCAATCGAAGAGATTGGGCCGCATCAATGGTCACAGCCCGCAGCGCATCTTCGACAGATAAGCGGTGTTCAGGACCAGCCACGCGGCCAGATACTGTCGTTCGGTTCACACCGGCCCACACGAGAAACAGCGGCTCACCCGGAGCCATTGGTACGTCTGAGTGGAATGAAATCGGGGTTCCATTGGCTTTGATTGGGCCGAGGGGCACGATGTCATCTGCACGGTCCGGGCCAAGTCCAAGCTCGCTATATCGATCTGAAAGCGCGGTTACGTAGTATGGATTGCCGCTGACGATGCAGCCCAACTCAGCGATCCGCTTTGCTTGATCTTCTCTCGCATAACCAAAGTGGACCAGTGTCGTGCGGTGATCGGCTCGCGGCGTCCGGCGCATGTTTCGCTCAACAGCGTCCAGGATCAAATCGACAGCAAGGTCGCCAGTCTGGTGAACGTGTATCTGGTAACCTGCATCCCAATATGCATCGAATACGGGATTGAACTCGTCCGGCTGCATGATCCACTCGCCGTGGAAATCCCCTCCTACAAAGGGCTCCGAGACTTGCATCGCCAAGCTGTAAACCGCACCGTCAGCAAAGAGTTTCACCTGCTTCGGCATGAACGCCGTCTTGCCTTCACCCCAATCGAGTAGCTTTTCGGTCTCTTCGATCATCGTTCCGTTTTGGAAGTGCAAGGCAGCCAGTGATTTACCGTCAGGTATGAAATAAGTCCTGAGCTGCGTATCGGGTCCTGAAAAGACCGCGTTAGTCGCATCCTGCAGAGGTCGAGACAGCACACCTCCCGGTTCAGCGGCAACCGTGACGCCGGCACGGTGCATGTACTCTCGGGCCAGTCTAAGGCCCGCGCCCAAGCGTTCAGGAGTTGCTAGTACAGGTGCGACCGCCGGAAGAACGGCGAACATTCCTGCCTCAAAGAAATACCCGTCTTCAAAGCTCGATTGCTCAAGCGCAAGCCCCGCAAAGCCATTAACAAAGTCTTCGGTGATGCCCAGATATTCTAATGCTGGAGTGTTAAGGACAAACTCGTGCGCAGATCGGTGGATTATGATGATTGGGCGCGTACTGCTGATCTCGTCGAGCTGCGCACGCCTGATCTCGCCATGAAAGAAGTGGTGGTACCCCCATGTCAGCAGCAAGGCGTCGGGATCATCCATAGCCGCTTCGGCGGTTTGCAAACGAGACTTGTAATCCGCTTCATCGACGGCGGCCTTCGCAAAGCCAGTCGGAATGTTCCAATCCTCGATGGATATGATCTCGGAGGTCAGGGTCAATCCGGCGAGGAAAGGATGCACGTGCTGGTCGATCAAACCGGCAATGATCACCTTGTCAGAGAACCGATCATCCAGTCGAAACGGCTGCGCACCAATCCGGTCAACGAGTGCGTCGCGCGATCCCGCGGCCAGAACACGGTCTCCGACCACGGCAACCGCGTTAATAGCCGGGTCATTGTCCTCCATGGTGATGACGCGCTGCGCTGTGTAGACAGTGATCTCGGGCAGTGTTTGAAGCTGGCTTCCAAAATCTTGCAATGACGAGGCCGCATGAGTGGATGTGGCATTGGCAATCGCGATCATCGATGCGCTGCCAAGAACGGTTATTGCTGTACGACGGGTAACATTCAGTTTGGTCATAGTTTTTCAATTCTCAACAAGTCGAATTTTGCCTGAGCCTAGCATCGAGATGATCTTAGGTGGAAAGGAAAATTGGTGCCGGCTTTGAATTGAGCGCCAAGTTTCTAAATCAAAATGATGCTCTGATTTAGCGACTGACCCCGACCGCTTTGGGCTCAACTCGGTCACCTGAGTCTTTCTGTCAGATGATCAATAATGGGCGGTTAGCTGACGTTCACGCCGAAATTTTCGAAACTCAAGTCGCGAATGGCTGCTTCTAACAAAAGCAGGCGGTGGCGAAAATTAGTGGAACGACCGAGTTGCGGACAAAACGGTTATAACTCTAGAAACCGGAAAGGCGCTTGTCGCGGGTTGCGAGCGCGATAGGAAGAAACCGGGACTTTCGGTTTGTGACTTTCGCACTTCTGCCGCTAAATGAAGGCGGTTCGCGTTCAACTATACCGCTGTTGCTCGCCCGATGGGAACAATCATGCGGTTGTGATGCGCTGCATCAGGCTGCCAGAGGTATTGACCCGGATCCTGCGTCCATTTGGCTGAAAAGTTGAATTGACGCAAAATCAAATCTTTTGCCATTCTCAAATCAGCCTATACGAAGGGAACCCTTGAGAATGAAAGCTGCATACAGTGCATTGGCGTTAGCCATCGGCGTGACCGGGTCGCCGTTACTTGCTCAGCAAGCCGACATCGTTTTTCTGAGTGAAAACATCATCACGTCCAACACGGAGATGCCACTGGCAAGATCGGTTGCGGTTGCGGGCGACAAGATCGTTTGTGTGCGCGTCGATGACAGTTGCCGCGAGCTTGCCGGCGATGGCACCGAGATCGTCGACGCGGGCACAAATACCGTCATGGCTGGTATCATCGACACGCATTTGCACACACGCATCTTTGGACAGACACATTTCGTCATGCTCAACCTTTTTGGTTACAACGATGCGTCGCGTGAAGAGGTTGTCGAAGTCATCCGGGAATACGCGGCAACCTTGGGGCCGGATGAATGGGTGATTGGCGGCGGTTGGTCAGACGCGCATTTCCAGAACCCAACCAAGGAAGAATTGGACGAAATCGTTGGTGGGCGCCCCGCATTGATCTCCGACAACACCCAACATAACGGGTGGTATTCGACAAAAGCCCTCGAGTACCTTGGGATCACTGCCGATTGGGAGCCACCGAAAGGCGGGTACATGCCACTTAACGAAGCTGGCGATGAACCCTCCGGACTTTTGCAGGAGAAAGCGCATCTTTCGACAGGGTTTGTTGAACAGCACAAACTCTACTCTTTTGAGAAACAGGAAGAAGCGATCGTTGGAGCCGCCCGTGTTCTCAACGCCGTTGGAGTCACCGGTGCAACTGAGGCAGCCGCCGGTTCCAAGGAAGGTGCAGACGACGTTTACGTCCGTCTGGCGCAAAAAGGTGAATTAACGCTCAGGCACGAGTTGGCCATGGTGTTCTGGGGCACCGGCACGCCTGAAGGTGATACCGCAATGATCGAACAGTTAGAGATGCGACGGGCCGCAGTCGAGGATGCGGGCGTTGATCCCAGCATTCTGCATGCGAACACTGTGAAGTTCGCGATCGATGGCACGCCGGGGCGCTTTGCCTACATGGAGGGTCCGTATCTGGACGGCACACGGCCGGATATGAATTTCCGCCCAGACAACCTTGCAGAGATTTTCGATGCGCTTACAGAGCGTGATTTTTCCCTGATGCTGCACGTCGAAGGGAACGCGGGGATCCGGCGCTCGCTCGACGCGCTGGAGTATGCCCATGAAACTGGCGAACCCGTGCGTGACGACATCCCGCAGATTTTCACGCATGTCGACCATTTGTCTATCGACAACGCGCGGCGCATGGCCCGGCTCGGGGTTTCGGGGCAGCTTCAACTTCACTGGGCTGATCCCACCGAGGAGTACTTTCGCAATGTGACCAGTCAGAACCTTCCAAAAGAGGTGCTGGAGCGGATGTACCAGTTCAAGCTCGTGACCGAGTTTATGGAATATGGATTTGGGCCCGACGCGCCGACGTCCCCGGTGTTCTCGCCGTGGGAAGGTATGGAGATCGGCATGACACGGCAGGCCATGGGGACACCCGGTGGTCTTGTCATGCCCGGTGTGCCATTAACCTTTGACGAGGTTATCCATGGCTCAACGCTGGGCAGTGCGCGCCTTCAGGATCGAGGCGACATTTTGGGCAGCCTTGAAGAGGGCAAGCTCGCAGACATCATCGTACTCGACCGCGACATCCGCAAGCAGGCCAAAGAGAACATCTTCGATTTTCACAAGACTGAAGTGCTGCAAACCTATTTGGGCGGCGAACTCGTCTACGATATAGATCGCGACGGCGAACCGGACAAGCTGCTGACCGAGCCGGTGTGGGAAGAAGGCGACGACGAGAAACTGCGCCGTGGCGTGGCGGTCACAAGCGTGAAGGTGCCCGAGGGATGAACAAGCCACTTTCTGTTTTTACAATTGCCACTTTGTTCGGCCTGATATCTCTTCCGGCAGCAGCGCAAAGTGTCGAACAAGCGTGGCCGAGTGCGATTGCAGGTCAGCAACACGGTGGCGTGCCGATAGACCCGCTTGCAAACCCGCTGGATTTATCGCGCACGCCTGTGAGCGCCGCGCCGCAAAACATGTCGACGGGCGCCCGTGTGATCGGCTGGCAGGACTTGCGACCGGCGCATGTCCCGAGCGAAACGCCTTTCGCCGACCTGCGACCCTTTCTGCGCGACGCCATGCGCACACATGTTGAATGGCGCACATCCACACCACGCGAGCGAGAAGATACGGCATTTATCGAACGACATGACGCTGCCCTGACGCTGCTTTCGATGCATCAGGTCGATGTTGATGGCCTGATGAAGGAGCGGCGGAAGATCATTGCTCAGAACGGCAAAGCCGGACGCGGTCCCAATCCGGAGGTTCTGGGACAGTCTGTTCGACTGCCCGGCTATGTCGTTCCGCTAGCCTTTGATGAGACAAAAGTGACGGAATTCCTGTTCGTGCCTGTCGCAGGAGCCTGCGTTCACACGCCGACCCCACCCGCAAACCAGATTGTCCATGTGAACTACCCGCAAGGCCTCGCCTTCAGCTCGATCTTTGACGCGTTCTGGATTGAAGGCGAGTTGGTTGCCGAAGACACCAGAAGCGATGTCGTTTTCTATGATGGCGCCTCGAACGTCGAGGCGCAGTACCGTTTGACCGCAAAAGCTGTAGAGGTCTACAAAACTTGGTGAAGGAGATCGCTCGCCACGATCAATTCCTGCGCAATTTGATAAAGAGGAAGCCCAAATGAAACTCATGAAACTATCGCCTCTGGTTTGTGCGACGCTGATCTCGTCTGCTGCTATCGCTCAAACAGCGGACCGCGTCCTTTTGAACGGGATCGTCGAGACGATGAACGCCGCGCAGCCGAACGCGGAAGCCCTTGCCATCAAGGATGGACGCATCTTGTTCGTAGGCGCCAGCAATGACGCGCAGGCATTCGTAGGTGACGAGACGGATGTGATCGATCTAGAAGGGCGCTACGTGACGCCCGGCATGATTGAATCCCACAATCATGTTGTCTCCAGAAAGTGGATCACGACGGGTGTCGACGTCAGTGGAGCGCGCTCTGTCGATGATGTCGGTCGCTTGATGAAAGAGCATGTTGACGCCAATCCGGATGAGGCGGGTCCGCTGATCGGCTTTGGCTGGATGCCTGCCAATCTGGGCAATCAGCAACCGCGCGCGGCGGATCTGGACAAATGGGATTTGGGCCGCCCGACAATGGTTTTTGGCAATGCCTCTCACGACGCAGTGCTCAACACCCTCGCGCTTGAAGCGGCAGGTATCACAGCGGACACGCCTGACATTCAGCCCGGTGTGATCTACTGGGAGAGGGATGGAGACGGAAATCCGACGGGCCTTGGGATCGAGACCATCTTCTTCGAGGCTTACGTCGATATGGGCGCTTGGGATCCGGATGTCGTGGTCCCACAGTCTGCAGACTTCCTGCAGGATTTCCTCGCCGGCAAGGGTGTCACCACAGCCATGGTTCCCGGACTGGTCACGCCGGGCTTTTCGATCAGCGCCGAACACGTAAGACGATATGCGCAGTATTATGGCTGTGATGAAGAAGCGCGAAGAGAACGGCCAGTTGAAAATGCGATTCAACATCATGCCGTGGTTCAAACTGCCTGATGCAGATGCGCAGGATGTCGTCGATTTCGCGCTTGAGATGCAGACGCTTTATGACACAGACATGTTGCGCACGGACCGGATCAAGATCCACCCCGAAAACGCTTGGTTGTCGCGCGGTGCAACACAACTCGTGCCGTACATACCAGAGAATGAAGGCGACCCGCTGACGTGGGGTGCCTACGGCGTCAATCCCGAACGATTGTTTGAACTGGTCAATCGGGCGAATGCTGCCGGTCTAGACACTGTGACACATGCGGATGGATCGCGTCTCATCAAACGCATGGTGGATATCATTGTCGAGGCGCTGGAGTACTATCCGGACGCGCGCAACAGGCTAGATCACCTCACGTCGATGGACAATGCGACACGGGACAAGATGGTGCTCTACAATGTGGCGTCGAACGCCAGCCCGCTGTTTTACAACGAATTGGATAGCGGACGTGGCGGCGTCGAACTCTTCAAGGTCATGCAGGAAGCTTTTGCGCGCGAAGCTCATGGGCAATACACCGAACTCGCCCAAATGTACGACAATCTGTCCTTGTCAGGCGACGCGCCGGGAGCGCCCATCGAACGCGCCTACCCAGCCTATTTGTTCCAACAGGCGATGACTCTGGTGGAGCCTTCCATCCCTGATGCCGAGCCGTTCCCGGATTGGCGTCCGAAGATGACAATTGACCAGGTTCTGCATGCGTACACGGTGGCCCCGGCGTGGCAGATGCGCATGGAAGATGTGATCGGTACGCTTGAGATCGGGAAGTACGCGGACATCGCAATCTGGGAAAAGAACCTGCGCGAGATTGCGCCGGAAAACATGATCGAAGAAGCGAATGTGATTGGAACGTTGCTCAACGGCGAGTTTACCCATCGCGAGGGGATGTAAGCTAAAGATCAGGATGCGGCCCGTGCACCTCTGGCCCAGGCTTTGAGGCAAAGCAGCTCGGCGGCGATCATTGCCGCCGCGTTGGAGGTCATCTCCGCGTGATCAAATGGCGGAGAGACTTCAACCACGTCCATGCCAACAGGATCGAGCCCCTTAAGGGCCCGGATTATGGCGAGCGCCTCGTAGCTGGTAAGTCCACCCGGGACCGGTGTGCCCGTCCCCGGTGCCGTGGATGGATCGAGACAATCTATGTCGAAGGTTAGATAGGTCGGACCATCCCCGACGGTGGACAAGATGGTTGCTGCGATCTCTTCGGCAGGAGCCGCATGAACTGCGTCTGCATACATGATCGTCATGCCGTAGGTCTCTTCGCCGTCGAAACAGGTTCGGATGCCCACCTGAACAGTCCGTTGCGGATCAATGATACCCTCGCGCACTGCAAGATTGAACATGGTGCCGTGATCCATCCGCCCGCCCTCGTCAGGCTCGACATCCCGATGGGCATCAAACTGGACAAGACCGATCGGGCCGAACTTCGCAGCATAGGCCTTAAGCACCGGATAGGTGATGAAATGATCGCCGCCCAGAACCAGGCTGGCGGTTCCTGTTGAGATTACCTCGGATATGTGACGCTCGATCGCCAACGGGGCATCCTGCGGCGCACCCCAGTCAAAAACACAGTCACCATAGTCAATAGCTGCGAGCGTATCGAAGGGATCAAACCGCCAGGGCCAGACGGGACCCCAGGCATGTTGGGCGCTTGCCTTGCGAATGGCTTCTGGGCCAAAGCGGGTGCCGGGACGGTTGCTCACAGACAGATCGAAAGGAACTCCGGTAATCGCGATATCAGCACCCACAAGATCCTTAGTGTATTTGCGGCGCATGAAACTCAGAGCACCGGAATAACTGGGTTCAATCTGCGAACCTTTGAGAACGCTGCGGGTAAAAGCGGCGTCGATGCCGTGAGATTTGGGTTTTGTAGCCATGATTTTGTTCGGTTTCCTGCGACAATATTCGCGTGTCTTTTTATTCCTGTTTCTGGCTGGATACCATCGGGCGGTGACCCTTTTGCTTATGTGATGAAAAATGGAGATCCCGATGCGTGAAAACACTAAAGACAAGGTGCGGCGCTGTGCCCGAAGCGCGCCCGCGCTTCTTCTTGTTTTGGGTGGTTCGCTTCTCGGCGCGCCTGCCATAGCTCAGAGCCAGCAGCAAACTGAGGTGCAACAGGCTATTGATGCGTTGTGGGTGCAGGCGGGCAAACTTGACGTCGACCAGTCTTTTGGCGTCTCCGTGCCCAATGAAGCAGGATTTTATGTGCTGGACGGTCAGGTCGTTTGGCTGCGTGAGGACACGCTTGCGCTTTATCGCGAGACCTTTGGTGCGGCGTCAAAAAACGATATCAACATGACGGATGAGCGCATAACCGTCCTCGCAGAAGACCTTGCACTCTATGTCGCCGCCGGCAGTTATAACATGGAAGATGCGTCCGGCGCCTCTATGGGAAGCGGGCCTATGGCACTCACGATTATTATGAAAAAAGACCACGATGTGTGGAAGATACTCCACTTGCATCAGTCTTTTCCAGCTATGAACTGACGGCCCTTCGGGTGCCATCAGTCGTCTTTGTGATAGACGAGGAAGGGTGTTTTTGTGGCGACCTTATCGTAGAGCATGCGGCCTTTGTAATTGAATTCCTGAGTCATCCAATAAGTGGTGGGCACGCCGTCCGCTTTAGCTCTAGCATGAACTCCCTCTATCAGTGCGCGAGCCACGCCCCGGCCTCTGACGTCCACGTCGCAGAAGAGATCCATCAGGTAACAGGTATCCTCAACAGACCACATTGAACGATGATACAGAAAATGAGCAAGACCCACGGGACGGCCAGACATCTCTGCGATCAAGCCACGGTATTCCCCTGTGTTCCCGGACAACAGGCGTGCAAAGGACGTGTCATAGACCTCTTCGCTGACGCTGGTGTCATAGAAATCTAGATAGGCAGTCCACAACCGGCGCCACTCCGACGCATCTGTTTCTCTCAGGGGGCGAACGATCAGGTCATGGGTCATTGCGCGTGTCCTTGTCTGTGACGTGTCTCACTCAGCGAACAACACGGGCGTCTATGGTGTCAACGTGCAGGTCTGCTGGGCGCTCGACGATAGAAACATGTTTTCGTGCACATCTATAAGACATTAACAATAACGTAGGTTGCTACGCGATTTACTGTTCCGCGCCATTCGATCGCATTCGTTCAACACCTAATTTCGACACTTTGTGCGTCTCCCCTCAGCGTGGATGTGTTTGATGTTTTTCGACTGTGTCTCTTTTTCATTGTGGCTCCTTTGGGCTCGATGCAGTCATCTGAGTCTTTCTGTCAGATGACCGCTTATGAACGGAAAGCGGACACATGAGACTCCGCTCGGCGATCCAACAAATCGTGGGCCTTCTCCACAATTGGACTGGACTTCTTCGAGGTTCAGAGCGGTACTGTCTGTGTCGCAATCGCCCGGGATCACCGGGCTCCACTCAGTACAGGGCGAGGGATAGACCTATGCCCGCAGAGTGGAGAAACACGATGATTACACCAAATGCCGCAGCGAAAAATTCTGATAGAATTACAAAGGTTGCCAAAAAGCTCACCCGCCACCAGCAGTTGCGCAAACTGCTGACGCGGAAATCCGGCGTTACAATCGCGCAACTTCAAAACACCTTCGGCTGGCAACCGCATACGGCTCGGGCCGCGATATCCGCGCAACGCAAAGCGGGGTGCGTGGTCGACAGGGCGGAGACCGAAAAGGGATCAGTTTACCGTATTGTCGAAGTGCAGGGCACCCGATGACAGCGCAGCAAAACGACGAGGTATCGATCCTGATATCAGAGATCGAAGCCCTTGATCGTGCTTCGTGTCTGGAACAGTGGCGAGAGGCCTTTGGGTGCTCACCTCCAAAGTATCTCTCACCCCAATTCATGAAACGCGTGCTGATCTGGGAGACGCAGAACAGGGCGCTGGGCGGTGTGTCCGTCAAAACCACCCGGCGCCTGAAACAAATTGCAGCTGGGAAAGCGTTGCCCACGACTGCCAAGCCCGGTTCTCACCTTGTCCGGGAATGGAACGGACGGACTTACCAGGTCGAGGTCGTTGAGCGAGGGTACGTCATGGATGGCAAATCCTGGCGGTCGCTGTCAGCCATCGCAAAACACATCACGGGCGCACACTGGTCCGGCCCGCGCTTCTTCGGGGTCCAGTGATGCGCCGGATCCGCTGTGCCATCTATACCCGCAAGAGCTCGGAAGAGGGGCTGGAACAGGGCTTCAATTCTCTCGACGCACAGCGAGAGGCTTGTGAAGCGTATATCGCCAGCCAGAAGCATGAAGGCTGGGAATTGCTGCCCGACCGGTATGACGACGGCGGCATCTCCGGCGGACACCTGGATAGGACTGCTTTGCAGCGGTTGATGCAAGCTGTAGATGACAAACACGTCGATCAGATCGTGGTCTATAAGATCGACCGGTTGACGCGATCACTGGCAGACTTTGCCAAGCTGGTGGAACGGTTGGATGAAGCCGAAGCATCGTTTGTGTCGGTAACACAGAGCTTCAACACAGCCACCAGCATGGGGCGGCTCACACTCAATGTGCTGCTCAGCTTTGCCCAGTTTGAGCGGGAAGTGACAGCCGAACGCATTCGCGACAAAATCGCCGCTTCTAAGCGCAAGGGGCTTTGGATGGGAGGCAACGTCCCTTTAGGCTATCAGGCTGATGGCCGTACGCTGAAGATCGAGCCGGAGGAAGCGGCGACTGTTAAAGCACTCTATGATCTCTATCTTGAGCATGGCTTCATTCGTATTTTAAAAGAACGCGCAGACGCGATGAATCTAAGATCGCGCCGACGCACGCGTGGGGCGGGGCGAGTGACTGGCGGTATCCGGTTTGATCGCGGGCACATCCACCACATTCTGAGCAACCCGATTTATGCAGGACGGATCCGTCACAAGGGTCAGGTCTATGACGGACAGCATCCTGCCATCATCGCGCCTGACGTATGGGACCGGGTTCAGCAGATGCTGCAAAACGGGGCCGCAAAATCCCGAGGCACCAAACGCAAAGCCCAGCGATCACCGCTTGCCGGTAAACTCTTCGATGAAACCGGCGACCGCCTGACACCCAGCCATAGCAGGAAGAATAAAAAGCGATTGCGGTACTACATCTCCCACCGACTAGTGAAAGACCGCAGCCGGAAGCATCCGGATGCCTGGCGTCTGCCCGCGGATGAGCTTGAGGCGTTGATCGCTGATGTAACCCGAAAGAACCTGAAGCGTCCTGACTTTGTTGCAGCACTCATGCCGGACGTTTCGGCAGCGGAGATCCTAGGCATCACCACGAAGTTGCAATCCATTCAAGATGCAAAACAGTGCCTTGCTCTTGTCTCGCGTGTTGATCTCAAGCCGGGACAGCTCATCGTTCATCTCTGCCAGAGGGAAATCGCCGCGCAGCTTGAGTGTGACGAAAATCGGTTAGACACATCTGCCTTGAGCTTCGAAGCTCCGTTCCGGATGCGCCGGCGCGGAGTCGAGCTGAAGTTGCATCTGGAAGATGCACCAGCGGAGGTGGATCGCACTCTGGTTCAGAACATCGTCAAAGCGCAGCGGTGGATGGCTATGATCATCAACGGAAAGACCTTCACCGAAATCGCTGAGGCGGAAAGCACATCCAAACGCCGCGTTCAGGATGTGGTTGATCTGGCGATGCTTGCGCCAGACATCCTCGACGCCATCGCATCGGGTGAACAGCCCGATGGCCTGTCGTCTGATTATCTCATCAAGTCAGGCGTCCCGGCTTCCTGGTCCGAGCAACGCGAACAGTTCGCAAAGCTTTGAGCAAAGCCACTTCACATTCTACCAAACTCGTACCGCCGAAATGGCGAACAGAGACTTCAGGCTGAAATCGGCCGTTTTTGCTATGCATCCTGTGTCTCAGTCAGAAATTTCTGATGCCAAGCCGCGGAAATCACGTGACAATACCGACGCGATCTCTCGCCGGTTGAAAATTATGGAGTGGTTGGCTGGGGTGGTAGGATTCGAACCTACGATACACGGTACCAAAAACCGCTGCCTTACCACTTGGCTACACCCCAACGGTGAGCGGCTATCTACGATTGTTGTTGGCGGTGTTCAAGAGCTATTTGGCAAAAAAATGTGAGCGCCAGAAAATAATTTCGAGCACTCATTTGGTGCTGATCAAGACGGCCCCTACGCGATTTCCACCCTGAACCACGTCATGAGCAGCAGCGCAGTCCTCCAGTGCAAAGACGTTCTGGACCGGGCAGGTCAGCGCTCCTTCGACCAACGCACGATGAAGGGTTTCAACAGCGGCAGCGCGCAAGTTAGCAGGCAGCAGATAGATCAGGATCGTCTCAAGCGTTGCAGCTTTGAACATCATCGCTCCAAACGGAAAAACCGGTGCCATGTTTTGGGCAGACCCATACGCATTTATCCGGCCGTTCTCGGCGACCACAGTGGCGTTTGTTTCGATGTTTGATCCTAATTCGACATCTACGATACGATGGATCGCTTGTCCGCCGTTTGCGTCCAGAATCAGTTCCGTAAGATCTGGGCTGGCATAATCGAGTACGACATCCGCGCCTGCTGCGTGTACTCTGTCAAAGTTGCGTGGGCTTGCCGTTGTGATAACGCGCGCGCCTGCCCATTTTGCCAGTTGAACGGCAAGATACCCAACCGTGCCAGCCCCGCCATGAATCAGGATTGTTTGGTTTTTGGATAGCCCACCCGAAAACACGGCGTGGCAGGCGGTCAGTCCGGGGATGCCCAGAATCGCTCCGGTCTCAAGCGACACCGCGTCCGGCAGATCAACAGCCTGGTCGCTGGGTAAGGTGATGTAACTTGCAGCTGTTCCGAATGCGCGCTTCCATTGTCCATTCCAGACCCACACGCGCTGACCGATCCGGGATGTGGGTACGCCATCCCCGACGGCAGTGATCACACCGGATCCGTCACTGTGCGGGATGATCAGCGGAAAAGGAGGTTCCGTCACGCCTGGCCGGGTCCCAGACCGGGCCTTGATGTCCGAAGGGTTGACGCCCGAAAACGCCAACTCAACGGTGACCTCACCCGGTCCGGGAGGTATCGGAGGAAGGTCTTTCAGCTTCAGAACTTCGGCTGCGTCTCCGAAAGCGGAATAGGTCACTGCGCGCATAGGGTCCTCCGTTTGCCCTAGTTACATCGCAAACGAGTGGGGAATTCAAACCGCTTGTGCTTCGTGACCTGTGCAACAAGCGGCAGGTGCTTTATTCGCGGATTTCGGTTGGATCGACGCCCCAGAGATTCGATTTCAGCGTCCAGCCCCGATAGCCACCGGCCGTGATCCGGCACCAATCCAGCGAGCACGTGCCAAGGCGGGCCACGACGCCAGTCTCGAAATGTGCGTTCACAGGCGAATCCGGATCGGGGCGCACATATACAGGCAGCATGTCGGATTCGATCAGCACCGTGCGTACACCAGACAACAAAGCATAGTGAACCCACCCACCGGCGCCGTCGCGGTCCTGAACTTTGCGCCAGTTGCCGTATTCAGCCGTGACTTGCAGCGGCATCCCGCGCCGCTTGAATACCCAATCGATTCGATGGCTCAGCGACGGCCCGCGCCGAACGTTCCCTTCAGCGGCTTTCATTGAAACATAGCGGGGCAGGGGAAGGTTGGTAACCGATCCGCGCTTGTCCTCGGCATGCGCAGCCCAAGAGCTGAACATGACCAGAAATACGGATATCGCCGCCAGACATTGGCGTTTTACCGGTCGAATACCACTCACTGACTGCCTGCTCTTATGCCTGTTGATCCGGTTTTGAAAAAAGGTCGACTCAATGCCACTGGGGTTCTTGTGCCCCGCCTTATCCTGCGCCACGATGACATGGCGCGCGTCTGTTTGCAAAGCAGTGGGAGGGCCGAGGTGCCAAGAGAACGTCTGAGTGTTGTCGTTACGCGACGGTTGCCCGAAGCAGTTGAAACCCGGTTGAGCGAGTTGTTCGATGTGCGCCTGCGCGATGACGACACGCCCATGACAAGAGATGAGCTTGTGGCCGCGGTACAGGAAGCCGATGTGCTTGTGCCTACGGTGACCGACACGATCGACGGCGGCCTGCTGGGGCAGGCAGGTGAAAACCTTAAGCTGATCGCCAATTATGGGGCGGGCGTCGATAATATTGATGTGTCCACAGCCCGGCAGCGCGGCATTCTGGTTTCGAACACGCCGGGTGTGCTGACTGATGACACCGCCGACATGACAATGGCCCTGATCCTGGCCGTCACGCGCCGCATTCCCGAAGGGTTGAGCGTGATGCAGCAGGGTGATTGGACCGGCTGGGCTCCAACCGCCTTTCTTGGCGGGCGCATCGGGGGGCGGCGTTTGGGAATTCTGGGTATGGGTCGAATTGGACAGGCCGTTGCGCGGCGAGCAAGTGCGTTTGGAATGCAAGTGCATTATCATAACCGCCGCCGGCTGCGGCCCGAAATCGAGCAGGAGTTAGAGGCGACCTATTGGGAAAGCCTTGACCAGATGGTGGCGCGAATGGATGTGATCTCGGTCAACTGCCCATCGACCCCATCGACCTTCCACCTGATGAATGCACGCCGACTGAAGCTGATGAAGCCGTCAGCCGTGATCGTAAACACGTCACGTGGTGAAGTTGTCGACGAAAACGCCCTGACGCGGATGATCCGTGCGGGCGAAATCGCAGGGGCAGGGCTGGACGTCTACGAACAGGGTACTGATGTGAACCCGCGGCTGCGTCAGCTGCCCAATGTTGTGCTCTTGCCGCACATGGGATCGGCCACGCTGGAAGGGCGGATCGAAATGGGTGAGAAAGTTATCATCAACATCAAGACCTTCGAAGATGGCCACCGTCCGCCAGATCAGGTTGTGCCCTCAATGCTGTGAGCCGCCGGAAAGGAGCCTGAATGAACCTGTTTGAAGGGGGATGTCGCTGCGGACGTTTGCGCATTTCTGCTTCGGGCCGTCCCCTTCGGGTTGGGATTTGCCATTGCGTGGACTGTCGTAAGCATCATGGGGCTTTGTTTTATGCCGCAGCAATATTCCCTAGCGGTGCGGTCAAGATTTCCGGCCCCTCACAGGGCTATGCAGATCGGTTCTTTTGCCCAACTTGCGGCTCTCCGGTGTTTGCGCGCAGCGGTTCCGAGGTTGAGGTGCATTTGGGATGCCTCGATGAGCCTAACCAATTGACGCCGACCTATGAATGTTGGGTGTCGCGGCGCGAATGCTGGTTGCCCGAATTCATTGGAATGGATCGGTTTGAGAAGGATCGGGATGAGGCTGAAGCATAGCTACTGTCGCGAATCTCTGCCGCAACCCTGCGCTTGTGCTGCCAACTCTTGCAGTTCGGTTGCATTGCTTACAAGGCTGAAAATAAATAAAGTATTGGAGGATTTGACCAAATGAGATGTTTTTCCGCTTTATTGCTTTCGGCATTTGTTTTTTCAGCGCCAGGCTTTGCTCAGGAAGCAGCTGATGCCGTTGCGCCCGAAACCGCCACACAAGGGCAGGTGCAGGCTCTGACCGAAGAGGTCATCGCTGCGCTTGAAGCCAAGTTGGACGGCGTCCCGGTTACATCTGAGAACTGGATGGTGGCCGCCGCCAATCCACTGGCCGTTGAAGCCGGGGCCAAAGTACTGCGCGCAGGCGGGTCCGCTGCTGATGCAATGGTGGCCGTGCAGGTTGTGTTGGGTCTGGTTGAACCGCAATCCTCTGGCCTGGGCGGCGGCGCGTTCTTGGTTTGGTACGACGCAGCTACTGGTCGGATGACAACGCTGGACGGGCGCGAGACCGCACCGCAGGCAGCCAAACCAAGGCTGTTTCAGGATGAACAGGGCGAACCGCTGAAATTCTTTGATGCGGTCGTCGGAGGATTGTCCGTAGGAACGCCGGGCACGCCAGCCCTGCTTGAAGAGGCGCATCGCCGCTGGGGCCGCTCGTCCTGGCCCGGCTTGTTCGCCGATGGCATCCGGTTGGCAGATGAAGGTTTCCTGGTCTCGCCACGCTTGGCCAGCCTTGTTGAAAACGACGCCGAACGCCTGTCGCGTTTTCCCGAAACGGCCGCTTACTTTCTGCCGGGCGGAGAGCTTTTGCAGCAAGGGCAACGGCTGACCAATCCGGCCTACGCAGATACCTTGCGTGTATTGGCCAGCGACGGGGCCGCAGGGTTTTATGGCGGTGAGATTGCTGCAGATATTGTCCGCACGGTGCGGAACGCTCCGGGCAATCCGGGTGTTCTGTCCGGCATTGATCTGGCGCTGTATCAGGTGATCGAACGCGAACCGGTTTGTGCTGCATACCGCGCGTATGAAGTCTGTGGCATGGGGCCGCCATCCTCTGGTGCGCTGACCGTGGGACAGATTTTGGGGATGCTAAACAGCTATGATCTGGCAGCAATGGGCCCAGAAAGCGCGGAAGCTTGGCGGCTGATCGGAGACGCCTCGCGCCTCGCCTTTGCGGACCGAGGTCGTTACATGGCCGACAGTGATTTTGTTCCCATGCCGACAAAGGGGTTGGTTGATCCGGATTATCTTGCGCAGCGTGCGGCTTTGTTGAACACCGAAGCTGCGTTGGCGGAAACCGCGCCGGGCCAACCCGAATTCGACCATGCGCTGAACTGGGCGGATGATGTCTCGCTCGAGCTTCCCTCGACCTCGCATATCTCGATTGTGGACAGCTATGGCAACGTTCTGTCGATGACAACGACCATCGAAAACGGCTTTGGTTCGCGTCTGATGACGAACGGGTTTCTTCTGAACAACGAGCTGACGGATTTCTCGTTCAAAACCCATAGCGACGGTGTGCCGATTGCCAACCGGCTGGAACCCGGAAAACGCCCGCGTTCGTCCATGAGCCCGACCATTGTGATGCAGGACGGTGCACCGGTTCTGGCGATTGGATCGCCAGGTGGCAGCCGCATCATCGGTTATGTCGCGAAATCGATTATCGCCTGGGCCGATTGGGATATGGACGTACAGCAAGCGCTGTCCCTGCCGCATCTGGTCAATCGTTTCGGAACCTACGATGTCGAGGCGGGCACCGCAGCCGAAGGGTTCACGGATGCGCTGGTGCTGCAAGGTTTTGAGGTCAATCCGCGTGACCTGACATCGGGTTTGCATGCCATTGAAATCGGTGAAGGGCTAAGCGGCGGAGCGGACCCGCGCCGCGAAGGTATTGCGCTAGGCGAATAAGCCCCGGGTATGTATGAGGATTGCCACCGTTTGCGAGCCTTTCAGTCATGTCCTGAAAGGCAAGCCATGCGTTGGGGCAGAGAGGATGACGATGGTACAAGCAAAAGTCTTGCCAAGAAATGAAACAGGCATCGAAACGGCGATCAGCATTCTCAAACAACGTTTCGGTGACAGGCTGCAAACAAGCACCGCAATCCGCGAACAGCATGGTCACACCACGACATGGATCGAAAACCAAAGTCCGGATGCCGTGGTTTTCCCGCAGAACACGCAAGAGGTTTCAGACATCGTTAAAGCCTGTGCCGCGCATCGGGTGCCTGTGATCCCTTTTGGCACGGGCACGTCGCTGGAAGGGCACGTGAATGCGCCCGCAGGGGGCATTTCGGTCGATCTGATGCAAATGGACAGCGTGCTTGCTGTTCATGCCGAAGATCTGGACTGCGTCGTACAACCAGGCGTGACGCGCGAGGCGCTGAACACGCATCTACGGGATCAGGGTCTGTTCTTTCCGATAGACCCCGGGGCCAATGCCTCGCTGGGTGGGATGGCCGCTACCCGCGCCTCGGGCACCAATGCGGTGCGGTATGGAACAATGAAGGACAATGTTCTGAGCCTTGAGGCGGTCATGCCGGACGGTCAAATCATCCGTACCGGGCACCGGGCCAAGAAGTCGTCAGCGGGGTATGACCTGGCCCGCCTTTTGATCGGAGCTGAAGGCACGCTTGGGATCATCACTGAACTGACCTTGCGGCTGCAAGGCATCCCCGAAGCCATCAGTTCGGCCCGATGCTCGTTTCCAACGGTGGACGCGGCCTGCCGTGCTGTGATGATGACCATTCAGTATGGCATTCCGGTCGCTCGGATCGAACTTTTGGATGAGCTTTCGGTTCAGGCTGCCAATGCCTATTCGGGGCTCAGCCTTCCCGCTACGCCGCTCTTGTTGCTGGAGTTTCATGGCTCGGAAAGCGGCGCGGTTGAACAGGCTGAAACGTTTGGCCAGATCGCAGAAGAATTCGGGGGTACAGACTTTGCCGCCACATCGACCACCGAAGAGAGGAACAAGCTGTGGCAGGCGCGGCATGATATGTATTGGGCGTGTCTACAACTGCGTCCCGGTGCGCAGGGAATCTCTACGGATGTTTGTGTGCCGATCTCACGTCTGGCCGAATGTGTGACCCAGACCCAAAGAAAGGCAGCCGAACTTGGCTTGCTTGCTCCGGTTGTGGGCCATGTGGGGGACGGGAATTTCCACACGCTGTTGCTGATCGATATGGAAAATACAGAAGAGGTCGCTAAGGCCGACGCCTTTGTTGGCTGGTTGAATGATCTGGCCATTTCAATGGAAGGCACCTGCACTGGTGAACACGGCATTGGGCAGGGCAAGCAGCCTTATCTGATAAAAGAACTAGGGGGTGCAACGCGGTATATGGCAGCGATCAAGGCCGCGTTGGATCCTGACAACATAATGAACCCCGGCAAGATACTGTCTGGTCGTCCATAATAATTTTCCTGATCTGGTCCGTTTTGTGCCGTCAAAACGTCCAGTTGTTTTGGTTTTTAAAAGCCGAACGCAAACAGGTGGTCGATATGAGTGCAAAATACTTGGCAGGCTTTGTGGCAATCTGCGGATTGGCCGTCGCGGGGCTGGACTATCATCAGCAGGCCAAAGCATCGGAAAACGGTCTGAACATGAAAGGCTATCTGGATTCGGTGTCATCGCGTGTTGGTCTCGCAGACAGCTTAGATGAGGCAGAAGCCCGTGTTTCCAAACCACAGGAACCCGCAGCGCAGAAACCCAACGAGGACCGAGGCAAACTGGTCTGCATTACAGTCGGAACCAGTAAACGCTGCAGTTCAAGCGGGTGAACATTGCGGCGGAATGACCGATCTTGGACCTGCATTCGGGTTTAGGGTCGTTTTTTTCCCATCACTGGTCGGATGAATGTCGCGCGTCGCCCCTTAACTGCGCCATATGGTGTCAGCTGAATTCAAGGGGAGACGCCCGGTTATGAAAACCCAAGTCAAAGCACTGGTCGTTGGCGGTGGCGCCATTGGAACCTCGATTGCCTATCACCTGGCCAAAGCAGGCTGGGACGATGTGATGTTGATCGAACGGGACGAGCTGACCTCGGGCTCGACATGGCACGCAGCTGGCCTGTTGCCGCTGTTTAATATGTCTTACGCGACGACCCACATCCACAAGTATTCGGTCGACTTCTACAAGACGCTCGAAGAAGAAACCGGCCTGAACGCGGGCTTTGCGGTGGTCGGCAACCTGCGCATGGCACAGACGCAGGATCGTATGGACGAATACATGCTCTATGCATCCACTGCTGAGACATGCGACGTAAAATACGAATGGTTGACCCCGGATCAGATCAAAGAGCGCTGGCCGCTGATCGAAACCGGCGATTTGAAAGGTGCGATCTATCACACCGAGGACGGCTATATTAACCCCGCAGACGTCACGCAGGCCATGGCCAAAGGTGCCCGCCAACGAGGCGTTGATATCGTCCGCAAAATGCAGGCTGATGCCTTCCACTGGAACGGTACCCATTGGGAAGTCACCTGCACCAAGATGGTCGAACAGGGCGGCAACCTTGTCCCATCCGACGAGCAGGTCGTCATCACGGCCGAACACGTTGTGACTGCATCGGGCAACCATGCGCAGCGCACCGCCAAGATGCTGGGCATCAAGATGCCTGCAATCCCGGTCGAGCATACCTTCATCGTCATGGACAAAGACCCCGAGCTGGTCAAATGGCGTGAAGCCGGCAACCCCGAGCACCCCGTTGTGCGCGACGCCGACAACGAATCCTACGCGCGCGAAGAGCGCGGGGGCTGGATTCTGGGTATCTACGAGCACGGGGCACCAGCGCGCTTCGAATACGGCGTGCCGGACAGCTTCCGTGCCGATCTGTTTCCATTGGACATTGATCGTATCGCAGATCAGTATATGGCGATGGCAGAACGGGTGCCTTCCTGCGCTGACTCCGGCCTGAAAGATGATTTCAACGGCCCGATCTGCTATACCCCCGATGGCAACCCGCTGGTTGGCCCGGCTCCGGGTCTGCGCAACATGTGGCTGGCCGAGGGTTTCAGCTTCGGTATCACCGCTGCTGGTGGCACCGGTTATTATCTGGCGCAGATGATGGTCGATGGAGAAGCCGAGATCGACATGGCCTCGCTGGACCCCAAACGGTATTCGTCCAACTGGATGACAACCGAGTTTGCGGCGCGCAAGAACGAAGAGTGCTACGAACACGTCTACATCCTGCACCACCCCGACGAAGAGCGTGAAGCTTGCCGTCCGCTGCGCACCGTTCCGGCCTATGACCGTCAGAAAGCACGCGGCGCACAGTTCGGCTGGGTCAATGGCTGGGAACGTCCGAACTATTTCGGCCCCGTCGATGCGTCTGACAACTTCGACAAGGAAAGCCGGTCGTTCCGTCGTGGTGGCTGGTGGCAGTACGCCGTCGAAGAAGCCAAGGCGATCCGCGAAGGCGTTGGCCTGATCGACGCTTCGGCTTTCACCAAACATGTCGTCAAAGGCCCCGGCGCGACCCAGTTCCTGGATTGGTTCACTTGCAATAAGCTGCCCAAGGTCGGTCGCATCAACCTGACCTACGCGCTGACGTCGCACGGCACCACCCGCACCGAATACACCATCGTCCGCAATGGTGAGAACAACTACTATATCGTCTCTGCCGGTGCTTGGACCGAATACGACGCCGACTATCTGCGCAAGGCGGCCGAGGACAAGATGGAGGAGTTCGGGTATATCGAAATCCAGGACGTGACCACTCAGTGGGGCGTTTTTGCCATCGCCGGACCCAAGTCCCGCGACGTTCTGAAAGAGGTCATCAAGGACGCCGATCCAGAAACCGCGCTGTCCAACAAGCGCTTCCCGTGGCTGTCGGCCCGTCAGATCGAACTGGGCATGTGCCCGGTCAACGCGATCCGCGTGGCCTATACAGGTGAACTGGGCTGGGAACTGCATCACCCGATCGAAATGCAGAACTACCTGTTCGACCTGCTGGAAAAAGCGGGTGAGAAACACGGTATGAAGCTGGTCGGCGCACGTGCCCAGAACTGGCTGCGTCAGGAGAAATCCTACCGTGCCTTCGGCACCGAACTGGGCCGTGATGCGACCCCGCTGGAAGCTGACCTGCCGCGCTTTGTCGATCTGTCCAAGGACTTCTACGGCAAGGCCAAGCTGGAAGAGACCGGTGTACGCGTTAAGTGCTGCACCCTGCTGATCGACGGCCCAGAAGATGCTGACCCGTGGGGTCGCGAAGCGCTGTACACCCCGGAAGGTGAGCGTGTGGGCCGTCTGACATCGGGCGGTTACTCGGTGGCGTTCGAGAAATCCATCGGCATGGGCTATGTGAAGCCCGATCTGGCCGTCGAGGGTACCAAGCTGAAGGTCAAAATGCAGGACAAACTTTGGGATGCAGTTGTCACCTGCGACAGCCCCTACGACCCGAAAAACGAAACCATCCGTAAGGACGGTTGATCGAAGAAAGGCCCCGGCACCCCGGGGCCTTTTTTTACGCAGAAAGCGCGTCGAAACACTCCAGCGCCTTTGCGGCGTACATCATGGCTGGCCCGCCACCCATTTGAATGGCCATAGCCAGTACGTCCGACACTTCGTCTCTTGTTGCGCCTGCTTTGATCAGGGCTTCTGTGTGTAGGGTGATGCAAGGCTCGCATCTAAGTGTGACCGACATTCCCAAAGCGATAAATTCCTTTGATTTGTAGTCGAGCGTTCCGCCTTCCTTGACGGCCTTCCCGAGCGATCCGAAGGCGCGCGTTGTTTCGGGAATTGACCCGTTGAGATTGCGAAGGCTCTTGCGAGTTTCCGAGAGTTTTTCTTGCCAGTCCATTGCTGATGCCTTTTCATATTTCGCAAATGGAATATGAAGCGGGAGGCGGGGATCTGACTTTGATCTCGATCAGGTTGCTGGTCGCGATGTGATGAATGCAAGGTTGTTGGCCGGCATGTTGACCGTGTCCAAAACCTTCAGGCCGACATCCTCAAAAAGCGCAACAATATCTGTGTCGTCTTTGTAGCCAATGTCCGGGTCTTGCTGGATCAGAGCTTCGTGAAATCTCTTGTCGCCTTCGCTTGTAAGCAGGCCTGATCGCTTGAATGGTCCGTATAAAACAAATCGACCAGAGGACCCGAGCGCCGTGGCGGCCTCTGTGATGAGCGTTCGCGTTTCTTGCCAGCTGATTAAGTGTATCAGGTTAACCAAAACGATCATGTTTCGTTCGGGAAAGCGGGCATGCCACTCCGAGGCGGTCGCGTCCAGTTCTTCGGCGGTCTCAACGTTTGGCAAATCGCGCGTGTAGGCGTCGATACTAGCGCGTCGTTCAGGATCGATTTCCGTAGGTTGCCACGTCAGACCCGGCAGCAGGGTTGCAAAAGCCGCGATATGCTGACCCGTCCCGCTGGCGATCTCTAACGCCTGTCCCCGTTGCGGAGCCCAATCACGGAGCAATGCACACAAAGCGTCGGAGTTTCGCGTGGCTGCGGGCGCGACCAGTTTGCCATCTTGGGCTACATTGGCGACGCTGGCAGAGGAGGGGAGGTTGCGTTTGATCATCGTTTCAACCTGTCTGGGGACAACATCGCAACATTCTTTGCATCAAGGGCAGGAGGAGCTCCTGTAACCAGATCGCAAAGCAATTGAGACGCCGCAGGTGCGGTTTGGAAACCATAGCCACCCTGACCTGCGCTCCAGATGAAGGAGGGTTCCAGTGGGTCTCTTCCAAGCACCAAAGTTCCGTCCGGTGCAAAACTGCGCAACCCGGCCCAATTTGTTTCGACCCGCGTGACGGCTTCGGTCATCAATGCCTCATACCGGGCCAGACCTTCTGCCAGTACCATATCGTCGGCATAGGCGTCCTGCGGGGGAACCGGGTCGGCTTCGGACGGGGACACAAGCAGTTTCCCGGCGTCGGGTTTGGCGTACCATGTTTCCCCGACACCCAGCATCATGGGCCAGCCAGAAACATCATGCCCACCGGGGGCGGGCAATCGTGCCATCGAACGACGGCGTGGGGTAATGTCGATTGGGGGAAGGCCCGCAAGATCGGCAATCTGGTCAACCCACGCCCCGGCGGCGTTGACCACATTCCGGGCTTCAAAATTCTGACCCGCGGTGACGATCCAATGCACGTCCTTGCGGATCGCTGTGACTTTGTGCCTGGTCGAAATCGTCCCGCCGTTGTTCCGAATGGTTCGGGCAAAATCCTGCAGCAAACGATCTGTATCGATATCAAAAGCGGCTTCGCTGATGGCCGCAAAGCCCACCTGGTCGGGGTTCAGGATCGGAACGCGTGCGATGGCGTCATCCACCGATATGTGCGTCATGTTCAGGTCACGGCGATCGGCGGCAAACAGGTCAGACTGATCCTGTGCGCCGATCAGCATCAGGCCGCGCGGCGTCAGATACCCACCGTTCTGCGTGTGCAGGAAGGCAGCGCCTGCCTTGTTAAGAGCCACCACCGAAGGCGGCCCATAGCTTTCTTCAAACATCGCCGCAGACCGGCCCGATGCGTGGTAGCCCAGTGCATCCTCGGCCTCGAGCACCATCACGGTTCCGTGCTGCGACAGGCGCGCACCAGCGCTGAGACCGGCGATACCACCTCCTATGATCAAGAAATCAATCATGACGTTCACGCATTCTGGAAAAAATGCGTTTGGTGCTCATTGTTTGCAAATTACCCCCTAAGCCCTTCATTCGCCTTGCGTTTTGGTTTCCAGACTATAAGCAGCCTTGAATTTACGCTTCAACCCGGTCAAAGACGTATCAAAATTTTAAGGAGGGCAAGGTGACTGCAGCAGACCTTCATCCAATGGCCACTGGGCATATTCCCCGTTACGTTGTCGCAGCTGACGGAAGCGACTACTTGTTTTCAGCTATGGTCGTCTTTTTTGTCGTCTTGGTGGTGTTGATCGGTGTCGGGTACCTGACGCTCCATTCTGTGCCGGAAAAAATGGCCCATGAAAACAACCACCCGCAATTTCAATTGGTTGGTATTTTGGCGCTGCTTGCGCTGTTTACGCATAACGGTCTTTTCTGGGTTGCCGCCATTCTGGTCGCGGGTTTCCAATTCCCGGACTTTGCCACACCACTCAAGAACATTGCTGATGCCATTCGGTCCCTTGGCCGATCGCCTGTACCGGACCCCGTGCCCGAGGCTGTTGCTCCGGCTGCACCCGTTACAGAAGCAAGCGAAGCGCAGGAGCAAAGTAAATGATCGAGACCATGCTTTGCGCCCTGATTACGGTGCTGCCCGATTATTTGTTCCGTCGGTTTGTACAGGGTAAACGTATAGGCCACGAAATCACTTTGTTTACCATGTGGTACGAACTGCGTTGGGGCCTGACGACATGTGCCATTCTGGCGCTGACTGTGATTACCACGCTGTTTTACTTCCACCCGGCCAGCAAAACGGCTGCGTCCTATTTCCGTACAGTGACGATCCTGCCGCAGCTGGGCGGGCGTGTTTCAGAGGTTTTCGTCCAGAACAACCAGTTGGTCACAGCGGGTCAGCCGATTTTCCGGATCGAAGATTTCAGCCAAACCGCACAGGTCCAGGCGGCAAATGCACAGATCGCGCAGGTCCAGGCCTCGCTTAAGGTGGCGGAAACCGATTTGGCCGAGGCCGAAGCTGGAATTGCCGGGTCCAAAGCAACTCTTGCGCAGGCGCTTGAGGATTTGGAGCGTAACACGACTTTGCGGGACGAAGGCTCAAGTGCTGTAAGACTAGCCGAGATTGAGCGCCTGGAAAACCTGGTCGCCGAGCGAGAGGCGCAGGTTGTTGCCGCTGAAGCCAAACGTGCAGCCGTTGAGCAGCAGATCGAAGAACTGATCCCAGCCCAACTGGCCAGCGCGATTGCACAACTGGACGCCGCGCAAACCGAGCTGGACAAAACAGTTATCCTCGCCGGTGTTACCGGACGGGTTGAACAGTTTAGCTTGCAAGTCGGTGACTATGTGAGCCCGTTGCTGCGACCCGCTGGTGTTCTGGTGCCGTCCCATACGGGACATGACCGGTTCCAAGCTGCGTTCAGCCAACTGTCTGCCCAAGTCATCAAACCGGGCATGATCGGTGAGTTGGGTTGTATGACAAAGCCGTTCACCGTGATCCCGACGGTTGTGGTCGAAGTTCAGGATGTCATTCCTTCCGGCCAACTCCGTCCTTCGGACGAGCTGCGCGATGTGCAGACCAACAAAAATCCCGGATCGATCCTTGTTTTTATGGAGCCGCTATACAAAGGAATGGCCGATGACATTCCACCGGGCAGCAACTGCCTGGCCAATGTCTACACGGACAACCATGAGCGGTTGGAGCACGAACACCTTGGGTTTTGGGAGGCCGCCTTCCTGCATGTGGTCGACACGATCGGTGTGGTCCATGCCGCAGGTCTGCGCCTGCGATTGATCCTGATGCCGGTGAATACTCTGGTGCTGACCGGGCACTGATCCGGCCCTGGGGAACCAAATGTAAAAGGCCCGGCAGGTATTGCCGGGCCTTTCTGTTTCAAAGTGCTGCTTTGAACAATTGCGTCAGGTTTTCTTTCGTCAACTCGATCGGGTTGCCCCCGCAAGAGGGATCAATGATCGCGCCTTCAACCAGCTCGGGGATCGAAGCTTCGGTGACGCCCAGATCAGAAAGGGTGCGCGGGATGCCGAGGCTGTCGTTGAATTCCTGCACAAAAGCGCGGAAGCCGTCAAAGCCACCATCAATGCCCAGATAAGCCGCTGCCTGTTGGAACCTGTCCGCGATGGCGGGGGCGTTGAACTCCAACACAGCGGGCATACAAACCGCGTTGGTGGTTCCGTGGTGGGTATTGAACACCGCACCAATCGGGTGGCTCATTGCGTGGATCGCGCCCAACCCTTTTTGGAAGGCCGTCGCGCCCATGGCTGCTGCGCTCATCAATTGGGCGCGGGCTTCAATATCGGTGCCGTCGGCATAGGCGCGCGGCAGGTAATCCTTCACCAGCCGCATCCCTTCCAAAGCAATGCCCTGACTCATCGGGTGATAATGCGGGCTGGAGAAGGCTTCAACGCAGTGCGCAAATGCATCCAAACCGGTACCTGCAGTGATGAATTTGGGCATTCCCACGGTAAGTTCGGGGTCGCAGATCACCACGGTTGGCAGCACCTTTGGGTGGAAGATGATCTTCTTGGCATGGGTTTCTGAATTGGTGATGACGCTGGCACGTCCCACTTCCGACCCCGTACCGGCCGTAGTTGGCACCGCGATGATCGGCGCAATCACATCCGCATCGGCGCGCGTCCACCAGTCACCGATATCCTCAAAATCCCAAACAGGGCGCGTCTGGCCGGCCATGAAAGCAACCATCTTTCCCAGATCCAGCCCCGAACCTCCGCCAAAGGCGATCACCCCGTCATGCCCTCCCGCAGTATATGCGGCGACGCCCGCTTCAAGGTTCTTCTCGTTCGGGTTGGGGTCCACATCACTGAACAGTCCGCGGCCCAAACCGGCAGCGTCCATGATATCCAGCGTTGCCGAAGTAATCGGCAGATCTGCCAAGCCCTTGTCTGTAACCAGAAGGGGTTTTTTCATTCCTGCCGCAGCACAGGCTTCGGGCAGTTCCTTGATACGCCCTGCGCCGAATTTGATTGCGGTCGGATAGGACCAGTTTCCAACAAGTGACATGTCAGGTTTCCTTTAGTATTCGAGGTCTGCTCGGGGGAGGGGGTCAAACCCGAGCAGACCATCGTCCTTAGACCGTGACCTTTTTCAGGTGGTAGGATTTGGGACGGGTGAGATTGTGATAGCCAATAACCGACAGACCGCCGCCGCGCCCGGTGTTCTTGCAGCCGGTCCAGCAAAGACCGGGGTCCAGATAATCCGCACGGTTCATGAACACCGTGCCGGTTTCGATCTGGTCGCCAACTCGCGTTGCGCGATCTACATCACGGGTCCAGAGGCTGGCGGTCAGGCCAAATTCACTGTCATTCATCAGCGCGATTGCTTCGTCATCAGACGAGACCTTCATGATGCCCACAACCGGTCCAAAGCTCTCATCCCGCATCACGCGCATGTCGTGGGTCACATTGGTCAATATTTGAGGGGTCAGATAAGCGCCGCCATCATCCTCAGGGAAGGCTTCGATATGCGCAACCGCGCCTGCCTCAATGGCCTCGGCAATTTGTGCCCGCACTTCATCGGCGAAACGCGCGTTGGCCATAGGTCCGATGGTGGTCTCAGCGTCCAGCGGGTTACCCAGCTTGTATCCCTTCACGATCTCCACCGCCTTGGCGACAAAATCGTCATAAAGGCTTTCGTGCACGTAAATGCGCTCGATCCCACAGCAGCACTGGCCCGAATTGAACATCGCGCCATCAATCAACGTATCGACAGCGGCATCCACATCGGCATCCTCCATGACATAGCCCGGGTCCTTGCCGCCCAGCTCGGTCCCGACGCCGGTAAATGTTCCAGCCGCTGCGCGTTCCATCGCCTGTCCACCGCCGACCGAGCCGGTGAAGTTCACAAAGTCAAACGCATTGCCCGCAATAAGGTCATGGGTGACGTCATGGCTCAGGAATACGTTCTGGAATACCTCTTCAGGGACGCCTGCTGCATGAAAGGTTTGCGCCATCCGCTCGCCAACCAATAGGGTCTGGGTGGCATGTTTCAGGACCACAGTGTTTCCCGCAATCAATGCCGGGGCGACTGTGTTGATCGCCGTCATATACGGATAGTTCCAGGGTGCCACCACAAACACCACCCCATGCGGAATGCGTTTGATGTAACGCTTGAATGTCTCGTCTTCCCCCACCGCGATGTCTGCCAGAGATGCCTCGGCAATCTCCGCCATGTGGCTCGCGCGTTCATTGAAGCCACCAAACTCACCGCCATAACGTACGGGACGGCCCATCATACGGGCCAGTTCTGGCACGATTTCGTCATTCATCGCACCCACGGCCGTTACGCCAGCCATGACTAGATCAATCCGTTCCTGCAAGGGCCGCGCTGCCCAGGCCGCTTGCGCGCCCCGCGCCTGACTCGCTACCCCAAACGCCTCGTCCCGAGACAACACCTCTCGTTCCGCAAAAACCGATCCATCAATCGGTGAGACACATTTCAACATCTGCCCCATGTTCACTCCATGTAGTAAATAAGCAGGATCCCTGCTTCATCTGGCCAAAAATACCTCGGGGGTCTGGGGGCAGAGCCCCCAGCCAGAACCCTACGCTCGCTCAAACCCGCGGGCGACTTCCCAGTCTGTGACCACGCGCTCGAACTCCTCGATCTCAACTTCCGCTGCACGCGAGTAGTGATCGACGACCTCGTCTCCCATCGCCTCCCGCAACATGGCCGAGCTGTGCAGAGCATCCCGCGCCGCGCGCAAGTTGCCCGGGATCATACCCGTATCACCCTGATAAACGTCTCCTGTGGTAGGCGGTTGCAGATCCAATCCCTCTTCAATCCCTGCGATGCCAGCGGCCAGCATCCCGGCCAATGCCAGATAAGGGTTCATGTCTGAACCCGGAATTCGGCACTCTATCCGAACGGCCTTGGTGCCGTCGCCGCACAACCGGAATCCGGCGGTGCGATTGTCGACCGACCAGATGATCCGCGTCGGCGCAAAGGTTCCCTTCATGAATCGTTTGTAGCTGTTGATGTAGGGGGCCATGAAATAGGTATAATCGGCGGCGTATTTCAGCAGACCCGCCATATAGCTTTTCATCAGATCCGACATGCCCAGCTCATCATTCGCATCAAAGAAAGCCGGCTTTCCATCAGCCCAAAGTGACTGATGCACATGGCTGGAGCTGCCCACCTTGTCATGATGCCATTTCGGCAGGAACGTTGCCGCATGCCCGTGCTGCCAGGCGATCTCTTTCACGCCATTCTTGGCGATCGAATGATACTCGGCCGTGTCCATCGCAGGCGCGTATTTTATATTCAGTTCTTCCTGCCCGGTCTCAGCCTCGCCCTTCGAGTTTTCGACCGGTATTCCCGCGTCCCACAGGTGATTGCGGATCGGGCGCATAACGTGTTCTTCCTTGGTCGTTTGAAGAATGTGATAGTCTTCATTGTAGCCCGAGATCGGTTCCAGATTGCGGAAGCCTTCCTTACGAATTTCATCAAAGCTCTTCTCGAACAGGAAAAACTCCAACTCGGTTGCGCACATGGCATCAAAACCCATGGCCTTCAGTCGCGCGACCTGCTTTTTCAGGATCGAACGCGGTGCGTGCGGCACTTCTTCGTGGGTGTGATGATCCAGCACATCGCACATCACCATGACCGTACCCTCAAGCCACGGAACCGGGCGCAGCGTGCTCAGATCGGGTTTCATGACATAATCACCATACCCCCGTTCCCAACTGGTCGAGGCATACCCGTCGGGTGTCGCCATCTCCAGATCGGTGGCCAGTAGGTAGTTGCAGCAATGTGTTTCTTCCCATGCGCCGGCGACGAAATGGCCTGCGTGAAAGCGCTTGCCCATCAAGCGGCCCTGCATGTCCACCAGGCAAACAAGAACAGTATCAATCTCGCCGTTGGCCACTCGTGATGTCAGGGTTTCAAAGGTCAAATTAGCGGTCATGGAGCAAACCTCATGCTTCTCAAAGGGGGCACTGGACGGCAATGCCCCCCGATTTTGATGTTAATCGAAAGTGTAAGGGGCACCGGCCTGGTTGATAACCGAGTTATACTCCCGGAATATGCCGACTATCTTCTGGTGAACTTCACCTTCCTGTGCGACCTCGTCCCAGAATTCGATGGCTGCGTTTTCGACTTCTTTCCATTCGGCGGCCGGAACCTGGCGCAGCTGCAGCTTGTCGCCATTCGCGCGCAAGGCCGCTTCACCACCCCAGTACCACTGGTTGCGATACGTGTGGCCCGCTTCGATACCCGCCATAACCACAGATTTCAGATGGTCCGGCAGTTCTGCCCAGCGTTCCTGGTTGGCGAACCACGATCCGATCCACGCGCCTGAAATGTTGTTGGTCAGGAAGTAATCTGTCACATCCGCCCAACCCACAGTGTAGTCCTCGGTAATACCGGACCATGCCATGCCGTCCAGTTCCCCGGTTTGTACCGCGACCTCGGCGTCTTCGTAAGGAATGTTTACCGGCACCACACCGAACTTGGCCAGGAAACGACCCGCGGTCGGGAAGGTGTAGAGTTTGAGACCATCCAGATCGGAAAGCGTTTTGATTTCCTTTTTGGTGTTAAAGTTGCACGGGTCCTGACCCGCAGCCGACAACCATGCCACGCCGACTTTTTCGTATTCCGAACGCCAGATATCGGCCAGACCGTACTGATTGAACAGCACAGGCACATCCAGAATGTGTTTGGTTGCAAACGGGAAATAACCACCGAACTGACGCAGGGGGGTCGGTGACGCCATCGAATCGTCATCCGAGTGTACCCCGTCAATCGTGCCGCGCTGCAGAGCCTGAAACAGTTCGCCTGTTGGGACGATCTGGTCGGCGTAGAACAGCTCGATCTCAAGCTCACCATTGGCGTTTGCGTTTATGTAGTCGATTGCGGGTTTGGTTACATGCTCTCCCAACGCGCCGCCGGCATAGGTCTGGAAGCGCCACTTGATGGCTGATTGCGCTTTGACAATTGCCGGGCTCGCCAACGTGGCAGCACCTGCCAAACCGGCGGAACTTAGAAATCTGCGTCTTGTTGTCATTGTCTTTCTCCTCTGTTTGATCTTGCAGAATTTCGCCCCTTTCCGGGGTCTTGTGACTTATTTTCCGTAAACATAATTCGGTAGCCAAAGCGCAATTTCCGGGAAGATTATGATGGTGGCCAAGGCGCAGACCATCACCAGAACAAAAGGAATGATGGAGCTGTAGATATCGCGCAGTGAAATCTCCGGAGGGGCCATCGCACGCATCAGAAAGAGGTTGTAGCCGAACGGCGGCGTCATGTACGCGATCTGCGTCGTGATGGTATAAAGAACGCCATACCAGATCAGATCGAAGCCCAGTGCCCCCACCAGCGGAACGTATAGTGGGGCGACAATGACGAGCATGGCAGTATCATCCAGGAATGTTCCCATCAGGATAAAGCTGAGTTGCATCAGGATTAGTATCATCCAAGGGGACAGGCCCAGTTTCTCGGTGAAAAGACTTTCAATGGCTTTGACCGCACCCAGCCCGTCGAAAACAGCGCCAAACGCCAGAGCCGCCAGAATGATCCACATGAACATACAGGAAATGCCCAATGTATGCCGAATGGAGTTTTCAAAGACCCTACGCGTCAGCCGACCTTTCAACGCCGCCGCTGCCATAGCCGTGATGGCTCCAATGGCGGAAGATTCCACCAGCGAGGTCCAGCCGTTTACAAACGGAACCATCATTACGGCGAAAATACCCAAAGGTAACAGACCAGACTGCAACAGGCGCAGCTTCTCCGGAAACGGAATGTCGCGCTCTTCGGCGGGTAGAACCGGACCGAGCGAAGGTGTTATGCGGCAACGGATGACAATATAGATGATGAACATCGCTGCCATCATCAGGCCCGGAAGCACGCCAGCGAGCCACAACTGGCCAACAGGTTGCCGCGCGATCATCGCGTACAGAACCAAAACCACTGACGGTGGTACAAGAATTCCCAAGGATGATCCGGCCTGTATGACACCCGTCACCATACGTTTGTCATAGTTCCGACGCAGAAGTTCCGGTAAGGCAATGGTCGCACCGATCGCCATTCCGGCTACGGACAGTCCGTTCATCGCCGAAATCAGCACCATTAGCCCGATGGTGCCAACGGCCAGCCCGCCTGACAAGCCACCCATCCAGACATGGAACATCTTGTACAAATCATCGGCGATCCGACTTTCGGACAAAATGTATCCCATGAAGATGAACATGGGCAGTGTCAGCAACGGATACCATTTCATGACCTTGATTGCGGCTGCAAACCCAAGGTCATAGCCACCCCGATCCCCCCACAGGAAGAGAGCCGAGACCACGGCGACAAAGCCGATTGCACCGAACACTCTCTGCCCGGTCAGCATCATCAGCATCATTGATGCAAACATCAGCAAGGCGATCATTTCGTAGGACATCAGATTACCTCACGCGGGACGTCGTCGCCACGCAGGCGCAAGATGTCCTTGAACAATTCAGATACGGCTTGCAGCAACATCAGGAAGATGCCGATAACCATGATCATCTTGACCGGCCACAAGTAAGGCCTCCAAATCGTCGCGCTGCGCTCGCCGCCATATTGGAACGAGTACATCAGACTGTCCCAACCACCCCACAGCAGAACGATAAGGTAGACGATCAGAAACAGGACAGTAAACGCATCGGTCCAGGCCTTGCGGCGATGAGACCATTCACCATACAGCAAGTCCATTCGTACATTCGACCCCATCTGAATCGAATACGGACCACCAAGCATGTAGTAGGCCACCATTGCGAACTGGGCCATTTCCAGTGTCCAGAGTGATGGCAGAAAGAAAGTTTTCGAGATCGAAGACCAGAGCAGAATGCCCATCATGACGAAAATGCCATACATGATCACGCGCCCGACCCAGCGGTTCGTGCGGTCGATTACCGCCACATATCCCCGCATAAACTTCATCTCGATACCTCTGTTTTCATAATTTGGCCTCCGTGCGCGAAAACGCCGTGATGACCGATTGCAGGACTGGCGTTAGCAAACCTGCCATGAGGTTCACACCTTTTGGAGTGTCGATCAGGTCGTTCCGCACTTCGATCATGACATTTGGAAGACCGCGTTTGATCGCATGTTCCCGCAAGGTGTGCGTGACGCCATCGGTGGCCGAATAAGGTTGGTTAAGCGCAACGCTCAGCCCTGATCCTTGCGCCTGTTGCAGCATGATCTGGGCTGCCCGATCATCTTCATCATGTAAAATGCCCAGCTCCACCGTCCTTTTTTGTCCCTTGTAGACTGGCGTGAAGCTGTGGATCGTGATGACAACCGGTAGTTCATGTCTTGCGTCCAGTGTTGAAGACAACAGCTGTCGGAACGGTTCGTACACCTCGTGAAGCCGTTGGGCGCGCTGGGCCGCGGTCAGGTTTATATTGCCGGGGACTGAGAACACTTCGCTGAGGCACGGCATGGAATCTTCGCGTTCCGGTGGGCGATTGCAGTCATAGACAAGGCGACTGACGCGCGAATACACCAACGGTGCATCCAGCGCCCCCATCAGCTCAATCGATAGCTCCATCGCACCGATATCCCATGCGACATGCGACCGGGCCGCATCGTCATCCAGACCCAAATTCTGCAAAGCCGCAGGTATGAAGCGACTGGCATGTTCGCACACCAACACTGCAGGCGCGCGGCCCCGTGCATTCAGCACACGGGCTGCCGGGGCTTCGGCAGATTGCAGCAGGGATGACTCGGTTTCTTGTCGCATAGGTAGCATTTGTTACAGCAACTTCGTACCTGTCAAGAAAATTACTGTAGACAAAACTACAGGCAGGAATATTCTGTAACAAATTTAAAAATCGAGGGTGTCGATGGCCGCCGTTGTAAAGCTGGTCAAACAGCGGATTCAGGACGAATTGGACGATTTGACCCGATCAGAACGTCAGTTGGCGTCTGTCCTATTGCAGGACTATCCGATGGCAGGGCTGCAATCGATCACCAAGCTGGCGGCTGCGGCTCAGGTCTCGACGCCAACTGTTATTCGCATGGCCCGCAAGCTTGGGTTCGATGGGTTTCCGGACCTGCAGGATGCCCTGCGCGAAGAAGTGGCAGCGCAGATCAAGAAACCGATCTCGAAACGAGATGCCTGGGTTGTCGATGACGATGCCGAACACCCGACAACGCGCTTTGCGCAGGCCGTCTGGACAAACATGCGCCACACGCTGGAGCGTCTGGACAAAGAGATGTTCGACACCGTCGCCCAGCTATTGGCTGAAACGGACCGGCATCTTTATGTGGTGGGTGGCCGCATCACCCGATCCAACGCGGATTATCTGTTCAATCACATGCAGATCATCCGGCCCAACGTAACTATGCTGGGCAATTCAGCGAATGTCTGGCCGCAATACCTTTTGGACATGGATGCGTCCTCGGTCCTGGTGATCTTCGACATTCGGCGATACGAAGCGCATTTGGAGAAACTTGCGCAAGTTGCTTCAAGCCGGGGCGTAACGGTTGTTTTGTTTACGGACCAGTGGGGTTCACCAATCGGTAAGACCGCCAACTACACATTCCACGCCTTGGTCGAGGCTCCCTCGAGCTGGGATTCGACGATAGCACTGCAACTGATTTCCGAGACTCTGATTGCCGAAGTACAGGAAGCACGGTGGGAGGAAAGCAAAGAGCGGATCGAAGAACTGGAGCAGTTTTTTTCTTCGACACGAATATTCCGCAACCAGGATTGAAGGGGCGAATACGACGGGGCGCTGTGGTTCTAAAACTGAGGCGCAAAATTTGCGACTTCCTGCTTGACGCGCCCGGGTGCATGACTTAACCAACGCAAACCATTTGCGGGTATAGCTTAATGGTAAAGCCCCTGCCTTCCAAGCAGGCTATGTCGGTTCGATTCCGTCTACCCGCTCCAAGATCCCAACCTTTTCTGCGTCAAATGGCCCTTTCGGGGTGCTGATCCTTGTTGTCATGCTTGACCAAAAGGGCGGCTGAGGCCAAGAAAGCGGTCACTTCCTAGAGTTCAATCCATAAGGGCCCGACATGGCAAGACAAACCGCCAGTAAACCAGCGCCAGCCGCTGCACCCGGTGCCAGTGAAGAGCGGGCCCGCTCAAAGAAAATTGGGGTGCTGGCCTCGCTCTGGCCATTCATGAAGCCCTATAAGTTTTTGATGATTGGCGCGACATTGGCGTTGATTCTGACCGCAAGCATGACGCTGACTCTGCCACTGGCGGTTCGGCGCGTGATCGACAACTTTCGCATCCAGGACGGCGAGCTGCTGGATTGGTATTTTCTGGCCGCGTTGGGCATTGCCGCTGTTTTGGCCGTGGGCACCGGCATCCGATACGCGCTGGTCACGCGCTTGGGCGAACGCGTTGTCGCCGATATTCGCAAGGCCGTGTTCGATCGCGTGATCGCGATGAGCCCGGAATTCTATGAACGCATCATGACGGGTGAGGTGCTCAGCCGGATCACAACGGACACGACCCTGATTCAGTCGGTTCTTGGGTCCTCGGTGTCGATCGCGTTGCGTAACATGTTGATGTTTTTCGGCGGGCTGGTGCTGATGCTGCTGACCTCGGCCAAATTGACGGGTTTGGTTCTGTTATTGATCCCGATTGTCATTGTTCCGATATTGGTTTTGGGTCGCCGTCTGCGTGTGATCAGCCGCGAGAATCAGGATTGGATTGCAGCCTCGTCCGGAAACGCAGGTGAAGCTCTGGGCGCTGTTCAGACGGTGCAGGCCTTTACCCACGAACAGGAAAGCCGCAAGCAATTCGGAGAGATGACCGAAACCTCGTATGTGGTCTCGCTGCGCCGCATTCAAACCCGTGCGGTACTGACGGTAATTGTGATCTTTCTGGTCTTTTCGGGCATCGTCGGCGTCTTGTGGATGGGTGCAAATGATGTGCGCAACGGCGTGATGACCGAAGGCGTGCTGGTGCAGTTCGTGATCTATTCGGTCATTATGGCCGGCTCGGTCGCGGCCCTGTCCGAAATCTGGAGCGAACTTCAACGCGCTGCCGGGGCAACAGAGCGTCTGGTCGAACTTCTCAATGCGCAAGACACCGTGACCGATCCTGCCAAGCCCATGATCCTGCCCAAGGATGTTCAAGGTGAAATCCGCTTCGAAGATGTCAGCTTCTGTTATCCGTCGCGTCCCGACACCGTTGCGCTGGATCATCTTTCGCTTCAGGTCAATCCGGGTGAAACGGTTGCCTTTGTCGGACCTTCCGGCGCGGGCAAGACGACAGTCATTCAGTTGATCCAGCGGTTCTATGACCCCAATTCGGGCCGGGTCACGTTGGATGGCCACGACCTGAGAGAACTGGATCGGGCAGATTTCCGTACGCATATGGCTCTGGTTCCTCAGGACCCTGTGATCTTTGCTGCCTCGGCCCGTGAAAACATCCGCTTCGGGCGTCTAGATGCAACCGATGCCGAAGTTGAAGCCGCGGCCCGTGCCGCTGCCGCGCATGACTTTATCGCTGCCTTGCCGGAAGGGTATGACAGCTTTGTTGGCGAACGCGGCGTGATGCTGTCAGGCGGTCAGAAGCAGCGTATCGCCATTGCGCGGGCCATTCTGCGCGACGCGCCGGTTCTGTTGCTGGACGAGGCAACTTCGGCTCTGGATGCGGAAAGCGAACGCGCGGTACAGGGCGCGGTGGACCAGATGCGGGCCGGACGCACAACCCTGATCGTTGCACACCGCTTGGCAACTGTGAAGAAAGCCGACCGCATTGTTGTGCTGGAAGAAGGCCGTATCGTGGCGCAAGGCAGCCATGACGATCTGGTTTCTCAGGACGGGCTCTATGCGCGTCTGGCCCGGTTGCAATTCACCGACGGTGTCGCCGCGGAATAAGGGTGACGCACGGGCATTTCCCTTTCCGCCGTAGCGTCATTCTACATTTTACTCACTGTCACAGCTAAGCCCTCGCTTGCGCGGGCTCGTTTTTGATCCCATCTTGGAGGCGAACAACAAGCCTGCGCAAAATGCGGGAGAAAATAACGGGAGGAACCACATGGCCTTTGTGGGATTGGAAGACAAAACGCGCATGGAACAGGAAATGCCGTGGGAGGATCGGGATCTGCCCGTCACCTTCCATCAGCTCTTGTCGCGCACGGCAGAGAAGTTTCCCAACCACAATGCCATCAGTTTTCAACTGTTGTCGGGACCAACCGACAAAGCCGAGACCCTGACCTGGTCACAATTGCAGGACAAGGTTAATCAGGCTGCGAACCTCTTCCGTTCACTGGGTGTGGGCGAAAAAGATGTGGTGGCCTATGTGCTGCCCAACTGTAACGAGACGCTGATCACCATGATGGGCGGCGCGGTAGCCGGGATCGTGAACCCAATCAATCCGCTGCTTGAGCCGGAACAGATTGCGGCCATCCTGCGCGAGACCGGCGCCAAGGTTGTGGTGACGCTGAAGTCTTTCCCAAAAACGGATGTGGCCCAGAAAGTGGAGGAAGCGGTCCGCCACGCGCCCAAGGTCAGCACCATTCTGGAAATCGACCTGAACCGCTATCTGACACCGCCCAAGTCCTGGTTGGTACCTTTCCTGCGCCCCAAGATGGGTGACAGGGAAAAACTCGCCCATGCGAATTACAAGAACTTTAATAAAGAGTTGGTCAAACAGCCGACGACGCTGACATTTGAAGACAGCAAGGAAGACCGTGTTGCGTGCTATTTCCATACGGGCGGCACGACCGGCATGCCAAAAGTGGCGCAACACAAGTATTCTGGTCTCGTCTATAACGGCTGGCTGGGACATACGCTGCTGTTTGACGAAAACGACGTCATCATGTGCCCGTTGCCCATGTTCCACGTCTTTGCTGTCCACGTGATTATGATGGCGGCCGTGTCCTCGGGCGCGCATGTGATCTTCCCCACACCAGCCGGGTATCGCGGAGACGGCGTTTTCGACAACTTCTGGAAGCTGATCGAACGCTGGAAGGTGTCTTTCATTATCACTGTACCCACTGCCATCTCGGCCAAAATGCAGCGCCCGGTTGATGCCGATATCTCAAGCGTGAAGACAGCTTTCTCTGGCTCGGCCCCGCTGCCGGTTGAGTTGTTCCGTCGCTTTGAAGAAGCCACGGGTGTGAAGATCGTCGAAGGCTATGGCCTGACCGAGGCCACGTGCCTGGTGTCGTGTAACCCTGTGGATGGTGAAAAAAAGATCGGATCGATCGGTATTCCGTTCCCCTATACGGATGTGAAAATCCTGCAAAGCGGGCCGGAGGGACCGGTCGAATGCGATACCGATCAAATCGGAGAAATCTGTATCTCGAACCCGGGTGTCTATGCGGGCAACACCTATACCGAGGCCGATAAGAACGTAGATCTCTATTATTATGACAAATACCTGCGTACGGGTGATTTGGGACGGTTTGACGAAGACGGATACCTTTGGATCACAGGCCGCGCCAAGGATCTGATCATTCGCGGTGGCCATAACATTGACCCAGCCGAAATCGAAGAAGCGCTATTGGGCCATGACGCAGTCGCGTTTGCCGGCGCTATTGGCCAGCCCGACGCGCATTCCGGTGAAGTGCCATGTGCGTTTGTCGAACTGGTCGAAGGCGCCTCGGTCACGGAAAAAGAGCTGATGGATTACTGCAAGGTTCATGTGCATGAACGTGCGGCGCAGCCCAAGCATATGACCATTCTGGACGAATTGCCCAAAACTGCGGTTGGTAAGGTCTTTAAGCCCGATCTGCGTAAACAGGCTATCACACGTATCTATAATGGTGCGCTTGAGACAGCTGAGGTATCGGCGCGTGTTGTTTCGGTGATCGATGATAAAAAGCGTGGCCTTGTCGCGCAGCTTGACGCGAATGGATCTTCGGAAGACGATGTCTCGAAAGTGCTGGGCGCATATACCCAGCCGTGGGAGTGGTCTGAGTAAGCCGGAGGGACAATGGATTATGAACGCCTGATTGACGAGGAAACCTGGGCGTTCATACGTCGCACGGCTGAAAGCTATCCTGATGATGCGGTTGATCTTTCAATCGAAGATCAGCGCCGCGTCTATGACACCATGTGTCAGGATTTCCGCCAACCGCGACCTGTCGGGGTGGAAACACAGGATCTGACAGCCGATGGAGTTCCTGTCCGCATCTACACCGCTGGTCAGCCCACCCGATCCGTCGTTTATTTCCATGGCGGTGGATTTGTGTTGGGTGGGCTGGACAGCCACGATGACGTCTGCGCTGAACTTTGCGCGCAAACAGGGTATCGTGTGGTCGCAGTTGACTACAGGCTGTGCCCTGAACATGTGCACCCCGCGCAGTTCGATGATTGTTGGACAGCAGTGATCTGGGCAGCGCGTGAATATGGTGACCCGTTGATCTTGGCGGGTGACAGTGCCGGAGGAAACCTTGCCGCTGCGGTGTCCCATCACGCGCGGGGCCGATTGGACGGCATTTTGGGCCAAGTGCTGATTTTTCCCCTGCTTGGTGGGGACCGAACCAATGGCTCCTACCTGGAACACGCCCACGCCCCGTTGCTGACTTTGGACGATATAAAGTTCTATGAATCCGTCCGATACGCCGGGGATCAGCCCGAAGGTGACCCAACCTATTTACCTTTGCAGGACAGTGATTTTTCGAACCTGCCGCCCACAGTAGTGGTGACTGCAGATTGCGATCCGCTACGGGATGATGGGCCGAACTACTGCGAGAAGATAGCGGCGACAGGAGGTAAGGCCCATTGGATCAATGAGCCCGGCCTGGTTCATGGCTATTTGCGCGCTCGTACCTCGGTGAAACGCGCAGCAGAAAGCTTTGAGCGTATCTCGGTCGCTATCGAAGCGCTGGGGCAGGGGATCTGGTCTTACTACTAAGTCCTTTACCGCCTAAAAAGCGGATGAACGTTATCGCAAGAAAACTTCGCCCTTCATCGTTTCTGCGACGGGCGCGCCCATGCGATGCAGGATCGTGGGGGCCAACTGCAATTGGTCGATTATAGTATCTGCGTCGGGGCCGTCCGCGTTGCCGAAGTAATACAGCGCCGTTTCCTGCTGCAGCGGTCCTCGCCCACCGTGATGACCGCGTTCATCCTGACCGTGATCAGCGGTCACGATAACTTCGTAGCCCAGTTGCCGCCAACGGGGAATGAAGGGCGCCAGCATCTCGTCCGCGACAAAGCATGCGTGGTCCATTTCCTCGCAATCGTGGAAGAACCGGTGACCCATGCTGTCCAACGTGCAGGCGTGCAGGATGCCATAATCCAGCCCGAAGCGCAGGCAGAGATTCGTGAGGGTTCCGTACAGATCGACATCGGACGGTGTCATCTGATTGTCTTTGCCATAGCCGGTCATGGTGTGGAAACGACCGTGGTTGATGGTCTGGCTTTCGGGTTCGTCATATTCGATGTCACGGACATAGTCGAAGGGGTGGCGGTTGAAAAACTGCGACCAATAGCTGTGGGTGACCGCTCCGGTTACACCGCCGCCTTCGCGGACCTGGCTGAACACATCCTTGTGGCTCAGCCGAAAAACATTGCCGTTGCCGGTGCAGCCATGTTCCTGCGGTGTCACACCTGTATGGATCGATGCATAGCAGCTGGCCGAAGTAGAGGGCAGCACTGCGCGCAGCTTCCAAACCCGCGCGTCGCCGCTGTCGACCCAGCCTTCCAGATTGCCAAACAGGCGGCGAAAATTACGGTAGGGGACGCCGTCCAGAATGATGAGCAGAAGTTTGCGGTCCATGCCCGAGCCTTTCAGTAATTTCTTCAGCCGAGCCTAGGAGATTCGCGGCTCAAAACACGACTGTTCACGCCCCCAATAGCAAAATCCCGACACCTGTCATTGGACAAAGCGCCGGGATTTTCAGATTTCATGGAACTGTCACAAGCGTGGATCAGTTCCCCGCGCTCTCCATCTTGCGATGGGCGACAACCTCTTCCAGCCAGCCCAGATGCATTTCGGGCACGGAACTGAGCAAAAGGTCGGTATAGTCGTCGAATGGCGGGCTGAGCACCTGCGATTTTGGACCGTACCGCACAACTCGTCCCTGATACATCACCGCAATACTGTCGCTGATTGCACGGACAGTTGCCAGATCGTGGGTGATGAACAGATAGGCCACATTCTCGATCTTCTGCAGGTCTAGAAGCAGCTTGAGAATACCATCCGCCACAAGTGGGTCGAGCGCCGATGTCACCTCATCACAGATGATCATCTTGGGTTTCGCAGCCAGGGATCGCGCGATGCAAACACGCTGTTTCTGACCACCAGACAGCTCGGCCGGATATCGGTCGATGAACTTTTCGCCCAGTTCGATTTCATCCAGCAATTCGATGATCCGCTTGCGCTTTTCCGCTCCGCGCATGTTGAAGTAGAACTCCAGCGGGCGGCCAATGATTGTACCAACCGTCTGACGCGGGTTCATCGCCACGTCGGCCATCTGATAGATCATCTGCAATTCGCGCAGGTCTTCGCGGGTTCGGCCTTTGAGGTCCGACGAGAGCTTGCGCCCGGCAAAGGTAATCTCTCCTTCGCGCGGTGGCAGCAGGCCAGTGATCACGCGCGCCAGCGTGGACTTGCCCGAGCCAGACTCGCCGACAACAGCCAATGTCTGCCCCGGATGAAGCTCGACATTGACGTTGTGCAACACGTCGAAATTCAGGCCCTTATAACGCGCAGTGATCCCATCAACGCTGAGCACGGGGTCCGCCGTTGGCTGTTTCTCTTCATGCTCGATCGAGCGTACCGAGACCAAAGCTTGCGTATACTCTTCCTGCGGATTGTTGATGATCTGATCCGTGTTCCCGTATTCAACGGTATTGCCCATTTTCAGGACCATGATGTCGTCGCTCACTTGCGCCACAACCGCAAGGTCGTGGGTGATATACAGCGCGGCAACACCAGTGTCGGCAATGGCCTCTTTAATCGCCATCAACACGTCGATCTGGGTGGTCACGTCCAGCGCGGTGGTTGGTTCGTCGAACACCACCAGATCAGGTTCGGGACACAGCGCCAGCGCCGTCATGCAGCGCTGCAACTGACCCCCAGAGACCTGGTGCGGGTAACGATCGCCGATATTGTCCGGATCGGGCAGACCCAGCTTGGCGAACAGCTCACGCGCGCGACTTTCGGCTTCTTTGCGGCTGAACTTTTTCTGTTCAACCGCAGCCTCGACCACCTGATCCATGATTTTTTTGGCAGGGTTAAAGGACGCAGCAGCGGACTGAGACACGTAAGTCACCTCGCCCCCGCGCAGCTTGCGAATATCCCGATGTGAAGTTTTTAGAATATCGCGCCCGTTGACCCAAACCTCTCCGCCTGTGATCTTCACGCCACCCCGGCCATAGGCCATGGACGCTAGACCGATCGTGGATTTACCGGCCCCGGATTCACCGATCAGACCGAGCACCTTACCAGGTGCCAGGTCGAAGCTGACCCCATGGACAATCTCAATGTCATGGGGTTTTTCACCCGGTGGGTAGACGGTTGCGCCGATTTTGAGGTCGCGGACCTTGAGAAGTGGATCACTCATCCCCGGCCTCCTTTCAGTGATGTGGTTCGGTTCAAGACCCAGTCGGCCACAAGGTTGACCGAAATCGCCAGCGTCGCGATGGCAACGGCGGGCAACAAGGCGGCGGGAATGCCATACACGATGCCTTCCTTGTTCTCCTTCACGATGCCACCCCAGTCAGCCTCGGGCGGTTGTACACCAAGACCCAGGAAGGACAGGGTTGAGACGAAAAGTACGGCAAAGATGAAACGCAAGCCCATCTCGGCAACCAGCGGTGAAAGCGCGTTGGGCAGGATTTCCCGGAAGATGATCCAACCGTTTTTCTCGCCCCGAAGACGGGCGGCTTCGACATAATCCATGACTGTAATGTCGACAGCGACAGCACGGGCCAGACGATAGACCCGCGTCGAGTCCAACAAGCCCATAACGACGATCAAAATCGGAACTGTCACAGGCATCACCGACAGTACCACAAGGGCAAAGATCAAGGTCGGTATCGACATGATCAGATCGACAAAGCGCGACAGCACCTGGTCGACCCAGCCCCCCATCACAGCCGCAAAGAAGCCCAGGACCGAGCCGGTCACGAAGGACAGGATGGTCGCAGCCGTTGCGATGAAGATTGTCGTGCGACCGCCATAGATCATGCGGCTAAGCAGATCGCGACCGATATTGTCGGTGCCCAGCCAGAAGTTTGACTCGGTGAAACCTGCGGGAGCGATCCCAAGCATGATCTCGATCTTTGAGGGTTCCCATACATCGCCGACCACTTGGGCCATGCCGTAGGGGGCGATGAGCGGCGCGAACAGCGCCATGAGAAAGTAGAGGGCCGTCAGGAACAACCCGATCAGTGCGGAAATAGGGATGTTCTTCATTTCGGGTGCCTCAGACGCGGGTTGGCCAGGATCGAGACGATGTCCGCGACCATATTGAGGCCGATGTAGACGGCCGCGAAGATCAGACCACAGGCCTGCACCACCGGAACATCACGTTTCGCAACATGATCGACCAGGTATTGGCCCATTCCAGGGTAGACAAAGACCACCTCGATCACCACGACACCGACCACAAGATAGGCCAGATTCAGCATCACGACGTTTACGATCGGGGCGATGGCGTTCGGGAAGGCATGGCGTGCAATCACCTGAAACCCGGTCAGGCCTTTAAGCTCGGCGGTTTCGATATAAGCCGATTGCATGACGTTCAAAATCGCCGCACGGGTCATACGCATCATATGCGCCAAAACCACGAGCGTCAGAACCATTACGGGCAGGGCGATAGCCTGAAGCTTTTGCAAAAGGCTCATATGGTCACCAATCATTGCGACCGATGGGAACCAGCCCAGTTTTACCGCGATGAAATACATAAGCAGGTAGCCGATCAGGAATTCCGGGATCGAGATTGAGGCCAGTGTCACTGCCGAAATCAGCTTGTCAGGCCACCGGTCCTTATAGCGTACGGCAATCAGGCCCAACATGATGGCCAGAGGCACCGAAATGATCGCAGCCCAGAAGGCCAGAAAAAGGGTGTTCGACATCCGCTGTCCGATGCTTTCAGCAATGTCACGGCCGTTGGTCAAAGCGGTCCCCAGATCGCCTTGCAGGGCCCCAAACAGCCAGTCGAAATAGCGGGTGAGCGGCGGATCATTCAGCCCGAGCTCTTCACGAAGGTTGGCCAGCGACTCCGGCGTAGCGGATTGCCCCAGGATCGATTGTGCCACATCGCCGGGCAAAATCATTGTCCCTGCAAAAATCAGTGCTGACGCCGCGATAAGGAGAAGGGTACTCAGCGCAAGGCGCTGAGCAACCAGTATTATGATGGGATGCATTGACCTGGAACCTTAGGCTTTCCAGGTGAATTTCGACGCGTACCAATACATCATGGCGCCGTTCGGGTCAGGAACATATCCTTGGACTTCGTTGCTGACTGCGTCAATGAAGTCGTTGAACATTGGCAGGATCAGGCCGCCTTCGTCACGCACCATCATGCCCATTTTCGAGTAGATTTCCTTGCGCTTCGCGTCATCCAGTTCGCTGCGTGCCGCCAGCAGCATTTCGTCAAACTCGGGGCGCTTGAAGCGTGTGTCGTTCCAGTCAGCAGTTGACAGATACGCGGTCGCGTACATCTGATCCTGAACCGGGCGCCCGCTCCAGTACGACGCGCAGAATGGTTGCACATTCCAGACTTCGGACCAGTACCCGTCATTTGGTTCGCGTTTGACCTCCAAAGGAATCCCCGCAGCCTGTGCCGTTTGCTGGAACAATGCGGCTGCGTCCACGGCACCGGGGAAGGCTCCATCGGCCGTGCGAAGGATGATCGGTGAGCCGTCATGCCCGGATTTCTTGTAATGCTCAGCAGCTTTTGCTGGGTCGTACTCACGCTGCGGAATACTATCGTCAAACAGCGGATAGGCAGCGTTGATTGGCATGTCGTTGCCGATACCGCCATACCCGCGCAGGATTTTATCAACCATTTCCTCGCGGTTGATGGCATATTTCAATGCCAACCTCAGTTCGTTTGCATCAAATGGTGCAGTATCCACATGCATGATGAACACGTAGTGGCCCCGCCCCGAGACATTCTGAACCGACAGATTTGGCGCCCGGTCCAGCAGTTGGGCAATCTTGGGCTCAACCCGGTTGATGATGTCTACCTGACCTGACTGAAGTGCGGCGGTCCGGGCTGTTGCATCGTTCAGCGTGATTACTTCGACACTGTCGTAATGGGCAAAAGCGTCGCCGCCCCAGTAATTCGGATTGCGGACAAACTGCATACGCACGCCTGGCTCGTCGCTCTCCAGAACATAAGGTCCGGTGCCGACGGCCGAGTTCGGATCATCAAAGCCACCGTCTGGCTGGATTTTCAAGTGATAGTCGGCAAGCAAGTAGGGTAGATCGGCATTGCCGATTTCCATTGTGACTTCAAAGGTGTCCCCGTCGACCCGCATCGATTCAATGCCCTGCACGATACCTAGTGCACCAGACTGAGAATCTTCATTTGTGTGGCGCTCCATCGTGCGCATGATGTCTTCTGGGGTGACTGTTTTACCATTGGAGAATTCGATACCCTGTCGGACTTTGAAGCGCCAAGTCTTTGCATCCGCAGACCCTTCCCAGCTTTCGGCAACCAACCCTTCAAGTTCGCCCTTGCCATTTACTTCGACCAGCGTCTCGCCCCACTGCTGGCCACCAGCAATCGGAACATCGGACGACCACAACGCCGGATCCTGCGTATTTGTGCTTTCGCCCCCTTGAACGCCCATTTTGAAGGTTCCACCCTTCACTGGACCCGCCGCACGAGCGGCGTCGGCAAACATAGTGCTGGCCATGGCAGCCGAAACACCCAATGCAGCTGCTTTCCCCATGAATTCGCGGCGGGTCATTTTCCCTGCTGTGACCTGACCGGCCATATGTGTGATTTGTTCGTTCATTTAATCTTCTCCCTATTGAGTGGTATTAGCCCTTTTCGGACTTTTTATTGACGCTTGAGTCAACGTTGGCTTATTTCTGCTAGTCGGGCAAGGATATTTCGTGCCGATATCAAAAACGATCGTCTGCACATGGACGACACGAAGGGATGTCACGAACGCAGTGTCCGTGATCTGTCTAAAAGAAAACTGGCAATTTTTGATATTTCCAGACGCTTGTGGATCACAATGTGGGCAAGGCGTCTAATTACCCTCGTATTGCGACGACCAGATCCATGACGTTGGTCCCGGTTGGTCCGGTCGTCAGCAACGCGTCAACTTTGTCCAGAAACGATCCACTGTCAGCATTTTGAAGATAGGTTTCGGCCCCATCGGCCCAGGTGGTGCCGCAAACGATTCCTCCGGCTTCCTTTGTCGGGCCGTCGGTTCCATCCGTGCCGCCAACAACAATTGCCAGGCCAGACTGCCCCGAGATTTCTTTGGCCAAAGCAAGCGCCAGTGCCTGATTACGACCCCCACGACCGGGTTTTTCCGGCAGGACTACAGTTGGTTCACCGCCAAAGATCATAACGCCTTTGTCCATGCCGCGCAGCATTGGCCCCAGTTTCGCGGCGACTTGCAAATAGTCGTCATGCAGGGCCTCTTCATTTGCAAAAACCGCAAGGCCCGCCACATCCGCAGCCGTGGCCGCCGCATTCCGCGCATGGGCATTGGAAGCCACGATCTGCGTGGTGGCGGTAAAGGTGTAGTTGTCCGGCAACGCGCCGATGCCCGAGCCAATGATATTCAGATCATCCCCTGGCACATCGGAAATCGCCAGCACAGTGGCACGCGCGCCTTTGAAATGAGACAGCAATCCGCCGCCTTTGATACGAGACAGCTTGCGCCGCTCGGCGTTCATGGCGCGGATGTCCAAACCTTCCGACAGCAGCTTGCGATTCAACGCCTCAAGATCACCCAAAGATGTTCCTGGCAACAGATCCTCGGCCAATGAGGATGCCCCGCCCGAAACCAGCAACAGGACATGTGACCCGGGGTGCATCTGCTCCATCGCCAAGCGCAGCGCCCGCCCACCGGCAAGGCTGCGGTCGTCTGGCACCGGGTGCGAAGCTTCGATTACCTCGACCGCGTCTGGCAGGTCGCGGCCGTGATCGTCCTTGGTCACGACAAGCGTGGGGACCGAGCCAAATTGCGCCAGCGCTGCACGCGCCATCGCAGCCGCGGGTTTGCCGACGGCCAGTATCCGGTCCGGTTTGGGAACACCAGGCAGTGCGGCTTTGGTGGCGGTATATCCGTCAACCGCATCAACCCCGGCCTGCCAAAAATCTACCGCTTGTTTTGATATGTCCATCAGTTCTCGATCCAGATCGTGACAGGGCCGTCATTCACAAGTTCAACCGCCATGTCAGCCCCAAACTGTCCGGTTTCCACCGCAACGCCCTGTGCGCCAAGGTGAGCTGCAAATTCCTTGTACAGGTGCTCGCCCTGATCCGGTGGTGCTGCGTTTGAAAACCCTGGCCGGTTGCCGCTTGTTGTATCGGCGGCCAGCGTGAACTGGCTGATCACCAACGCTGATCCGCCAACATCCAGCAACGAGCGGTTCATTTTACCCGAGTCATCCTTGAAGATACGCAGTTTCGCGGCTTTTTCTGCAAGCTTTCTGGCCTGCATCTCATCATCGCCCTGCATTGCGCAAACAAGAATCATGAGGCCCGGCCCTGACGAACCTATGGCTGCGTCATCAACCGACACTTTGGCGTATGACACCCTCTGCAATACTGCGCGCACTCAGGTTACTCCCTTTAGATGACAAAACTGCCTGAGCGACCGTTTAACCGCGCCACTCCACAAAGTCACTTGGCTCGGCGCGATCTGTTCGAAAGTTATTTGCCGGATGATCCGGATCGGCAAAGCCAAACGAAATTGCGCAGAGGATCAGGCGATCCTCAGGGATTTGAAAATACCGATGCAGAAAGGGGCCGTAAGTGGCCAGGGCCGCTTGGGGGATTGTCGCCACACCCAGTGCCTGCGCGGCCAGCGTGAAGGCCGTGACAAAACCACCGCAATCCATCGCGCCATAGGGTCCAAGTTCTGCCGGACTTGATAGGATGGCGCAGTGTGGCGCGCCGAACAGGGAAAAGTTCTGCATCATCTGCTGCGCCGACCCGGCGCGATCCCCGCGTTCCACTCCAACAGCTTCGTAAAGCGCCCAGCCACAGGCGCGGCGGCGGTCTTGGTACACGCCAGAATAAGATGTTGGAAACGGAAGATCGGGAGCGGGCGTTCCGCTGACAGCCTCGTTTTGCATCGCTTCACGGAAAGTATCCGTTTCGTCTGCGCTGGTGATTGCCAACTGCCAGGGTTGCGCATTGCACCAGCTGGGAACGCGAGATGCGCTGGCGACGATCTGCTCGATCTGCGCGCGGGGGACAGGATCAGGCAGAAACGCCCGGCAGGAATGGCGGTCTCTCAGAAGGGTATTCAGTTCAGCAAACGACACAACAGGCTCATCCCTTTGTTTTCCGAACTGAACATGGCCGCGCTTCGTCGGATGCACAAGCCTGTCTGCAGGTCTGCCTATTGCCCGGTGGCCGCCAAATAGCCGACACCCGCAGCCAGCAGCAATCCCAGCACAACAGCGATGGTTATCTTGATGGCTGACCACGGGCGTTCGCCCTGAACCCGCCCGGTTCTGCCATTGACCACAAACCGATACGTCTGGCCGCGGTATTTGTAAGCGGCCATCCAAACCGGCAGCAGGATATGCTTGAACGTGACATCGCGCACGTCTGTATCGACCGCATGAATGCGCTGCCGGTCGCCGCCGATGTCAAAACGAACATCCCGCTCGATCACGCGTGCCATATGCGCGCGCGCTTCGACGTACCCTTCCCGCAGTTCAACGCTGTAGGCTTCAGCCCGGAAGCCTGCGAGGTATTCGGGCTGATAGGGCTCCAGCGCGGGCAGATCCCAGGGTTCCAACGCGTCGGTGTAGCTTTTGGGAAGCGACTTCGATGCCAACACCAGCACGTCGTCAAAAAACCGCGCGACGCGGCCGGACTTGGGGGTCCAGCGTACCTTTGGCACTTGTTGCTGAACCCGCTTGCCGTCTCGCATCACGGTGCGGGTTTCATAATAGACAGTACCGCGTTCGCCGCGATACGAAGACTTGGTGTCGGCATCGAAAGTCCAGTAAGGCACGTAAATGCCCTGCATCTTGCGCCCTTTGCGGGCATATTCCTTCAACCCGTTTGGTGCGAACCATAGTCGCCCCAACCAATCGCCCATCGCCTTGTGGGCTGATCGTTCGTCGAACGCAAAAGGCAATACGCCCTTTGGTTTGATATGCCGGTTGATCCCGGTATCTGTCACGACCGGCGTGGCACAGAACGGGCATTCGGCGGCATGGGTGTTTGGGTCAAACTCTACCTGCGCGGCACAGTTTGGGCACGACAGAACGCGGGTTTCCTCGATCTCGCTGTCCGGCAGGCGGTCAGCGATGGCGGCGTCAAAGTCCAGCTCTCGCAGACTTGCACCGCCCCACGGTCCGGCACTGATCGGCTCGGAATGTCCACAATGATCGCAGGTTAAGGTACCATCACCCGGATTGAACCGGTAGTCCGCGCCGCATTGGTCACAGGGGAAACGATGTTCTGCAATATCAGGAGCAGTGACGTGTGTCATGATTTACCCGGTGGTCACGATGAATATGAAAGAAGACCGTGTTTGTTCACGTCCCGGGCGGCGGCGGAGGCAAGATCGTGAACAACTGCGCCAGTTCCTGCACGTCGCCTGCCTTTTTCCAGCCGTCCTGTCCCGCAGTCCAGACATATGTGTCACGTGTCAGTTCGCCTTCGCTGGCCATGCGCCCCATCTTGGCTTTGGAAAACGGCCCGCTTGTCTGACCATCCACAGCGATATGCCACACATGCTCGACAGGTGGCGGAGGAGGCGGTGCCGCGTGTGCTGCCGCTTGCGGGGCAGCGGGGGCGGGCGATCCCCAAGGGCCGCTCGGCTGGCCCGCTGCCATGTTCGACATCTGATGCGCCATTGCCATCCCCATACCCATGCCAAGACCGGCGCCCATGCCACCGCCTTGACCCGGATTACTGGCCGCGGCCGTCATCGCCTCTGCTGCCGAATATTGAGTGAACTTGCCCAGATCGCCCGCCAAACCCATCGAAGTCCGCTTATCCAGAGCTGCCTCAACCGCCGGGGGCAGCGAGATGTTCTCGATGTAAAACTCCGGCATTTCCAGCCCATAGCTGTCCAAGACTGGTGAAACTTCGGCAGCGATCAGCTTGCCCAGATCGGCGGTGTTTGCGGCCATGTCCAGAACAGGAATGCCTGAGCCCGAGATGACGCGGCTGAACTCCTGTACGATGATATTGCGCACCTGGAAACTGATTTCGTCCATGGTGAATTCGCCATCTGTTCCGACGATTTCCACGAGGAACTTCGCGGGGTCCTTAACACGCACCGTGTAGGTGCCATAGGCGCGGATACGGGTTGGCCCGAACTCGGGATCGCGCAGCATGATGGGGTTCTTGGTGCCCCATTTCAGGTCGTTGAACCGAGTTGTGTTGACGAAATAGATCTCGGACTTGAACGGCGACTGAAAACCGTGATCCCAATGCTGAAGGGTGGTCATGATCGGCATGTTGTTGGTCTCAAGCATATAGAGACCCGGCGTGAATACGTCGGCCAATTGCCCTTCATGCACAAATACTGCTGCCTGACCTTCGCGCACGGTCAGTTTGGCACCGTACTTGATTTCGTGCCCTTCACGCTCAAACCGCCAGACCATCGTGTCACGGGTGTCATCCACCCAATGAATGACATCAATGAATTCTCCGGTCAGAAAATCAAAAATTCCCATTTGGGTTCTCCTGTCCTTGGGGTCAGAGCGGCTGCCCCATCAATTCACGCGCAATAATACGTACGACAGGGCGTGCTTCATCCACGCCCACACCGGGCTGCAATCGCTGGTCATACAGCATCGTCAGCAGTTTCTCGTCATGGCTGGTCAGCAATGCAAACTCATCATCATCGTTAAAAATCGAAGGCCGCGCCGCCGGGCTGTCATTGGACAGGCCAAGCCCCTGGGCGATTTCCTCGTGAATGCAGCTACGGCGCACCAGGTCCGTCAGTTCAGCGCGGATCAATGCAACCGCGCGCACATATTTGTAGGGCGACGCCTTGGTCGCAGACGCAAAGACCAGACAGTCGAAATTGGCGCGTGGGTTGGCGACCAGATCCAGCGAAGCCTGGCTGATATTCGGGATCAATTGCTTCAGGCGGGACGCGACATAGGCGCTGTCGTCCTTGCCTGCGAAAAAGACATGGAAATTGGCGTTTCGCGATACAACCGATATCGGGTGCTGGGTCAATCCGGCCAGACGACCCGCAAACACCCGAACCTGTTCCGCATCCTGTGTTCGTGTTTCGGGCAAAACCGAGGGGCCAAACTCGGTCTGGATACGAACGGGCCCCGACCAACGGCTCAGCTGCCCGTCCGTCTGGCGTGAACCAATCGAAACACTCTGCGTCGGATATTCGCTGTAGAACGCGATTGCTTCGAAATTCCGGGCCAAATCGTCCGCATCATAAGGCGTGTCCGGTCCGCCGCCGTCTGTACGCAACAGCCCCCGAACCAGAAGGTCACGTTCAACGCGCTGGTAAAACCGCGCCAGATCCTGACTGGCTGCCGAGGGTGGTACATACGCATTCGCCGCCGTCGGTGCGGGTTCCGGGCGAGGCTGCGGCGCAACAGTAGATGTAAGGGTTTCATCGCAATTGGCCAACGCCAAAACCGAAGTCACACCCAACGCAAGTTTCAGAGAATTGAAGTGCCGCACACCGATCCTGCCTTTAGCCGGGAACTGCAGTGCCGGCATTGTCACCAACACCGTCCTGGCGCGCTTTGGCAGAGGCCAAAGTGTCGCGTAGTTCGGCTTCCATCTTTTGCAGTTCAACTTCGGCCGCAGCGCGTTTGGCCTTGCCTTCATCTGCAATTGCAAGACTTTCGTTGATGGTCCCGATCAGGTCAGCATTGGCCTGCTTGACGGCTTCAATGTCGAACACGCCGCGCTCCATTTCCTCGCGGATCATCTTGTTGGATTCGCGAAGATTCGCCGCGTTCGAGGTCAGCAGTTCGTTTGTCAGATCGTTGGCGTCACGCACGGCGGCGGCAGCTTCGGCGCTGCGCTGGATGGTGACAGCTTGCGCCAGCTGGGTTTCCCACAGAGGAACTGTGTTGACCAGGGTCGAGTTGATCTTGGTCACCAGCGACTTGTCGTTTTCCTGTACCAAACGGATCGATGGCAGCGACTGCATCGTAACCTGGCGGGTCAGTTTCAGATCATGAACACGGCGTTCCAGATCGTCCCGTGCGGCGCGCATGTCGCGCAGCTCTTGCGCTTTCATGACCTGTTGATCTTCGGGCGCGGCCTCTACCTCGGCCTCTTTTTCCGGAATGTCGTGGCTGTCCAGTTCGGTCAGCTTTTCCTCGCCTGCAGCGATGTAAAGCGCCAGTTCGTCGTAGAAGTCCAACGTCTTTTCATACAGCAGATCAAGCGATTTGATGTCTTTCAGCAGGGTATGCTCATGGCCCAGAAGAACGTCGGTGATACGGTCGATCTGGCCCTGAACTTCTTCGTACTGAGCGGTGAATTTGGCAAAAGGCGCGGCCTTGCCCAGCAGTTTTTCCCACCAGCTGCGTTCGCGGCGCACGTCCAGTTCACTGACCGAGAAGCCACGGATCGTGGTGACGATATTGCGCAGGCTGTCTCCGGCGGGGCCCACATCCTTGTTGCGCACATCCGCCAGCATCGCCTGACTGATTTCCTGCAACTCGGCCTGTGCAGATGACCCAAAAGACACGATCGAGTTGGTATTGCCAATGTCGATTTCATCCATCCGCTTGCGGATTTCTGCACTGACGGGTTCGTCGGCGTCTTCCAGCGACACAACCTCGGCCTGCGGTTCAGGCAAGGCAACGGCGGTGACTTCCTGCACCAGAGTTTCAGCCTGAACTGCCTTGTTCTTGATCTCATCGGACATGGGTATGTTCCTCGCTCAGATAATGGCCGGTCAGTCCAACCGGACGCCTTCGCGCTGCAGTCTTTCGCGCAACACGTCAATTTCAACCGTCAGATCACTGCGGTCATCCAATAGCATTTTGCGCGTACGCGCGGCGAAATTCTGTTCCAGATCGTCCAGCAAAGCAGAGTAATCCGCAAGCGCCTGCGCATCGCGGGTTCGGGCGTAGACGTCCGCAAACTTGACGGTCGCGTCCCGTGCGCCCTGCAAATACACGGTCAGGTACTTTCTGGCACCGGCCAGATCGCGGGGGTCTTCTTCGACTGTGCGGAACAAGTCCCGCGCAGTGTCCTGAAACCGTTCGACGCGGGCTTCGACCCTGCGGTCACCCGCGCGTTTGATGGCGTCCGTCATCTCAGACAGATGTTTCTCGGCATCGTCGACGACGCGGGCCACGCGATCCTGCTGAAAGGTGTCGATCCCTTCCATGCCCTTATCCTTCATCGGATCAATGCCGAATGAGACCGAGTGCAAAACGGTAGCCGCCACTCCAAAAAGCACCGGGGCCAACAAGCTGGCTTGTGCCGCAGTTTCTGCATCCAGAAACTCGGTCCTGTATGTGGCTAGCCCTGCACCCAGGCCCGTTAGAATGCTGGCAAATATCTTGCGCGGAAAAGCAGGCCGTCGGGCGGTCTTTCGGGCGTTATACGCGGCTTCGGCCCGCAAACCTTCGCGCAGCAGGAACGCGGCAGCTGTCAGGATACCAGCTGCGATCAGACCGATGGTCATGCCGATCGCGCCATCGTTCAGCGACAAAAACACCAAAGGAATGGCCGGAAGAAACAGAAGATTGGCACGGGCACCAGCGGGCTCGACCCGTGCACCGTCAAACTGTCCACGTGGCACAGGTGTATCGTCTGAGGTATCGCCCTGCGGGCTGTACTTGCCGCCAAACCGCTTTGCCATGGACTACAGCCCCCCGAGCAGGCCGGTGCAGACACCAAGCAATAGCAGCAACAAAACAGCGTAGGCGAGTTTTTGCACTCCGCTTCCGGACATCACGCCCCCCAAACAGCACCATTCCCTGAAAATTTAGGGGATGCGCGGGCTTAGCGCTAGGGGGAAGGTTGACGAACCTGCATCACTTGCGAGGTTTCTTGCCGATCGGTGCCCGTTTTCTTTGCGGTCGCGCCGGGCGCTTGGGTGCAGCATCTGGTTTCGCGTCTGCGTCCAGCCCAAGTTGTTCACGCATCACTCGGCGACGCACCTCTTCCACTTCACCCTGTTTCAGATCGCCCAACTGGAACGGACCGTAAGACACGCGCAAAAGGCGGTTTACTGTGAACCCGATATCTTCCATCGCACGGCGGATTTCGCGGTTCTTGCCTTCCCGAAGGCCAATGGTCAGCCAGGCATTAGCCCCTTGCTGGCGGTCAAGTGTAACGGTCATCGGCTGAAACCGCTCTCCTTCGATCACCAGCCCTTTGCGCAGTGGCTCGAAATCTTCATCTTTCGGTCGGCCATTCACCCGCACGCGATATTTGCGCAGCCAACCGGTCGAGGGCAGTTCAAGCTTGCGCTTGATCCCGCCATCATTGGTCAGCAACAGCAAGCCTTCGGAGTTCAGGTCCAGTCGCCCGACGCTCATCACCCGTGGCATGTCTTCGGGTAGCTTGTCGAAAATCGTTTCGCGGCCTTTTTCGTCGCGCGTGGTTGTCACCAATCCCGCAGGCTTGTGATACAGCCACAGGCGCGAGGGTTCCGGTTCCGAGACGGGCTTGCCATCAACAACGATCTTGTCTTTTGCCGTGACGTTCAGGGCAGGGCTGTTGATGGTCTTGCCATTCACGGCCACACGACCTGCTTCGATCATGCGCTCAGCCTCACGCCGCGATGCGATGCCAGCACGGGCCAGGACTTTGGCGATCCGGTCGCCGGGAGGAGGGGTCTTGTTCATGTCAGGCCCATAACCCATCCGGCGCGCTTGCGAAAGGCAGGTTTCTGATGCAGTCAGGGGCATGGTGTTCAAATCGCATATGGAGCAAGCCCTGGCCGAGGCGCGCGCAGCAGCAGATCGCGGCGAGGTGCCCGTGGGGGCAGTTCTGGTTGGTCCAGACGGAAAGGTCGTGGCTGCGGCTGGGAACCGGACGCGCGAGTTGAATGATCCAACGGCCCATGCAGAAATCTTGGCTCTGCGCGAGGCCTGTGCAAAGGCGGGGTCTGAGCGGCTGCCAGAACATGATCTATACGTGACGCTGGAACCCTGTGCGATGTGCGCCGCGGCCTTGGCGGCCGCGCGCATCCGGCGAATCTACTACGGCGCGGCTGACCCCAAGTCGGGCGGAGTGGCCCACGGCGCGCGCGTGTTTTCGCACCCGCAGGCGCATCATGTGCCCGAAGTCTATGACGGGATCGCCAGTGAAGACGCAGCGGCGCTTTTGAAAGACTTCTTTGCATCCCGCCGCAAGGACGTGCCGGACTGAAGCCCAGCCTACAGTTTGATGGGCTGCATCACCTCTGGCTCGATCACATCGACACCCGGAAGCTCGTCGACCAGCACCTGTGCAGACTGTTCGAGGATCGGGAAGGTCTTGTAGTGGCACGGAATAACCGTCTTGAAATTGAAGTATCGCTTGGCGGCATAGGCGGTGGCCTTCATGTCCATGGTAAAATGCCCGCCAGCTGAAAGGATCCCGATATCGGGTTTGTAGTAATCCCCCATCCAATCCATGTCAGCCATGATGTCTGTGTCGCCGGAGGCATAGAGCATTTTTTCCTCAGCAGCGATCATAAAGCCGACCTCACTACCGCCGGTGCGCAAACCGTCGGGCGTTGAAAAGGTAGAACTATGAGAGGCCGGGACCATTGTCACCATGACCCCGTTCAGGTTGACTGTGCCGCCCTTGTTGAAGCCTATCGTTTCTATTCCTTCGGCTTCGCTCCAATACCCCATCAGGTCATATTGCCCGACAACGGGGATTTTCAGATGTTTGGCCAGGGGCAGTACATCAGCCACATGATCAAAATGTGTATGAGTCAGAAGGATATGAGTCGCACCGTCCAGCGCGGCATCGTGCTGATCTTCGGGCAAGACCGGATTGCCGGTCAGCCAGGGATCGATCAATAGAACCTGCCCCTGCGTTTCAATGCGAAAACTGCCATGTCCCAGCCAAACAATATTCATTCCCAATTTCCTCCCAAATGGTGTCTTGGCAGTAGCCTAGCATCGGCTATGTAAAATTCCATGGACTGGATTCGAGAAATTGATGGCTATTGTGAACGTTTGTCACCGGAGTATTGGGCCGAGCCAATCAATGCGATTACAAACGCCGCCTTTCTGATTTCTGCTTGGCTTATGGGGCGGCGGGTGCGCAATCAGGACATGCCGCTGGCCATGATTCTGGTCGCGCTTTTGGCGATGATCGGAATCGGCAGCTATCTGTTTCACACGCATGCGCAGGCCTGGGCAGCGTTGGCAGATATAGTGCCGATCCTTCTGTTCATTCTGGTCTATATCTTTGCAGTGAACAGGGACATCTGGCGGATGTCTTCGCCGTTCGCGCTTGGGGGAACAATGCTCTTTTTTCCCTATGCTGCCGCGACCGTTCCACTGTTTCAGCTTTTTCCAGGGCTCGGCGGATCGGCGGCCTATGCGCCGGTCCCGTTGTTGATTCTGATCTATGCGATCCTGTTGCGGGGCCGTGATCCAATCCTGGCCAAAGGGTTGGCAATCGGAGCGTTGATCTTGATCCTGTCGATCACGTTCCGCGCACTTGATTTGCCGGTTTGCGGGCACTGGCCACTGGGTACGCATTTCATGTGGCACATCCTGAACGCCATCATGCTGGGCTGGATGATCGAAGTATATCGCGCGGCCCTGATACGGGGCCGCTTTTCAGCAGGTCTTAAAGCCTGAGAGCCGGGCGGGGCGATCCCTTTTAACTATCCTCTAATCAAGGAGTATCAGCCCCCGTATTTAGGTCGGTCCTGACTCAATCCTGAAAGGCGGCGGCCAGATGGTCGGGCAGGTCGAACTCAGCCAAAACCCGCGCACGGCCGTCGGATGACATCTTACGGGCAGTCTTTTCAACGATGCTCTGGATTTTCTCAGCCGAGCGTTTTGCGGCAAAGGGTTGGAAATACCATTTCAGGAACACAAAGCAGATTACATCTTCCAGCGCCTGCACCTCTTCATCGCGCTTGATGCCTTGCTTGCGCAACATGCGTCCTGCGGCCTCGACCTGTTCAGCGTCATAACCTTCACGCGTCATCAAACCCATGACCACCTCGGCGTGGTGCACAGCCTGCGCCTTGCGCCAGGCCAGATAACCTGCGCGGCCTTCTGGGTATTCGCTGCGGGCGAGTTTCCACCTCTCTACATGTTGGCCACGCGCCGCAATCCGTAAGGCGTCAGAGGCGTTCGGAAACAAACGGTCCAGCTCGGCGGTCATGCGTTCGCCGTAAAGCTGCGCTTCGGGCCGGCCGTCGTCGAGGTTGGGGTCATGTGCATTGGCTGCATCGATTGCGTCCAGAACCGCTTGTTTTTGCGCGCTCATTTCTAGCTCCATTGGCTTAGCTGCGCCACGAGAGTCCCGCGGCCGTTTTGGTCGTGTCGCTCATGCTAACGGCTCGCCATGGGAGATGCATCCTCGAAAATGCAAAGGGCCGGGTCAGAGAGGGGAAATCTGACCCGGCCGAGACCTGCGCTTTATTTGGCAGGTTTAACCTGATCCTGTGTGACGGGTTCCGCGACGGGGGACGGGAAGGTCAACGTGCGTGTCAGGTTGCTTGTGTCGATACCCAAAGCCATGGCCGGTGCGGCCAAAAACGTGGCGGACAAGACTGCGGCTGTGATCAGGGATTTCATTTTGTTTCTCCGGTTTGCGTTGTGTCGCATAATTCAAAATGAACAGAATAGTTTAGTTTTCAAGGTCGAAAATGAACTAAACAGTTTACTTATTTGTATATCCCTCATTCAGTTTTGAATGGCAGGTGAAAGACCGGGAATTTGAAACTCTGACCTGCCCGTGGCGCAGCGGTCTTGCGACTGCCGCAACAGACGGGTAAACGCCCCATAACGTAGATGAGGGAAGCCGATGTCGATTGACCAAAGCACCGCCGCCAAAGTGGCCAAACTGGCCCGGATCAAGGTCGAGGATGACGCGCTGCCGGCGCTGGCATCCGAATTCAACACCATCCTGGGTTTCATCGAGCAACTGAACGAAGTGGATGTCGAAGGGGTCGAGCCGATGGTTTCGGTCACGCCGATGCGCCTTAAGCGCCGTCAGGACGAAGTGACTGATGGCAACCAGCAAGACAAGGTTCTGGCCAATGCCCCCGACGCGCGCGAAGGGTTCTTCGCAGTCCCCAAAGTGGTGGAGTAAGACATGAGCGATCTGAACAAACTGGGCCTGGCCGAGGCCCGCGACGCGCTGCGCAAAGGTGACGTAACCTCGGTCGAGCTGACCGAATCCTGTCTGAAGGCCATTGATGAGGCCGACGCGCTGAACGCTTTTGTCCATAAGACGCCCGAAATCGCGCTGGAGCGTGCCAAAGCAGCGGACCAGCGGATCAAGGGTGGCGATGCGCCGTCCATCTGCGGCCTGCCGATTGGTATCAAGGATCTGTTCTGCACCAAGGGCGTGCCGTCACAAGCCGCGTCGGGTATTCTTGAAGGCTTCAAGCCTGAATACGAATCTACCGTGTCGCAGCAATTGGCTGATGCTGGTGCGGTGATGCTGGGTAAGCTGAACATGGACGAATTCGCCATGGGCTCGTCCAACGAAACCTCTGTCTATGGCAATGCGGTCAGCCCGTGGCGCCGTGGCAATGATGATGCACAACTGACACCCGGTGGTTCGTCGGGCGGGTCAGCCTCTGCCGTTGCGGCAGATCTGTGTCTGGCCGCGACCGGCACCGACACGGGCGGTTCGATCCGCCAGCCTGCCGCGTTTGTGGGCATCACGGGTATCAAACCCACCTATGGCCGTTGTTCGCGCTGGGGCATCGTTGCGTTTGCATCCTCGCTGGATCAGGCAGGTCCGATGACCAAAGATGTGCGCGATGCGGCCATCATGCTTGAGGCGATGTGCGGACATGATCCCAAGGATTCCACCAGCGCCGAGTTGGCCGTGCCGAATTTCGAGGCGATGCTGACTGGCGATATCAAAGGAAAGAAGATCGGTATCCCCAAGGAATACCGCATGGACGGCATGCCGACCGAGATTGAAAAGCTCTGGGCCGAAGGGGCTGAGATGCTGAAAGCTGCTGGGGCCGAGATCGTCGATATCTCGCTGCCGCACACCAAATACGCACTGCCTGCGTATTATGTGATTGCCCCGGCCGAGGCGTCCTCGAACCTGGCCCGCTATGACGGTGTTCGCTATGGTCACCGCGCGCAGCTGGCACAGGGCGACGGCATCACCGAGATGTACGAAAAAACCCGCGCCGAAGGTTTCGGTCACGAGGTGCAGCGTCGTGTGATGGTCGGTACCTATGTGTTGTCGGCAGGTTTCTACGATGCTTACTACAACCGTGCGCGTCGCGTACGCACCCTGATCAAAAAGGACTTCGAGGATGTATTCGCCGCAGGCGTTGATGCCATCCTGACCCCGGCAACCCCCTCGGCGGCCTTTGGCCTGGGAGAAATGACCGAGGCGGATCCCGTTCAAATGTATTTGAACGACGTCTTTACAGTGACCGTGAACCTGGCCGGTTTGCCCGGTATTTCAGTGCCTGCAGGGCTCGACAAACAAGGTCTTCCGTTGGGTCTGCAGCTGATCGGACGCCCGTGGGAAGAGGGTGATCTGCTCAACACCGCCTATGCGCTGGAAAACGCGGTTGGTTTTGTGGCCAAGCCCGGGAAATGGTGGTAAGCCTCGGGCATCTAAAGCACGAGATACGGAGCCAAGTGATGCGCGTTTTGCTTTTGGTCCCCGCCCTGACACTGGCTGCGGCCTGTACGGATGTCGCGCCGCTGACCAGCACTGGGTTCAATACGCCCGAATACCAGGCACAGCGCGAGGCGCAGTTGGCTGGGCAAGGCGCAGCAGGCAACCCGCTGCTGGCTCCTGTCGATGTGTCCCAGCAGCCGCTGGGCGCGCCCGGTTCGGCAGGCTTCGCAACCGGTGAAAACGCTGATATTGCCAATCAGGCCGCTGCAGCCTTGGCCAGCACGTCAGGGCAGGGCTCTGGCGTTGTGCCTGCGGCACCAGCGTCAAACAACAGCGCAATTTCCGACGAGCAGGACTTTGCGGCGGTGTCCGAACGGCGCAGCATCGAATCCGACGCCGCGCGGATCGAGCAAAACCGCCAGACCTACGAAGTTGTGGCCCCGACCGCCGTGCCAGAGCGCAGCGCAAGCGGTCAGCCCAACATCGTACAATACGCCCTTAGCACCTCGAACCCGGTCGGTACGCAGCTCTACAGCCGCGCAGGCTTTAACCTGCAGGCAAAAGCTCAAAGGAACTGCGCGCAATTCCCATCCCCCGATCAGGCACAGATCGAGTTCCTGTCAAATGGCGGGCCACAGCGTGATCGCAAAGGGCTGGATCCCGACGGGGACGGCTACGCCTGCGGTTGGGACCCAAGCCCGTTCCGCAGTGCCGTCAACAACTGAACTCTCACCCATTTGGCACCCGTCGCCTAACTTCGGCGAACGCCGAGACGGTCTAACGCCGTCTTTGATCGTGATTCATTACACAGCCATGGGCAGCGCGCAGGCAGCTCTGGAGCGTCTCTGTGACCCGAAGGCCGAGGTTTCAGCCCATTACCTGATCGGCAATGATGGAACGCTTTGGCAGATGGTGCGCGAAGAGCACCGCGCGTGGCACGCCGGGGCAGGGGAGTGGGATGGCAAGGACGACATAAATTCGCGATCGATCGGGATCGAATTGGACAACACAGGATCACATCCCTTTTCCGAACCACAAATGACGACGCTCGAAGCCCTGCTGCCTCGGATTATCAAAAATTGGTCGATCACTGCATCGGGTGTGATCGGCCATTCCGACATGGCTCCGGGCCGCAAATCAGACCCCGGTCCACATTTTGATTGGCAACGGCTAGAGCGGCAAGCTTTGGCAAAGCCACGCGGTCCAGACATCGCGTCAGCCTCACCAAGTCCGGGGGAATTCCGCGCCGCCGCGCGACGGGCAGGTTTCACTGCCCCGGTGGATGATGTTGAACTATTGGCGGCAGTTCGGCTGCGATTTCGCCCCTGGGCAAGTGGCTCGCTTGAAACCGCGGATATGAAGGTGCTCGCCCCGCCGGACACAGTAACCTGATCCGCTCTTCATCTGGCTAAAAATACCTCGGGGTTGAATTGGCCATAGGCCAAGAAGGGGCTGGCCCCTTTGCCCGCTTTCCACTCTTGACGTCGCAGGGCGCAAAGCCTACCCATCCCCGGCGCGGAGGGCCGGATGGCCGCTGGGGTCGCAAGGCCCGAGAGGAAAGTCCGGACTCCACAAGACAACGGTGCCGGGTAACGCCCGGGCGGGGCAACCCGACGGAAAGCGCCACAGAAATCAGACCGCCACACGTGTGTGGTAAGGGTGAAACGGTGGGGTAAGAGCCCACCGCGCCACTGGCAACAGGGGCGGCACGGCAAGCCCCACCGGGAGCAATGCCAAATAGGGTCCCCGCGCGGGATGGTCGGCGTCTGCCGATACCACCGCTAAGCGCGTCTTGGCCGAGAGGGACCGGGTTGGCAGCTTGAGCCGCGCAGCAATGCACGGCCTAGAGGAATGGTCATCGAAGGGGGCAACCCTGGAACAAGATCCGGCTTACAGGCCCTCCGCGCGTATTCCTTTACCCTCCGGGCGGTGTGTACGCTCCGGTCAGCCTGGCCGCTTTTTCAGTAATTGAAACAAACTCGTCAGCTGTCCAGGCGCGGACCGTTTCGACATTTGTCACCGCACCCGACGCCGCAACAGCCATGCCTACGGCCACAGCGTCGGTTCCGTCGGGGGCTTCGCTGATCACAACAACGTCGTTGCCGCCCGTTGTCATGTAAAAAGACAACAGCCTGCCGCCGACTTTCTCGAGCAAGGTTTTTACTGGGCCGGTGCGGTTCTCGGGCTTCTGCAACATGCCTTTGACGCCAGCTTGCGAGTAAGATGCATAAGTAATGAAAATTGGCATTGAAACCTCCGTGTTGTGACAATCAATTGGGGCCATTGCATCGGCTGGCCCCAGGGGCCGATTGGTGTCAGCTGCCGCTAAGAAACGTGGAAGTGATCAACCAAACACCTGCGCCAATCAGCGCCACACCCGAGACCGGAACCAGCCAGCGGGCAGTGGGCAGCAATTTTTCAAGCGCCACATAAGCGGCGATCCCGGCGATCCAGTAGAGGTTCATGATACCGCCGACGAACAGAAGCAGCATCAGCGCCCAGCAGCATCCCAAGCAATAGGTTCCGTGCAGGCCGCCTGTTCTGAACGCCCCCAAAAGACCGGGATGGTTGTGGTCAGCCAAAAATCGGGCAGGGCTTTGGCAATGACGCAGACACGCGGTCTTCAATTCTGAAAACTGGTAGATGCCTGAGGCCAGCAGAACGGTCCCCGCAAAAATGCAGGATCGGATTGTCATCATCGGTCCGTCAGACAGGCCGATGAGTTCTAAACCCCATTGCAAAGCGGTAGCGGCAAGACTGAAAGCCCCCCACGCCACGAGATAGCCCGACAGAAAGCTTAGGCCGTAAGTCGCGGTGCGCTCTTTGTCTGGACCAACGCGTTTGAGCGCGGTGAACAAAAGCACTGCAGGGGCAGCGCTTGGGGTCATCATCGCGATCATCATGACCCACCACATGAGAAAGATCAGCAGGGCATAACCGGTGCTCCAAGGCGTGGCAGAGCCCATGGTCATGGGCTCACCTATCGGGCCAGCCATCCGCGTCATCTCGATTGCGGACATGTTCATCCCAACCCCGGCGACCGTGTACCATGCGGCACACAGAATGATCAGAAAAACACTGCTCAAAACGATCACAGTGTCCTGCCGCAACAGCCGCTCAACTGCCCCGGCTTGGCCTGACGATTTCTGCTTGGTCATGAGACATCCAAAGCTATGCGCCCAATACGCCGTGACCCGAGATGTTCAGATGTGCCAGGTGGGCATGGGTGGCATCTAAAGTCAGGCTGATCTCGCTGCCGGTGGTTTTTGCCGTGCCCGAGGCAGCCTCGGCGTGGCGGTACTCAAATCCGTTTGGCAATTGGATCGATGCCCGATGGGGCGCCCCAGAGACGATGTGGGGTATCGGGTTGACCTCGACGTCGAAAACACCGGTGACTTTTGCATATCCAGTGCGATCTTCCCGGCTCCAGTCCAGTTCGATCGGTACGAATAAGGTTTCATGCTTGGTCGGAGCCATCGCGCTGAAGACGTACCAGAACGTGGCCATTTCGTCGGTGTCTTCTCCGGTCATGATCGCCTGCAACGCGGCCCGCTGACCGGCTGAGGCGCTTTCATCAATGATCAGTTGCATCTGACCGTTGCCTTCATGAATCGGGCCTGGCCAATGATAAACACCTGCCGCCCGAAGGCCGCCCAGATCGGTGTCACCATAGTGGCCGCTATGGATGTCAAAGACCACAACCGCTTCGCAATTGCCATGAGACGGCAGAACGCTGAACTGGCAAGGACAGCCGAAGTTGCAATTGCAATTGGCCAGTTCCTCGGCCTGGATAACCCATTCTGTCATGATAGCCCCCCAAGAAAAGTCGCATTAAAGAACTCTGCTCAACACAGGCCGGTCCTGTTGATGCTGCCTCGGCTATGAGCCTGAATTCGGCTTCTTGGATGCGAGACCGTATCACGAATCCGTGATATGGACAAACTTGATGGCGGTTTAGTCGTGCATTTTAGGCTTTATCGCAGGCCTTAGTCGCGTTGGGGTTGAACACTGTATTCGTCACTACATTCAAATGTTAGATTTGAGGTGCAGTTTTTTGATCCGGGAGGTTGGTTATGAGCTTTATGAAAACGCTGGCGTCTGTGGCCATTGGGTTTGCTGCGGCCAAGGGTATGGACAAGTATCAGAAGATGGGCGGCATGGCGGGCTTGCAAGACATGATGCAGGGCTCTGGTGGAGGATTTGGCATGGACCAGCTGGGCAAAATGGCCGAGCAGTTTGGCTTGCCCGGGGGGGCAGCGGGACTTCAGGACATGATGGGCAAGATGGGACTTGGTGGCAGTGCCGCCGGAGCCGCCGGTTTGGGCGGCTTGTTGAACGCCATGCAAGGGGCTGCCAAAACCGCCAACCAGCAGGCCGGTGATATGATGGAAACGGTGTTCAGCGGCACACCTGCAGGCGCAGCGATGGAAGCACAAGCCAAACTGATGCTGCGCGCCATGATTCAGGCGGCCAAGGCAGATGGCGAGCTGGATGATCACGAAAAAGAAATCATTCTGGGTGAATTGGGCGACGACATCAGCGACGAGGAACGGGCGTTTGTACAAGAGCAGTTGAACGCACCGATTGATGTCATGGGATTGGCGGCTGATTCTGGCGCGCCGCTGAGAGCGCAGATTTACGCAACGTCTTTGGCGGCTATTCGTCTGGATAACGCGCGTGAAGCGTCATACCTGCGGCAATTGTCCACTGCGCTGGGTCTTTCAGACGCGGAACGGGACCAGATTCACACCTTTATGGGCGCACCAACTCTGCCGGACTAACGCCGAGTGGGATTCCTGTGACTGCATCGGCCGATTGGCCTTGACATAGACGGTGCAGCGCGTAAAAGCGCACGCTCATAGGAATTCAACCGAAAGGCCCCTGCCTTTTCGGACGCAGGAGACAACCATGGCGAAGCCGACGACAATCAAGATCCGCCTGAACTCGACCGCGGGCACGGGCCACTTCTACGTGACCAAGAAAAACGCGCGTACCATGACCGAGAAAATGACCATTCGTAAATACGATCCGGTCGTTCGCAAGCATGTCGAGTACAAGGAAGGCAAGATCAAGTAATCTGCCGTTCCACGTGGACATTTTTTAAAAGGGCTCTGTCAGGCAGAGCCCTTTTTCTATTCTGCATCGCCGTCTTCTGCTGAGTAGATTGGACCAGATCGATCTGGGTCCGTTGCAGAGGCGCATCAGCGCGTGATGCAATCGCATCGGCTGCGGCTTGCTTTTTTAGGCGACCTGCAAGTACGCTTCAGCAAACCGCCACAAAATGTTGAGCGCCATGAAAAAAATCTTGTTGTCCACAATCGCCGTCCTGACCCTAGCGGCTTGTGAAGATCCGTTTAACCGCGAAGGTGTCGGATTTACCGGAATCGATGGGGAGCCACGCACGATCTCCGATGTACCGGGCGCCGTTGCCTTTCTTCCAGATGCGACCAACGTGCCTGCAGAGCTGGCGAAACTTCCAACTGTAACGCTGCGGGTCGATGAGACCGACCCATCCAAAGTCGCGTCAGTGGCAATCGACAACGGTGGGCAGACGCCAAATACAGCTGTTCAGCTAGAGGGCAGCGACACAGACCTGTTCCTCAGTACAGTCAATGTCAACGGCACTTTGTTCGGCGTTTTGCGTACATCTACGAACAGCGTAAAAGTCGATAACTCGATAGGGGTCGGCTTTGCGGAAGAGACTGAACGATTCACCGGATGCCTTCCCTCTGGCAATGTATTCCGCAAAGGAACTTCCGAGCGGAGTTCAGGTTTCGCCGTTCCGCTGAACTGTAGCTGATCACGTTTCGACTCGACTAATAAAACCCCGCCGGTCCGGCGGGGTTTTTCGTTTTCTTGCGACCCGAAGTTGTTTGTTGAAGCAAAGAAAAGGGCCGGTGAAAACCGGCCCTGTAATCATTGTCTTTTCGCAGCTGTTATTCCTGTTGGCCCATGAACATGAGCAGGAACTGGAACATGTTCAGGAACGAGATGTACAAGCTCAGCGCGCCGTCAAAGGCCGCCTTGTCCAGCCACTCCTGGTCGCCATGCGCAGCATGTGCGACGTAGGTGTTCTTGATGTCCTGCGTGTAGAACGCGGTCAGACCAGCAAAAATCAGGATGCCGATGGCGGAAATAGCCAGCATCATGACGCCAGACTGCAGGAACAAGTTGATGATCATTGCAACCAGCAGACCGATCACACCCATCATCAGGAAGGTGCCCATACCGCTGAGGTTACGCTTCGTGGTGTAACCGTAAAGGCTGAGGCCGGCAAAGGCGATTGCAGTCACCAGGAAGGTCTGCGCAATCGAGTAGGGCGTGAAGACCATGAAGATCGAGCTCATGGATACGCCCATGACCGCTGCGAAGGCGAAGAAGCCCAGCTGTACGGTTGCGGCCGAGCCACGACGCATCAAAGCGCCCCAGCCAAAGAAGATGAAGGCCAGAGGGGCGAACATTACAACCCACTTTAGTGGCGACAGGAACAGCGCACCACCGAGGCTGGTTAGATATCGATCAGCGCCGATCTGTGCTACGGCATTGGACGGATCGCTGGTTACTGCCAGACCTGCAATCGCCCAGGCCGCCAGTGCTGTAATCAGCATGCCTACGGACATTGTGCCGTAGACTTTGTTCATGTGGGCGCGCAGGCCCTCGTCAATCTCGGCGGCGCGCGCGCCGGATACCGTCCGGATCGTGTCGAATTGTGCCATCAAAGGGTCTCCCTTGTCGAATATCTTAGTCGCCCCGAGAGTGCGGGGCGGTTTCCCAGTAAATATCGGCAACTAGAGGCTATGTTTCAAGAGATTCCGGATGAAAACCGACTAAAACACGCAACAAATTTGGCGACGGGAGATGAAACACCACCCATCGCCTTCAAAATATGAGTTTTGAAGTTATCTTTTCCAAAAATCAGGTGCGTCCCAGAAGAACCGGCGCGCCTCAGCAGAGGCTTCAGCGCGGGTCACTCCGATATCCTCAAGCGCGGCATCGTCCAGGTGCGCCAGAGCGCGGCGTTGCCGGGTCAGTTCGATTGCCTGAAAGATTCCCACCATCAGGGACCGGTTGGCTGGCTTGCAAGTCGTGTGAAGTGCAACTTGGGTCATGGTCTTTGTCCTTTCCTGGTTTCGCGATGCTTTTTGTTTTCAACATCAATTTCCTTGATAGATATGGATGCATGTGTCATATTTTCAAAACGAATATTTTTGATGTCATCCATAAGGAATCGTGAAGATGCGAAATCTGGACATTACGACCCTGCGATCCTTCGTGGCCGTTGCAGATCAGGGCGGTGTGACACGTGCTGCCGGATTTCTGCACCTGACCCAATCTGCCGTATCCATGCAATTGAAGCGTTTGGAAGAGCTTTTAGGTCTGGAGTTGTTGGATCGAAGCGGCCGTACCATTGCGTTGACTGCATCCGGCGAGCAGCTGCTGGCTTACGCCCGCCGAATGATTGCCCTGAATGATGAGGTGATCGGTCGTCTGACGGATCAAGCTTTTGAAGGCGAGGTTGTTCTCGGTGTGCCCCATGACATTGTCTATCCTGCGATCCCAAGGGTCTTGCAGCGGTTCAACGTAGATTTTCCACGCGTGCGCGTGCAATTGGTGTCATCGTATTCGCTGCAGCTGAAAGATATGTACAAGCGTGGTGAATGCGATTTGATCCTGACAACTGAACCATCTGCGGCTGAGGCGGCAGAGACAATAGCAGAGCTTCCTTTACGCTGGATTGGTGCGCCGGGTGGGTCTGCGTGGCGCAAACAACCGCTGCCGCTGGCACTTGGGCGTAGGTGCCTGTTCCGGCCACAGGTGATTTCGGCATTGGATGCGGCGGGAATTCCTTGGGAGCTGTCAGTTGAAACCGAAAATGACCGGACGATCGAAGCCACGGTCAGTGCTGACCTTGCAGTTAACGCCATGTTAGACGGAACCGAAGCTTCGCATCTCGAGCAAATCGATTCCGGTGGCGCGCTGCCTGATCTGCCAGCCCACATGATCAACCTTTATGGCGGCGAGCCAGGCAGGGGCGCAGTTGTTGAGGCGCTGGCGCAGCTAGTGCGCCAGAATTTTCGGATGCTTGGAAGCACCCCATTGCGTGCGGTCGCGGGGTAAACGCGATCAGGGCGTGATTACAATCTTGCCCGTCGACTTCCGCTCTTTGAGCAGTTGCATCCCCTGCGCGACGTCCTCAAGTTGCAGTGTATGGCTGATATGCGGCTTTATGCGCCCTTCTGCGTGCCACCGGAAAAGGGTTTCGAAGCTGTTGCGTACGGCCTCGGGGCGGAATTTTAAGTATCCGCCGATGTAAAAACCGATGACGGTCAGGTTCTTGACCAACAAGTGGTTTGCAGGGATTTGCGGCACCTCGCCCCCCGCGAAGCCAATTGGAAGCAAGCGGCCTTCGGGGTTGGTGGCACGAAACGCAGCTTTGAACACGTCGCCGCCGATGGCATCATAGACGACATCCGCGCCGCCCAGTGCTTTGACCCGCTCTCTCAGGTCTTCTGAGGCGTCGATCAGATGATCGGCCCCTGCGGCCTGGGCCACGGCAAGTTTGTCTTCGCCCCGCGCCTGCGCGATAACTGTCGCGCCCATGAGCTTGCCGATCTCGACTGCAGTCAAGCCAACGCCGCCCGCAGCGCCAGTCACTAAAAGTGTCTCGCCCGGTTGCAATCTCGCTCGATGATCCAGCGCCATGTGACTGGTGCCATAGGCGATCTGGATTGCGGCGGCCTCTTCAAAGCTAATGCAATCAGGCAATGGGATCGCGCGTTCGGCATCAAACACGCCGTATTCAGCCAACCCGTCCTGTCCGGAGTAGACCGCAATTCGATCGCCCGGTTTCAAACCCGACACGTCGGGCCCGATTTCATCCACAACGCCCGCGATTTCCATGCCCAGGGTAAAAGGGGCTGGGGGCGTGTCCTGATAAGTGCCTTTTTGCATCAGCAGGTCGGCGAAGTTCAGACCGCACGCCTTGATCGCAACCCGCACTTGACCCTTCGTTGGTGTTGGTACTTCAAGATCGCACAGCTCAGCCGGTACTCCGGTAGATTGAACGCTATAGGCCCGCATTTGTCCCCTCGCAATTTTGGGTCATAGGCACGCGTGAGGTGGCGAAAGTCAATTGGTTTGGTACATCAGAGGCAACGCGAAACCAGCAGGTTTCTTGCAACCAAGGCAACCGGGCACGTAGGGCGCAACGCAATACAACCACAACCCTTCAAAAAGGGGTATGACTCAACCGTCTTGAAAAAAATTCAAAAACCGGCATTATAAACGCCTAGTGCTGTTTAGGGGGGCGGCACAGTCCGTATTAGGGGTGCATTAAGGGGAACCCTCTAATTTTGCGATAGCGGACGTCGCGACCTCCAACGCAGATGTTTGTGTAGTATAGGAGAATACCAATGACTCATCACGTCGATGTCCATGTGGGCAAGCGCGTTCGGCATCGCCGCTGGCTGATTGGCATGACCCAACAGCAGTTGGCGCAGCAAGTTGGTATCAAGTTTCAGCAAATTCAAAAATATGAAACCGGAGCCAACCGAATCAGCGCTTCTCGCCTGTGGGATATTGCCGAGGCATTGGAAGTGCCGGTCAGCTTTTTCTTTGAAGGTTTGGAAGAAACCCAGAAAAGCGAATCGGACAAAAAATCCGTTCCTGCCGACCTGATGGGCGACAAGGAAGCATTGGATCTGGTGCGTTCATACTATGCGATTCCGGAAAATCAGCGTCGCCGTCTGTTCGAGTTGGCGCGAGTTCTCAGCGACGTCGCCTGAGTGACTTGACTTTGTTGGACATTGCTCGCACCTGTGAGCGATGCAACCAACGATCCAAAGCGACATCGAAATTGCCGAAGAAATGGCCGAAGCAGCACGTTCGGCCATTCTTCCGTTTTTTCGTCAAACAAATCTTGAAACGTCAAACAAGCTTACCGACGGGTTTGACCCTGTAACGGTGGCTGACCGCGCCGCCGAGCAAGCGATGCGAGAGGTTCTGTCCCGGCAGCGCCCAGAAGACGGTATTCTGGGCGAAGAGTTTGGTGCGCATAAAGGCTCCAGTGGCCGCACTTGGGTATTGGACCCTATCGATGGGACCCGCGGCTTTATCAGCGGAACGCCAACCTGGGGTGTTCTGATTGCGCTGAGCGATCACGATGGGCCATTTATGGGGGTCATCGATCAACCCTATATCGGAGAGCGTTTCATAGGATCGCCATCCGGCGCTCATTTGACCGGGCCTTTGGGCACCAGTAAAATGCAAACGCGCGATACCAGAACACTGGATCAGGCTACTTTGTTCACCACATTTCCCGAGGTCGGCACCTCAAAAGACCGGGCCGGGTTTCAGGCCGTATCCGAGCAGGTGCAACTAACGCGGTATGGAATGGATTGTTACGCCTATGCGCTTCTGGCCGCAGGACAGGCGGATCTGGTGATTGAGGCTGGCCTGAACTCTTACGACATTCAAGCACCTATCGCTGTAATTCAAGCGGCAGGGGGGATCGTGACAGATTGGCAAGGTGGCCCAGCGCATGATGGTGGTCGTGCCTTGGCTGCCGCGAACGCAGAGCTTCACGCCGCAGCCCTTGAGATACTGCGCCGATTCTGAACACTGTTGCCGCGCACACGAATGGCGGTTAAACCGTAAATAGCCGGTTCTTGAGCCCGTTTTCCGCCGGCCAACGCACTCCTTGCATGAAACGGGCAGATGCAGGAGAGCGATATGACCGAAATCCTACTCAAGAACGCTGACCTTATCCTGACGATGGACGACACCCGGCGGGAATTGTCTGGGGCTGACATTCTGATCCGCGAGGGGCAGATTGCCCAGATCGGGAAGGGCTTGCAGGCGCAGGGCGAAGTTCACGATGCCTCGGGCTGTCTGGTGACACCCGGTCTGGTGAACACCCATCACCACCTTTACCAAACCCTGACCCGTGCCGTTCCGGGCGGTCAGGATGCGTTGCTGTTTGGGTGGCTGCAAACGCTTTACCCGATCTGGGCAAGGTTCGGACCGGATGAGATGTTCACCTCTGCCCAGATTGGCTTGGCTGAACTGGCGCTTTCGGGCTGTACGCTCAGCTCCGATCACCTTTATCTCTACCCCAACGGCGCGCGGCTCGAAGACACGATTTCTGCTGCGTCCGAGCTGGGGATGCGGTTCCACCCAACGCGTGGCGCGATGAGCATCGGCGAGAGCGATGGTGGACTGCCGCCGGACAGCCTTGTTGAACAGGAAGCCGCCATTCTGGACGATATGATCCGGGTTGTTGACGCGTTTCATGACCCGTTAGAAGGGTCGATGTGCCGCGTTGGCCTTGCCCCGTGTTCGCCGTTCTCTGTCAGCCGTGAGCTGATGCGCGATGCAGCTTTGCTGGCGCGAGACAAAGGTGTGATGCTTCATACGCATTTGGCTGAAAATGATGAGGACATTGCTTATTCGCAGGCGCAGTTCGGGTGCCGCCCCGGTCAGTATGCCGAAGATTTAGGCTGGACCGGCCCCGATGTCTGGCACGCCCATTGTGTCAAACTGGATGGGGCCGAAATTGATCTGTTCTCGCGCACCAAAACAGGTGTGGCCCACTGCCCCTGTTCGAATTGCCGCCTTGGATCTGGCATCGCGCCAGTTCGGGCGATGCGTGACGCAGGCGTCAAGGTTGGTCTTGGCGCGGACGGCTCGGCCAGCAATGACAATGGCAACCTGATGTTGGAAGCGCGGCAGGCGATGCTGCTGCAGCGAGTGGCCAGCGGCGCAGACGCCATGTCGGCGCGAGAAGCGTTGGAGATCGCGACACGTGGCGGGGCTGATGTGCTGGGCCGCACCGATTGCGGCCGGCTTATGCCCGGTAAACGTGCGGATATCGCAGTGTGGGACACACGTTGCATCGAAAGCGCAGGCAGTTGGGATCCTGCAGCGTTGCTGTTGGCGGGGCCAATGACCGTGAAACATCTGTTTGTTGAAGGCCGTCAGATTGTGCGGGATGGGCATATCACTACGATTGATCTGCCCCGTGTGATCGAGCGTCAGAATGCGCTTGCGCGGGCGTTGCAGGCTTAAGCAGCCTGTTGCCCGCCGATCCAAACCTCGGCCACGGCCCGATCATCACCCATCATGATGGTCGGGAAGACTGCCTCCCACACATCGTTTGCATGGGCCTCGCGCTGGGCAATGGCTGGGGTCGAGGCGAGGTCGAGCACAACCAGATCCGCCTCCATCCCCGGTGCGACATTGCCGATGCAGTCATCCATGCGCAGGCTCCGCGCGGACCCGACGGTGCCCAGCCACAGCAATTGCGCCGGATGCAGCGGGCGGCCACGCAGTTGGCCGATTTCATAGGCTGCCGCCATTGTGCGCAGCATCGAGAAACTGGACCCGCCGCCTGTATCCGTGGCCAGACCGACGCGGTGGCCATCATGGATTAGCCCATTCATGTCAAACAGACCCGAACCGATGAAGGTGTTCGAAGTGGGGCAGTGGATCAGTGAGGCATCAACTTCGCGCAGCCGATCCCGCTCCCGGTCCTCCAGATGGATGACGTGTCCATAAAGACCGTTCTGGCCCAACAGACCGAACTTTTCGTAGGTATCAAGATAATCCCGCGCGTCGGGGAACAGGGATTGAACCCATTCGATTTCATCCGTTTGCTCGCTCAGATGGGTTTGCATCAGGCAATGTGGATGTTCGGCCCACAGCGCGCCCATCGCTTCCAGCTGTTCCGGGGTTGAGGTCGGCGAAAAGCGCGGGGTGATGGCATAGGACAGCCGGTCGATACGATGCCACTTTTCCAGCAGGGCTGCTGATTGATCGTAAGCAGTCTGCGCTGTGTCTCGCAGACCTTCGGGCGCATTGCGGTCCATGCATGTCTTGCCCGCCACCACCCGCTGCCCACGCTGCTGCGCTGCGGTAAAGAACGCATCCACACTTTCGGGGTGGATTGTGCAAAAGCTGCACATCGTAGTGGTGCCATGTGCGGTGGTCAGGTCCAGGTAACGATTGGCGATCTCGGTTGCATAGTCCGGATCGCCAAACTTCATCTCTTCCGGGAAGGTGTAGGTGTTCAGCCAGTCAATCAGCCGCTTCCCCCAACTGGCGATCATAGCCGTCTGGGGGTAATGCACATGCGGGTCAACAAACCCTGCCATGATCAGATGGTTGCCATGGTCCTTGGTGGCTGCATCGGGGTGAGCCTGCGTCAACGTATCGGCGGTGCCAACATCGGCGATGCGCCCGTCTTCGATCACAACCGCTTCGTGCAGTCGTGTGGCGTCGGTCGGCTCTCCTTCAAAAGGTGAACCTGTGAAACTCAGAACGCGCCCCTTCAAAAGCGTCTTTTGCGCCATTTGCCCTGTTCTCCACCTCATTTGAACCGCACATCAGCATAGGCGGACGAAAGAAGTGGGTAAATTGGCGCATTGTCATTGTTTTCCTGTAGCTGCTTCTTCTATTTAGGGGCCAATCGCCGAGACAAGGGGGCAGCGCATGACGACAGGCAGTGACGAAGCCGGACACGATCTGCCCCGGGACGAGGACGCCTATGCGCTGGACCCCAAGGTTGTGGCGGGAATCCTCTATGCGGTGGATATCGACGACCGCGACAAGCTGATTGAGCTGATGGAGCCGCTGCACGCGGCGGACATCGCGGACCTTCTTGAGCAGATCAACCCGTTTGACCGGTCCCGCCTGATCCGCCTGTATGACAAGGAATTTGACGGCGACATCCTGTCCGAACTGGATGAATCGGTCCGCGAAGAGGTGATATCGGTCCTGAACCCGGATGTTCTGGCTGAAGCCGTGCGCGAGATGGAAAGCGACGATGTCGTCGACCTGCTTGAGGACCTTGAGGAGCCTCAGCAGGAAACCATCCTGGATGCGCTGGAGGATTCCGAACGGATCGCCGCCGAACAGGCGCTGTCCTACCCTGAAAATTCGGCCGGCCGTCTCATGCAGCGCGAGGTCGTCATGGCGCCCGAGCATTGGACCGTCGGGCAAACGATTGATTTCATGCGCGCCAATGATGATCTGCCCGAGCAGTTTTATCACGTGGTGCTGGTCGATCCGCGCCTGAAGCCAGTGGCACAGGTGACTTTGGGTAAGCTGATGGCGACGCGGCGCGAAGTACCGCTAACCGATCTGGCGGAAGAAGAATTTCACATCATCCCCGTCGATCAGGACGAAGAAGACGTGGCGTATGCCTTCAACCAGTACCATCTGATCTCGTCACCGGTGGTGGATTCTGATGGTCGTCTGGTTGGTGTTATCACCATCGACGACGCAATGGTTGTTTTGGATGAGGAACACGAAGAAGACATCCTGCGCCTCGCTGGCGTGAGCGACGAAAGCTCCATTTCCGACAGTGTGGCGGCGACAAGCCGACGGCGGCTGCCTTGGTTGGCGGTGAACCTATGTACGGCGATCTGTGCTTCGCTGGTGATTTCACAGTTTGAGGCCGCGATTGATCAACTGGTCGCGCTGGCCATCCTGATGCCCATTGTCGCGTCAATGGGTGGTAACGCGGGCACACAATCGCTGACGGTGGCCGTACGTGCTCTGGCGACGCGAGACCTGACCAATGCAAACGTAATGCGTGTTATCCGGCGCGAATTGTTGGTCGGCATGCTCAACGGGCTATGCTTTGCCATCGTGTTGGGTACCGTGGGGATGTTGTGGTTTGACTCTCCGCTATTGGGTGTCGTGATCGGCTCTGCCTTGGTCGTGAACATGATCATCGCCGGGTTCGCGGGTACGGTAGTACCTGTCGTGCTGGACCGTTTGGGTGTTGACCCGGCGCTGGCGTCCGGAACCTTTGTGACAACCACAACGGATGTCATGGGGTTCTTCATCTTTCTTGGCCTTGCCAGCGTGGTGCTCTTGTGACCGATCTGACCGAAATCAAGGCCGCAGCCCGCAAAGCGGCCTTTGCCCGCCGCAAGGCTGCATTTGATACGCGTTTGCCCGGTGCGGCCGGACGGCTATCCGAGGTTCTGGCGGGGCACCGGGGCGTACCCATGTCAGGCTATATGCCGATCCGGACCGAGATCGACCCTCTGCCCGCGATGGCCGAGGCATCGGCTTACGGGCCGGTTGGCGTGCCGGTCATTCAGGCCGCTGGTCAACCTTTGAAATTCTCTCGCTGGACGCCCGAAGGTGTACTAAAAGATGGCCCGTTCGGAGCCAAAGTGCCCGAGGTGGATGACTATTTCGACCCCGAGATTCTGATCGTGCCGCTGGTCGCGTTTGATGCAAATGGTGGTCGGCTGGGCTATGGCGGCGGGTTCTATGACCGCACGCTGGAAGGTTTGCGCGCCAAGCGCCCGACGCTGGCCATCGGTTTTGCCTTTGATGCGCAGGAAACAGAGGGCCTGCCGTTGGAGCCAACAGACCAACCGTTGGATATGGTCATCACGGAAAGCCGGGTGCTGACCTTCTAGCTGTTATTGCTCGAAATGGCTGCGCAAGTAATCCCAGGCATCAATTTCGGTGCCGTCTGTCAGAATGCAGACACCAAAAACGCTGCCGTCTTCGTTTTTCCGAAGTTGATAAGTCCCGTCGTTTTCGATGCAAAATGTTGCTGCGGGGTTGGGCATGGAGGTTTTGGTGCCTTCGGCAACGGCAGCCGAAGCAAACAAGACGCTGGCCGTCAGTAAAACTAAAGATTTCACGAAGAATTCCTTCTATTTTCAAACGCTCTTCAAAAATATTGCCACAGGTGAATGTGAATTCAACCCTCAACTCTGCGGCAAATTTCATGCTTCCGCCTTGTTATTGCCCTGCACAGCCCCTACGACCCGGATCATGAGGATTTTGTTTCTTGGTGACGTCATGGGGCGCGCGGGCCGCGCCGCCGTTCAGCAGCACTTGCCGCGCCTGCGCGATGAATGGCGGCTGGATTTTGTTGTGGTCAACGGCGAAAACGCGTCGAACGGTATGGGCCTGAGCGGCGATCACGCCAAGCTGCTTCTGGATGCGGGTGCGGATTGCCTGACGCTGGGTGATCATGCCTTCGATCAGAAGGACATGTTGCAATATATCGAGAAAGAGCAGCGCATCGTGCGCCCGGTGAACTTTGCCAAAGGCGCACCGGGGCGGGGGCATCGGCTGTTCAATGCACCGGGTGGGCGCAAGGTTCTGGTCGCGCAGGTGCTTGGGCAGGTTTTCATGAAACGGCCCTTTGACGATCCGTTCTCGGCCATCGAACCGATCCTGAAGTCGCATCCTCGCGGGGGGCAGGCGCAAGCCATCATCGTGGACATGCATTGCGAGGCGACGTCCGAGAAAATGGCGATGGGCCATTATTGCGATAAACGTGCCAGCCTCGTTGTAGGAACGCACACTCATGTGCCGACCGCAGATTCTCAGATATTGCCGGGTGGTACAGGCTATCTGACAGATGCAGGCATGTGCGGAGACTACGACTCGGTCATCGGGATGGACAAGCAGGAACCGATGCGCCGCTTCATCACCGGTATGCCCAAGGCGAGGTTCACCCCTGCAAATGGTGAAGCAACGCTAAGCGGCGTTTTCGTGGAAACCGATGATCGCGACGGGCGGGCAAAATCTGTGCATATGGTGCGCGTCGGGGGGCGTTTGGAACAAGCTGGGCCTGAATAACAAACGTCAGGCTTGCTCTGCCGTGCGCAATGCGTGAAACTGCATGTCATCAGGCGCTTGGGCCCGGGTTCGGACAGAATACCACGAATGAATTTCCTTTCACTGACAGACACGGGCAGCGCAATTCTGGCGTTGCTTATCGTTGCGGGCATGTTCGTCATGTTCCTGCGCGAGGTTTATCCGACCGAGGTTGTGGCCATCGGAGGCGTCTCGCTGATGCTTGTTACGGGCATTCTGCCCTATCAAAGCGCGTTGGCGGTTTTGTCCAATCCCGCGCCTTGGACGATCGCAGCAATGTTCATCATCATGGGGGCCCTGGTGCGAACGGGGGCATTGGATTCGTTCACCTCAACCGCGCAGAAACAGGCTCAGGTCAACCCGCGCATCGCGATTGGGCTGCTCATGGCGTTTGTCGTTCTGGCCTCGGCTGTGGTGTCGAATACCCCGGTGGTTGTGGTCATGATCCCGGTCTTTGTACAAATTGCGCGAACCTTGAATGTGCCCGCGTCCAAGTTGCTGATTCCTTTGAGTTATGCGGCCATTCTGGGCGGCACGCTGACATTGATTGGCACATCGACCAACCTGCTGGTTGATGGTGTTGCGCGCGCTCAGGGGATGACACCCTTTACAATCTTCGAGGTCACGCCGCTGGGGATCGTCCTTGTGATCTACGGGATGATTTATTTGCGCTTCATCGCGCCCAAGCTTTTGCCCGAGCGTGACAGTATGGCGTCATTGCTCAGCGACCGGTCGAAGATGAAGTTCTTTACCGAAGCCGTCATTCCACCCGACAGCAACCTGATCGGGCGCGAAGTGACCGGTGTTCAATTGTTCAAACGACCCGGAGTCCGTCTGATCGACGTGGTTCGCGGGGATGAATCACTGCGGCGCAATCTGAAAGGCGTTGAGCTGAGGGTTGGCGACCGTGTGGTTTTACGGACCGAGATGACCGAGTTGTTGAGTTTGCAAAGCAACAAGGAACTCAAGCGTGTGGATCAGGTTTCTGCCGTTGAAACCAAGACGGTCGAAGTGCTGATCACACCCGGATGCCGCATGGTAGGGCGGACCTTGGGAATGCTGCGTCTGCGGCGGCGATATGGTGTCTATGTCTTGGCGGTTCACCGTCGCAACCAGAATATCGGTCGCCAACTTGACGATCTTGTGGTCCGTGTGGGTGACACGTTGCTGCTGGAAGGTGCGCCCGCCGACATACAACGGCTTGCGGCTGAAATGGATATGGTGGACGTCACCCAACCGTCGGCGCGCGCTTTCCGACGCAGCCATGCGCCCATTGCAATAGGCGCACTGATTGGGATTGTTGCGCTTGCTGCGCTGGGCATCGCACCGATCCTGCTGCTTTCGATTGTGGCGGTGGCAGTAGTCTTGGTTACCCGCTGTATCGATGCGGATGAGGCATTTTCCTTTGTCGAAGGTCGGCTATTGGCTTTGATATTTGCGATGCTCGCCATTGGCGCAGCATTGGACAGTTCTGGCGCCGTGTCGTTGATTGTCGAGGCTGTTGCGCCTGGGCTTAGCGCTTTGCCGCCCTTCCTGATCATCTGGGCGGTCTATCTGCTGACCTCTGTCCTGACTGAACTGGTCTCGAACAACGCTGTTGCTGTTGTTGTTACGCCAATCGCCATTGGTTTGGCACAGGCCGTGGGAATGGACCCGCGTCCGCTTGTGGTCGCGGTCATGGTGGCGGCTTCGGCCTCGTTTGCAACGCCGATTGGCTATCAGACGAATATGATGGTCTATGGCCCCGGAGGTTACCGGTTTACCGATTTCATGAAGGTGGGCATCCCGCTGAACTTGACAGTTGGGTTGCTGGCGTCGCTGCTGATCCCGTTGATCTGGCCCCTTTAGGATCGGCTTAGAATTGCCACCTGTTTCAGGAAGCCCTTGTAAACGTGCAAAGACACACGATCTTTTTGAAATGTGATTTGTAAAAGGGGATTTGCCATGCTGACGACCGGAAAAGCCATATTGGCAGGTGCAGTGTTTGCCGCCATGATCAGTAGTGTCGCGATGGCGGGCACGGTTGAAGGTACCGCGACGTATCGAGAGCGTATCGCCCTTCCGCCCAATGCAACCCTGTTTGTCGAACTTCAGGATATTTCGCTGGCCGATGCGCCAGCCGTGACACTTGCAGCGCAACGATATGCACTGACAGGTGTGCCTGCGAAGTTTGAACTGACCTATGATGACGCGTTGATTGAGGACGGGCACAGCTATGCTGTGCGTGCCACGGTCACGACGGGGCAAAGGCTGCTATTCACCACGGACACGGTTTATCCGGTCCTGACAAATGAAGCGGGGAACTCGGCTGACTTGTTGCTGGTCCAAGCCCAAAGTCAGGGAAGTGTGACGATTGAGAACACCGAATGGGTTGCCGCAACCCTGAATGGCGCGCCTCTTGAGACGGAAAAACGCCCAGAGCTGAGTTTTGGGCAAGGCGGGTCCTTTGGTGGCAGCGGCGGCTGTAACCGGTTCAGCGGTCAGGCCGAGATTTCAGGCAACCGGCTCACATTTCCCGACAACATGGCCGCAACCCTCATGGCTTGTCCGCCCGAGTTGGATGAAGTTGAGCGCGCCTTCCTCAAGACGATGCAAAGCGTCACGTCCTTTGCGATGGAAGGCGACGCGCTGGCTCTTCTGAACGGCGACGGAGAGCCGGTGATCAAGCTGGTCCGCAAATAAAGCAGAGGGGCCATCAGGCGACAGCCCTAGACCGCCCTGCGTTGCGCCCCGAAAATATGCAACCGCCCAAGAACGTACCCTCGAGCGCGTTGTAGCCGTGGTAGCCTCCACCGCCGAACCCGGCGACTTCGCCAGCGGCGAACAGGCCAGGCACCACATTTCCATCGCCTCCGATCATCTGGCTGTCCAGGTTGGTTTGCAACCCGCCCAACGTTTTACGCGTCAGAACGTGCAGCTTGACTGCGATCAGCGGGCCGTTGGCCGGATCGAGGAACTTATGCGGTTTTGCTGTGCGGATCAGCTTGTCGCCGCGATAGTTTCGGGCGGCCAGAATCGCCATCATCTGGGCGTCTTTTGAGAATGGATTGTCGACCTGCGAGTCGCGCGCTTCGATCTGCCCGCGCAAGTGCGCCTCGTCAATCAGCCCACCGCCCAGATGGTTCATCCCGTTGACCAGTTCGGTCAACGTGTTGGCGACGACGAAATCCTCGCCATGTTCTTTGAACGCTTCCACCGGTGCGGTTGCTTTGGAGCCTGACAGGATGCGCTGACGGATGACCTCTTTCCAACTGCCGGAGGTAAAGTCCGGGTTCTGTTCAGACCCGGATAGGGCGAATTCCTTCTTGATGACCTTTTGGGTCAGAACAAACCAGCTGTATTCGTATCCTGTTTTCAGGATTTCCTTCAGCGTCCCCAGCGTATCGAACCCCGGCAGGCAGGGCGGTTCCAGACGGTTTCCTTTGGCGTCGAACCACATAGAGCTGGGGCCGGGCAGAATGCGTATGCCATGGGCAGGCCAGATCGGATCCCAGTTGCGGACGCCTTCGGTGTAATGCCACATGCGGTCGCCGTTGATCACATGTCCGCCGGCTTTTTCGCTGATCGCGATCATGCGGCCATCGACATGAAAGGGCACGCCAGCCACCATGTCTTTTGGAGGTTCGCCCAGACGATCCTTGGGCCAGTTCTGCCGAACCATTTCAAAGTTGCCGCCAATACCACCCGAGGTAACGATGACCGACGGCGCATAGGCCTCGAACTCTCCCACTTCGTCCCGGTTGGTCTTTCCGCCACGTTGGGCGGTGTCGTTGGCCAAAACCTCGCCTGATACGCCTTTGGCCGTGCCGTTCTGCATGATGATATGGCTGACTTGATGGCGGAACTTCAGCTGGATCAGACCGGCGCTGGCATGTTCGCGGACCCGACGGATGAAATGCTCCAGAACGCCGGGGCCAGTGCCCCAAGTGATGTGAAAACGCGGAACAGAGTTGCCATGCCCGTTCGCATAGGATCCACCGCGTTCTGCCCAACCTACGACCGGAAACCAGCGCAAACCCATCTGATGCAACCAGGGGCGCATTTCACCAGCCGCAAACTCGACATAACTCTCGGCCCATTTGCGGGGCCAAGCGTCTTCCGCGCGGTCGAACTGTGCGCTGCCCATCCAGTCACGAAGGGCAAGCTCTTGGCTGTCGTGTATGCCCATCCGCCGTTGTTCCGGAGTGTCGACCATGAACAAACCGCCGAGGCTCCAGAACGCCTGACCACCCAGAAAGCTCTCGGGCTCCTGATCGACAATGATGACCTTTTTGCCCCGGTCGCCCAGTTCAGCTGCGGCGGCCAGTCCGGCTAGGCCTGCGCCGACGACAATCGCATCTGCTGTGTTCTTGGTCATGAACTGTCCTTTCAGCGTCGTCGAAACCAAACGAGGAACGGCAGCACGACGGCATACATCGTGATCCCGTAGACTGCGGACGGCAGGGCCAGAGGGCTAAATCCGCTCTCTGTGCCTGTGATTAGGGCCGCCAGTGTAATGCCCAGTGTCGAGTTCTGGATGCCAGTGTCAATTGATATGCTTTTACACTCGGCCCATGACAGATTTGCAGCACGTGCGATCCCCAGCCCGATAAGCAAAAGGGCCATGTTAAGCGAGATCAGACCGGTGCCCATGATGCCCAGGTTATCAATGAAAATCTGCCAGTTTCCAGCCAGGGCGGCCACGACAATCAATACAAACAAAACGGTTGCGAGCGTCGAAAGTCCGCCCTCGATGCGGTTTGCAAACCCGGTTGCAAACCTGCGAACTCCGACCCCAATGGCAACGGGAAGGGTTGTGATCAGAAACATGGCAATGGCCAGACCGCTGATCGACACATCAGGTGCGTTTTCCCCCATGAAATAGGTGATGGACCACGCGGCCAGAAAGGGCACTGTCAGGATTGACAAGATGCTGATCACCGCAGTCAGGCTGACGGAAAGCGCCACGTCACCCTTGGCCAGCTTGGTCAGTATGTTGCTGGTCACACCGCCCGGGCAAAAGCTGAGCAGCATGAAGCCAACTGCGATTTCAGGGGGCAGTCCAAACAGTGTGACGGTGAAGAACGCAGCAATGGGCAGAAGTACGACCTGACATACCGCACCAATTGCAAAAGGATATTTCCGGTTCAGCACACGCCGGAAATCCGCGATCTCTAGCCCGATGCCTAGGGACAGCATTATGGTGGCAAGCGAGATCGGCAGGCCGACATTGATGAGCAAATCCAAGAACAACTCCTCCCAAAGTCGTTTCGGATCAGCCTATGCGAGCATGAAAGGCGCAGGCAACCGCGCCGTTAGGTCACTTGTAGCGTTCGACGAAGCGGCGCAGGATTTCGCCGGGTTGGGTGACGTCTGCGGCGTTGCAGATGTCGATCAGGCGCTGGGCGTCTTCGGGCGGGAAATAGCCGTGATGTTTGTAGATGTTGATGCGCTGCTCAAAGTCTCTTGCATCCGCTTCGGGGTGAAACTGTGTGGCATAGACGTTCTGACCAAAGCGGATCATCTGAAACGGGCAGGGGTCTGAGGCAACAAGATGTACGCAGCCTTCGGGCAAAGCCTGAACAGCTTCTTTGTGGCCAACGAAGGCGTCGAACTCCAGGTTCAGCCCGGCTGTCAGTGGATCATTGGCACCATCGTCCGTCAGGCGGCAGGCTGACGGTCCGACCGGTTCGCCATAGCGGGCTTTGCTGACTTCACCGCCCAGATGTGCGGCCAGAACGCCCAAACCATAGCAGCAGCCCATGAAGGGGTGATCCTGCGCCGTGATCTGCGGCATGAGCCCCATGACCGCACCTTCGATCTTTGCATCCAGTTCAGATTTCGTCGCGGGATCATCGCTGACACAGCCGGGACCACCGCCAACGATGACACCTGCATAGTCTGTTACATCCAAACTTTCAGGCAGGTCCTCACAATCCAGCCGGATACGGTGGGTTTGCTCGGGCGCAAGGCCAGTCTTGTCCAGAATCGAAGCATATTCGGCGTCGGATGCATCCGTTTCCGGGCGCAGTTGCAGGATCAAAAAGCGTTTCATATGCTGCCTTTACCCGTCAAAGCGGCCAGAAGACAAGGATGGCAGGTATGGAAACCGCGATGATCAGCACCTCAAGCGGCAGACCCATGCGCCAGTAATCGCCGAATCGATAGCCTCCGGGGCCCAGAACCAGCGTATTGTTCTTGTGTCCAATTGGCGTGAGGAACGCGGCCGAGGCAGCTACCGCAACCGTCATCAGGAATGGGTCGGGTGAAACCTCGAGCGTGCGGGCCATTTGGATACCAACAGGGGCGGCGACAATGGCGGTGGCAGTGTTGTTCAGCACATCCGACAATGTCATGGTCACGATCATCAACACAGTCAGGATCGCCCAAGCGGGCAGACCATCGGTCAGTTGGATCAGCGCATTTGCAATGAGTTCAGTCCCGCCAGAGGTCTCCAAAGCACTGCCAAGTGGGATCATCGACCCCAGAAGGACAACCACCGGCCATTCGATGTGATTATAGATGTCGGCAATTGGCATGATCTTGGTCAGCACATAAGCGATGACAACCAGACCCAAAGCTATCGGCAGGTAGATCAACCCAATACTTGCGGCCAAAACGGCGGCAGCAAACAGGCCGATGGCCAGCCACGCTTTATCGTTTGCGGTAACATTCAGGCCGCGTCCGGCAAGGGGCAGGCAACCCAGCCACTCCGTCACATCCGCAGCGCGGTCGCGCGGGCAAAGCAGCAGCAGGATATCGCCGGGTTCCACCTCGGTTTTGCGAACCTGTTGGGTGATTTGTCGCCCCTGACGTGAGATGCCCATCAGCACTGTACTCTGCCGCCAGGCCAGTCCAAGACCCTGTGCGGTGCGCCCGGTGATGCGGGCGCTTTCCGGCACAACCACCTCGATGACTTCAAGCCCGTCGCCCTCAGCCGTCAGTAACTCCTGCCGTCGCGTGTCCGAAAAGTCGAGATTCAGCGCGGCGCGAAATTCGTCCAACGCCTCGGGTCGGGCCTCCAAAACCAGTGCGTCGCCTTCCTTCAGCGTGGCATGGGCGGATCGGCCATAACGCCTCTTGCCATCGCGGATCAGACCAATGATGGCGACATCAGATTTTTCAGCTGCCTCATAGAGCTCACTCACGCGTTTTCCGATATGGATCGAACCCGGCGGGATGGTTAGTTCGGCGATATACTCGGCCAGTGCTTCTGAGGTTTCAGTTTGCGGCCCGCGGTTAGGGATCAGACGCCAGCCGACCAGAGCGACAAAGGCAAGACCCGCAATTGCGGCTATCCCGCCCACGGGCGCAAAATCAAACATGTGAAACGGCTCGCCCAGCGTCTCGGCCCGGATCGACGCGATGATGATGTTCGGAGGGGTGCCGATCAGGGTCGCCATCCCCCCCAGAATGGTTGCAAAGCTCAGCGGCATCAGTGACAGACCCACAGACCGCCCGGCTTTGCGTGCGGTCTGGATGTCCACCGGCATAAGCAAAGCCAGCGCAGCCACGTTGTTCATGAAGGCAGATAAGACCGCGCCGATCCCGCCCATCAGGGCAATATGCGCGCCCAGCCCCCGTGAGGCATCGACCAAAGTGCGGGTAATCATGAAAACCGCCCCCGAACGGACCAGCCCGGCCGAGACGACCAGCACAAGTGCCACGATGATGGTGGCCGGGTGGCCGAACCCTGCAAAAGCGTTATCCACCGGGACAACGCCTAGAACAACGCCGATCATCAGCGCGGCAAAGGCCACAAGGTCGTATCGAAACCGACCCCAAAGCAACATTCCAAAGACTGTGATGAAAAGCGCAAAAAGAATGATCTGATCTGTTGTCATGCCGTCACCATACAAGCCAGTGGTACTGTCGCAAGCCGCTCTCTTGATCCTGCCCCCCGCAAACGTCTATATGAGCGCCGAACACGCAATCACGATGACGAGGACGCATTATGGCAGGCCACTCCAAATGGGCCAACATCCAGCACCGCAAGGGACGTCAGGACGCCGCGCGGTCCAAACTCTTTTCCAAGCTGTCGAAAGAGATCACCGTCGCTGCCAAGATGGGCGACCCTGATCCCGACAAGAACCCGCGCCTGCGTCTGGCCGTAAAAGAAGCCAAGTCGAACTCGGTCCCGAAGGACGTGATCGACCGCGCAATCAAGAAATCGGTCGCCGGTGAAGGCGACGATTATGAAGAAATCCGCTACGAGGGTTACGGCCCGAACGGTGTCGCGGTGATCGTCGAGACCATGACCGACAACCGTAACCGCACCGCCTCGACCGTGCGTTCGACCTTTTCCAAGAATGGCGGCAATCTGGGCGAGACGGGCTCGGTCGGGTTTATGTTCGACCGTAAGGGCGAGGTTGTCTATCAGGCGGATGCCGGCGATGCGGATACGATTTTCGAAGCCGCGATCGAGGCCGGGGCCGAGGATGTCGAAAGCTCGGAGGATGGTCACATCATCTGGTGCGCCGATACCGACCTGAACGATGTATCGAGCGCGCTGGAAGAAGCGTTGGGTGAATCGGAATCGACCAAGCTGGTATGGAAGCCCACCACCACGACCGAGCTGGGGCTGGAAGATATGCAAAAGCTGATGAAGCTGGTGGATGCGCTGGAAGACGATGACGACGTGCAACGCGTTACGACCAATTTCGAAGCCACTGACGAAGTGATGGCGCAGCTCTGAAAAAGCGCAAGATGCGGTTTGGAAACCCGGCCAACCTGGTCGGGTTTTTTCGTTTCCGGGCGATTTCCAATGGTTGTTGGCGGAATCCGCGGATGCGCTTAGGTTGGGCGGGTATTGATCTATGGAAAGATGCGACCGCAAGACCCATGACGCCCGAGACACCCGATGCTGCCAAACGCAATGTGCCTGTTCTGACTGGGCAGAGTATTATTTCTCAGGTTGCGTGGACCCTTGGCAGCCCATCGGTGGTATTGCCGTTTCTGGCGGTGTCTTTTGAGCTGCCAATGTTCGTGGCGGGTGCTTTGGTTTCGGTCCGGATGGTCGGCAGCATGATATCTGACTTCTTTCTGGCGCAATCCGTAGCGGCAAAATCTCAGAAGAAGCGGGCCATTGCCCTGACCGAAGCTGTTATCGGCGCTTGCCTGGTGACGGCCATGGCCGCCGCCGCGACCGGGATCGTTCCGCTGATTGCTGTGATCTTCGTTTCGGTTTTCTTTGTGATCGGCTTGGTGGACGAGGTCCAGAACCTCATGTTCACCGACCTGCTAGGCGATCATCTCCATTCACGCTCGCGCATGGTGATGCAATATTTGCAGCTTGGGGGTGGCGGCCTGTGTGCCATTGGCCTTGCTCTGCTAGTGCATCAGATCACCAAGGAAAACCCACCGTTTTCAAGACATTCCACCATGATCGGCGTGTCTGTTGCATTCTTTATGTTTTCGGGGCTTCTGATGTTGGCAATGACCGAGAACGCAGGCACTGCTGAACCGGCAAAGAAAGCTGAAACCAAACCAAAACTGTCATTTAGGGCCAATGTTCAGGGTATTCTGAGCATGTTCGAATTCCCTTGGTTTCGGCGCTTCATGATCATGCGTATGCCGTTGGTGGCGGTCACGCTCTCTGTTCCGTTCTTCGCGTTGATCGCGGCAGAGGCGCATCACAGTTCGGCACAAGGTCTGACTGCGATGATCGTGTCTTCTGCTTCAGGGTACCTTGTTTCGGGGCCATTATGGCAATTCGTGAACATGAAGTCCCATCGCGCTGTTATGATGGTTGGAACCTTGATGGTGGCTGCCACCGGAAGCGTCCTTTTGGCGTTCCACTTCTTGGGCATCGATCACGATGTGCATCTGCATGCCATCGCTTTGTTTGTTGTCACCGTGGCGGTGACGGGGATCAGCAGTGCACGCAAGCTGTATTTTCTGGATATCGCTCCCAAAGATCTGCGCGTGCAGGGGACGGCTGCGGTCAAATCTATTACTCGTTTGTCAGCTGTGCTTCTTTCGGCGGCCCTGGCCGCAGTGGCCCATATGCATGAGGTCGCATTGGCGGTCGCCTTCATTGTCGCCGCCAGCCTGGTGTCCTGCGTCACATGCTATCGAATGATGGAGCCTGTCCGGGAAGACGTATCCCAGCCGCAGGAGTAAAGCGCTTGTTCTCAAAAAAACGAAGAGATCTCGTTCAGGGGTTTCTTCAACTTTGCCACGGCTGGCACCGTGGCGGTTTCCGAAGGATGTCCCACTGCAATGATCATCGTCGGTTTCTCTGACGCGGGCCGGTCCAGCGCGTCGTTCAAAAACCGCATCGGGTTCGGGGTATGGGTCAAAGTGCTGAGACCGGCATGGTGCAGTGCAGCCAGCAAAAAGCCGGTGGCAATGTTCACGCTTTCCGGCACGTAGTAGTTCTTGTATCGCGTCCCATCTTCGAATTGTCCCCAGCGCTGGGCGAACACCACGAGCAGCCAGGGTGCAAAAGTCAGATTCTCTTTGACTGCGTTGGTGCCGATGGGCTCAAGCGCTTTGATCCACTCGTCGCCCGCGCCGCCCGCATAGAACCGGCGTTCTTCCTCTTCGGCCTCTTCGCGGATGCGTTGCTTCAGGTCAGGGGCGGAGATCGCAGCAAAGTGCCACGGTTGGTGATTGGCGCCAGAAGGCGCAGTGCCCGCTGTGCGCAAACACGTTTCGATTACAGAGCGGTCCACGGGGCGGGGGCTGAAATCCCGCACCGTATGGCGCTGGCGCATCTTGTCGTAGAACTGTTGTGCGGCACCTTGCATGTCCGCGTCGCTGATCTCGGATCGGTCCGGCAGGGGAATGGGATTATAGCTGAGGGCATCGCGTGAGAACATCGGTTCCTCCGAAACTGTGGTGTGCGATCAGTTCGCGCTGGGCGGTAACAGGACCTGCTTGGCGGCACGTCGAACGGCATGTGTAAGCGGTTTGAGGGCGGGTGCAAGTACGCGACCGACCTGCCAGTTGAGGGCAACATCCAGCGGAGCATTAGCGAGGAGGGGTTGCAACCGCCCGTCTTCCAAGGCGTCTTTGGAAAGGACTGCTGGGTTCATGCCCCATCCCAGACCGGCAATCGCGGCATCCACGAACCCGTTCGAGGACGGCAGGAAATGAAACGGCGGCGAAAGGTTAGGCGCGGCATATTGCGAAAGCCATGCCTTCTGCAGACTGTCCTTTTGGTTGAAAACCAGGCATGGCGCTTTGCCGAGCGTGCCCTCGTTAACACCATCCTTGAACCACGTTTCGATGAAGGCAGGGCTGGCTGTGGGCAGGTATCGCAGGACACCCAGCGGCGTCACATCACACCCTGTAACAGGACGCCCGCCTACTGTGACGGCGGCGCTGACCTCGCCGCGTTTCAACCACTCGGCCGAATGGTCCTGATCGTCGATGACAAGATCAAACAGCATATCGGGTACTTGCGCCATTACATCGATAAACCAAGTGGCCAGTACATCAGCAGGCACAGCAATGCGAACCCGCGCCGATACAGGATCCTGTTCCAAAGCCAGCTCACGGACCAATTGCGCCTCAAGCAGTCCAACATCCTCGGCATATCGGGCAATGCGCAGCCCTGCGGGTGTTCCGGTGCAAGGTGTACCCCGGCGGATCAGCGCCGCACCAACACGATCCTCCAGCGCCTTAATGCGCTGGGAAATTGCCGAAGGCGTGACAGCCAATTCCATGGCTGCGGCCTCAAAGCTGCCAAGCCGCAGAATGGTTGACAATGCGGAAAGTTGATTGGGGTCTAGCAACATTAGTTTTGCTTAATTCGGAATAGAATCTTTAATTTGATAGATTCCCCGATGGGGCTTAGTCAACGCTGCCAAAGCGCAGGAGGTTCCATGCCCACATCCACGATCGCCGGTTTTGCACTGGGTTTCAGCCTGATCCTCGCGATCGGTGCGCAAAACGCCTTTATTCTGCGGCAGGGGTTGCGGCGCGAGCATGTATTTGTTCTGTGCCTGACCTGCGCGATATCTGATGCGCTGCTGATCGGGGCAGGTGTCGCGGGATTTGGTACGCTCGCGCAGGCGGTGCCGTGGTTCGAAACCGTGATGCGTTATGGCGGGGCCGCGTTCCTAACTTGGTATGGGCTGCGCAGCTTGCATTCGGCATGGCGGGGCGGCGCGGTGATGGAGATTGGCAATGGCCAGCGCACCAGCCTGAAGGCCGCGTTGCTTACGGTACTCGCGTTCACCTGGCTGAATCCGCATGTCTATTTGGACACAGTGGTCTTGATCGGTTCAATCTCGGCGCAGTATGACGACCGTCTGGGGTTTGCGCTGGGCGCGATGACCTCCAGCTTTGTGTTCTTCTTCTCGCTTGGATACGGCGCGGGTATTTTGTCGCCTGTTTTTACGAGACCCCGGGCGTGGCAAGTACTGGATGCCGGAATTGGCGTCGTCATGCTGGGTATCGCACTGAAACTTGTTGTCATGTGAAGGGTTGTTCCTGGCTCGGTTTCGGTGTTCAACCTAGGCCATGACCTCACACACCGTTTCGTCCCGTCCTCTTGCAGGCATGTTCTGGATGTTTGCCGCCGGGCTGTCTTTTGTTGTAATGACAGCTTTGGTGAAGTCGCTGGGCACGACCATCAACCCGATTCAGGCTGCGTTCCTGCGATACGCCCTGGGCTTGGCGTTCCTTCTTCCGGCACTGCGGTCGATCATGGCGACCAAACTGACACCCCGGCTGTTGACCCTGTTCGGGGTGCGCGGGGTGGTTCATGCGGTTGCTGTTATGCTGTGGTTCTTTGCCATGACACAGATCCCCTTGGCAGAAGTCACGGCCATGAATTACATGACGCCCGTTTACGTGACTTTGGGCGCGGCCCTGTTTTTGGGGGAAAAGCTGGCCTTTCGGCGGATCGCGGCAATTCTTGTTGCTTTGGTTGGTGTGCTGATCATCTTGCGGCCCGGGTTTCGAGAGGTGTCAGCGGGCCATCTGGCTATGCTGGGGACGGCGCTGACACTGGGCGGTTCTTATTTGCTGGCAAAACTGTTGGTGCGGGATGTGCCACCTTCGGTCGTCGTGGCGCATTTGTCGATTTGGGTGACGCTTGCGCTGATCCCATTTGCTGTGGCCGTCTGGACGCAACCCAGCTTGCGCGATCTCGGGGTTCTGTTTCTGGTGGCCTGTTTTGCCACCGCCGGTCATTATTTCATGACGCTGGCCTTGCAGGCTGCACCTGTGGCCGTCACGCAGCCGATCACGTTTCTTCAACTCATCTGGGCCACATTGCTGGGCGCAGTCGTGTTCCATGAAAGCGTTGATATCTGGGTCGTCGCCGGAGGCACATTGATCCTGTGCGCCGTCAGCTTCATCTCATGGCGCGAAGCAGTCCTGAATCGTCGAGACTTGACGCCCCCGAGTATTGCTCCGAAGCTGTGATACCGGCACCATCGAGACCTTCATTGATTGACGAGTCAATAAAAAACTCCTAGTTTGGAGTCATAACGCCTGTTCAGGGGGTCATGATGCCAAAAGTTGGAATGGAGCCAATCCGCCGCGATGCTATTGTCCGCGCGACAATTGCCGAGCTGGGTGTGCAGAAATCCCTTGATGTTACAGTTAGCCAAATTGCGAAACGGGCAGGTATGTCCAGCGCGCTGGCGCATCATTATTTCGGCGGCAAGGATCAGATTTTTCTGGCGGCGATGCGTCAGATCCTTTCGGATTTCGGTGATGAGGCGCGGGCCAAACTGAAGGCATCTGCTCCGGAAGGCCGGGCGCAGGCGATCATTGAGGCGTGTTTCGCCCCCTCGTGTTTCACACCTGACGTGATCGCTGCGTGGATGACCTTCTATGTTCTGGCGCAAACCAATGATGATGCACTGCGCTTGTGGCAGATCTATCAGGCACGCATCCGTTCAAACCTGATCCACGCTTTGCGCGCCAGGATGCAGGACCCGGTTGAAGCTGCTGAAAACATGATTGCTCTTATTGACGGGTTGTACATCCGCGCGGCGCTCAGCGCGCCGGAAGAACCGCAACTGGCCGTGTCACACGCGAAACGCGTGCTCAACACTCTGCTCGAGGCTGAAAAATGACAAAACCGAACGTTCTGATCCTGATGGTGGATCAGCTGAACGGAACCCTCTTTCCCGACGGTCCCGCAGACTGGCTTCATGCCCCGAACTTGAAGAAGTTGGCCGAACGTTCGACCCGGTTTGCAAACGCATACACGGCGTCGCCGCTCTGCGCGCCGGGGCGGGCCAGCTTTATGTCCGGTCAATTGCCTTCGCGCACAGGCGTCTATGACAACGCAGCTGAGTTCCGCAGCGACATCCCCACTTACGCACACCATTTGCGCCGGGCCGGGTACTATACCTGCTTGTCTGGCAAGATGCATTTTGTCGGTCCTGATCAGATGCACGGGTTCGAAGATCGTCTGACCACCGACATCTATCCGGCCGATTTTGGCTGGACCCCGGATTATCGAAAACCGGGCGAGCGGATCGACTGGTGGTACCACAATATGGGTTCTGTCACCGGTGCGGGTGTGGCCGAGATATCAAACCAGATGGAGTATGACGACGAGGTTGCCTATAACGCCAAGGCCAAGCTCTATGATCTGGCGCGCGGTAAGGATAATCGTCCGTGGTGCGTGACCGTCAGCTTCACGCATCCCCACGATCCATACGTCGCCCGTCGCAAGTACTGGGACTTGTACGAGGATTGTGAGCATCTTCTGCCTGAGGTCGCTGATATCGGCTACGACAATCAGGATCCGCACGCCAAGCGGATCTTCGACGCCAATGACTGGCGTAGTTTTGACATCACCGAAGAAGACATCCGCAAATCCCGCCGCGCCTATTTTGCCAATATCTCCTATCTGGATGACAAGATCGGTGAGATCCTCGAAGTGCTGGAAACCACCCGGCAAGAGGCGATCATTCTCTTCGTCTCGGATCACGGCGATATGCTGGGCGAACGTGGCTTGTGGTTCAAAATGAACTTCTACGAAGGTTCAGCGCGTGTGCCGCTGATGATTTCATCCCCTGATCTGCCTGCCGGGCGGATTGACACTCCGGTGTCTACTATCGACATAACGCCAACCCTTGGGGCATTGGCAGGGGTCGATATGGATGAAATTGCACCGTGGACGGATGGTGAAAACCTAGTGCCTCTTGCGCAGGGGGGCGAGCGCACCGCGCCGGTAGCGATGGAATACGCGGCAGAGGCATCTTATGCGCCGCTGGTCTCGTTGCGCTATGGCAAGTGGAAATACAACCGCTGCGCGTTGGACCCTGATCAGTTGTTTGATCTTGAGGCTGACCCTCACGAAATGACCAATCTGGCAGACAGCCCCGAACATGCAGGTACGCTACAAACCTTGCGCGCAAAATCCGAAGCCTGCTGGGATCTGGATCGTTTTGACGCCGAAGTCCGAGCCAGCCAGGCAAGGCGCTGGGTCGTCTATGAGGCGCTGCGCCAGGGTGGATATTACCCGTGGGATTACCAGCCGCTGCAAAGAGCATCGGAACGCTACATGCGCAATCACATGGATCTGAACGTCGTCGAGGAAAACGCCCGCTTCCCGCGCGGCGAATAACCTCGTCATCTTTTCGAAAATACTCCCGCCGGAGGCATCCAGCCTTCTCGGCGGGGCAGGAGTTATGGAAATGGAAGCAGATTTTGTCATCGTTGGCGCCGGCTCTGCCGGATGCGCAATGGCATATCGTCTGAGCGAGGCAGGGGCCTCGGTTCTGGTGATCGAACATGGCGGCACCGATGCAGGGCCGTTCATCCAGATGCCAGCGGCGCTGAGCTATCCGATGAACATGTCGCGCTATGACTGGGGCTATCAATCCGAGCCTGAGCCGCACCTGAACAATCGCCGTCTGGCCTGTCCGCGCGGCAAGGTGATAGGCGGTTCGTCCTCGATCAATGGAATGGTTTATGTGCGCGGCCATGCGCGCGATTTCGACACCTGGGCCGAGATGGGTGCAGACGGGTGGTCCTATGCTGACGTACTGCCCTATTACAAGAGAATGGAAAGCTGGCATGATGGCGGCCATGGCGGGGATCCGTCGTGGCGCGGTACAGATGGCCCGCTGCATGTTTCGCGCGGTCCACGTGAAAACCCCCTGTTTAAGGCGTTTGTCGACGCGGGCCAGCAGGCCGGATACGAGGTCACGGGCGACTATAACGGCGAAAAGCAGGAAGGTTTTGGCCCGATGGAGCAGACCGTCTGGAAAGGACGGCGTTGGTCCGCAGCAAATGCCTATCTGAGACCTGCACTAAAACGCGAAAATTGCGATATCGTTCGGGGCCTTGCTTCCAAAGTCGTGATGGAAAACGGTCGCGCCACAGGGGTGGAATTGATCCGTGGCGGCAAGAAAGAGGTCATTAAGGCTCGGCGTGAAGTTGTTCTGGCATCGTCGTCGATCAACTCGCCCAAGCTGTTGATGTTGTCCGGAATCGGCCCGGCAGCGCATCTGGCTGACCATGGAATCTATATTGTGGCGGATCGTCCGGGGGTTGGCGCAAACCTGCAGGATCATCTGGAACTTTATATCCAACAAGCCTCTTTGCAGCCGATTACATTGTACAAACACTGGAACCTATTCAGTAAAGGTCTGATCGGTACGCAATGGCTGTTTACCAAGACGGGTTTGGGGGCGTCGAACCAGTTCGAAAGTGCAGCCTTTATCCGATCGAAACCTGGTGTTGAGTACCCTGACATTCAGTATCATTTCCTGCCCATGGCAGTGCGCTATGACGGGCAGGCAGCAGCGGAAGGCCACGGATTCCAGGCGCATGTCGGTCCGATGCGGTCTCCGTCGCGTGGATCTGTTACGCTGCGATCTGCTGAAGCTGCGGATGCGCCAGTCATAAAGTTCAATTACATGAGCCACGAAAAGGATTGGGAAGATTTCCGGACCTGTATCCGTTTAACGCGCGAAATCTTTGGTCAGGACGCGTTCAAACCCTATGCCGGCAAGGAAATCCAACCGGGCGCTTCTGTGCAATCAGACGAAGAACTGAACGGCTTTATCGCGGAACATGCGGAAAGCGCCTATCATCCTTGCGGTACCTGCCGAATGGGGCGAGCGGATGACAAAAACGCAGTGGTCGATCCCGAAGGACGCGTCATCGGTGTGGATGGGCTGCGTGTTGCGGACAGCTCGATCTTTCCTCAGATCACAAACGGCAATCTCAACGCACCGTCAATCATGGTGGGTGAGAAAGTGTCGGATTCCCTGTTGGGCAAAGACCCGTTGCCCAAAGCCAATGACCGGCCTTGGATCCACCCGAACTGGGCAACGGCACAGCGTTAACCTTTTGACATGCCCCCGCTTGAATACGCGTGATTTCAGGCGCATATCGGGGACATGTTAAGAATTTGTTTAGCTTTTGTTCTCTTTCTGCCATCTGTCGCGTTGGCCGCAGAACGATTTATGGGGCAGATTCACGTGATCGACGCCGATACATGGGGTGTGGGCGGAGTCCGGGTTCGGTTGCATGGCATTGATGCCCCCGAGATAGATCAATCCTGTCATGACACCGAAGGTTCTCGCTGGCCATGTGGTGCGTGGGTTACGCAGGTCGTTCGGCAGAGGTATCAGGGTAAAACAGCGACTTGTGTGCCATTGGACCGGGATCGCTATGGCCGGGTTGTCGCAAAATGCACGTCGGGTGGGCAGGATGCAGCAGATCAACTGGTGCGGCAGGGCCTAGCCTTTGCCTGCCTCAAATATTCCAGTGCCTACGCCAGCGTTGAGAGGGACGCAAAAAGCCGAAAATTGGGGCTTCATCAGCAGTATATTCAAGTGCCTTGGGTGCACAGGGCGGCGGGAAAGTCACGATCGACAGTGAGTTGTCGGATCAAAGGGAATATCTCTGCGAAAGGGGACCGAATTTTTCACGTACCGGGCCAAAATTTTTATGCCAAAACTGAGATTGATATGTCCAGGGGCGAACACTGGTTTTGTTCTGCCGCTGAGGCTCGCGCTGCGGGATGGCGCGCGTCTCAGCGATGAAATTTGCGTCAAATTGATCCGCGTCAAAGCGAGCGCCGCCGGACGCATCTACGACTCATTTGCAACAACTAATTATGGAGCGAACAGGTATGTCCCACACCCCGCATGAACTGGCAGAAGAGTTCCCGGACAAAGTAGAACTGATGAGCCAGCTCAAACAGTCGGACGCGCATTTTGCCCGGCTTGCTGATGAGTATCACGAAATCAATCGCGTGGTGCATCGGGCAGAAACCAATGTTGAACCGATGGAGGAATTGGCCGAAGTGGATTTGCGCAAGAAGCGGGCAGCGTTGAAAGACGAAATCTGGGCGATCTTGTCCAAAGCCTAAGCCAAAAGGCGGGGGCTCTGCTCCCGTCGCGGCCTTGGCCGCGATTCCCCCGAGGTATTTCTGGCCAGATGAAGATCAGGTGACTTCGTAGGGCAGAGTGCCGCGTAAATCGGTGTCGATGCTGAGGCGACGTTCCAGGGGCGGGACCGAGCGCTGGTGGCAGGTTTGCCGTTCGCAGATGCGGCAAGATATGCCAATCGGTTCGTAAGAACTGGCATTGTTGATATCGAGGTTGTCGGCGTAGACAAGCGCCGGAGCATGCCGAACCTCGCACCCCAAGGCAATCGCATAGCGCCGGACAGGCGCGCCGAATGACCCGCCGGATTTCGATACATCTCGCGCAAGCGAAATATAGCGAACTCCATCTGGCGTTTCCGCCAATTGCCGAAGAAAATGCCCTGGTGTTTCAAAGGCCCGATGCACGTTCCACAAGGGGCATGCGCCGCCAAATCGCGCGAATTGAAGACGGGTGGCCGAGTGCCGCTTGGTGATCGTGCCAGCCTGATCCACGCGAACGAAAAAGAATGGGATACCTTTTGCTCCGGGGCGTTGTAGCGTCGATAGCCGATGGGCAATCTGTTCGATCGAAGCGCCAAATCGATTGCTCAGCAGTTCCAGATCGTGGCGCTCCTCTTGCGCGGCGGTCAGGAAGGTCGAATAAGGCATCAAAGACGCGCCGGCGAAATAGTTGGCCAGTCCAATCTTTGCAATTGACCGGGCCTCTTCGCTTTGAAACTTTGCAAAATCCAACGTTGCTTCCAGCAGCTTGTCCTGGCTGATCAAAGCAACTTGTAACAGCAATTGAAACACTTGGGTTTGCGGAGCAGCGCGCGAGGACAGGCGGAGAATCTTGCTTTCAGAATCGTATCTGCGCAGGGGGTCCATGTCTGAAAAAACGACCTGAATACCGCGTTCTGAAAGGCTGTTCAGGGCGGCCTGCCGAATCCCACCGGGCCCGTCTGCCCGGTTGGAAAACAATTCTGCTGCCCTGTCCACGGCGTCGATATAGTTGTCGCAATAATGAAAGAAATCCCGCACCTCTTCCCACGGGCTGGCCTGAATGCGGGCATCTTCCCGACCCAGTGCTTCGTCCAGTGAGGCCAGGCGCTCGTGAGTTTGGCGGTAGGTTTTGTGTAATTCGATGAATGCGCGGGCCAAAGCGGGGGCGTTCGAGGCGGTCAGGCGCAAATCGGCCAGCGGAGGTTGAATGTCGGCAAACACCGGGTCGGCCAATGCCTCGCGCATGTCGGAGACAAGGCGTTCGCTATCGCCTGTGCTGAGTTCGGTCACGTCCATGCCGAATTCTTGTGCCAGAGCCAAAACAACCGTTGTTGAAATCGGTCTGTTGTTGTTCTCCATTTGATTGGCGTACGGGAGGGACACGCCGAGCTTGTTCGCAAACTCCTTCTGGGTGAGGTTAAGTCGTTGTCTTATCTCACGAAGTTTCGCCCCGGCGTATAGTCTTTTCATCGTCATATCGTCTCTCCTCGGGACACTTCGGGGTCACATATGTCACATCGGGACACATTGTGTCACTCCTGCGATCTGAGTGTATTTCTCGGTCAATCAAAAAATAGCCAAGAGAAGCTTTGTGCATCAGAAATCTGATACAGTTTATGCGGATACTTCCACCCCAAGTGCTTACAGCAGTTTCGTAATCTAGTTTTTCCCGCAAGCTCAATGCAGACGTCTAACGTCAATACTCAGGAGTGGGATCTCACTTTTTCTTAGGACAGGGTAGCAAGTTCGCGAGGTCACGTTTTGCTTGCCGCCTGCATTTTCCTTAAAAATTTCTCGGAACTCTAAAAGTGCTGCGGCCGAGGATTCTGAGTATACCCATTCAGACAACAGTAAACTTTCGGCCATCAAGCCGTTTGAATAGAGAATGAAATGCCCATCCAACAAGATATGATAGTAGTCGACACTATCTATTTCTCGGTCAACTGTTACACCTTGTCGTCCAACGAGGAATTTTGCTGGCAGCAGCACACTATTAGTTCCAAAAAGTAACTCGTATTCTGGTTTCTGAAGGCAAATTCTATGTTGAGGTGACAACTTCAAGCTGCGGAGAGGTGTGTTTCGTCCAAGGCTGCTTGGTGAGAAAATTATGGGTCTGAGGTGATCTAGTTCTGGTCTCCCAAAAACAACTTTTGCGTGACCAACCCAAAGGACGGGTTTTGTGCCATCGTTTGTGCATATCATCTGTCCGGGCTTTAGATCTTCAACTGGTATTGGACCGTCAATTGTTTCTATCAACGTTCCTTTTCCAAAGCATGGGGGGGGCAAAGGCACTAAACCGTTTGGAGGATCTGTGGGATCCGGACCGGTGTTCCAAGGCGGACCGTCGACGTACGTCGGACCATCTCCCGGGGCATAAGTTCCATCGCCCGGGTTGATAGGTATCCCATCCCCGGGGCCACCGATTAGATCGAAGTCGCTGTCTTTTCCCCATCCCACTGCGTCGACGGGGTTTCCGCTGCTGTCAGCGAGCACAATCGCGTCCCTTTGGCCGGAAGGCGAATTCAAAGGTCCGAGAACTTGCCTATAATAAATAAAGCCGTCGTCAGGTTGGGCAACATAGGGCATATCCGTCGCAACTGGTTCTAACCCGACGAGGCCAGAGCCGTTGCCAGACTGTTGGTACTCTCCAATAAAAAAGCCACTTACGTCTTCTGCTGGGAGAGCGCGGATGAAGACCTCACCAGTATTGGTGTTTACGGAGTAAATCTCTGCCATATTGGCAAAACTTTAGTTAGTTTTGCAGTGACATCAAGGTTTTTGATATATTGTTATGTGAATGTTCTGGCATACCGCCCTCTTTTGAGTGCGTTCCTATTGAGGCTACGTGTAATGGCCCCCAATCCTGCAAGAATTGCAATATCGGTGTGACACATCTATTTGAAATCCTTGCGATTCAGAGGGTAGCAAGTTTCTATGGTTTTACTTCCATGGGTGACGCTTTGATGCCCACTAATACTATCGATATCGTAACTCTTTAAGGTAAGTGGATTAGAAGGATGTTTTTGTTTTCCATCTGGTTCAGGTAAGGCAAGGAAACACCCAGCTTGGCTGCGAATTCCCGCTGGGTCAGGGTCAGTCGTGTGCGCATCTCGCGCAGCTTTGCACCCGCATAGAGTTTTTGAGTCGCCATTGAGGGCCTTTGCAAGTTTTCTAAAATCGAAGTCTAACTTTGCAAACCTATCCATGCAAGCTGTCAGAGCCCCAATTGCCGTTCGCGTCGGATGACGGCCGCTATGGCGCAAATGGCCAGCAGGGCGGTTGTCAACATCAACCACAGCAACGGCATTGCGCCGGTTTCGTGGGTCAGCAATGCGCCTGCCAGTGCGCTGAGTCCCGCACCACCGCCCAACATGATAGCACCACTCAGACCCGACGCGGTCGCCGCCAGATGTGGGCGAACAGATAGGGCGCCCGATGTTGCATTGGGAATAACCATGCCGTTGCCCACACCTACAAAGGTCATAAGTCCAAAAAAACTGAGTGCCGTACCGCTACCTGCCAGAAAAAGCAGGGCTGACAGCGCGACGCCGAAGGCGTTCAACAGGCTGCCCCAAAGCACCATGCGATTGACACCAATCCGTACGGAGTATCGCCCGCTGATGAAGTTCCCCGCAAAATATCCGACGGCCGGCGCGCCAAAATAGATACCGACCTGAGCAGCGCTCAACCCAAATAATTCCGTTCCGATGAACGGAGCGCCGCCCAGATAGGCAAAGAAGGCCCCTGACGAGAAGGCGCAGGCCAGTGAATACCCCCAGAAGCGGGGTGAGGTTAGCAACTCGGGGTATTCTTTGAATTGCTGTACGAGCGATTTCCCGCTTTTCGCTGCAGTTTCGCCGAAATCCGTGAATGTAAGGAACAAGGTTAAAGTGCCGATGGCAAATGGCAGCCAGAAATTGGCCTTCCAGCCGAGCGTCTCTTCCAGAATGCCGCCTATGGCAGGGCCGATCATGGGGACCACAGCCATACCCATGGTCACATACCCGATCATCGACGCAGCCTGATCCTGATCGTACATGTCGCGTACTGCGGCGCGGCTGAGTACCATACCCACCACCACAACCGCCTGGCACATCCTGAAAACCAGAAAGATCTCGGCATTGGGCGCGTAAATGCATCCCAGGGTCGCCAGTAGGAACAGCGCAAGACCCCAAAGCAGAACGGGTCTGCGACCTGCCTTGTCAGCGAGCGGTCCGATCACAATTTGCAGAATGGCGTTAATCAGCAGGTACAAAGCAATCGATAGCTGCATAACCTTGTAATCGGTTTCGAAATACAGCGCCATGTTGGGCAGGCTTGGCAGGAAAAGGTTCATGCTCAGGGCGGACAAGCCCGAAAGCAAGACAAGCGTTGCCAATGTAGGTGGTGTGCGCGGCACGGCGCCAGAGCTGAACTGCATGGTTCACATGTATAGCCACGGATTTTCGGAATGCCAGTCGTTGCCAAAAATCAATGCGATACTTAGCTAATTTGCAGTTATCCATATTGGTATTGCTAGTGTTTTGCAAATTTGCGGAAAAGGTCTTTGGTTGAGCAAGTCGAGCGGGTAGTGTCGCGCCAAATTTAATAGGGGATACTCGTCATGAAAGACATCCTTTCTGAGTTGGAAGACCGCCGCGGCAACGCACGACTGGGCGGTGGGCAGAGACGGATCGATGCCCAACATTCACGTGGCAAGTTGACGGCGCGAGAGCGGATCGAGTTATTGCTGGATGAAGGCAGTTTTGAAGAATTCGATATGTTCGTCAGCCATCGCTGCACAGAATTTGGGATGGAAAACCAAAAGCCTGCAGGTGACGGGGTTGTCACCGGCTGGGGCACGATCAATGGTCGTATGGTCTATGTGTTCAGTCAGGATTTCACCGTCTTTGGTGGATCGCTTTCGGAAACCCACGCACAGAAGATTTGCAAGATCATGGATATGGCGGTGCAGAATGGAGCACCTATCATCGGGATCAACGACTCGGGTGGGGCGCGAATCCAGGAAGGCGTTGCCTCGCTGGCAGGGTATGCCGAAGTGTTCCAGCGCAATATCACGGCGTCCGGCGTCGTTCCGCAGATCAGCGTAATCATGGGCCCCTGCGCCGGTGGCGCGGTTTACAGCCCGGCGATGACCGACTTTATCTTCATGGTCAAAGATTCGTCTTACATGTTTGTGACCGGTCCCGACGTGGTCAAAACTGTCACCAACGAGGTCGTGACGGCCGAAGAACTGGGTGGTGCATCGACACATACCAAGAAGTCTTCGGTTGCGGATGCGGCGTTTGAGAACGATGTCGAGGCTTTGGCAGAAGTCCGTCGACTGGTGGATTTCCTACCTCTAAACAATCGCGAGAAGCCCCCGGTCCGCCCCTTCTTTGACGAGCCTGGCCGGCTTGAGCCGTCGCTGGACACGCTTGTTCCTGACAATCCCAACACGCCCTACGACATGAAGGAGCTCATTACCAAGATTGCGGATGAGGGCGACTTTTACGAAATCCAAGAAGACTTTGCCAAAAACATCATCACCGGCTTTATCCGTCTAGAGGGTCAGACCGTTGGGGTCGTTGCCAACCAGCCGATGGTATTGGCGGGATGTCTAGACATTGACAGCTCGCGCAAGGCGGCGCGCTTTGTGCGTTTCTGCGATTGTTTTGAAATCCCGATCCTGACCTTTGTGGATGTTCCGGGCTTCCTGCCGGGCACCCAGCAGGAATATAGCGGTGTGATCAAACATGGCGCGAAGCTGCTTTATGCCTATGGCGAGGCGACAGTGCCCAAAGTGACCGTGATCACGCGAAAAGCCTATGGCGGTGCATATGTGGTTATGGCGTCCAAGCACCTGCGCGGTGATTTCAACTATGCTTGGCCTACAGCCGAGATCGCTGTGATGGGTGCAAAAGGCGCAACTGAAATCATCCACCGTGCTGACCTCGGGGATGCGGAAAAGACAGCACAGCACGTCGCGGATTACGAAGATCGGTTTGCGAATCCCTTTGTTGCGGCCGAGCGCGGCTTTGTCGATGAGGTGATCATGCCTCAATCGACCCGCCGCCGCGTGTCCCGGGCATTTGCCAGTCTGCGAGGTAAGCAGCTGAAGAACCCTTGGAAAAAGCATGACAATATCCCGCTTTGATCAATCCGGGGCAGCGCAGCCTGCCCTGGTGTTCCTTCACGCCGTCCGGCTGAAGTTTGGGCGAATATTGCCCAAAATTGAGGCGGAATTGACAAGAATCGGCAAATAGTTGAATGATCCGACCCGTTAGACATAGATCAGCGCAGTTCAAAAGCACTGCGCGCGCGATCCCGGAAGGAGGAGCTTGCCCTTGGCGAGTCCGGGGTCGCGCCATTTGTCTGATGTTCAGTGCGCTCTGTTCTCCGGGTCTTGCTCAATCAGATGCGCCGTTGCCGGTACCCTCGGGCCAACCTGTGCATTTGGATGACGTTCTGCTTGATAACAATCCGGGCGAGTTGTGGGTGCGCTTTCGTTTCATTGCGCCAAGGATCGGCGGGACGGTAGGGCGGATCACTTATGATGTGGCGTCCAAGGATATGGAGCACTTGTGCCAAATTCTGGCGGTTCCCTATGTGGCGGAACATGAGCTGCAGCCTGCGCGGGTTGTCATTTCGTTGTCGGACAGACCGCTGGAATTTGGCGATGTCGCCCCGGACGCGACGCAATTTTTTGAAGCCTACCGGCTGGAGCAGTCCCGGTGTATCTGGGAGGGGCTTTGATCATGAACTTTTCCCGTCATGAAGTCAGAGCATCTCAGACCAACGGTGCGGCTTTGGAGGTGCGCAACATGATTCCATCCCTTTTCGGGCATGATTTGTCCTTGTCTGTACGTGTTAAGCCGGGGGTGCTGACATGTTGAAGCATCGTGGCTTCCCCGGTCGCCTGACCGGTACGGATTTTCAGTTCACCATTCGTCGCGCCAATCCAAAAGGTGTGACGCCTCTGACCCGTCGGGAACGGTTTCGCGATCGCAGGCCTGCTGACAAGCGCGCAGATACCGCGTTCATGGAAGCGCTTTGGGTTCATTTCGGTGATCAGCCGTTCGAACGGGGCAACCTGGATGCAGGTCGCCTGAGCTGGTTGTTCGGGCGCGAGGTGGTTCCTGCAGAGGATCCGTTTGATCCGGCCAGTTATGATGCACTTTTGGTCATTGATGTGGATGCGGCTCGCGCATCCTTTCCTGATGTCATCGACGAGTTGGGCTGATTTTGACATTGGCTACCGCATATCAGAGAGCCGAACCCGGTGTTGCGGCGATCCTGCCCAAAGCCGGGCAGGATCTATGTGCGGTGTCAGAAGTTCAGCTGAGCGGCAAGCTGAACGCGATTGCCATCAAAGGTACGGCCGGTGGACGCGTCGTTCCGCTCACCATAGATGTACTCGGCGCTGAGGGTCAGATTGTCGGTCGCCTTGTAGAACGCGTTGACGTGGATCGTTTCCAGCTCGGTGAAGGACAATGTGCCGGTCGAGGTGGGAAGGTCATAATCTTCGCGACCATATGCAATGCCGACATTCCACTTCGGACTCAGGTCTTGTCTGAACTCGATAGTGTAGCCGTCAACATCATTCGCCTGACCTCCGACAATCGCATCTCCAATGCCGACGAGGTATGGGCCAAGGGCCTCACCCGTTACATAGTTGACCTGGAACAGCCCGCCTTGCCACGGGCGTACCGAGGCAGAGGCAGTAAAGCCTGTTTGGTCAACTTCAACACTGCCGGAATTGGCTTTGCCGTAAAGCACCGCACCGCGTGCGATGTAGGTGCCGTCGTTGTATTCCGCCGAGGCCGTGAGGACCGGATCGTCAGAGTTCGAACCGCTGACATTTTCTTCGACCGAAACGGCAAACTGAGCATTGCTTCCAAGCTGTCCAGTGTAACGCAGCTGCGGAACACGGGCGAAGGCGACGCCGACCGGGCCGTTGAATTCGACCGAGGTAGGATAGGAATCAAGCGGTTGGAAGTTGGTCCAGTACTGACCGATCAGGTACTGGTCCCCGATCGTGATGTTTGCGTGACGCACACGCAGCTCAGCGGTACCACCCGAGCCAAACAAGTCAAGTTCCAACTGCCCGCCGATGTCTCCGATTCCGCTTGGCGTGGAGGTGCGCAATCCGATCCGCGATTGGCGCACCGTGGCGCCAAAGGTGCCATCAGTCGCGGCAGAAGGTTCACCGATAACATTCACGAAGGCAGTGTCGCCCTGATCGAATTCGAAGTCATAGAAGAAATCGGCCTTGACGTAACCGTAAACGTCCAAAGTGGTGTTACCGATCCGAAAATCTCCGTCGGCGGTGCTGTTATTCGCGGATTCCAGCGCCTCGACCCTCGCGCGCAGTGCGTCGAGCTCGGCTTGGGTCTGGGCTTCCTGAGCATAAGCAAGGGTGCTGGTCACACTGAGTGCAGAGGCAGCAAGCAGGAGTGCCTTCAGTCTTGTAGTCGTCATGTGGGTATTTCCTTGTGTGCGAGTGTGCAAACCCAACGTTTCACGCGTTCAGTAGCGACGGAAATCACAAGGGTGAGACGAAAAACTATAATTTTCTCAAGGAATTGTGTGGCTGAAGCTAAGAAAAATCACGACTGGGTGAACCGATCTGTCAATCATATGAATCCAAATACGATTTTGCTTATCAAAAAAGTGTCATGCCGTGATGCCGCGTGTGTAAAGCTTCTGTGCGAGGAGCTGGTTTGTAACAGAAATGTGACGGGCAAGATGGCTTCGCTATCCGTGGGTCGTAAAAGAGGTTTCGGCGCAAACTTGCGCGAGGTCTCGCTGCATGGGCAGATTCCAGCCGAGACAACGCGCAGAAACAATGCTGTGTTTTCTGGTGAGATTGTGGCGTGCAAGGTGAACGAGCCGTGCGGCTCTACTTTGCCTGCGCCGCACGTGCACCTACTATTCCGTACCCCTTCCTCACGCGGGCAGGCTTGTGTTCCCCACAAAGACCTGTCCGCGTTTTTCTTTTTGCGAGAACGCGGCGAACAAAGGCAAAAACCTGCACAAATTCTGCCTGTACACTCTTTGATATTGAATAACAGTCTGCGTTTCGCGCATCTGACGCCCAACAAACCAAGAAACCAAAAAGGGCAGATATCATGCGAATCTCACGGCTCATCTTTGTTGCGACGATCTGCGCGGGCTTGGCTGCGTGCGGCGACACCACAGGCGAACAGGCTATCCTGGGTGGTGGGGCCGGCGCTGTCGGCGCAGCCGTCCTCAATGCCGACCCGCTTTTCGGCGCGGCCGTCGGCGCAGCGGGCAACGTGCTTTACTGCAAAACGCAGAACACCTGTAACTAACGCATCATTTTGGGGGCGCCTTTCGTCCCGTCCGTCATCGCGCATCACGCCGTCGCGGGGATCGTTCCCTGCGGCGGCGTTTTGCGTTTCCAGAACACCAAGCCAAAGGACGTTCCATGTTCAATAAGATCCTGATCGCCAACCGGGGCGAGATCGCCTGCCGGGTTATCAAAACCGCCCGCAAAATGGGTATCGGCACAGTTGCCATTTATTCGGACGCGGACAAGAACGCGCTTCATGTGTCGATGGCAGATGAAGCCGTGCACATTGGGCCGCCGCCAGCCAATCAGTCTTACATCGTGATCGACAAGGTCATGGACGCTATCCGCCAAAGCGGTGCACAGGCCGTTCACCCTGGTTATGGCTTCCTGTCGGAAAATGCCAAATTCGCCGAAGCGCTGGAAGCCGAAGGCGTGGCCTTTGTCGGCCCCCCGAAAGGCGCGATCGAAGCGATGGGCGACAAGATCACCTCGAAGAAAATTGCTCAGGACGCAAATGTTTCGACGGTTCCAGGCTACATGGGCTTGATCGAAGATGCGGATGAGGCGGTCAAAATCTCCAACGAAATCGGTTATCCGGTCATGATCAAGGCCAGCGCCGGGGGCGGTGGTAAAGGCATGCGGATCGCGTGGAACGACGAAGAAGCGCGCGAGGGCTTCCAGTCGTCCAAGAACGAGGCCGCGAACTCGTTCGGGGATGACCGGATTTTTATCGAGAAATTCGTCACCCAGCCGCGCCACATCGAAATTCAGGTTTTGTGTGACAGCCACGGAAACGGGATCTATCTGGGCGAGCGCGAATGCTCGATCCAGCGCCGGAATCAGAAAGTGGTGGAAGAGGCACCGTCGCCTTTCCTCGATGAAGCGACCCGCAAAGCTATGGGCGAACAGGCCGTGGCATTGGCCAAGGCCGTGGGTTATTCCAGCGCGGGCACGGTGGAATTCATCGTCGATGGGGAAAAGAACTTTTACTTCCTGGAAATGAACACCCGCCTGCAGGTGGAACACCCGGTCACCGAGTTGATCACCGGCGTTGATCTGGTGGAACAGATGATCCGCGTGGCCGCTGGTGAGCCATTGTCGATCACGCAAGACGACGTGACGCTGACTGGCTGGGCGATTGAAAACCGTTTGTATGCGGAAGATCCCTATCGCAACTTCCTGCCGTCGATTGGCCGTCTGACCCGTTATCGCCCACCGCAAGAGGTTGCGGCTGGTCCGATGCTGGTCAACGGCAAATGGCAGGGCGACGCGCACGAAGGTGAAGCGGCAGTGCGCAACGATACCGGCGTCTACGAGGGCGGCGAGATCAGCATGTATTACGACCCGATGATTGCAAAACTCTGCACCTGGGCACCGACCCGCGAAGCCGCGATTGAGGCGATGCGCGTTGCCCTGGACAGTTTCGAGGTTGAAGGCATTGGTCACAACTTGCCGTTCCTGTCTGCAGTGATGGACCACCCGAAGTTCATCAGTGGTGACATGACCACGGCTTTCATTGCCGAAGAATATCCCGATGGGTTCGAGGGCGTATCCTTGCCCGAAGATGACCTGCGCCGGATCGCTGCATCCTGCGCGGCCATGCACCGTGTGGCCGAAATCCGCCGCACCCGCGTGTCGGGTCGGATGGACAATCATGAACGCAAGGTTGGCAAACGCTGGGTTGTATCGCTGGAAGGTCACGAATTGCCGGTTCAGGTGAACGCAGACAAAGAAGGTGCGACCGTCAAGTTCGAAGATGGCTCGACCCTGCGTGTGGCCTCGGATTGGACGCCGGGCGATCAGCTGGCCGTATTAGATGTCGATGGCAGCCCGTTGGTTCTGAAGGTGGGCAAGGTTTCGGGCGGGTTCCGCATTCGCAACCGGGGGGCCGATTTAAAGGTTCTGGTGCGCCGTCCGCGTCAGGCAGAGCTGGCCAAACTGATGCCAGAAAAACTGCCGCCGGATACCTCGAAAATGCTGCTGTGCCCGATGCCAGGCCTGGTCGTGAAGATCGACGTGGAAGTCGGGCAAGAGGTACAGGAAGGTCAGGCGTTGTGCACGATTGAGGCGATGAAGATGGAGAACATCCTGCGCGCCGAGAAGAAGGGCACTGTTGCCAAGATCAATGCTGGTCCCGGCGACAGCCTTGCCGTAGACGAAGTGATCATCGAGTTCGAATGATCATGAAGACGCTTTCGACACATCTTCCAAAGGCTCCGGCGTGCCACGCCGGAGGCCGTGGAGGTGTCGAAAGTGTTCAGCCACCCTCGCGCCGTTCGCGGATTTCGCGCTCACGCAGGGGTGTCTTGTCGATTGATCGGCCGATCTCGCGAACGCTCCAAGGGGAGGGTTTGCGTAGTTTCACCACGCCGTCTTTGTCGACAAACACCATCTGGAACCCGCGCGGGCGCAGTTGCGCCCTGATCGGGGATTTCGCTGACGGGTCGGTATCAGTCAAGACCACGACGTCCCGGTCACGCATGGCCTGTTCGCCATCCAATAGCATGTCGATCTGTTGTTGGAATCGCGGGTCGGCTGGCGTGTCTGCAAAGACAACGATAGGGCGGTTGACCCATAGAAAATCGCTGAGTTCGCTGTCGCCTGCCGGGCGAACAAAGCTGTCATCTGAGGGCGCCGTGCCGTCCGCCGCCCAAGCGGCCAGCGGGATTAGTGCCGAGAAAACAAAGGCAAGCGTGCGAGTCATGTGGCCTCCTGTTCTTTCGAATATAGCCCCTGTCTCCGCGATTGCGACTGACGATTTACGCAGAACACTCAAAATTTTGCGCTTGCGCCTCGACGCAATGATCAAGCGCATGACCTAAATGCGGACGTTTTGCGACGGCCGCCACCCGAATTGACGAGAGGAAATCGAAATGACCGACACGAAGGACTGGAAAGCGCTGGCCGAGAAAGAGCTGCGCGGACGTCCGTTGGACGATCTGACCAAGGAAACGCTGGAAGGCATCGCCGTCAAACCACTTTATACGCAAGAAGATACAGCGGATCTGCCGCATATGGGCTCGCTGCCGGGCTTTGGCCCGTTTACGCGCGGGGTGAAGGCGACGATGTATGCCGGTCGTCCGTGGACGATCCGCCAGTATGCGGGCTTTTCGACGGCCGAGGAATCAAACGCCTTTTACCGCCGTAACCTGGCAGCAGGTCAGCAGGGTGTCTCGGTCGCTTTCGATCTTGCCACGCACCGTGGTTATGACAGTGATCACCCGCGTGTTGTCGGCGATGTGGGCAAGGCCGGTGTGGCCATCGACAGCGTGGAAGACATGAAGATCCTGTTCGATGGTATTCCGCTGGATAAGGTCTCGGTCTCGATGACCATGAACGGTGCGGTGGTTCCGATCCTGGCCAGTTTCATCGTTGCGGGGGAAGAGCAGGGCCATGACAAATCGGTGCTGTCCGGCACTATTCAGAACGACATTCTGAAAGAGTTCATGGTGCGCAACACCTATATCTATCCGCCCGAGCCGTCGATGCGGATCATTTCGGACATCATCGAATACACCTCGAACGAGATGCCGAAATTCAATTCAATTTCGATCTCGGGCTATCACATGCAAGAGGCCGGGGCGAACCTGGTGCAGGAATTGGCCTATACGTTGGCGGACGGACGCGAATACGTGCGCGCCGCGACCGAGGCCGGGATGGACGTGGACAAGTTTGCAGGCCGTCTGTCCTTCTTCTTTGCCATCGGCATGAACTTCTTCATGGAGATCGCCAAACTGCGCGCGGCGCGGACCCTATGGCATCGCGTGATGACCGAATTCGGTGCAAAATCCGAGCGGTCAAAGATGCTGCGTACCCATTGCCAGACCTCGGGCGTGTCGTTGCAGGAGCAAGATCCCTATAACAACGTGATCCGCACAGCCTATGAAGCGATGAGCGCGGTTTTGGGTGGCACCCAGTCGCTGCACACCAATGCGTTGGACGAGGCGATTGCACTGCCAACTGACTTCTCAGCGCGCATTGCTCGGAATACCCAGCTGGTGTTGCAGGAGGAGACCGGCGTGACCGACGTGGTCGATCCCTTGGCGGGCTCCTACTATGTCGAAAACCTGACCAATGAACTGGTCGAGAAAGCCTGGGCGCTGATGGAAGAGGTCGAAGAAATGGGCGGTATGACCAAGGCCGTCGCCTCGGGTATGCCCAAGCTGAGGATCGAGGAAAGCGCCGCTCGTCGTCAGGCCATGATCGACCGGGGCGACGAGGTGATCGTTGGCGTCAACAAATACCGCAAGGAGCAGGAAGATCCGATCGACATTCTGGATGTCGACAACGTTGCGGTGCGCGAAGCACAGGTCGCGCGACTGGAACGTATCCGCGCAACCCGCGATGAGGCCGCGTGTCAGGCTGCGCTGGACGCGCTGACCAAGACCGCTCAAGAGGGTGGAAACTTGCTGGCCGCCGCGGTTGAGGCCGCCCGCGCCCGCGCATCCGTAGGAGAGATCAGCATGGCAATGGAAAAAGAGTTCGGTCGCCACCGCGCTGAAGTGAAAACCCTGGCCGGTGTGTATGGGGCGGCTTACGAAGGTGACGAGGGCTTTGCCGCGATCCAGAAGTCCATTGAAGAGTTTGCCGAAGCTGAAGGGCGACGCCCCCGTTTGCTGGTGGTCAAGATGGGGCAGGATGGTCACGACCGGGGTGCCAAGGTCATTGCGACCGCATTTGCGGACATTGGGTTTGACGTCGACGTTGGGCCTTTGTTCCAGACACCGGCCGAGGCCGCGCAGGACGCCGTGGACAATGACGTGCATGTGGTCGGGATTTCCTCGCAAGCCGCAGGGCATAAGACGCTGGCCCCGCAGTTGGTCGAAGAGCTCAAGAAAGCCGGAGCCGAGGATATTATCGTCATCTGCGGCGGCGTGATCCCGCAGCAGGATTATCAGTTCCTGTACGATCATGGGGTGAAAGCGATCTTTGGCCCAGGCACCAATATCCCCGAAGCTGCACAGGACATCCTGCGTCTGATCAGTGAAGCGCGCAGCTAAACGGCGATCAAGATTTTCGTCGAAATATCTTGTGATCCCGCGCCAATGGCGGAAACATGCGGCCAGACCTGACCGGGTCTGGTCGAATTGTCTTTAGGAGGCGCGCATGTTGCTCGATCATCTGGCCGTTGCAGGCGAAACGCTGGAAGAAGCCTCCGCACATGTCGAACAGGCTTTGGGCGTTGCGTTGCAGGCGGGCGGCAAGCACGAGAAATTTGGTACCTATAATCGACTGCTGGGGCTCAAGGATGGTCTGTATCTTGAGGCGATTTCCATCGATCCTGACGCCCCCCAACCAGAACGAACCCGCTGGTTCGATCTAGACCGGTTTACGGGCAAACCCCGCTTGAGCAACTGGATTTGTCGCGTGCCAGACATCGAAGCCTCGCTGTCGGTGTTTCCCGATGGTGTCGGGACACCGATTGATCTGACTCGTGGTGCCCTGAGTTGGCGTATGGCCGTGCCGCCGACCGGCCGACTTCCGTTTGACAACCTTTTTCCCGCGTTGATCCAGTGGCAGGGCGATCTGCACCCGGCGCAGATGTTGCAGGACAGCGGTTGCCGCCTGCGCAGGCTGGTCGTGTTCCATCCGGATGCGCTGACACTGGCCACACATCTTGGCGCGTTGGACTGGGTGGTATTCGATACGGGACCAGCTGCCTTGCGGGCCGAGGTTGAAACCCCGCACGGTCTGCGCATGTTGGAATGAAGGTTCGCCCGGCACGGCCAGCAGATGCGCTTGCGATTGCCGAGATCGCCAATCAGATCATTCGCGAGACGCTGGTCACGTTCACCACCGATACTCGCAGCGCTGAAAGCATCGCCGAAGATATCCGCGCCCGAGGTCCCGGGTTTCTGGTTGCAGAAATTGAAGGCCGCGTGGTCGGATTTGCGACCTTTGGGCCTTTCCGCTCGGGCCCGGGTTATGCGCATAGTTGCGAACACTCCATCCAATTGGCGCCTGAAGCGCGCGGCCAAGGCGTGGGCCGCGCCCTGATGGTCGCACTGGAGAAAGCTGCGCGAGCCAAGGGGGTCCACGTCTTGGTTGCTGGTATCTCATCCGCAAACCCGTCTGCTGTTGCATTCCACGCAGCGTTGGGGTTCGAACAGGTCGGGGTTATGCCTCAAATCGGTTACAAATGGGGGCAGTGGCTGGATCTTGTGCTGATGCAGAAAATTCTTTCCCCGGATTGATCTATCGCACCTGACAGTCCCGAATTGTGGCGCTAGGGTACGCCCATGTCGATTTGGACTCGCATATCAGACGCTCTTAGCGCACTTGCACAGGGCGAAAGCCTGACCGCTGTTTTTGAAAAGCTTCGCTCACCGCCTGAACGCTCGGTGGCGTTTACGATTGCCGTCATTGCGCTTGGCGCAAAAATGGCTAAGGCAGACGGGCAGGTGACGCGGGACGAGGTCACAGCCTTCCGCGACGTGTTCCAGATCGCACGCGAGGATGAGGAGGGCGCGGCGCGGGTTTTCAACATGGCGCGCACGGATGTGGCCGGGTATCAGGATTATGCCCGCAAGATCGCCCGGATGTTTTCCGAAGACAGCACCACACTGTGCGACCTGATGGAAGGGCTGTTTCACATTGCGATGGCCGACGGGTTCTATCATCCCAATGAGAATGAGTTTTTAGAAGAGGTCAGCCGCATCTTTGGTCAAACAGATGCGCAGTTTTTGGCCTTGCGTGCGCGGTTTGTGCCGGACGCACCCAACGACCCATATGTGGTTCTGGGAGTATCCCGGGATATGCCCGTGGCCGAGATCCGCAAGGTCTGGCGTCAGCTGGTGCGCGAGACACACCCGGACGCCATGATGGCACGCGGGGTCCCCGAAGAAGCGATCCGGTTGGCTGAAAAGAAGATGATCGACATTAATCGCGCCTGGGACGAGATCAACGGCGCGGCGGCCTGAGGGGATGCGGTTGGCGACCTATAATATCGAATGGTTCGCCAATCTTTTCGACAAGAATGACGCCCTTATTGTCGATGACAGCTGGTCCGGCAGGCACGATGTCACCAAAGCGCAGCAAGTTGAGGCAATTGCCAAGGTTCTAACCGCGATGGATGCCGATGCAGTGCTGATTGTCGAGGCACCGAACACCGGCAAACGACAAAATACAGTGCGTGCTTTGCAAGGCTTTGCCGAGGCATTCGAACTGCGCACCGCCGATGCGGTGATGGGCTTTGCCAATGACACACATCAGGAATTGGCACTGCTGTTTGACAGAACTGTTCTGAGCGCACGTCACGATCCAAAAGGGGGCATTGAAGACGGGTCGGCTCCTCGGTTCGACGGTGAATTCAGAATTGATCTGGATGTTGACGCGACCGAAGACATTGTTGAGTTTTCCAAACCGCCAATGGAACTGGCGCTGACGACTAAGGCAGGCAATGAAGTCAGGCTTATTGGAGCACATCTGAAATCAAAGGCGCCGCATGGGGCAGAGTCCAGGGACGAAGCGATCCGAATCTCGATTGCCAATCGTCGCAAGCAGCTAGCGCAGGCAGTTTGGTTGGCCCGAAGGGTTGAGACGCATTTAGAACAGGACGAGTCTGTCATTTTGCTGGGGGATCTGAATGACGGGCCGGGGCTGGATGAATTTGAACACCTCTTTGGGCATTCATCTGTTGAGATTTTGCTGCAGTCCGGGCTGTATGATCCGCACGCGGTCAGGGCACATGAATTTCGGCCAGGTTCGATCCCGTCCACTGCGCGCTTTGCGCGCCCCGAAGAGGGCCGATTTCTGGAGGCGCTTCTGGATTACATCATGATTTCCCAAGATTTGCGTGCCTTTGATCCCGTCTGGCGTATTTGGCACCCATTTCGGGATACTGTTTGTTGGTCTGAACCCGAAATGCGGCAAGCGCTGTTGACAGCTTCGGATCATTTTCCGGTCACTCTGGATATTGACCTGTGATCTTTGCAGCCTCTGCCCAAAGGTTTATATCAAGGCTATGAAACGGATTGTTCTGATCAGCATCGTGTTGGCATCATTTGCAATGCCAGCTTCGGCCCAAGAAGACACTGGAAAATCCCTGATGGAGCAGGGAGCCGAGTTATTTTTCGAAGGGCTGCGCAAGGAAATGGAACCGGCGCTGGATGACTTGCTTGGATTGGCGGATGAGTTCGGCCCAGCCATGCAGTCGTTCTTGCAAGAGATGGGCCCGGCGCTGGCGGAACTGGCAGCTCAGGTCAAGGATTGGAGCGCCTATGAGGCACCCGAGATCCTGCCCAATGGCGACATCATCATCCGCAAAAAGCCGGTTGAAGACCTGCCTGAACATGAAAACAAGGACGAAGAGAACCCCGAGGGCACAACTGATATCTGAGTTTGCCTCAGCCCTTGATGATCACCTGCGTTTCAGATTTCAGGGCGCTTGCCAGCGAGTTCAGGCGTGCCTCGGCCACTTCGCTGAACAAAGGTGCCGCAGCCTCGGGTAAATACAGTTCTAACTCGCGCTTTTTCGGATAGAATTTCAGGCGCCCCATATTGGCTTCGTTGTGCATCCAGAGCATTGCGCCAAATCGCATGGCTTTTCCCAGAATTTCGGCCTGCTTCTGGTCTTTCTCGTCTAGCAACTCATACAGGGGCGTAAACCGGTTGCCTTCGCGTTTGTTCTTGTAACGATGTTGCAGGGCCAACCCGATAAAGACACGCTCGGAATGTTTCAAACCCCCAAGATTGGCGCGAGTGACATTGTCAAAGCAAACCTCGGCCCGATAATCGGGATGAGCGCGCCAACTGACATCGTGCAGCAGGCACGCGGCCTGAATCAGGCGTACGCGGCTGGGCGGGGCAGATTTGAACAGCGGCATGACAAAGTCATACAAGTTGCGGCCAAAACCAGGCAGACGCGCATCCTTTGCTTCGGAAAAGCGGCTGGCTTCGATCAGGGGGTCGCGGTCCCGCAGTTCCTGCGGCATCTGTTCATACAGCAACCCTTCGCGGATGCCATAGCTCGAAATCGCGATATCCTTGGGTTTGAAGGTTCGGATCAGCCGGGCCAGAACATCCATTGCATAAGGAATCAGCGACATACGAGAGCTTGAGACCCCAGCCTCGCCACGCAGTTTTTCGTAGTCGCTTTTTTCTATGAACTTGATGGTATCGCGCACTTGTTTGGTGGTCATTCGGTATTCGTGCAGCACGTTCAGTGGATAACCCCGCCGCAGCATGTCCAGTCGCGCAAAAGCTCGCCAACTGCCTCCGACCAGAAACAGGCGATCTCGCTGCGGACCCATCTGATCGCGCAGCTCTTCCATTGTTGACTTGATATGCGCCTTTCGGGCTCGTCGCCCGCCTTTGATGTCGCGCAGCTTCAGAGGGCCTAGGGCTGAGGTCACACGGCGACCGACCTGACCATCGCCGATTTCGGCCAATTCCATCGACGAGCCGCCAATGTCGCAGATCAGGCCGTACGCACCGGGCCAGCCTAGCAACACGCCTTGTGCCGACAGACGTGCCTCTTCCGCGCCGTCGATTACGGCCACAAGCAACCCGGTTTCTGCTTCGACCTGTGCGCAGAAATCCGGGCCGTCTTCGGCCTCACGCACCGCAGCCGTGGCCACCACATGCAGCCCGGGCAGATCCAGATCCATCGCCAGATGCTGGAATCGCCGCAGCGCCGCCAGTGCACGGTCACGCCCGCGTGGGTTTAACCGGCCCGTCTCGGACAGGCCCGCGCCCAGTTCGCACATCACCTTTTCGTTGTAAAAATAAGCCGGCGACCGGGCTGCGCCGTCGAAGATCACCATCCGAACCGAGTTCGATCCCACATCGACCACTCCGACCCGCGACAGGGCACGTGTGCCAGGGTCGTCGAACAAAGGTTTTCCGAAAGGTCCCCAGTCCGGGATGTCGGTTTCGACGGTCTGATCCATGTGTCTTCCAGATAGTGCAGTCAGAGGATGCGAAATTGGAGCTTGCGGGTCAATCACCCGTGTCGACCTCGTCCGGGCTTGTGTTCAAAACCCGAACGGCCAAGGCACGTGTGATGTCACGCTTTTCCGCTAATGCCAGATGGTCGAGTTGCGCAACAACGTTTGCAGCGGTTTCAAACCGTCGATCCATATGTTTCACGAGATAAGCGATGACTTCGGGGCCAGGATTCAACTGACGATCCACAAACAGTTTGGCCAGCACCGCGCCCAGAAGCGCGTCGTCGGGCGGGTCCAATGCGACGTGATGGGCCCCTTCAACGCGGCTTTGAAGATCCGCTAGGGGCAGTTCCCAAAATTTCGGTGCAAGCCTGCCGGTCATTAACAAGGCATGCCCTTCGGCCAGCACCAGATTGTGCAGGTGAAACAGTGTTTTCTGCTGTTCCAAATCCCCGGCGACCATGGGTACATCTTCGACGGCGATCGGTCCTCGCGCCAGATCAGGTACGTCGTCATAGCGCAGGTCTGCTGCCTGAATGATCTGTCCACCGGTTTCAGCGGCCCAGACATGCGCCAGATGAGTTTTGCCCGCGCCCGCCGGTCCGCTGAGTACCAGCTTGTTTCCGGGCCAAGATGTTGCCGAAATCATCGCAACCGCCAGAGCATTGGAAGGCGAGACAAAGAAATCCTCACGCCCAAGCGCAGTTTTGGCGGGCAGGTCAAAGCTGAGTTGTCGGGCCATTTACTCGGTTTCCTGATCCTGACTTTCAAGACCGGTGTAAAGTCTGCTGTCCAGATACAGCGAAGTTGCAAACCGCGCCAGCACGCCAAGCGCTGCTGCGACGGGGACTGCGATCAGCATACCGACAAAGCCAAACAATGCGCCAAAGACCGAAAGCGCCAGCAGCAGCCAGACCGGGTGTAACCCTACAGAGTTGCCGACCAATTTGGGTGTCAGGAAATTCCCTTCGGTGACCTGGCCAATGGCAAAGATGCCCGCAATCAAACCGATATGTGCCCAATCGCCCCAGAACTGAAACAGCGCGAGCCCAATGGCCAGCGTTCCACCAATCAAGGCGCCCAGATAAGGAATGAACGTGACCAACCCTGCGATGAATCCGACAATCAAGCCAAATTGCAGACCTGCCAGCATCAAGGCGACCGCGTAATATGTGCCAAGGATAAGGCAAACGGTACCCATCCCGCGCACGAAAGAGGCCAAAACGGCGTCAATCTCGACCGCCAACCGCTTGATGGTGGGGGCGTGGTCGCGTGGCAAAAGCTCTCCGATGCGAGCGATCATGCGGTCCCAGTCCAGCAGCATATAGACCGCGACAACCGGTACGATGACCAGCAGAACCACAATGTTGATTGCGGACCCCAGAGAGGTCAGCACTGTCTGCAGAACATCCCCTGTCTTGGACTTCAACGTATCGCCAAAAGATACCAACATCTGGTGCGTGCTTGATTCCCGATCCAAAAGGGACGGAAACTGTCTTTCGATAAAGCCGCGCAACTCTTTGAACAGAGCCGGCAAGACATCAACCAGGTCCAATAGCTGTGTGATCAAGGCGGGTACGACCATCAGGATTGCCAACACGAACCCCAATACGCCCACAACCGTGATGATAGCTGTGGCCGCCATGCGCGAAAGGCCAAGCCGCTCAAGCCTATCCGCGACAGGATCAAGGAAGTAGGCAATGGCCCCGCCGATCACAAACGGCAGCAGGACGTCTCCCAAGGCCCAGAGGATCAACGCAAAAACCGCAGCGGCGAAGCCCCAGTATCTTAGTTGATCCTTAACCGGCAATGCCATCGCGATCCCCTTTTGGCAGGTCATTGACGGTGTTCTTGGCGTATCAAGCCCCGTGATGCAAGCGCTTCATGTGGCCTGAAATTGCGGCGGTTAGTCCTGTAGCGTCCCCAGTTCCGGCGTGTCCTCGTCTGCGGCTTCATCAGGCCAATTGGTACGCCAGATTTCTGCAGACCAATGTCCGCAATGGACAGCAGGTCGGTCGAAACCAGGTAGCGTGGGCAGCAACGGCTGGACAATAACATCGTGGCGGGGGACGGCGAAGTAAGGGAAAGAGTATCGCTCTTTGCCTGACCGGTTTACCACCCGATGTGGTGTGGATTTCAATCGCCCGCCTGACCATAGCTCTAGCATATCGCCAATGTTGACCACAAAGCCGCCGGGTGGGCAATCCGGTGTGATCCATCCACCGTCACGCGTTTGAACCTCAAGTCCACCCACCGGATCAGGGGCGATGATGGTCAGTGCGTCCGTGTCTTTGTGCGGATGGATACCATAGCCCGTTTCATCGTCTGCCTGCGGCGGGTAGTGCAGAAGGGTCATGTTGGTCATAGGGTTCTGAAACGCACTGCGCAGAGCGTCGGGCTTCAAACCCAGACCGTTTTCTAATGCGCCGAGCAACAGATCGGTAACGCGATCCAGTTGGGCCCAATAGTCCAGAATGGTCGCCTTGGCACTTGGCACCTCATCCGGCCAGAGGTTTGGTCCGTACAGAGCACAATCCGCACGTATCGGCGCGTCTTCTGCAACCTCGTGGTGCAGCTTGTACCCTTCATATTTGTCGGCCTTGCCCGAGCCATCGTTGGGAGTGAAGAACCCCATGGGAATATAGCCGCGATAGTTTTCGCGGGTGATGGCCTGATCCCATTTGCGCGACTCATCGATGGCAAAGATGTCTCGGGTCGTTCGTCTGACTTGATCAACGGTTTCCCGAGTCACGCCTGTCCCGGTGATGGACAGGAACCCGATCCCGGTACAAGCCTCAAGGATGTGTTGCACCGTTGCTTCGTATGCATCGGTTTTCGGTTCGGTCAGAGGCGAGATGTCGATTGTTGGAATGCTGTCCATCAGTGAATCCTGACCCCTTGGCGTTCCAGTTCCGTATGGACAGGTGCCAAATTCAACTGGTCCAGGTCCTGATTGCTTTTGAGTGAAAGTGCGGCCGCAATGCCTGCACCCTGACCCATGACGGCGCAACAGGCCATGTTGCGCGTGGCGGCATGAGCCACTCGGTCCGCGCCATGCGACCGGCCCGCGACCAGCAGGCCCTTGACCCCTTTGGGCAACATCGAGCGATAGGGAACCTGCATGTACCGCCCCGTGGTGGGCAGGATCAAAATGCCATAGCCGTCTATGAATTCGGGATAAATGCCAATGGTATCTTCAAACCGACCCTGATGGCGGGCGTCGTTTTCTGTCATGTTGTACAGGGCATCGATCTTGCGGGTGTCGCGGATGCCAATAGTCATTCCGAAGTTCCGAAGCCGCGCGTTTTCGCATCCGGGCATGAACCTTCGTAGGGCATCGATGGCTAACATCGACTGTCGGCGGCCTTCGATCTCACCGCGTGTCAGGCTGTCAGGGTCGGTCCCGTCGATCTCGGCCAGATGGATGAGGTTCATATACGTCAGCTCACCCGTGTCATGCATTGCGCCCCAGGTGCCCGCGATGGTGTTGAGATGCGGGGGGATCAGACCTTGATCAATCGCCTGCTGGAACGGTTTGTGAACAAAGGGCGAGAACATGTCGTCCTCTTTGCCGCTGGTCTCAATATTCCACTCACCGCCGCCGCCCCAGTCCTTATAGGTTTGCGGGTCGGCTTTCACGCCCTCCATGAAGGCGCGCTTGTCGACACCGGCCAGATGGAACATGACCGAGGCGGCCATCATGTCTTCGCGTGGGGTCTTGTGGGTCGGTGCGCCTGCGCGGTGCGCCACATCTGCGTCGCCGGTGGCGTCGATTACCACTTTGGCCAGGATCGCCTCGCGCCCCGCCTTGGATTCGGTGATGATGCCGGTGATCCGGTCGCCATCCATGATGGGGGCGACGAACTGGCGATGAAGCATTGGGTGCACGCCTGCCTCTTCGACCAGCTTGTCGGCCACCAGTTTGAACCCTTCGCTGTCCAGTTCATAACTGAGCGACTGGCTTTCAGGCACCGCCGCGCCCATGTCCTTGGCGCGGGTTTCGAATTCCATCCCGATTCCGCCAGCCTCAATGGTTTGCTCATGGCGATACCATGCGAAACCCTCGACACCCACAGCAGTGATGTTGCCGCCCATGCAACCAAAGCGGTCGACCAGAGATACTTCGGCCCCGGCCCGCGCCGCCGCAAGTGCTGCGGCCAGCCCTGCGGGACCAGAGCCAACAACCAACACGTCGGTCTGATGGATGACAGGGATTTGGCGGGCGGGTTCCTGAATTGTTTGCATCGGCGCCTCGTGGAATTAGCAGTTCCGTTACAATTGAAATTCTCAATTGGCGGGTCAATCAAAAAACCGACTGACGCGAAGTCGCAAAAACGCCAATGTCCGATTGCCCCCGGCGGGGCTTTGGAATAATCACCTGTGCAGTCGATTTCTTACCTTTGAAGGTCCACCTATGCGCCTGAGCCGTTACTTTCTGCCCGTTCTCAAGGAAAACCCGTCTGAGGCTCAGATTGTCAGCCACCGGCTGATGCTACGTGCCGGGATGATCAAGCAGGCTGCGGCCGGGATTTATTCGTGGTTGCCGATGGGTTTCAAAGTGCTGCGCAAGCTGGAAAACATCGTGCACGAAGAACAGGCGCGCGCGGGCCATATCGCGATACAGATGCCGGTTTTGCAATCGGCCGATCTGTGGCGCGAATCCGGTCGCTATGACGATTACGGTCAGGAAATGCTGCGGATGAAGGACCGGCATGACCGGGACATGTTGTTTACGCCCACGGCGGAAGAACTGGTGACAGATATTTTCCGCGGTCACGTAAGCAGCTACAAAGATCTGCCGCTGACGCTGTATCAAATCCAGTGGAAGTTCCGCGATGAAATCCGCCCGCGTTTTGGCGTGATGCGGGGCCGCGAGTTCTATATGAAAGACGGCTACAATTTTGACCTGACCAAGGAAGATGCGCTGCACGCATATAACCGCCATCTGGTCAGCTATCTGCGCACTTACGAACGCATGGGTCTGCAGGCGATCCCGATGCGCGCCGATTCAGGCCCCATTGGTGGCGATGACACGCATGAATTCCTTGTGCTGGCTGATACCGGTGAATCCGAGGTCTTCTATGACAGTGCCGTCACCGACCTGACATTCGGCGACCGCGAGATCGACTATGACAGCCGTGAACAGTGCCAGGCCATACTGGAAGAGTTCACTTCGAAATACGCGCGTACCGACGAAACGCATGACGCTGCGCTGTTTAACCAGATCCCCGAGGAGCGCCGTCGCGTTGCACGTGGTATTGAGGTCGGGCAGATTTTCTATTTCGGCACCAAATACTCCGAACCTCTGGGCGCGACCGTACAGGGCCCTGATGGCAAACCGGTTCCGGTACACATGGGCAGCCACGGTATCGGCGTCAGCCGCTTGGTAGGTGCGATCATCGAAGCAAGCCATGACGATAAGGGCATCATTTGGCCCGAGGGAGTAACGCCGTTCCACTGCGGTATCGTGAATCTGAAACAGGGTGATGAACAAGCAGATGCGGCCTGTGACAAGATATATTCGGCGCTGACCGCTTTGGGTCTGGAGCCGTTGTATGATGATCGAAAAGAACGGGCTGGGGGCAAGTTTGCAACCATGGACCTTATCGGTCTGCCTTGGCGCATCACCGTGGGTCCACGTGGTCTGAAGAATGGTGTGGTTGAACTGACTTGCCGCCGCACTGGTGAAAGCGAAGAGCTAAGCCCCGAAGCGGCTGTCACCAAAGTTGCAGAAATCTATCAGCAGATCGCCTGATCGCGATCATCGGATGCTGCGCTGACAGTCACGGCGAGTACATCAGATCTGGCCGCTAACTGAGGCCAAAGCAAAGCGACCGGCCCGGGACTTAATTTTGGTCTGGTGTCGGACGCTCTGCCAGAACGTCGCCATCGGCGTCGTCGCCTCGAGCGACAACAATGGGACGACCCAGACGGCTGACCAGTTCACGAAACTCGAGGCCCAGAAACCGTAGCCCACAAACGCGTGCGTCGGTTGTTCGATCCGTGATGCACAAACGGCCCTGGCGAAACACCAGTCGATATCCTTTTTCTTTTAGGATGTCTGCCAAATTGCTCCAGCTTGCCGCGCTGACAAAGATCGGCCGAATGGCCGCGCGCAGCAGTGCTGCTGTTTCACAATCCAGTTCTGTTGATGCCCTGCGAGTCGGAATTGAGCCCGCGCCATTGGTAGAAATTTGAAAATTCATTGAGCGACCCCCGCTCGTTAAATGTGTTCCCCCGTAGTTAGGGTGACAAAGTTTCCAAAAATAATCAAAATGAGTAATAAAATTTCGCCATCATTGTTGCCTTTTCGATTCACAGACTCACGAAGCGCGATGATTAACTTCATAACTGAAACAATCCGGTCGTGTCTGTGAAGGTCTTCACAACTCATGGTATAACGCTACGTTTCGAAGTCATCCATTTTGCGGCGACGTATCTGTGGTGAACCGAATCAATGCGGCTCATTCGGGCCGAGGTATGGGGTCTTTGCGACTACCGGCTTGACCATCGGGAGAAATGCCGAAACTGTCGCCGCAAACAAGAAACACCCCGGAGCAGGCATGGCCAAGACACCCCCGCCCTTTGCCCCTTTTGAATGGAAGATCGCTTGGCGTTACCTTCGGGCCCGCAGGGCTGAAGGTGGTGTCAGTGTGATGACGTGGATATCTCTGATCGGTATCACGCTTGCAGTGTTCGCACTGATTGCGACGTTGGCGGTTCGGTCGGGCTTCCGTGCGGAATTTGTGGGCACAATTCTGGGTGCCAACGCACATGTGACAGTCTATTCGTCCGGGGAAATTGATGATCAGGGTCGGGTCGACCGAACGATAGCCGATTACGAAGATCGCGCAGCCCGGATCGCACAGGTCGCCGGAGTTGAACGGGCTGCGCCTTTGGTCAAAGGGCAGGTGTTGATCACCAATCGCGACCGCAGCAGTGGGGTTGAGGTGTTTGGCATCCGACCCGACGATCTGTTCGATTTGCCGGGTATCGCCCAGGCAGAGCAGGCCGCAGGCGATCTGACAGAGTTTCAAACAGGTGAAGATGTCATCGCCATTGGATCCGGTGTTGCGCGCAGTATCGGAGCCACCGTGGGGGATGTCGTCAAGCTGACCTCGCCAAATGGGGTCAAGACCGCCTTTGGCACTTCACCGCGTGTAAACGCGTATCGCGTTGTCTATGTGTTTTCAGCTGGTCGCTACGACATCGACCGCACCCGCGTGTATATGCCGTTTTCGCAAGCTCAGAGTTTCTTCAACCGTGAAGGTGTTGCGGATGAGATCGAAGTGATGGTGCAGCAGCCGGAAAGTCTGGGTCCAATTCTGATTTCGATCATTGAGGCCTCGGGCGAACGCAGTCAGATATGGACATGGCAGGATGCGTCCGGCGGCTTTCTTCGCGCGCTGGAAGTTGAAGACAACGTGATGTTCATCATCCTTTCGATACTGGTTCTGATTGCCGCGATGAATATCGTTTCGGGCCTGATCATGCTGGTCAAAAACAAGGGTCGAGACATCGGCATCCTGCGGACCATCGGCCTGAGCGAAGGATCCGTTCTGAGGATCTTTTTCATCTGCGGTGCATTCACCGGCCTGATAGGCACGGCGATGGGTGTTATTCTGGGATGCCTTTTCGCAATCTACATCGATCCGATCTTTTCTTTTGTGAATTACGTGATGGGCGGTGGTGTCTGGGACCCGTCGATCCGCGGAATTTACGCTTTACCGGCCGAGTTGCACCTGAGTGACGTGCTCAAGGCCATCGGCTTGTCGCTTGGCCTGTCTTTCATTGTCACCTTTTTCCCAGCCCGTCGTGCGGCACGGCTGAACCCGGTCGAGGCGTTGCGTTATGAGTGATTTCACATTGCGTCTGAGCGGGCTGACCAAAACCTACCTAAAGGGCACACCGGGCGAGGTGCAGGTACTGCGTGGGGTCGATCTGGACTTACGCGCGGGGGAGGCCGTTGCGATGGTTGCTCCGTCAGGTGCGGGCAAATCAACGCTTCTTCACATCGCAGGCCTGTTGGATAGGCCCGATGAAGGCTCGGTCGAGATTGCCGGTCAGAGCGTGACCGGCAAGGGTGATCGTACCAGAACTGCACTACGTCGGCGGGACGTCGGGTTCGTGTATCAGTTTCACCACCTTCTGCCCGAATTCACAGCTTTGGAAAACGTCACCCTGCCACAACTGGCGAATGGCGTTTCTGAAAAAGCTGCGCAGGCACGGGCTATGGACCTTCTGGATCGGGTTGGCGTCGCCCCACGTGCCAGCCACCGCCCTGCGGCGTTGTCGGGCGGGGAACAACAGCGTGTGGCCTTTTGCCGGGCGCTGGCCAACGCACCGCGTGTTTTGTTGGCGGATGAGCCGACCGGCAATCTGGACCCGGAAACCTCGGATCAGGTTTTTGACGCGCTGATGGCACTGGTGCGCGACGAAGGGCTTTCGGCCTTGATTGCGACCCACAACCTGGATCTGGCGGCTCGTATGGACCGAATGGTCAAGCTTGAGGGCGGGGTGCTCAGGCCAGTTGCGTGATTGCAACGCCTATGGCCATTACGGCGATTCCGCCGGCTCGTATCCATGTCAGTGGCGTGATCTGAGCGCCAAATAGGCCGAAATGGTCAATCGCCGCTGTGCTGATCAATTGCCCCAGCAATACAAAGAAAACCGCGTTACCGACACCGAAGTGCGGGGCCACGTGGGTGATCGACAGAACATAGAACGAGATCAGAACACCGGCCAGCAACAAGTGTTTCGGGGTCGCAGCCACCTTGGAAAGCGCTTCGAGACCCGGAAATAGAAGCATCACTAAGGCCGACGCGATAAAGGCGATCGCAAACAGGATCACGGCGGCGGTGGTTGGGGAGCCAATCAGCTTGCCTAGGGCCGCGTTCAACGCCGCAAGAATAGGGACGCCGATCCCGGCTGCCAGCATAATCGCTGCGTATTGTGTCATGGCCCGTGCCCTCCGCCTGCGTTGATCTGGATCATTGCGCCAAGACATCCGCCGGGCAACCCTTCAATTGTCAATCTTGACAGGAGGATAGGATGTTCAAGGCAACCCTTGGTGCGCTGGTATTGTCGGTTTCAGTCATATCGTCTCAGGCCGCTTTGGCGCAGGACGCCAAGATCGGACAAGAACTTTACATGCACTATTGTGCAACCTGTCATGGGATTGATGCGACCGGGCAGGGGCCTATGGCCAGTGTGTTGGTCGTGCAGCCGACTGATTTGACCGATTTATCCGGCCAGGATGGTCTTTTCCCAACCGCCCGCGTAGTTGGCCGGATCGATGGACGGGACCCTTTGGTCAGCCACGGCAGCCCGATGCCGGTGTATGGCCCGTATTTTGATGGGCAGGACACATCGATGAAAACGCCGCAGGGACAGCCGATCCTGACAAGCCAGCCTATTGTGGATCTGGTGGCCTATCTGGAAACGCTTCAGGACTGACTGCAAATCCCGTCTACTTCGGCTTCGCTCCACGGCAAAAGAACCGCTCGTTCACGCCCTTTTTCCGGCAACGGAGACAGGTCGAAATGTGCGCCCAACATAGTGTGGAGCCTTGCTGTGCGTTCGGCCTGAGGGTCCAGCGCACGGCAGCAAACGTATTCTTCGACGATCGCGCCCTGCTGTTCGAAGCCGTAGGACAAAAAGTCAGGCGAGGTGTCCAGATCGAACAGATACGGATCCCGCCGCCCGCCATGCTCCGCCGCGGCCCGTAAAGGGTGATAGCCGGTGGTTGCGCGATTTTGCCATTGCCAGACATGGGTCAGTTCATGGGCCAGCAGCATCGCGGCAATCAGGTTCATCTGATCGGGGAAGTCGGTCATATAATCTTCCAGATACCAGTCGCGCGCAAAGTAGACCTTGTTGAAAAGGGCGACGGCAGCTGGTTTGCCTGTCACAAGCCCAGCTTCGACCGGCGGCAGAATAAGCTCGCGGCAAGCCTGACGTGGGCGTTCCTCTCGGAAATACGTCACCGGGGCGACCGGAGCCCCTTCGACCAGACGCACACTATCCAGGTTCAGTGTTTCTCCTTGGATGCTTTCTGCAAACACGCGCTCTGGCTCTGTCAGCGGACGACCGCAAGACGATAGAAACAAGAGAGAAACTAGAAATACGCGCAGAACCATACGTAGAATCCTAGTCTGCCGCGCCGGTTCCGCAAACCGTTTTCACAGGCTCATGGCCAGCACCCGGCTGATTTCGGTCAAGGACCGCCCGGATTGGTCCATCCATGTATTAAAAGCTTTCTGGACGGCCAACATCGCTTTCTTGGACGTGGCAGGTTTGTCGATCACGCCTTCGGCGATCAGCCGGGCGGTAACGTCCTGGGACAGAATAAAACTGTCACGTCCTATGAAACGCATCGCGTATTGCGCAGACGCACCGCCCAGTCGCGACCCGCGCTTGGCCAGCAGTGCCAGCAAGTTGATGTAATCTGCCGAGGGCCAGCCACCCAGTACTTTGCCCGCACCGCCTTCTTCGCGCAGTTCCATCAGAAACGCGGCATTGTCACGAACGGCTGCGATCTTGGTGCCGTTGCGAACGATTCGTTTGTCTTGCAGCAACGCATCGAATTTTTCGTCATCCATAAACGCGCATCGACCCACGTCGAACCCGTCAAATGCCACCTCGAAACCATCCCATTTGTTCTCGATGACCTTCCAGTTGAACCCGGCCTGAAAAACACATTTGGTTAACATGGCAAGCCAACGATCTTCGGGTATTGCTGCCAGTTCCTCAGGACTTTTGGGTTTGTGCAGCATGGCCTGCAAGGCATCCTGCCCGCCGTGCCGTGATGCTGAGATGTCGAAGATTTCGTCAAAGGTGCGCATTTGTTCAACCTCAAGTTTATGCTGAAAATGTTTATCTTTTGTTCCGGTTTTGCAATGGGGAATCAGTTCTTGCGCGTTGAATCGGTGGATAACGGGCTTTGACCTTGACGATGAAAAAACGGGCTTTTGCAAAGTATTTCTCGACAAACGGTCGAAATTTGGTTTTGATTGACTCGTCAGTCAATGTCCCGTGTGAAAAACAGGGGCATGGGACAGGTCGGGTTGAGCGCCGCAAGTGCGCTTAAGTGGAGCGAAAAAGAAAGAGTAGGGCGAAAGACTTTGCTTTTCACAATCGCCACACTTTCCTTTTCCGACAAAGTTTGTGCATGTTGCGACATGATGGTGTCGTCAAACAAGAGACCCGGCAGGAAGGTCCTAACCGGGTTCAGGAAAACAATTAAGACTGGGAGAAAGTCCATGAAGAAACTGAGTGTAAGCCTAATGGCTCTGAGCGTTGCAGGTGCGGCGCAGGCGGCGGACATGGGCGCTGTGGATGAGCCGATCAAACTGGCGATCAATGAATGGACCGGTCAGCATGTGACAACGCATGTGGCGGGTGAGATGCTCAAGGCAGCTGGGTACAACGTTGAATACGTGACCGCAGGCATGATGAACCAGTTCCAGGCGCTGGCCGATGGCGACATCGACGCGACACTGGAAATCTGGTCGTCCAACGTGTCAGACGAATATGCCAAGAAGATCGACGAAGGCACCGTGGTTGAAATCGGTGATTTGGGCTTGGATGCCAAAGAGGGCATTGCGTACCCGGCACACGTGGCGGATCTGTGCCCGGGCCTGCCCGCGTGGGAGGCACTGAAGGATTGTGCGCAGGTTTTCGCAACCGCTGAAACTCTGCCCGGTGGCCGTCTTGTCGACTATCCGGCCGATTGGGGCACACCCGGCGCAGACCGCATGACCGGCCTGGAACTGCCTTTTAAAGCCGTGCCTGCGGGGTCCGAGGGTGCCCTGATCGCCGAGCTGCGCGCCTCGACCGAGCGTAAATCACCGCTGCTGATCACCTTCTGGCAGCCGCATTGGGCGATGTCGGCCTACGACGTTCAGTTCGTCGACCTGCCTGCGGGAGAAGAGGCGTGCTTTAATGATCCGGCCTGGGGCCCGAATCCCAATGCAGTGAATGACTGCGATTTCTCGCCGTCTCGCATCTTCAAGGCCAGCTGGAGCGGTATGGAAGACAAGTGGCCCGCCGCTTATGAAATCCTGTCAAACTATCAACTGGCGGTCGAGGACCAGCAACCGATGATGGGTGCGATCGACGTTGATGGCGGTCAGGTCGAAGAAGTTGTTGCTGCGTGGATGGCCGAAAACGAAGGCAAGTGGCGTCCGGTTGTTGACGCAGCGACGCAGTGAGCACGTAAGTGACTGACGCGACTATGCCAGCCATTGCCTGCCAGAACCTCTGGCAGGTCTTTGGCCCCGGCGCTGAAAAGGCCCTGACCGACGCGCTGTCTCGGTCAGGGAATGACGCTGATAAGGCCGCCTCTGATCTGCGGGAAAACGGATTCATCCCGGCGGTGCAGGATGCCAATTTCGAGGTCAAAGAAGGCGAACTGTTCGTCATCATGGGCCTGTCAGGCTCGGGTAAATCCACGTTGATCCGTTGTATCTCGCAACTGTTGCCCGGCACGGGAGGCGAGATTCGGGTCGACGGCGCAAATGTCATTGGAGCCTCAAAGAAGGCCTTGACCGAGTTGCGCCGCAAAAAGCTGGGTATGGTGTTCCAGCACTTTGGCCTGTTCCCGCACATGACCGTTGCCGAAAACGTCGCTTATCCGCTGCGCGTGCAGGGCGTGAGCAAAAAGGAACGTCTGGCAAGGGCGCAGGAAGTCATCTCACTCGTCGGTCTGGAAGGGCGCGAAGACAGCTTTCCTCGCCAGCTTTCAGGTGGTCAGCGTCAGCGAGTAGGCATCGCGCGGTCCTTGGCCGTGAACCCCGATATCTGGTTTCTGGACGAGCCGTTTTCGGCCCTCGACCCGTTGATCCGTCGCCAACTGCAGGACGAATTTCTGCGCATTCAGGCGACATTGAAGAAGTCTATCGTCTTCATCACCCACGATATTCAAGAGGCGCTGAAACTCGCTGACCGCATCGCGATCATGCGCGACGGCAAGATCGTTCAGATCGGTACCCCAACTGATATCGTGCTGCGACCGGTTGATGATTATGTGCGCGAGTTTTCCAAGGACGTTGCCAAGGGTCAGCACGCCAAGGTCGCTTCAGTCATGCGGAGCGAGGCGGAATGTGGCCCGGACGATCCCGGCCTGACCACTTCGATGACGCTGGACGCGGCCCTTGCACATTGTATGGAACTGTACGAGCCCGTGCCGGTGCGGGATGCCAGCGGCAATGTCGTCGGCACGGTTCATCCCTCGGATCTGGCCGCCGCATTGCAGGTGGACGAAGCATGACCGCTGTCACTGATCTTCCGACGCAACACAGCGCGCACCTGACGGCGGGTGCGAAGGCTGCTTTGATCACGGTCATCGTCGGTGCGGTTTGCCTTGCGTTTGAGGGCATCGCCCCGTGGCTGGTCAAATGGCCTGCCGCGTGGGAACTGCCTGCAACCCAATGGGTTGGGGCATTTCTTGACTGGTTTCTCAACCTGATCAAACCGGCGATGCGGCTGTTCTCGGACATGATGACCTATCCAATGAACTGGGCGAATTTCGTGTTAGGCAATACGCCATGGCCCATTCTGATCGGGATTGTGACCGCGCTGGGCTGGTATCTGGGCGGAATGCCCATGGCCGCGTTGGGTTTTCTGGGGCTCAGTTTTGTACTGGCGTCGGGCTATTGGGCTGAGAGTATGAATACGCTGGCCCTTGTTGCCGTGTCGGTCCCGGTGGCACTTATTTTAGGGGGTGGTATCGGCATCCTTGCCAATGAAGTGCCGAAGGTTAAAACCTTTGTTCAAGCCGTTCTGGATGTGATGCAGACGGTGCCGACCTTTGCGTATCTGACACCGCTTTTGCTGCTGTTCGGCTTTGGGCCTGTTGTTGGCCTGATCGCCTCAGCCATCTATGCCGCGCCGCCTATGGCGCGCAATGTGATGCTGGGGTTGGAGCGGGTCGAGCCCGAGATCAAAGAAGCCGCCATCATGTCTGGTGGCACTCGGTTCCAGCAATTGTTTCAGGTCGAAATCCCTGCTGCCACAACGCAGATCATGGTCGGTGTGAACCAATGTCTGATGGCCGCCTTGTCGATGGTCATCATTGCCGCCGTTATCGGAGGTTTCAACGATATCGGCTGGGAGGTTCTGCTGACCATGCGCAAGGCGCAGTTCGGTGAATCGCTGATGGCTGGTCTGGTCATCGTGGTCTTTGCCGTGGTGATCGACCGGATGAGCGGCACGCTGGCAACCGAGCGCAAGCGCTATGACAGCCGCGTTGTCTGGGCCATGCTAGGCTTTGCTATTATCTTCACGGCCGCCTTCTGGGCGTGGCTGCCGAACCCGTCCGAACTGACCCTTCTGGACCCCATGGCCGAAGCCGTAGACAGCGGCCTGACGGCGTTTACGCAAAACAATGGCCCCTGGCTGGATGCGCTGAAGAACAATTCGCTGTTCTATGTGCTGCTGCCTTTGCGGATCGGGCTGGATCAGGCAGTTCTGCCTTTCACATGGGGCTTTCAGTGGACGGCGGGCATGAGCTACGGCCTGTTCGCCGTTGGTGCTGTGATTGCGCTGCTGATGGCGTGGCGTGGGCGGCTGACGGGCGGCCTGATCGTTTTGATCCTGATTGGTATGCTAGAAACCGGCATCGCGAACCTGCCATGGCCTTTTGTCTTGACCGGAGCAGCTGCTCTGGGCTGGGTTGCGGGCGGTTGGCGTCTCGCTGCGCTATGCGTGGGTCTGCTGTGCACCATTCTTGTTTCAGGTCTTTGGGAAAGGGCGCTTCTGTCGCTCTACCTCAGCGGTGCAGCAGTGTTTTCCTGCGCAGTCGTCGGCGGTCTGATCGGCCTTGCCAGCGCTGTTTGGGAGCCGGTTTGGAAAGTGGTTCGCCCGATCTGCGATATGCTGCAGACGATTCCATTGTTTGTGTTCCTGATCCCCGTGCTGATGGTGTTCCAGATCGGTGAGTTCTCGGCCTTTCTCGCAATCTGTGCCTACGCCATCGTCCCCATGATCCGCTATACGCGGCATGGGCTGGTCAACACGCCAGAGGAAATGATGGAGGCCGCTGTCTCCAGCGGTGCGACCGAGTGGCAGATCATGCGGGATGTGCGTGCACCTTATGCTGCACCGACCATACTTCTGGGGCTGAACCAAACCATCCTTTATGCCTTTGCGATGCTGGTCATCGCGGCGTTGATCGGGACCACCGGCTTGGGTCAGTCGATCTATCTGGCGCTGGGTCAGGCGGATGTCGGGCTGGGAATTTCGGCCGGGGCCGCGATGGCGATTCTGGCACTGATCGCAGACCGCATCGTGCAGGGCTTTGCCGAAGAACGCCGCGCGGCACTTGGCTTATAACACAGGGCAGGGGCGGCATGTCTGCCCCTGCGCAAAACTTGATTTCGGACAAGGAAGTCGCCGCCATCCTGATCTAGACCGATCCCAATACGTTCGGAGATCACCATGACCGGTTGGGTTCTATTTCTCGCAGCGCTTGTCACGTTCCTTCTCAGCCACGCAATTCCCGTGCGGCCGGCGGTGCGCAGGTGGCTAACCGGAACGCTGGGGCATCGCGGGTATTTTGCAGGGTATTCGATCCTGTCGCTGGCTGTGTTGGTCTGGCTGATCATTGCAGCCTCAAACGCACCTTATGTGGAGGTCATTCCACCGTTTCCAGTATTGCGCTGGGTGCCAGTACTGATCATGCCGGTCGTCTGTTGGCTGGCCCTTGCGGGGCTGGCCATTCAAAATCCGTTCTCGTTTGGCGGGCTAGGCAACCGGGCCTTTGACCCAGAGCAGCCCGGTATCCTGCGCACCACCCGCCACCCGGTCCTTGCCGCGTTGATGTTGTGGGCATTGGCACACTTGCTGGCCAATGGCAGCCTGTCGCACGTCATCCTGTTTGGCCTGTTTGCCGGTTTCGCAGCCATGGGCATGTCTTTGATCGACCGTCGCAAACTTAGCGAAATGGGGATTGAATGGGTCCGGTTGTCTCGAAAAACCGCGCGCTTTTCACTCCGTGCGCCGCGCCCTTGGCCACGTCCCTGGGTATGGATGACCGCACTTGCCGCCTATGCGGTTCTTCTTCACCTGCACGCTCCTGTGATCGGTCTGTCTCCGTTTCCGTAGCTGGGGGAGTGGTCGGATACACCTGAGCGTGCTATTTGAAATGTCGAAATGAAAAACAAGAGGTCCAAGATGAATCTGGCCTATGTCACCACCACCGATCGCGGCGCCACTGATCGCCTGTTAAGCGCTGTTGCAGAACACCTGCTGGCTTCGGGCGCGAAACTGGCGGGCGTTGTTCAGACCAACACCGAATGCGCGGACAGCAGCAAATGCGATATGGATGTGCGCGTGCTGCCAGAGGGTGAGACCATCCGCATTTCGCAATCTCTAGGAACACAGTCGCGCGGTTGCCGCCTGGACCCCGCAGCACTGGAACAGGCGGTTGGGTATGTGACTGCTTCGCTTGAAAAGGCACCCCAGTTGCTGATCATCAACAAATTCGGCAAGCACGAATCGGATGGCCGAGGATTCCGCCCTGTGATCGGCGAAGCATTGGCGATGGACATCCCGGTGCTGGTCGGCGTGAACGGGTTGAACGAAGAAAAGTTTCAGGCGTTCGCGGACGGCGCTGCGGAAGCCCTCCCGGCGGACCTAGATGCAATCGAGGCGTGGTTCAACAAGGTTTCAGAACTGCGCACGGCGGCAGAGTAAGGTAGTAAACCCCTAAAAACAGGGTAAAAAAGGCGCCGAAGCGCATTCAGCGCCTTTTTTCGATATTGCAGGGGCTTCAGCCCGCAAAAAACCAGACAGACTTGGACTGCGTCTTACAGGCGGTGATGCTGTCGCGGCTTCAATACCCCTCTGGAAACGAAAATGATCAAGGGCACCGGGAAGTGCTTCGCAACAGTGTAATCAGATCAAACGGTTGGTTCTTAAACCTTGGTTTTTTTCAACCGCGCACAACGCCAACCAACCCGATCACAGCGTGCCAAAAACACACTCTGCACATCTTCACGCTCAGTTGGAAAGATGGTGGGCGACCCTGGAATCGAACCAGGCGTGCGTCTCCGCGAGGGAGTTACAGTCCCCTGCCACACCTTGCGGCCTGTCGCCCACTGTCAGGCGTTGCACCTGACGTGGAGGCGTGATTACTAGCGCACCAAAGGAGCGTCAACAGGAAAATTTCGCTTTGGCGCAGGAAACCGAATTCTCGGCCCGGAGGCCCATAAAATGAAGAAACCCAAATGGGTCGTCGAAAAGGAACAGGCGCGCAAAGCCGCTGCGGCCGAAACCGTCTGGCTGTTCGGCTTGCATGCGGTGCGGGATGCTTTGATGAACCCAAATCGTCAGAAATTGCGCCTGATCGTGACACGTAACGCCCGTGACAAGCTGGCGGAAGCCATTGAATTTGCTGGGATTGAAGCCGAGATGGTTGATCCACGCAAGTTCACCGCGCCTATTGATGCTGGTTCGGTTCACCAGGGTGCTGCGCTTGAGGTCAAGCCGTTGGATTGGGGCGGTCTGGCCGAAAACTGTATTGGACGGGAAAACCCAAGAGTCATTCTGCTGGACCGAGTGACTGATCCACATAACGTTGGGGCGATTCTGCGCTCAGCCGAAGTTTTGGGGGCCAGCGCTGTGATAGGTACGCGGCATCACTCTGCACCTGAAACAGGGGCGCTGGCCAAAACCGCCAGCGGTGCGCTGGAACGCCAACCATATTTGCGGGTGCGCAACCTTGCAGACGCGATCATCGAGCTTCAGGGCATGGGGTTTCTGGTTCTTGGACTGGACGGCGAAGCCGATATGACGATCGAAGGTGCGTTGGTCGAGGGGCATGATCGCCCCGTGGCGCTTGTGCTTGGTGCCGAAGGCCCGGGCTTGCGGCAGAAGACCAAAGAAACCGTCGATCAGTTGGTGAAAATTGACGCAGCAGGCGGGTTTGGGTCACTGAATGTCTCAAACGCGGCGGCAATCGCCTTATATGCATCTCGTTCCTGAGCAAAGGAGAGCGCCATTTCCGGTCCATCCAAAATCGCCACCTGCTGTTATTGCGGCACTCGTGCGGCCCTGGTCCTGAAGGGAAAAGAGCGGCATGAGCTTAGCTGTTCAAGCTGCGGTGCTCCGCTACATGATCTCAAGATGATTCCAAAGCGTAAGGCCGTGAAAGAAAAACAGGCGCGACCTGCCGTGTCTCATATGGTGCATTCAAGGGCAAAACGTAAAAAGAAGAAAAAGAGCGTGTTCTCACGTGTGTTTGACGAAGCCTGGGACGTGATTGAGGATATTTTCGACTAGGCGCCCTTGCGTTGAAACTCGATCACATCCTTGTCAACGGGGCTTCCGTTACCGCCGAAAACTTGCATGTTGATACCTCAAGACTCCAGATTCTGACGTGGCGATGCTGATCCAACGTTCCATCCTTGGCGCGCTAAGCGCTGTATTCCTTTCTTCTGCCGTTTCCGCGCAGGACAATCCCGTCTATTTCGCCACCGAAGGTGTGGCGATGGCCGGGTATGATCCCGTGACCTACTTCGAAGGCGCGACGCCCGTTATGGGTGCCCCGGAAAACGCTGTGATGTGGAAAGGGGCAAAATGGCATTTTTCATCTGCGGAAAACCGAGAGCGCTTTGAAAGCAACCCCCGGGCCTTTGCTCCGCAGTTTGGCGGGTATTGTTCTTACGCGATGGCCAAAGGGGTTCTGAAAAGCACCGATCCCAATGCGTGGCAGGTGGTCGATGGCCGCCTGTATCTGACGCACTCAAAGCAGATTGAGATGATGTGGCAGCAGGATAGGGCGGAATTCATTGAAATGGCAGAAGAAAACTGGCCGGTGATCTTGTACCACAACTAGGCAAGAATCAGCTAATTGTGAAAAGTCATCACAAAAATGCGCGCCCCCTCTTTTTTTTCACCAACTCATGCCTAAATGTCACAGTGACCGCGGAACGGAACTGCCGCGGGTCATTTCACTGTCCCTCGTTCCAACAACTGGCGCCCAAGCTGTCTTGGGCGCTTTTTTCTTTTGATAACCCTGTTAAGGATAGGGCATGTCAAATTATCCCGATCAGCACCTCAAAACCATTCTGCAACGCACCAAGACGGTTGCCGTTGTAGGAGTGTCGTTGAACCCTGTGCGACCCAGTTTCTACGTGGCGCGCTATCTAACCTTGAAGGGATTTGATGTGATCCCGGTCAATCCAGGCCATGCAGGCAAAGACCTATTCGGTCAGACAGTGCGAGGTAGTCTTTCGGACATAACCGAGCCCGTGGATATGGTGGATATTTTTCGGCGGTCCGAAGCTGTGCCGCCTATCGTTGACGAAGCTCTGGACGTTTTTCCCTCTCTCAGCACGATTTGGATGCAGATCGGGGTTGAACATGCCGAAGCGGAGGCAAAGGCCGAAGCACGGGGCGTTGACGTAGTGATGAACCGCTGTCCCAAGATCGAGTATCAGCGCCTGTTTGGCGAGCTGCGCATGGGCGGATTTTCGACCGGAATCATCTCGTCCAAACTTTAGGGCGTTGCTGGCTGATAGGGTTTCAGCCGGGCCACCTGTTCCTGTCGCCGCTTCTCTAGCACCACGTCGCGCGGCACCCATTCGTAACGGGTGTCCTCGACCAGCGGAGACCAGAACAACACCCCGCCATAGCGCCACGGGTCCAGTACGACACCGTCATACAACGATTCCCCCTTGCGGCTGATGATCGCTGTGGAGTGGTCGATTCTCAGCGGATTATCGGCATTGGCTATGGCGCGATGCATCTCAAGCGTTTGGAAATTTTCCTGCTTCAGACGACGCTCAATGTCCTCGGCCCAGTGCCAGCAGAGCCCGCGTGGGCGCACGCCTTTGTTGACCTTTGCGTTGTGGATCAATGGCGGGTCAGTGATCTGGTATTCATCGACCAGCTGTGCGGTGTAGGCGTAGGCAACCTGCGCCGCTCGTTGGGCTTCTTCGGGATCTATGTCAGGGCCCAAACTTTGAATTTCAGTTGCCAGGCGTTGAACCTGGTCCCCGGTCGAGGGCGGTGGCGCAGAGCAGCCCGCGACGATGGCAAGCGTTGCCACAAGCATCAAAACTCGGATCATGTCGCGCCCTCGGCTGCCAATCTGACGTCCAAGTATAGCGGTCCAAACAGCGACGCGGAACCCAGGTTTTACCTCTTAGGGCGGGAAGCCTTTTCCGCGATACCGCTGACGCCCTGACGACGTGCCAGTTCGGTCAGGACATCATCCAGTGCCACGTTCCGCGAGACCAGCATGACCAGAAGGTGATACAGAACATCAGCCGCCTCAGAGGTCAGCCTGGTTTTGTCATCCTTGACGGCCTCGATGATCGCCTCAACAGCTTCTTCGCCAAACTTCTCTGCACATTTCTCGGGACCTTTGGCCAGCAGCTTGGCTGTCCAACTGGAGTCCGGGTCTGCGTCTTTGCGGGCCTCAATCGTGAAGGCCAGATCGTGCAGGATGCTCATGTTAGCCTCATCGGAATGCCCGCAGCGGCCATGTGTTCCTTGGCTTCGCGGATGGTGTATTCGCCGAAATGAAAGATCGAGGCCGCCAGCACGGCGCTTGCGCCGCCTTTGGTGACACCTTCCACCAGATGGTCCAGATTGCCGACACCTCCGCTGGCGATCACCGGTACATTCACCGCGTCGGAAATGGCGCGGGTCAGGGGCAAGTTGAACCCGGCTTTTGTGCCGTCACGATCCATCGAGGTCAGAAGGATTTCTCCGGCCCCTTTGGCAACAACTGTTTTGGCAAAATCGACCGCATCAATACCGGTAGGCTTTCGCCCACCATGGGTGAAAATTTCCCACTTTCCGGGGCTGACGGTCTTGGCGTCTATGGCGCAAACGATGCATTGACTGCCAAACTGGTCAGCCGATTCCGCGATCACGTTCGGGTTGGCGACGGCGGCCGAGTTGAAACTGACCTTGTCCGCCCCAGCCAGCAGCAGGGCGCGCACATCTTCCTTGGTGCGTACACCGCCACCCACTGTCAGTGGGACAAAGCACTGCTCAGCCGTGCGCTGCACCACATCAAACATCGTTCCGCGGTTTTCGTGGGTCGCATGGATGTCCAGAAAACATATCTCGTCAGCGCCGGCGGCGTCATAGGCCTTGGCCGATTCCACCGGGTCGCCCGCGTCGCGCAGGCCAACGAAATTCACGCCTTTGACCACGCGGCCATCGGCGACATCAAGACAGGGAATGATCCGGGTTTTCAGCATCTGGGTGTCCTTCGTTGCCGGACCTTTACCGGCAAAGCACCGCTGATGCCAGACTTGTGATTGTGATCCATCGTGAAGCCATGGAAATTAGGGGTGAAATTCATGAAAAGGATTATCGAGATGAAACATCTTCTTCTGGCTTCAATTCTAACATTCGGGGGCGCACTATCCGCCATGGCTGACGACATCATCAAAGTTCAAACAAGTAAATCCGTGGCTGAGGCGCTGGATGCGTTGGAAGAAGCAGTTGGCAATGCCGGGGCCACCGTGTTTGCGCGAATCGACCATGCGGCCGGAGCGGAAAAGGTCGGTACGCCCATTCCTGCCAATCAGGTGCTGATTTTCGGTAACCCTGCGCTGGGCACGCCAGCCATGCAGATCGACCCGCGTGCTGGGTTGTTCCTGCCGCTCAAGGTGCAAGCCTATGAGGACGCCAGCGGTCAGGTCTGGCTGGCCTATGAAGACCCCAAGGAAACGATGGATGAGCTGGATGAGGTCGAAAAGTCACCCGTCATCGAAAAGATGCGCGGCGCTTTGGCGAAACTGACTGCCGCTGCCGCGCAGTAGCTCAGTTAAGGGCGCGAATGGCCTCGGCCAGGTCAATCGCGCCATCATACAGCGCCCGACCCGAGATCGCGCCGTCCAGTTCGACACCACAGTCGCGCAGGGCGATCAGGTCTTCCAAAGAGCTGACGCCACCCGACGCAATCACGGGGATAGAAACCGCCTGAGCGAGGGCTGCTGTCGCCTCGATGTTCGGGCCCTGCATCGCGCCATCACGGTTGATGTCAGTATAGATGATTGCGGCCACGCCTGCGTCTTCGAAACTGCGGGCCAGATCGGTGACCTGCACGTCAGTCTCTTCGGCCCAGCCTTTAGTCGCCACCATACCGTTGCGCGCATCAATGCCCACAGCGACTTTGCCGGGAAAAGCTTTCGCCGCTTCGCGCACCAGATCAGGGTTTTCGACCGCAACTGTGCCCAAAATGACCCGCGCCAATCCCTTGCCGATCCATGTTTCGATCGTGGCCATGTCGCGGATACCGCCACCCAACTGAGCGGGCACGTCGCAGGCTTTCAGTATCGCCTCGACCGGGGCGGCGTTAACCGGTTCACCCGCAAACGCGCCGTTCAGATCGACCAGATGAAGCCACTCGCATCCCGCCTCGACAAAGGCGCGGGCCTGTGCGGCAGGGTCTTCATTGAACACGGTGGCCTTGTCCATTTCACCGCGCAGCAGGCGTACGGCATTGCCGTCTTTGAGGTCGATGGCGGGGTAGAGGATCATGTCGGGCGGCCCTATATCTTTGTTACACGCGCGGGATATCGCACAGGCAGGGCAGGGGATGCAACGCGACGCTGGGTCATTCTTGCCCGTCGGTCCTTGGCGGGTCAGACTGCCCTCAAAACAGGGAGAAAATCATGAAGAAATTTACGTTTGCAGCGGGTTTGTCGCTTCTTGCGACCAGTGCTTTGGCAGCAGATCCTGTTGACGGGCTATGGAAGACTGCGCCGGGTGACACGGGTGGTTACCTGCATGTCACGATTTCCGAATGCGGGAGCGCGATTTGCGGCACAATCGACAGCGCCTTTGATGCGGATGGGAACCAGCAGCTGGAATACGAAAATCTGGGTAAACAGATCATCTGGGACATGGTGCCCGAAGGTAGCGGCAGCTATGACAGCGGCAAGATCTGGGCCCCGGACCGCGACAAGACCTACAATTCGAAAATGTCGCTGGACGGGCAGAACAAGCTGACCGTCAAGGGTTGTGTGGCGGGTGGTTTGATCTGTCGCGGCCAAACCTGGACGCGCGTCCAGTAACCCTCAGGGGTTCCAGGTCAGGAAGTTGCCCAGCATACGCAGCCCAACGTCCTGACTTTTCTCGGGGTGGAACTGCATCCCAACCATCGTGTCGCGGCCAATCACGGCCGTGACCTCTTGCCCATAATCAACGTAAGCCAGCCGCTGTGCTGGGTCGCTCACACGAAAATGGTAGGAGTGGACGAAATACGTGTGATCACCGGATTTCACCCCATCGAACACTGGATGATCGCTTTCCAGGACCAGATCATTCCAGCCCATATGGGGGACTTTTAGGGCTGCATCCGAAGGCTCAATTCGGACAACATCACCTGCAACCCAGCCCAAACCATCGGTTTCGCTGTATTCATGGCCCTTGGTGGCCATCAGTTGCATCCCAACGCAGATGCCCAGAAACGGTCGTCCCTTTTGCTCGACTGCCTCGACCATCGCATCATAGATGCCTCTGTGTCCCCGCAGCTCGGCGGCACAGGCCGGAAAGGCCCCATCACCCGGCAACACCAAACGATCCGCACGCGCCACGACGTCTGCGTCCGAGGTCACAACAACCTCACCGGCATCCAATTCACGCGCCATGCGCTGAAAAGCCTTCTCGGCCGAGTGCAGATTGCCCGACTCATAATCAATGATCGCAGTCAACATGATACGGACCTGTTCTTCTTCTTGTTCCAAATACGGCGGGGTGAATTGGCCAAAGGCCAAGAGGGGCGGCGCCCCTTACCACCGCCTACAAAGCACCCTTGGTCGATGGAATCGCATCCGCCTTGCGTGGATCGGTTTCGACTGCATCACGCAAAGCGCGCGCGACAGCTTTGAAAGCCGCCTCGGCAATGTGATGGCTGTTGAAGCCGTGCAACTGGTCGATGTGCAGGGTGATGCCGCCATGTGTGCTGAGCGCCTGAAAAAACTCTCGCACAAGCTCTGTGTCGAACGTGCCGATCTTCTGCGTGGGCAAGTCTACATTCCAGATCAGGAACGGACGGCCCGACAAGTCCAGCGCGCAGCGCACTTGTGCGTCGTCCATAGGCAGATGACATTCGCCATAACGGCGGATGCCTTTCTTATCGCCCAGAGCCTGCGTCAGTGCCTGACCCAGCGCGATGCCGGTATCTTCGACCGTGTGATGGTCGTCGATGTGATAATCACCCTTGGCACTGATCGTCATGTCGATCAGCGAGTGGCGCGCCAGCTGATCCAGCATGTGGTCAAAGAAGCCAACACCGGTCTGGTTGTCATAGGTGCCGGTGCCATCCAGATTGACCTGAACCGTGATCTCGGTCTCGGCGGTCTTGCGGCTGATCGAAGCGCTGCGCATGGGCGAATTCCTTTTGCTACAGGCGCGCTTATAGACGGGGTTGGGCTGCCTTATCCAGACCATAGGTGGCATTCAGGCCAAACTGTTGCAGGGGATTGCACCCGGCTGTGCCCCGTGTCAGCTTGCAAGCAACACGAACCGATAGGGTCACACCATGTCCACCTGCGTTTTCATCCAGATCCGCTGCAAACCCGGCACCACTTATAAGGTGGCCGAAGAAATCGCCCTGCGCGAAATTCATTCCGAACTGTATTCCACCAGCGGCGAATATGACCTGCTTCTGAAGCTCTATATCCCCGAGACCGAGGATGTGGGCCACTTTATCAACGAACACTTGCTAGTGATCCCCAACATCGAACGATCCTTGACGACCATGACATTCAAAGCGTTCTAGCCCAGCTCGAACGTTGTCACGCCAAAGATTCGATCCAGATCGATGTCGGGTTGATGGTCGGAATACATCCGGGCGGTTTCAAACACTTTGTCCAGTCCAAGCGCGTCGGCCAAAGCGAAAGCTGATGCGTTGGGCTGTGGCATGTCCACAAAAACCTCATGCTCGTTATGGTCTTCGGGAATCGCCGTCAGCAGAGCTGCTAACAGTGCCCTTGCAATGTCGGTATTGTCTGCAAACAGCGGACCAACCTTGTATCCGGTGAGGCAAGGGCGCAGCGTTGCGTAGCCTTGGATTCTGCCATTGTCGGAATAGACCTTTGATACGTGATTGTAAGCGCTGAGCCAGCTTTCAAGGAACAGATCGCGTGCAGCGGGAAACATGTCGCGGTCATAGGCTTTCAATTCATCTGACGCACTGCTCAGATCCGCTACGCAATCATTCGAAGATGTACCCAGCTTCGCCAGCATCCGCGTTTTTGTTCCGGCAAATCGGTAGTTGTTATACGCGAAGGTAAAGCCGGATTTGCGATAATTTTCCTGCTGCTCGACAACGCCATCCAGACCCATGTTACGACTGCCGCAATGAGCAAGCGCATGTTGCGCTATCTCAAGCCCATGACCATGGTGCCGGAACTCGGGTTTAACGATGTAAAAGCCCAGAAACGCGAAATCGGCGTTGTAATTCACCGCCGAGACCGAGGAAATCATCTCTCCATCCAGAAATCCGCCCAGAAACCCGTCCGGGTCCGTTGGGCGAAAGCACTCGGCGTCGTGTACGCCGGGGTTCCATCCTTCGCGACCGGCCCAATCTACAGCGTGCTGGACTTCGGCAGCAGTGAGTGGGCGAATGATATAATCAGACATCGGGTAATCCTGCATTGCGTAATGCGACCAGAATGGCGCAACGCGCTGCAAAGAACCAGCATGTTCGGATCGGTTGGTATCTGGAGCGGGCGAGGCGATTCGAACGCCCGACCCTAACCTTGGCAAGGTTATGCTCTACCCCTGAGCTACGCCCGCATCAGATACATATGTGGTCCAAAGACCTCTCAATGGAGCGGGCGAGGCGATTCGAACGCCCGACCCTAACCTTGGCAAGGTTATGCTCTACCCCTGAGCTACGCCCGCGCCGTTGAGTGAGGAGGGATGTATAAATTCCCACGCGAGGCTGCAAGCGGAAAAACGCAAAAAAGAGGAAAAATCTTTCGACGGAAATCCGAGCCCAGCTCGTTGAAAATCTAGAGCGTGAAAAAATAAGAGGGGCTGAAGAATGAAAATGGCACGTATAGCTGATATGAAAATGGCGCTGTTGGCCGCGCTGATCATATTGACCACGATGCTATGCGCACGGGTTGAGGACAAGGTGGTCGAGGTCGACCCAGTCCTGATGCGCGCGCCACTGGTCGAAACGCTGGTGTTGGCGGGATAAACCCCGCCTACAGTCAGAGGGCCAGGACCAGATTCGCGATCGCGGTTACCAATATTGCTGTGAACGTCAGCCCCATTCCAAGCTGTCGCAGAATGACGATCTGCGGCGTTCTGCCAAAACCGTATGCGTGCAACAGACGCCCGGCCAACAGCATCAGGCCCAACACGTGTAACGTCAGGCTACCTGCGCCTTGCAACTCTACCATTGCGATCAGCAAAAGGCTGATGGGTGCGTATTCGGCGCAATTGGAATGCGTGCGTATCGCCTTGATCATAAGTTTGCTGCCGCCATCTCCGACCGAGATTTTGTCGCTACGGCGCTGTAGAATCACTTTGACGCTGAGCGCTACGTACAGGATTGCGATCAGGGCCGCGTAGATCGGTGTGATTGCAAGCATGGTCTGTCTCCGTTCCAGCATTGAAAAGGGCCGCACGGTTTCCCGCACGGCCCTTTGAACTTTAGCTGGTTCGACGGCTTATTCCAGTTCGACGAGCAGGTCTTTTGCGTCGATCTGGCCGCCTGGTTGCACGTGAACGGCTTTGACGTTTGCGTCGCGTTCGGCGTGGATGCCGGTTTCCATTTTCATCGCCTCGATGGTCAACAGCATGTCGCCTTCCTTGACCTCTTGTCCCGCAGTTACGGCAACCGTTGCCACGACCCCCGGCATTGGCGCGCCGACGTGATCGGGGTTGCCGGTTTCAGCCTTGGGCCGCGCCTGGGTGCTTGATGTGACCATCCGGTTCGGTACCCGGATGACACGGGGTTGGCCGTTCAGTTCAAAGAACACGCGGACTTCGCCGTTTTCATCGGTCTCGCCTATCGCCTGACAGCGGATCTCCAGCGTCTTGCCGGGGTCGATCTCAGCCGTGATCTCTTCGCCCGGCTCCATGCCGTAGAAGAAGGTGCGTGTAGGCAGAGTTCGGACAGGGCCATAGATCCGATGACGTCCCATGTAGTCCAGGAACACCTTGGGATACATCAGATAGCCGTTCAGGTCCTCGTCATCGACGTCTTTGCCTTCCAGCTGCTTGGACAGTTCGGCGCGGGTGGCTTCCAGATCAACCGCAGGCACGTCCTTGCCGGGGCGTTCTGTGTTGGGGGCTTCGTCCTTCAGCACCTTCTTGATGATGGTGTCGGGGAACCCACCCGGAGGCTGACCCAGATTGCCGCGCATCATGTCCACGACCGAGTCGGGGAAGGCGACGTCAGTTGCCGGGTCCTCGACCTGTTCGCGGGTCATGTTTTGGCTGACCATCATCAGCGCCATGTCGCCAACAACCTTGGATGAGGGTGTCACCTTTACGATGTCACCGAACATCTGGTTTACGTCGGCATACATCTGGGCGACCTCGTGCCAGCGCTCTTCCAGACCCAGGCTACGCGCCTGCGCCTTGAGGTTGGTGAACTGACCCCCGGGCATCTCGTGCAGATAGACCTCGGACGCCGGGGCCTGCAGGCTGGATTCGAAGGCCGCATACTGACCGCGAACCGCTTCGAAGTAGTCGCTGATCTCGCGGATTGCCTTGATGTCCAACCCGGTGTCGCGGTCGGTGTGGCGCAGGGCCTCGACCACGGTGCCCAGCGTTGCCTGTGACGTGTTGCCCGAGAAGCTGTCCATCGCGCAGTCCACGGCGTCCACACCCGCATCGGACGCGGCCAGAATGGTCGCGCTGGCGATACCGGCGGTGTCATGGGTGTGGAAATGGATCGGCAGGCCGACCTCTTCTTTCAGCGCGCGGATCAGGATCTTGGCCGAGGCCGGTTTCAACAGACCCGCCATGTCTTTCAGGCCAAGGATATGCGCACCTGCGTCGCGCAGCTCTTTCGCCATGCCGACATAATACTTCAGGTCGTACTTGGCCCGATCCGGGTCAAGGATGTCGCCCGTGTAGCAAACCGTGCCTTCGCAGATCTTGCCGTTCTCGACGACAGCGTCCATCGCCACACGCATGTTCTCAACCCAGTTCAGCGAGTCGAACACGCGGAAGACATCAATGTTCTTGGACGCCTGGCGTACGAATTCCTGCACCACGTTGTCGGGGTAGTTGGTGTAGCCGACCCCGTTTGCTCCACGCAGCAGCATCTGGGTCATCAGGTTCGGCATCGCTTCGCGCAGGTCGCGCAAACGCTGCCACGGGCATTCCTGCAGGAACCGATAGGCGACGTCGAACGTTGCGCCGCCCCAACATTCTACACTGAACAACTGCGGCAGGTTGGCCGCATAAGTCGGAGCAACCTTGATCATGTCGATCGACCGCATCCGGGTCGCCAGCAGTGACTGATGCCCGTCGCGCATGGTGGTGTCGGTGATCAGCAGTTGACGCTGCGCCTTCATCCAATAGGCCACGGCCTGCGGGCCCTTTTGCTCCAGCAGGTTGCGGGTGCCCATTTGTGGTTCGGCCTTTTGCGCGGGGGGTTTGGCCTCTTTCAAGTCGGCGCGCGGTTCGGGGCGATCCTTGGTCTCGGGGTGCCCGTTCACCGTAATGTCCGCGATATAGGTCAGAACCTTGGTGCCCCGGTCGCGGCGGCGCTTGAACGCGAACAGATCGGGTGTCGTGTCGATGAACTTGGTGGTGTATTCGTTCGACAGGAAGGTCGGGTGTTTCAGCAGGTTGATGACAAAGTCGATATTTGTGCTGACACCGCGAATGCGGAATTCACGCAGGGCGCGGTCCATGCGGGCAATCGCGGCCTCAGGCGTCGGGGCCTTGGCCGTCACCTTGGTCAGCAGCGAGTCGTAATACCGCGTGATCACCCCGCCCGCATAGGCGGTGCCGCCATCCAGACGAATGCCCATGCCGGTGGCTGAGCGATAGGCGGTGATGCGGCCATAGTCGGGGATGAAGTTGTTCTGTGGGTCTTCGGTCGTAATCCGGGTCTGCAGCGCATGGCCGTTCAGATGCACATCCGCCTGGCTGGCAGCGCCGGTGGCTTCGGCCAGGGTCTTGCCTTCAGCGATCAGAATCTGTGCTTGAACGATGTCGATACCGGTGACTTCCTCGGTGACAGTGTGTTCCACCTGCACGCGCGGGTTCACTTCGATGAAGTAGAACTTGCCGGTTTCCATATCCATCAGGAACTCGACAGTGCCCGCGCACTCATAGTTCACATGGGCGCAGATCTTGCGCCCCAGTTCACAGATCTCAGCGCGCTGCTCTTCGGACAGGTATGGGGCAGGGGCGCGTTCGACCACCTTCTGGTTGCGGCGCTGGACCGAGCAGTCACGCTCATAAAGGTGATAAATCTCACCATGCTTGTCGCCCAGTATCTGAACCTCGACGTGGCGGGCGCGGGTGATCATCTTTTCCAGATAGCCCTCACCATTGCCAAAGGCGGCTTCGGCCTCGCGACGGCCTTCCAGCACCTTTTCTTCCAATTCGTCCTCGGACTCGATCGGGCGCATACCCCGACCACCACCGCCCCAGCTGGCCTTGAGCATCAGCGGATAACCGATCTCGGCGGCGTCGGCCCGGATCGCGTCCATGTCATCACCCAACACTTCGGTTGCGGGGATGACCGGAACGCCAGCCTCAATCGCCACACGCCGCGCACTGGCTTTGTCTCCCAGGGCGCGCATGGTTTCGGCTTTGGGGCCAATAAAGGTGATCCCGTTCTGCACACAGGCATCCACGAAATCCGGGTTCTCGGACAGCAGGCCATAGCCCGGATGGATCGCGTCCGCGCCACACTCCTTGGCCACGCGGATAATCTCGTCAATGCTCAGATATGCAGCAACCGGGCCCATGCCTTCGCCAATGCGATAGGCCTCATCGGCCTTGAAACGATGCAGGCCAAGCTTGTCCTCTTCGGCAAAGACAGCAACAGTGCGTTTGCCCATCTCGTTCGCTGCGCGCATGACGCGAATGGCAATCTCGCCGCGGTTGGCGATCAGGATCTTGGTGAAGTCTGTCATATTAAGTCCCGGTCTTTATGTGTTTGGGCGTGTTATTGGGCGAACAATACGCGCAGGTATATCCGTTCTTCTGGGTAGAACCGGCATGTTACCGCTCGCAAACGCCCTTTGGCCGCTGTAGCCTTATACGCATGCCGCGCTGCAGCATCAAATTATTAACATCATCTCTCAATTTGAGACAGTGCCGCCAGACCCATCTGACCCATATTTGCGTGCAGATCCTGTCTCAGAACATCGATGACATGCGCGGGGCCGCAAGGGCCAAGTGCCGCCAACCCGTACAAAAAAGCGCGCCCAAGCATGACAAAATCGGCGCCTAGGGAAAGCGCGCGCAGTACATCCAGGCCACTTTCGATACCGCTGTCAAATATTAGCGGTAAATTGGTGGCGTCGCGAATAGCTGGAAGAGCTTCAATGCTGGCCGGGGCTGCGTCAAATTGGCGACCTCCGTGATTCGAGACCCACAGGGCGTCCACACCCACCCGTTCCAGTCTGTCAGAATCTTCGGGACGCAAGATGCCTTTGACCACAAAGCCTCCGTCCCAATGATCGCGCAGCCACGATACATAGTCCAACCCCGGTGATGTCCTCAACAGGTACCCAATATGGGCCGTCGGCGGCAGATCGCCCGGATCTTCGATATACTTGTCCAGAGTGCGCATATGCGGCACGCCATTGCGCAGCATACCCATGGCCCAAGCGGGCTTTGTCGCAATCTGTGCCAGCAAACGCGGCGTCAGCTTTGGTGGCTGCCTCAGGCCCGAGCGGGTTTGTCGTTCCCTGCGTGAGGCTACTGGGACATCCACAGTCAGCACAAGGGTTCGAAACCCGGCCTGATGCGCCCGACCCAACATATCCTTGCGAATGTCTGGGTCGCGCGGCGGGTAAAGCTGAAACCAGGCGTTTGGTCCCAGGTGTGGTGCCAGGTCCTCAGGGCTTTGGCTGGCCACGGTGGACAGCGCATATGGAATCCCTTCCTCCGCGGCTGCCTGAGCCAACAGGCGCTCCGCGTCGGGCCAGACCAACCCGGACATCCCGATCGGCGCTATTCCAAATGGCAAAGGGTAATCACGGCCCAGTAAGGTCCTCGATGTATCAAATTCCAGTTCGCCGTGCAGGATCGAGGGCGAAAGGCGGACGTCATCCAGCGCCTTTCGATTTCGTGTCAGAGTCGTTTCCGCCCCCGTACCGCTTTCGACATATTCCCATACGAAATGCGGCAGGCGGCGGCGCGCGTGACGTTTCAAATCCGGTATACCGGGAAAGGTGCTGTGCAGGTCCATGCGGATTGATCCGACCCGAAGCGTGATTCGGCAAGGGTATTAGGCCGCGTCCGGGTGGGTCTGTTTGCCTTTGGCGAGGGGTCGCTTGACCTGATTCTGGGTTTCGCTGGCTACCTCAACCTGGTTGCGCCCTTTGTCCTTGGCCGCATAAAGCGCATCGTCGGCCGCGCGCATCAGATCCTGTGGCATGGTTCCGTGCTTCGGGTAATGCGCCACCCCGACCGAGATGGTGATGCGGGGCAAGGCCTTTTCGCCATAGCGGACGGTGACGGCTTCGACTGCCTGTCTCAGCTGCTCTGCGCGGGTCACAGCGTCTTCGGGGGTGTTGTCGGGTAGGATCAACATAAATTCTTCACCGCCGATGCGGCAGGCCACCTCGTCGCGGTCGCAGCCCTGTTCCAGCGCGGCCCCAACCGCACGCAAGACCATGTCACCTGCGTCGTGCCCATGCGTGTCGTTGAACTTTTTGAAATGATCCACGTCCACGGCGATCAGACTCAGCGCCGCTCCGGTCTTTTGGCTGCGGCTGATCGACTTGCGTAGCGTTTCCGTCAAGTGACGACGATTGAATAGGCCAGTCAGAGGGTCGCGTACCGATTGGTCATGCAATTGATCGCGCATTCTGACGTTGGCAATGGCCATGCTGATCTGCTCGGCGCACAGCTGCGCGAGTTTACGACTTTTGTGAAAACATGCGTCACGCCCGGCAAGCGCCCTAAGATGCAGCAGGCCGACGGTTTCGCCATGCGCGAGGATGGGAAAACAGAAATAGGGTCGCCCATCATGCGGTTCGGCGTGTTCACAGACAAAGTCGATCTCGGATGCGCCGAATTCATAGGTGCGTCCACGCCGCAATCCCCAGCAGCCTTCGGGGTGAATATGCGACTTGTGCGTGCCGCCATTCCAGCTGGCGCAACCGTCCAGAACATCGCGAGAGTTGGAATAGACATAAACGCTGCCCTCTGCCTCGGGCAGGATGTGGGTCATGAAGCGTGACACCATATCGAACAGCTCATCCAGCGATCGACTGGATTGCAGCCATTCATTCAACTCACCCAGCAAGCGTACTTCGCGGGCCAAGCGCAGCTGTTCGTCCATCAATTCCCGCTCTTTCACGGCTCGTTTGCGAAGGTCGCGCACTTGACGCAGGTTGGTGCGGTGGACAATCAGGATCACAGTTGTCAGGGCCAGCAACGCCACTCCGCTGAGGATAGCCAGAGACAAGCGCACCCGAGTGATGAACAGATTCCTTAGGTCCGTGATGTCCGAATAGAATTCGATTGCCCCCAGAAACGTCGCATCTTTGATAATCGGTGTATAGACCTCGGCGACATGACGGCTGTTCAGCCCCTTATTCCCGCGGGGATCGGGGTCAAAGGAGTCAATTTCCGTGATAGGTTTCTCTTCGTGTTTGTAATAAAGGCCGCCGGCGGCAACGACAGACTTAAAGTAAGGTTTTGTGTTCACCGAGCCAACGTCACTGCTGCGGGTCGACCAAAATACGTTGCCTGATGCATCGAACAGTTTGAACCGGTAGATGTCCGAGGTTTCTGGCAACAGATTCAGAAAATCCTGGTCATGCGGGCTGAGCGAATGATCGCGGAATGTCGCCTCCAGACTGCTTAAATTGCTTTCGACCTGACGGCTCAGCCGCACGGCGCTTTTGCGCAGGTCTGCTTCCAGCATGCGATCCACCACCGGTGCCGGGACCGCGTAGATGCCCCAACCGGCTGCTACCGTCAGAACGACCAGCATCAGGCCCGCACCCACCATTTTCAAACGCGATGATCCTGTCGTCGGATTCGTCTGTTCCATCTTTCCCGCTCCCACAGCAATGGGATCAGCATCCGGCCCTGAGTTTGACAGTGGGTTAACTTTTGAGCGGCGATAGTCGTTTCTTTGTTTCGAATTAATGCAAAAAGAAGTGTTAAAAGCCTGTGAACAAGCCGTGAACAAACTCTTTCCCTCCGGGCTGATCCAGCGTAGTTTGGATCCATGAGCAGTTTTGACGAAATGGACGCCTTCGAGGGCGCATCGCTGTCGGCGCGGGCAATGGCCGTGCGCCCTTCGCCCTATCTGGATGAGCTGAACCCGGCGCAACGGGAGGCGGTCGAACATCTGGATGGCCCGGTTCTGATGTTGGCTGGGGCAGGGACGGGCAAAACCAAGGCTCTGACGGCCCGGATCGCGCACTTGCTTAACACGGCACGGGCCCGTCCGAATGAGATTCTTTCGGTGACGTTTACCAACAAAGCCGCGCGTGAGATGAAAGAGCGTGTCGGTCGCTTGCTGGGCCAGCCTGCCGAAGGGATGCCGTGGTTGGGCACGTTCCACTCGATCTGTGTCAAGCTGCTGCGCCGTCACGCGGAATTGGTCGATCTGAAATCGAACTTCACGATCCTGGACAGCGATGATCAAAAGCGACTGCTGAAACAGCTTACTCAGGCGGCGAACATAGATGACAAGCGTTGGCCTGCGCGCTTGCTGGCCAGTATCATCGACGATTGGAAAAACCGCGCGCTGACACCGGACAAGGTGCCTTCTGCCGATGCCGGGGCCTACAACAACAAGGGCATCGAGCTTTACGCTCAATACCAGACGCGCCTGCGAGAGTTGAATGCGGTAGATTTCGGTGACCTGCTGCTGCACATGGTCACGATCTTCCAAACCCATCCGGACGTGTTGGAGCAATACCAGCGCTGGTTCCGCTACATTCTGGTGGACGAGTATCAGGACACCAACATTGCTCAATATTTGTGGCTGCGACTGCTGGCCGGTGGGCACAAAAATATATGTTGTGTGGGGGACGACGATCAGTCGATTTACGGCTGGCGCGGGGCCGAAGTGGGCAACATCTTGCGGTTCGAAAAGGATTTCCCGGGCGCTTATGTGGTGCGGCTGGAGCAGAACTACCGCTCGACCCCGCATATTCTAGCAGCTGCATCGAACGTCATTCGAGGCAACGAAAACCGGCTGGGCAAAGAGCTCTGGACCGACGCCGAAGACGGCCACAAGGTCAACCTGATCGGCCATTGGGATGCTGAAGAGGAAGCGCGCTGGATTTGCGAAGAGATCGACGCAATGCAAACTGGCACGCGCGGTATGAGGCCTTTCGAGCTTGAAGAAATCGCGATAATGGTCCGAGCCACCCATCAAATGAAAGTGCTTGAGGATAGGTTTCTGAAAATCGGCATGCCCTACAGAGTTATTGGTGGCGTGCCTTTCTACCGCAGATTGGAAATAAGAGATGCTATTGCTTACTTCCGAGTCGTGGTTAGTCCTGACAATGATTTGGCATTTGAGCGAATCGTAAACACACCGAAACGTAGTTTAGGGGAGAAGGCTCAGCAAACTATCCAACGCATCGCTCGGGAAGAAAGTAAATCTCTGGTCGAAAGCGCACGTATCGCGGTTGACAGAAGTTTGATCAAGGGGAAAGGCGCTGCATCTTTGCGGGAACTAGTTGAAGGACTTGCGCGCTGGAATGCTTTGACGCGTGGTCCGACGATTGAAATTGACGATGACTCCGTGATTGATGACGCAACCGGACCGGTCCGATATGGCACCCCTGAGTTGTCACACGTCGAGTTGGCTCAGATCATTCTTGACGAAAGTGGTTACACAGAAAGCTTCCTAAAACCTCTTTCCGATGAAGAACTGACGATGGACCCGAGGCCGCCACGTAAGCCCCGCGATCACGAGGCTGCCGGGCGATTGGAAAATCTTAAGGAGTTGGTCAACCACTTGGGTGAGTTTGAAAACCTGCAAGGGTTTCTGGAGCATGTCAGTCTAGTAATGGATAACGAGCAGGACGGTGACGAGCCCAAGGTCTCCATAATGACCCTTCATGCATCCAAGGGTTCGGAATATCCTGCCGTTTTTCTTTCTGGGTGGGAAGAGGGACTTTTCCCATCACAGCGTTCAATGGACGAAGCTGGGTTGAAGGGGCTCGAGGAAGAACGACGCCTAGCTTATGTCGGTATCACTCGAGCGGAGGAAGTCTGCACAATTTCGTTTGCTTCAAATAGGTTGATATTCTCGGGTGACTTCAAAGGTTGGCAATCGATGATGCCTTCGCGTTTCATCGACGAATTGCCGGAAGAGCATGTAGAGGTTCTGACTCCTCCCGGCCTCTATGGCGGCGGGCACCAGACAGCGGGAATCGAATCCCGCGCAGCCGAAGCCAATGTCTATAACTCACCGGGCTGGAAACGGATGCAAGCGCGGCAGGGGCAATATGGCATGTCACAACCCCGCGAAAGTCGGAACACGGTGATCGACGCCACCGCCCTGGCCAGCTTCACGCTGGGTGAGCGCGTTTTCCACCAGAAATTCGGCTATGGCGCGGTCATCGGTATCGAGGGCGATAAGGTCGAGGTCGATTTCGATAAGGCGGGCACCAAGAAAGTGGTGTCACGATTCCTGACCAACAAAGATGACGTTCCGTTCTAAGGCATCATAATCCTTCAACAAGAACCAGATTGGTCGATGCCGTGGCCTGTCGGATCGTTGCCAGTGCGATGTAGTCGGGGTCATCTTTCCAGGCTTTCGCTGCGGCAAGGTCCGGAAACTCCATCAGCACAATTCCACCTTCCGGCCAATCGCCTTCGATACGTTCGACCGGTTTGGAAGAAACGGTGAGCAAACGGCCGCCGTGACGATCAAAGATCGGCATGAACCCCGCCAGATAATCCTGATACCCATCCGGGTCGTGGATGTCGATCTGCGCGATGAAATAGGCGGCCATGGCGTCCTCCGGATCAGAAATCAGAGGGCCATCTTACACCAGTGTCAGAAAAACAAAAAACGGCGGTTCCCAGGGAGGAGGAGGGAACCGCCGTCTTGTCAACATCAGAGCAGGGAGGAGGAGAGCCCTGATGTATACGAACCCGGGTTTGAGCCCGGTATGGGGAAGACGCGGCGACGTCAGGGAGGAGGACGACCTCGCCGCGCGCTTTCAACATCAAGGCAGGGAGGAGGAGAGCCTCGATGTATCACGTTCCGGCATCTTGAGGCCGGTATAGGGTGCGGCAACGTCAGGGAGGAGGAAAGACGTTGCCGCTGATTACAGACCCTAATGGGAGGAGGAAGGGCCTGATCTCGGTATCTCTGGTGCGCTTAACGCGCGGTGTTGTCTTCTGCCGCCTGCATTGCGACCCGGCGGATAATCGAACGGTGCAGGCCCAGGTCGGCCAGTTCGCGGTTCGACAGGCTGGACAGTTCATTCACAGTCTGACGGTACATGCGATAGCGTGCAAAGCGGGTCTTGGCGGTTTCGACCAGTGTGCTCAATCCGAACGCCGGTGCGCTCTTGGGGGCTGTATGTGTGCTTGCGATTGCCATTTTCATCATCCGTCTGTCTTGCGTTACCGATGTCATTCGGCGTTTGCTTGAGCCTGAAGATAGGCAAATGCTGCAATTGCACAATGGGTCACTTCATCAATGCTGCTATGCAGCAAATGCATAGATTGGTTTGGTTTTTCCCGACACAGAGATATACACCTTTAAAATATAGGTTTTACCATGGGGTGCCTTTGAAGGCCTGAAAAAGGCGCTGCTGTGGCCTGCCTTTGAATTGAGCGCATTCGGCGCGAATTTGTGCGACTTATATCGTGGACAGCCAGTGCCTGACGTTTCGGTGGATCCCTGGAATGACATTTAGCGAGGTGGCGTCGTCTTGATGATTCCGGGTTTCTGGGGTGGAGCGGGACCCAAGCCCCGCTTCCTTGCTTGAGCTGGGTCAGCTTACGGGAATTTATGGGCGGTTCTGGTTTGAGCGGGGAATCGCGGCCTAAATCTCTAGTTTTTTTGAGTTACGATTCGATGTGACGACTGTCCGCAGCGAGCCAAAAAATCCAGCCTAAGCGAAAACTTCAGAAAAAACGGGAAAACGTGGGAAATTTTTTCCATCGAGCATTTGTCTATATATTGATGTTCAAATTTAAAATTTTCTATTTGTAGTGCCTTGGTGGCGAATCTTCCACATTTGGTCATGTCGAAGCCGTGTTTCATGCAACACGGTTGGAAAAATTCCTGTTGATTTCCATGAATTCCCATGGCATCCCTTGTACATCCGATGAGGACGAGGCAGCAGGGGCACCAAACGACCCCGAACCAAAAATACTAATCAGGTTTCATACAGGCATCTCGCTTTCATCAACCAAGAGATCCGGCGCGCGGGCGAGCAGACATCCCCCCAGGTGGCGCGTGCAGCTGGACATCCCGCAAAGCGGGTCAATGCGGCGGGTTGATCAGTGGCAGCAGATCAACTCGCCGTTTTTCATCGGGGGGAACGTGAATTTTGAGGTGGGGCGCAAGCGAAAGGGACAGTCGTCTTGGCGCGCAGGTTTAGAGGTGAAAGCCACCATAAGGTGGACACGAAGGGCAGGGTCTCGATCCCGGCCTCGTTTCGCCGTGTGCTTGAAGCGTCCGATCCCAACTGGCAGCCCGGTGACAATCCAGAGCTTGTGATCGTCTACGGCGACCACCGCCGCAAATACCTTGAATGTTATACGATGCAGGCGATTGACGAGGTTGACGCCAAAATCGACGCTCTGCCACGTGGGTCGATGGAGCGTAAGATGCTGCAACGCATGTTCCACGGTCAGTCCTTCCCGACAAACGTGGATGAAACCGGACGTCTGGTCTTGCCTGCCAAGCTGCGCAACAAGATTGACCTTGAGAATGAGGCCTTCTTTATCGCCGCGGGTGACACCTTCCAGATCTGGAAGCCCGAAACCTACAATGTTGAAGAACTGGCCAAGGCTGAAGAGTGGATGGACGATCTGCCCGACGATTTCGACCCGATGGTCTACCTCGATGGCATCGGGGACGCGTGACGGCATGTCCGGCGCTGTCCCTCCCTCCGATAAACCCCATATCCCTGTTCTGCTGCGCCCACTGCTGGCCGCAGTGTCTCCGGTATCGGGTGTTTGGCTGGATGGCACCTTTGGGGCAGGCGGATATACGCGCGGGTTGCTGGATGCAGGGGCAGACAAGGTGATTGGCGTCGACCGTGATCCGCTGGCCTTTGAAATGGCCGCTGATTGGGCAGGAGAGTATGGCGACCGGTTGGTGATGCAGCCCGGTGTGTTCTCGCGGATGGACGAATACGCGCAGGATCTGGATGGTGTGGTGCTGGATCTTGGTGTGTCTTCGATGCAGCTGGATCAGGCCGAGCGTGGGTTTTCTTTCATGAAAGACGGCCCCTTGGACATGCGCATGAGTCAGGAAGGCGAAAGCGCCGCCGATCTGGTGAATGAGGCGACCGAGGCGCAATTGGCGGATATTCTGTTCCATTTCGGTGAGGAACGCGCGAGCCGTCGGATCGCCAAGGCCATCGTGAAGGCGCGAAGCGAAGAACCAATCACTACGACCCTGCGTTTGGCCGAGATCATCGAGTCCTGCCTGCCGCGCCCCAAGCCCGGGCAATCGCACCCGGCGACACGCAGCTTTCAAGGGCTGCGGATCGCGGTCAATGCCGAATATGAAGAGCTGTTTCAGGGATTGATGGCCGCGGAAAGGGCATTAAAGCCTGGCGGGCAACTGGCCGTTGTGACCTTCCATTCCATAGAGGATCGGATGGTCAAGCGGTTCTTTCAATCCCGCGCGGGTAAGACAGGGCGTGCGAACCGTTACGCGCCTGAAATCGAGCAGGATCAGCCGCAATTCACGCTGAAGACCCGTAAGGCCGTAGGCCCGGATGAGCTGGAATTGCAGGAAAACCCGCGTGCGCGCTCGGCCAAACTGCGCGTGGCAATCCGAACTGAGGCACCGGCAGGGGAAATTGAGGCCCGCGCCATAGGGATGCCGCAACTGGGGGGAAGGGCAAAATGAAGAGTATTTTGTATGTGTTGACCGCTCTGTCCGTTTTTGGATTGGCGCTGTGGGCCTATCAGGAAAACTACCGCACCCAACAGGTGGTTAAAGAAACGCAGAAACTCCAGCGCGAGATTGGCATGGCGCAGGTACGGCTGGCCGTTTTGAACGCGGAATGGGCCTATCTGAACCGCCCTGACCGACTGCGCGAATTGGCAGATTTGAACTTTGAGCGTCTGGGACTGTTGCCGCTGCGGGCGGAGCAGTTTGGGCGTGCCGATCAGATTGCCTATGCCGAAGACCCCGATCTGCCCATCGTTGATCCGATTGAGTTGCAGGCCATCACTGACATTAAGGCGTTGGGCGAGGTGCAGATTCCATGACACGCACGCCTCTGCGCCCCCTGGCCCGAATTCTTGATGCTCGCGCCCGAGGTGAAAATCCAAAGGCGATTGAACGGGAAAACATCCGCAAACGCCACGAGGATATGAAAGACCGCGCCCGCGCCCGCGCCGAAGGGCGCCTGTTGGTGCTGGGCTTCTTCTTCTTCTGCGCTTTCTCGGTTGTTGGTGCCCGCATGGGTATGCTGGCCACGTCCGAGGCGCAGGAGCCAGTAGCAAGTGCGCCGGGTGCGACCATTGCCATGCAGCGCGCCAATATCGTTGACCGCGAAGGGCGCATCCTGGCAACAAATCTGGACACCTATTCGGTATACGCGCAGCCGCCCCTGATGATCGATCCGATCGCCGCCGCAGATCAGTTGGTGGCAATCTTCCCGGATCTGGACAAAGAGCGTCTGGTCAAGGACTTCACCGGCAAGCGTAAGTTCCTGTGGATCAAAAAACGCATCTCACCCGAACAGAAGCAAGCCGTGCACGACATCGGCGATCCGGGGATTCTTTTTGGCCCACGTGAAATGCGCCTTTATCCCAACGGCAAGCTTGCCGCGCATATTCTGGGCGGGTCCGGCTTTGGTCGTGAGGGCGTCAGTGCCGCCGAAGTAATTGGTGTTGCAGGTGTCGAGAAACAGTTCGACGACTATCTGCGTGACCCGGCCAACGGCAACAAGCCGCTGCAATTGTCGCTGGACCTGACCATCCAGGCGGCTGTGGAACAGGTGCTCTATGGCGGTATGAAGATCATGAACGCCAAGGGGGCCTCGGCCGTTCTGATGAACGCACACACGGGTGAGGTTGTCTCAGCCGCGTCGCTGCCCTCGTTTGATCCAAATGACCGCCCGCGCCCGCCGACCTCGGGGTTTGATCCATCAGACAGCCCACTGTTCAACCGCTATGTACAAGGTGTCTATGAACTGGGCTCGGTCTTCAAGATTTTCACTGCAGCGCAGGCCGTGCAACTGGGGCTTGTGAATTCCAATACCATCATCGACACGTCGGGCCCTATGAAGATCGGTCGTTTTCCGATCGGAGAGTTCAACGGCAAGAATTACGGCAAGATCAGCGTTGCGGACGTGATCGTACACAGCTCGAACCGGGGTACGGGCCGTTTGGCGTTGCAGATCGGTGCGCAGCGACAGCAGGATTTCCTGAACACGTTGGGCATGTTCGATCCAACACCGTTTGAAATTGTCGAGGCCAAAGGTGGCGTACCGCTCAAGCCCAAAAAATGGGGTGAACTGAGCACTGTAACCATTTCCTACGGTCATGGTCTGTCGACCAGCCCGATGCATCTGGCGGCCGGTTATGCGGCCATTGCCAATGGCGGGCATTATGTCAGCCCGACCATTCTGCGGAAAAACGGCCCGCAATACGGCCCTCGGGTCATGTCGGAAAACACCGCAAGCCAGGCCCAGAAAATGTTGCGTAAAGTGGTGACAGACGGCACCGCCAGCTTTGCTGAGGTCAAAGGCTATGACGTGGCTGGCAAAACCGGCACAGCGGACAAGCCAAAGCCGCGTGGCGGGTATTACGATGACAAAGTCATAGCGACCTTCGCGACGATCTTTCCGGCCTATGATCCGAAATACGTTCTGATCGTCACATTGGACGAACCTTCGATCCTGGCATATGGCGAAAAGCGCCGCACTGCGGGCTGGACCGCCGTGCCTGTTGCCGCCGAACTTATTGGTCGCGTCGCACCCTTGCTGGGCCTGCGTCCTCGGCTTGAGCCTGAGGCGGGCGCTGCTATAACGCTGACCTCAAACTAGGCTGTCCGGCAAGAGGTGGGTCATGGGCACAAGGACAAAGAAACTCAACCAACTGGCCCTGACCGCGCGCGGGGGCGCAAACCCCGACATCACAGGTTTGGCTGTTGACAGCCGTGAAGTGAAAGACGGCTTCCTGTTCGCGGCCCTTCCCGGCACGCGGGTGCATGGAGGGGAGTTCACCCAATACGCCCTTCGAATGGGAGCATCCGCGATCCTGACAGATGCCGAAGGGGCCCAGATCGCCGAAGCCGAGCTTTCTGAATCAGGCGCGGCACTTATTGTGGTCGAAGACCCGCGTCAGGCGCTGGCCGGTGCAGCCGCGTTGTGGTTTGGAGCACAACCGCAGACCATCGTCGCCGTCACCGGTACCAACGGCAAAACATCTGTTGCCACCTTTGTGCGCCAGATCTGGACTGAGCTGGGCCACGCCGCTGTCAACCTCGGTACGACCGGGGTCGAGGGTGCATGGACCGCACCGCTGGCCCACACCACCCCTGAACCAATCACCCTGCATCGCTGTCTGGCAGAGGCAGCTGAAAATGATGTGACCCATGCCGCGATGGAAGCATCGTCCCATGGCCTGGAGCAACGCCGCCTGGATGGCGTGCACCTGACAGCCGCAGGGTTTTCAAACTTCACTCAGGACCATCTGGACTATCACGAAACCTTCGAGGCGTATTTTGCCGCCAAGGCTGGGCTGTTCGACCGCGTGTTGCCGCAAGACGGTACAGCGGTGATCAATCTGAGTGACCCTAAGGGCGCGCAGGTCCAGCGGATCGCAAAGTCGCGAGGCCAATCGGTGCTGACCGTTGGTCTTGGCGATGCCGATTTATGCCTGATCAATCAGCGGTTTGACGCCACAGGACAGGACCTGCGCTTTTCCTGGCAAGGCCGAACCTTCCAGACGCGTCTGAATCTGATCGGCGGGTTTCAGGCTGAAAATATCTTGCTGGCCTGCGGGTTGGTCATCGCCGCCGGCGACAGCCCTGAGCGGGTCTTTGAAACTCTGCCATATCTGACGACCGTACGGGGGCGGATGCAACTGGCAGCTACGCGCGACAACGGTGCAACGGTTTTTGTGGATTACGCGCATACGCCCGATGCTGTGGCCACGGCCCTCAAGGCGCTGCGCCCGCATGTTATGGGGCGTCTGATCGCCATCGTTGGGGCAGGCGGGGACCGTGATGCGACCAAGCGCCCTCTGATGGGTAAGGCGGCTGCGAACCATGCTGATGTCGTGTTTGTAACAGATGACAACCCACGCAACGAAGACCCGGCCACCATCCGTGCAGCCGTCATGGAAGGTGCGCTTGAGGCCACAGGTCAGGCCAGTGTGACCGAGGTCGGCGACCGTGCCGAGGCTATTCTGCGCGGCATCAATGCGCTTCAACAGGGCGATGCGCTGCTGATCGCAGGCAAGGGCCACGAAACCGGACAAATCGTAGGGGATCAGGTTCTGCCTTTTGATGACGTTGAACAGGCCAGTATTTCTGTGGCCGCGCTTGACGGGAGGGTTGCATGACACTCTGGACAGCATCCGAGGCCGTTGAAGCGACAGGCGGTCAGGTCACGCGTGACTGGATCGCAAATGGTGTATCGATCGACACTCGCACCCTTCAGCCCGGCGATCTGTTCGTGGCGCTTAAAGCCGCGCGGGACGGTCATGATTTTGTCGCGCAGGCGTTGGAAAAAGGCGCCGGGGCTGCGCTGGTTTCTCACATTCCCGAAGGTGTCCCCGAAGGGGCACCGTTGCTGGTCGTTGACGACGTGCAGGCAGGTCTCGAAGCCTTGGGGCAGGCGGCCCGTGCGCGAACGGATGCGCGCATAGTTGGTGTCACGGGCAGCGTCGGCAAGACCTCGACCAAAGAAATGCTGGCGAAAATTCTTGAAGCCCAAGGCAAGACCCATGCCAGCGTGGCCAGCTACAACAACCATTGGGGTGTACCGCTGACTTTGGCGCGGATGCCGCGCGATACTGAGTATGCCGTGATTGAGATCGGCATGAACCACCCGGGCGAGATTGCTCCTCTGGCCAAACAGGCCCGTCCGCACGTGGCGTTGGTCACGACTGTCGCGGCGGTGCATCTGGAAGCTTTTGCTTCGGTCGCAGGCATCGCCCATGAAAAAGCGGCGATCTTCGAAGGGTTGGAGCCCGGCGGGGCTGCGATTGTCAATGCAGACATCGAGCACGCAGAAATTCTGCGTCAAAGTGCCCAGGACCGCGGGGCGGGGATCGTCGATTTTGGCCGCAAGGCTTCGGATTATCGTTTGATCGATGTGCAGCAAGCGTCCAACGCCGTGAACGCTCAGGCCACTGTTGGTGATCAACTCATCCGCTTTGAGGTCAACTCTGCCGGCACCCATTTTGCCATGAACGCGCTTGGGGCTCTGGCGGCCTGCGTGGAACTGGGTGTCGATCTGGATCAGGCGATCGCGGGACTGCGAGCGTGGTCGCCGGTCAAGGGGCGCGGCGTACGCGAAAACTTGCCGTTGTCTGGTGGTGGCCAAATCGAACTATTGGACGACAGCTACAACGCCAATCCGACCTCGATGGAGGCCGCGCTGGACGTGTTGGCTGCCACGCAAGGTACCCGCCGCATCGCGTTTTTGGGCGACATGAAGGAACTGGGCTCGCAGGAAGTGGCGATGCACGCCGAAATGGCGAATGTTGCAGCCATGGGGAAAGTAAATCAGGTGCATTGCATCGGCCCGTTGATGCAGGCCATGCACAAGGCGCTACCCGATGACAAGCGCGGGCTCTGGTTCGAAACCAGTGCTGAGATGGCCGAACACTTGCCCTCATTGATCTGCGATGGCGACACGGTGTTGGCAAAGGGTTCTCTCAGCATGGCGCTGGCTACGATTGTTGACGGTCTGCGCAAAATGGGGCAAGGGAGCGCGCTTGATGGGTGATCGCGCCCAGACGTCGCGTGTGAGAAAGGTATTGTCATGCTGTATTGGTTGACCGCCCTGTCGGACGGAGGGGATTTCTGGAACCTCTTCCGCTATATCACCTTCCGCGCGGGCGGTGCTTTTATGACGGCGCTGATCTTTGGGTTCCTGTTCGGAAAACCCCTGATCAATGTTCTGCGCAAGCGACAGGGCAAAGGTCAACCGATCCGCGATGACGGCCCCGAGGGACATTTTTCCAAGGCAGGCACGCCCACCATGGGTGGGTTGCTGATTGTAGGTGCCCTTGTGACGTCGACCTTGATCTGGGCGCGGTGGGACAATCCCTATGTCTGGATGGTGTTGTTTGTGACTTTGGCCTATGCGGCCATCGGGTTCGCGGATGACTACGCCAAGGTGTCGAAGCAGAACACCAAGGGTGTTTCGGGCAAGATGCGTCTGGCGCTGGGCATTATCATTGCGGTTCTGGCCTCGCTCTGGGCATCTTTGCACCATCCCGAGGCGTTGCAGAACCAGCTGGCGGTGCCGGTATTTAAGGACACTCTGGTCAATTTGGGCCTGTTCTATATTCCGTTCGCGGTCGTTGTGATCGTGGGGGCTGCCAATGCAGTAAACCTGACTGACGGTCTGGACGGGTTGGCGATCATGCCCGCAATGATTGCCGCCACGACCCTTGGAATCATTGCCTATGCGGTCGGACGTGTGGACTTTACCGAGTATCTGGACGTGCACTACGTGCCCGGAACCGGTGAGATATTGATCTTTACGGCTGCTTTGTTCGGCGGCGGTTTGGGCTTTTTGTGGTACAACGCACCGCCTGCGGCGGTCTTCATGGGTGACACCGGTTCATTGGCACTGGGTGGTGCACTGGGTGCGATTGCCGTCGCCACCAAGCACGAGCTTGTTCTGGCCGTGGTTGGCGGTCTGTTCGTGGTCGAGGCGTTGAGCGTCATCATTCAGGTCCTCTACTTCAAACGCACCGGCAAGCGGGTTTTCCTCATGGCCCCAATCCATCACCACTATGAGAAAAAAGGCTGGGCTGAACCGACCATCGTCATCCGTTTCTGGATCATCTCGCTGATCCTGGCGATGATCGGACTGGCAACGCTGAAGGTACGGTGAGCAAACGTCGCATTGTGCTGTCAGGCTGTTCAGGAGGCGGTAAATCCACCCTCCTGCAAGAGATGGCGCGGCGCGGCTATGCGACTGTCATAGAACCCGGCCGCCGAGTCGTAATCGCGGAACAGCAGGTCGGTGGAACCGCCTTGCCCTGGTCAAATACCGAAGCGTTTTGCCGGAAAGTCATCGAGACGGCTTTCAACGACATGACCCAAGCCCCGGACGGTTTGGTTCTATTCGACCGATCGGCGCTGGACGCCTTGATCTGGTTTGAGCGTACTGACACTGATCTGGACAAAGCCTTGAAAGATCGGATTGTCCGGCTTGACTATGACCGTCAGATTTTTCTGTTCCCGCCATGGCCTGAAATCTATGTGAAAGACAGTCAGCGTCAGCACGATCTTGTTGACGCTCTTGCGGAATATGAGGGTTTGTGCGACCGCTTGCCCAAACTTGGTTTCAAGACCACCCTTGTTCCAAAGCGACCTGTCGAAGAACGGGCGGATTGGCTTGAGGCACAGCTAGACGAAGGAAGTAAGACATGATCCCGGTCAAAGGCTTTTCAGGGCAAAAAGTTGCAGTTCTGGGGCTGGGCCGGTCGGGCTTGGCGACAGCACGCGCCTTGCGTGCTGGCAAGGCCGAGCCTGTGTGCTGGGACGACAACCCGGCAGCTCGTGAAACTGCCGAAGGCGAGGGGTTCACCTGCGTCGATCTGCGCAAACACGGCGCGTTTGATGGCGTTGCGTCGCTGATCGTCTCACCGGGCATTCCGCATCTTTATCCTGAACCGAACCCGGTCGTTTCCGCGGCTTTGGACGCTGGCGTGCCGGTGGACAACGACATCGGCCTGTTCTTCCGTTCCTTCGCGGGGTCGGAATGGAACAACTACGACACGCCGCCGCGCGTGATTGCAGTGACGGGCTCGAACGGGAAGTCCACCACGGCGGCGTTGATCCACCACATCCTGACCGAGGCCGGGCGTGAGGCACAGTTGGCAGGCAATATCGGACGCGGGGTTCTGGATATCGATCCGGGTGGTGACGGTTCGGTTGTTGTGCTGGAACTCAGCAGCTATCAGACCGAGTTGGCCCGTGCGTTGACTCCCGACGTTGCTGTGTTCACCAACCTTTCGCCCGATCATCTGGACCGCCACGGCGGCATGGGCGGCTATTTCGCGGCCAAACGACGCCTGTTTGCCGAAGGCGGGCCAGACCGCGCAATCATTGGCATTGATGAGATCGAAGGTGCGTTTCTGGCCGTGCAACTGGCCGAAAGGCCAACGGATGACCGGGTGATCCGTATCTCGGTTGCGCGCAAACTGACAGGTCCGGGGTGGCAGGTGTTTGCTCGCAAAGGTTTCTTGTCGGAATACCGCAAGGGGCGTCAGGCAGGTTCCATCGACCTGCGCGCGATCAAAGGTCTGCCCGGTGCGCATAACCATCAAAACGCCTGCGCGGCCTACGCCGCCTGCCGGTCGCTGGGACTTGCCCCGCGCGTGATCGAGGATGCGCTGCAGTCCTATCCGGGCCTGCCGCACCGCAGCCAGATCATTGCCGAAGCGGGTGGGGTTACTTACGTCAACGATTCGAAGGCGACCAATATCGACAGTGCCTTGAAGGCGTTGAGCGCGTTCAAGAATATCCGCTGGATTTGCGGTGGACTTGAGAAAGAGGGCGGTATCGCAGCTCTGAACACGGCAGCGGATCAGGTGCGCAAAGCTTACGTGATCGGTCGCGAAGCGGCTGGTTTTGCGATGCAACTGGAAGCGGACGCCCTGGTTTGTACCACGATGGAGGCCGCCGTAGCGCAAGCTATCGAAGACGCGGAAGAGGGTGACACGGTGTTGTTGGCACCGGCGGCTGCCAGTTTCGATCAATATGACAATTTCGAGCGACGCGGCGATGACTTTACCGAACAAGTGCGTAAGCGGCTGACGTAAGGCGACGCTCTGCCGGTTGATCTGGACTTTTCCCAATCAGATTGACACTTTGTGGGAAGTAAGGTTGCGTCACCTTCAGTTCACAAAGAGGTAGCGGATATGTCTGCACGCAAAATTTTCTTCGCTCTTCCTGTCGTTGCGCTGGCCGGAGCCTGCGCCAATAGCGGGGCGAACTATGTCCCGATCATCGACGGGGCGGTAGGGCCTAATTATCAGTCCGATCTGGCCAATTGTCAGGCGCTGGCGCGATCTCAGCCGACGCTCGACAGCAACACTGCAGGCGCCGCTGCCATCGGCGCGGCCGGTGCTGCGGCAACCACTGCAATCATTGACAACAGCGCCAGTGATCTGGGTCGGGCAGCAGCAGCCGGTGCGCTGATCGGTGCTGGTGCAAGCGCGATCAACAACACTCAGAATCAGGAAGTGATCGTGCGAAACTGTATGCGCGGGCGCGGGTATAACGTCGTCGGTTAATCCTTGGCGGCAATGGCAACACCAGCGGCATGGCCTGACGACCATGCCCACTGGAAATTGTAGCCACCCAACCAGCCGGTGACATCCACCGCTTCGCCAATCGCGTAGAGGCCAGGGACATCCTTGGCCTCCATGGTTTTAGAAGACAAATCTTCGGTATCGATCCCGCCCAGCGTGACTTCGGCCGTGCGATACCCTTCGGTTCCCGATGGCACCAGCAACCACTCGGATAAGGCTGTGGTCAGCTCAGAAAGTTTCGCATCTGACTGATCCGCAAGGTTCCCGGACATCTGAATAACCTTGCTCAGATAGTCTACCAACCGGGCCGGCAGATGGCGCGCCAGTTCGGTTGTCAAAGCCTTTCGCCCACCGCTCTGACGCTGTGTCCGCAACAGATCGAACAGCGGCAAATCGGGGATAAGGTTTACCCGGATCGCCTCACCCTCGGACCAGTAGGATGACAACTGCAACACCGACGGCCCGCTAAGCCCGCGATGCGTGAACAGCAGCGCCTCGTCAAAGCTGGTGCGGTCGTTCGACAGCCGAGCGGGCAGGGAAACACCGGACAAGTCTTTGAATCGACCATCCGAGAAGGTGAACGGTACCAGCGCGGCGCGCGTGTCGGTCACGCGCAAGCCGAATTGCCCGGCGATGTCATAGGCCAACCCGGTCGCGCCCATTTTCGGGATCGACTTGCCGCCGGTGGCCAGCACCAGATTGGCGCAGGTCAGGTGCTGACGCTGCCCGTCGCGTTCGACCTCCAGTGCAAACCCGCTTTCGGTCTTGCTCAGATCGCGCAGAGACGTTTGCACCCACAGCTCTGCTCCTGCATCGCGTATCTCGTCCAGCAGCACCTGTATGATCTGCTTCGATGACCCATCACAAAACAGCTGCCCCAGTGTTTTCTCGTGCCACGCGATGCCGTGCCGACCGACCAAATCGATGAAATCCCACTGGGTATAGCGCGCCAGTGCGGATTTGCAGAAATGCGGGTTCTGCGACAGAAAGTTACCCGGTCCTGCATACATGTTGGTGAAGTTGCAGCGCCCGCCGCCCGAAATGCGGATCTTTTCGCCCGCTGCCTTGGCGTGATCGATCACCAATACGCGCCCGCCGCAATGGGCTGCGCACATCATACCGGCCGCACCGGCCCCAAGGATGATCGTATCGAAGGTCATGGGCGGGGGATGGCGTTGTTTGGATAGGATAGCAAGTGGCGGAACAATCAATCGCTAAATTATTCTTAAGCTCCATCGTCTTTCCACTCTTGCCTGTGCGTGCCAACAGCTCATCAAATCGTGTTCCTTCTGGTTCTCTATTTCACGATTGGGCGCAGCCCAGGACCACGGAACCATTATTTGCTGCACAGATTTTCAAAGCTGCTCTTCATCCTACTAGCCCAAACGCCAAAATCCCTGTAGACTCTCAAACAGATCCCGAAAACGGGACGTGAACGAGGCAGAGAGTGGCGGTATCTCATGACTGAGATGGTGTATGGCGCGGTCCAGGACCAGCGCGGAGAACCGATTCTACCGAAGTGGTGGCGTACAATTGATCGCTGGACGATGTCCTGCGTTCTGATCCTTTTTACCATTGGGTTGCTGCTGGGCTTGGCCTCATCGCCGCCGCTGGCCGGACGCAACGGGTTCGATCCTTTCCATTATGTCGAACGTCAGGCCATCTTCGGCGGATTGGCGCTGATTGCGATGCTGCTGACATCGATGATGTCACCGACCTTGGTGCGGCGTCTGGCCGTTCTTGGGTTTTTGGTGTCATTTGTGGCGCTGGTTTTTCTGCCGGTCTTCGGAACCGATTTTGGCAAAGGTGCTGTCCGCTGGTATTCGTTGGGCTTTGCCTCTCTGCAACCGTCCGAATTCTTGAAGCCCGGTTTCATTGTCGTGGCCGCATGGTTGCTGGCGGCCTCGCAAGAGATCAATGGCCCTCCGGGGCGTATCTGGTCCTTTGCGCTGTGCATGTCGATCGTAGGGATGTTGGTGATGCAGCCCGATTTCGGTCAGGCCTGCCTGATCCTGTTCGGCTGGGGCGTGATGTATTTCGTGGCCGGTGCCCCGATGCTTTTACTGGTCGGAATGGCTGGCGCGGTGGTGTTGGCAGGTATGTTTGCCTATTCAAATTCCGAACACTTTGCCCGCCGCATCGATGGCTTTCTGAACCAAGAGGTCGATCCGACCACCCAGCTGGGCTATGCCACCAACGCCATTCGCGAAGGCGGGTTGTTCGGCGTTGGTGTCGGGGAAGGGCAGGTGAAATGGTCGCTTCCCGATGCCCATACCGATTTCATCATTGCTGTCGCGGCTGAGGAATACGGCTTGATCCTGGTGCTGATTATCATCGCGCTCTATGCGCTGATTGTCGTGCGGTCGCTGCTGCGGCTAATGCGTGAACGGGACATGTTCATTCGCCTGGCAGGCACCGGATTGGCCTGTATGTTTGGCGTTCAGGCGATGATCAACATGGGCGTCGCCGTGCGCCTGTTGCCCGCCAAGGGCATGACGTTGCCTTTTGTCAGCTATGGCGGTTCGTCGCTGATTGCGGGCGGTATTGCCATCGGGATGTTGTTGGCTTTCACCCGAACCCGTCCGCAGGGCGAGCTTGGCGATATTCTGCGCGGACGAGGATAATGGGGAACCCTTACTTGTTGATTGCGGCTGGCGGAACCGGGGGCCACATGTTCCCCGCTCAGGCCCTGGCCGAGGCATTGCTGCACAAGGGCTGGCGCGTGCGCCTGTCCACCGATGCACGCGGTGCGCGCTATACCGGCGCCTTCCCGGATGCGACCGAGATTACCGAGGTGTCCTCGGCCACCTTTGCGCGCGGCGGTTTAGCAGCCAAGGCGCTGGTCGGCCCCAAGATCGTGGGCGGCGTGACCAGCATGGCGTTTCAGATGATGCGCAATAAGCCCGACGTGGTTGTCGGGTTTGGTGGCTATCCGTCGATCCCGGCGCTGGGCGCGGCAACGCTGCTGAAAATCCCGCGCATGATCCATGAACAGAACGGTGTGTTGGGCCGTGTGAACAAGCTGTTCGCCACTCGCGTTGCACAGGTTGCATGCGGTGTCTGGCCAACCGATCTGCCCCAGGGCGCACAGGGCGTCCACACCGGCAATCCGGTACGCGCCGCCGTTCTGGACCGCGCCGCCGCGGGATACATTCCACCCGGCGATTATCCGATGTCGATTTTGGTCATGGGCGGCTCACAAGGCGCGCGTATCCTGAGCGATGTGGTGCCCGAGGCCCTTGCCGCCTTGCCTGAAAACATCCGTAACCACATCCGCGTTTCACATCAGGCCCGGGATGAGGACAGCGCGCGTGTGACGGCGTTCTACAATGATTATGGCATCCGCGCCGAAGTTCAGACCTTTTTTGCAGACGTGCCCCGTCGCATGTCGGACGCCCAATTGGTCATTTCGCGTTCGGGTGCATCCAGCGTGGCCGATATCTCGGTTATTGGGCGACCCTCGATCCTGGTCCCGTTTGCCGCCGCTGCCGGAGACCACCAAACCGCCAATGCGCGTGGCTTGGTGCAGGCGGGCGGTGCGATCATGATCCCTGAAAATGCGCTTGACGTTCGCGCCTTGACGCAGCAAATCACCACGGTTCTGACCAACCCCGAAGCCGCACAGAAAATGGCCCATGCCGCCCTTTCGACCGGTGCCCCCGACGCGACCGAGCGTCTGGTGCAACTTGTCGAACAACTGGCGCAGAAGGAGACCGCATGAATCCTGCAACCAAACTGCCGCAAGACGTAGGACCGATCCACTTTGTCGGGATCGGAGGGATCGGGATGTCCGGGATCGCCGAGGTGCTTTTGAATCTGGGGTATCGGGTGCAGGGCTCGGACCTGAAGGCATCGAAGATCACTGATCGGCTGGCGGGTTTGGGGGCTGAAATCTTCGTCGGGCAGCGGGCTGAAAACCTTGAAAACGCTGCGGTTGTGGTTGTTTCGACTGCAATCAAACCCGGCAATCCGGAATTGGATGAGGCACGCGCACAAGGGCTGCCCGTTGTCCGGCGTGCTGACATGCTGGCCGAGTTGATGCGCTTGCGCTCGAACATCGCAATTGCGGGCACACATGGCAAGACCACCACGACCACGATGATGGCTGAGCTAATGGTGGCGGGTGACTTCGACCCGACCGTGATCAATGGCGGCATCATCCACGCCTATGGTTCGAATGCGCGCATGGGGCAGGGCGAATGGATGGTGGTTGAGGCGGATGAATCCGATGGCTCGTTCAATCGTCTGCCCGCGACCATCGCCATCGTTACCAATATCGACCCCGAGCATATGGAGCATTGGGGGGATTTCGACAAATTGCGTGATGGCTTTCACGAATTCGTCTCGAACCTGCCTTTCTATGGTCTGGCCGTTTGCTGCACGGATCATGCCGAGGTGCAGGCTTTGGTCGGGCGCATCACGGATCGCCGTGTGCGCACCTATGGCTTCAATGCTCAGGCAGACGTGCGGGCCGAGAATCTGACCTACAAAAGCGGCGTTGCGCATTTCGACATTCACCTGCAATACGAAGACAAAGTGATCGAAGGTTGCACCCTGCCGATGCCTGGCGACCATAACGTCTCGAACGCATTGTCCGCTGTGGCTGTTGCCCGCCATCTGGGTATGAAAGCGACTGAGATTCGCGACGCGCTTGCCAATTTTGGCGGCGTCAACCGCCGCTTCACCAAGGTCGGAGAAGTCGACGGTGTCACCATAATCGACGATTACGGCCATCACCCGGTCGAAATCGCTGCTGTCCTCAAGGCTGCGCGCCAAGCGACTGAAGGCCGCGTCATCGCTGTACACCAACCTCACCGCTACTCACGTCTGTCCAACCTGTTCGACGACTTCTGCACCTGCTTCAACGATGCGGATGTCGTGGCCATCGCCGAGGTTTTTGCCGCCGGTGAAGATCCGATTGAAGGGGCCAGCCGCGATGATCTGGTGCAGGGGCTGATCCGCCACGGCCACCGCCATGCCCGCGCGCTTTTTGACGAAAACGATTTGGAACGTCTGGTGCGCGAGCAGGCCCGCCCCGGCGACATGGTCGTCTGCCTTGGGGCAGGGACAATCAGTGCCTGGGCTAACGGGCTTCCAGAGCGGTTGCAGAGGAAACAAGCTGTTTGACATCTCAGCGTGTTAATGCGCAACCATAAGGTGTGTTGACGTAGTTGTTTCTATCGCCTGCCCTCGGAGGGGGAAATGGATTATTCCGTGATCATGGCTGCCTTATGGGTGATCTGCGCCACCGTTGTGGCGATGCTGCCGATGCGCCTGCAATTTCCGCCGGGGATCCTTTTGCTGATCTGTGCGCCGGGTTTGATCATATGGTTGGGCTATGTTCATGGTTGGGTTTGGTCGGTTTTGGCGTTGGGTGGGTTCGCTTCAATGTTTCGTAATCCGATCCGGTATTACTGGCGCAAATGGGTGCGTGGTGAGGTGATGGAATGAGTCTTTCTCTTGCCCTCGCGGCCCTCTGGGGGCTTACCGCCAATATTCTGGCAATGCTGCCCAGCAAGGACAACCATTGGACCCGCGCCTATTATCTAATCGCAGTGGGCATCCCCATTTTGGGTTTTGTCACATATGAAAACGGCCCCTGGATCGGGTTGCTTTTTCTTGTTGCAGGCATGTCGATGCTGCGCTGGCCGGTGATTTACCTCACCCGTTGGACAAAGGCGAAAATGCAGGGCATGAAGGCGGCCAACAAGTAACGGCCATTTTCAGGAGGCCCCATGGTCGACATCGCCACTTTTGCCTACTTACCGCTTATCTCGCTGGTCCTGGGCGCGGTTGCCGGATTCGTTGCCGGGCTCTGGATTGGGATGAAAGGGTTGCTCTGGCTCATCGGTCTGACTTCAGCTGTTGCGTTGGTCCTGATCGTGATGTTGGCAGGCGTCGGAACAGGTGAAGAAGAACAGGCATTCGGCCCGTTCATCTGGCTGACCGGCTCGGTTCTGCCCTTCCTTCTTGCTGTTATCGTAGGGGGTGTCGGCGGGCGTGGGCTGGCGGCAAAGTCGAACGCATGAGTGGTCTGCCCGAAGTTCGGGGCCGTCTGACCCCGGCACGCCCGCTGAACGACCTGACCTGGCTGCGTGTCGGCGGTCCGGCGGACCACCTGTTTCAACCCGCCGACCTCGAAGACCTGCAAGCGTTTTTGCGCGATCTTCCGTCAGATGTGCCAGTCTTCCCAATGGGAGTCGGTTCGAACTTGATCGTGCGGGATGGTGGCTTGCGCGCGGTGGTGATCCGTTTGGGGCGGGGGTTCAACGGTATCGAAGTCGCCGGCACCACTGTGATCGCCGGGGCTGCAGCGCTGGATGCTCATGTAGCACGAAAGGCGGCGGATGCTGGGGTTGACCTGACGTTTTTGCGAACCATTCCTGGTTCAATCGGCGGGGCTGTGCGGATGAACGCAGGGTGCTATGGCAGTTATACGGCGGATGTTTTGCGCAAAGCCACAATCGTCACGCGGCAAGGCCAGGTGCAGCACCTGACACCCGAAGACTTGAACTTTCGCTATCGTCAGTCCGATTTGCCCGAAGGCGCAGTTCTGGTTTCGGCGACGTTCCAAGGGCCTTCTGGCGACCCCGCAGAGCTTCACGCCCGCATGGAAGCGCAGCTTAAGAAGCGCGATGAAACTCAGCCGACCAAAGATCGCAGCGCCGGGTCGACTTTCCGCAACCCGGCAGGGTTTTCTTCGACAGGGCAAGCGGATGATGTGCATGACCTCAAGGCGTGGAAAGTGATCGATGACGCCGGAATGCGTGGCGCGACGCTGGGGGGTGCACAGATGAGCCCCAAGCACTCGAATTTCCTGATCAATACCGGTGCGGCCACCGCTGCTGACCTTGAAGGGTTGGGCGAAGAGGTGCGAAAAAAGGTTTACGAAACAAGCGGCATCACGCTAGAGTGGGAAATCATGCGGGTCGGTGATCCGCTGAAAGAATAAAGCCCCAACCGTCAGACCAATAACAGGCTAATTCAGGCGACGGATCAAAGGCATAAACGCAGTACGGACCACCACATAAGGTCCGGGGACATTGAGGCGCACGTTGGGAATGTCGAGCAGGACAAACCCCAAAGTGGCGGTACTGATGGGTGGACCCTCGGCGGAACGCGAGGTGTCTCTCAGCTCTGGGCGCGAATGCGCAGCCGCCCTTGTGGGAGAAGGCTTTGAAGTGGTCGAACTGGACGCAGGTCCCGACCTTTATGCGCGCCTTTTGGATATTAAGCCGGATGTGGTTTTCAACGCCCTGCATGGCCGCTGGGGTGAAGATGGCTGTGTGCAGGGCCTGCTGGAATGGATGCGGATTCCGTACACGCATTCCGGCGTTCTGGCCTCGGCCCTTGCGATGGACAAACAACGCAGCAAAGAGATTTACCAGTCCGAAGGCCTGCCTGTTGTGCCCAGCGTGATCGCACCCAAGGTCGAGGTGATTGAGGTTCACGTGATGGAGCCGCCTTACGTTGCCAAGCCCAACAACGAAGGCTCCAGTGTTGGTATCTATATCGTCCATGAAGACGCAAATGGTCCGCCGCAGCTGGACGAGGCGATGCCCGACCATGTGATGATCGAGAAATATGTGCCAGGGCGCGAGTTGACGGTAACGGTGATGGGCGACCGCGCCCTGACCGTGACCGAGATCATGACCGACGATGGCTGGTACGACTATGACGCCAAGTACAAGCCGGGCGGATCGTGGCACGTGCTACCTGCTGACATCCCGCAGGACATCTTTGACCGCTGCATGGATCACGCTCTGCGCGCGCATGATGTTTTGGGTTGCAAGGGCGTCAGCCGTACGGATTTTCGCTGGGATGATAGCAAGGGACCGGACGGGCTGTTTCTGTTGGAAACCAACACCCAGCCTGGCATGACGCCAACCTCGCTGGCCCCCGAACAGGCCGCCCATCTAGGCATGACATTCGGCCAGCTTTGTGCCTGGATGGTGGAGGACGCCTCATGCGACCGTTGACCGCCAGCCGTTCGCTGGAAATCCATCGCAGTAAACCCCTTGCGGGGCCTGATGCTGATTTCGCATCGGCTGACACCGAAACACATGAAGCAGAGCCGCTTTTGCGGCTGCGTGGGGCGCGGGTGTTTTGCCGCACCGCGCGCCGCAGCGATCCTGCACCGTCGCGCCTGAGCTACCGACTTCAGCGCTGGATGCTTACGCCGGGCATTCGCATGGGCGTCAAGGTAGGTCTGCCAATCTGCGCCGCGGCAGCAGCTGTTGGGCTTTACTTCGCCTCGGAAGATCGGCGCGAGGCTGTCACTGCCTTTGTCGCTGACATTCGAACTTCTATTCAGGAACGCCCCGAGTTCATGGTCAACCTGATGGCCATTGATGGAGCGGGCACCAGTTTGTCCGAGGATATTCGCGAGGTCGTACCTTTGGATTTCCCGATCAGTTCCTGGGATCTGGATGTCGAACACATGCGCGACACGATTACCGGATTGGACCCGGTGAAATCCGCAACCGTGCGTATCCGACCGGGCGGCATTTTGCAGGTGGATGTGGTCGAACGACAACCCGTGATCGTTTGGCGCACCCGTGATGGGCTGGAGCTGCTTGATGAGACCGGCGCTCATGTCAAGGAAACGCCATCGCGCAAGGACCATATCGGTCTTCCGCTGATCGCGGGCAAGGGCGCTGATGTCCATGTGGCGGAAGCGCTTGAGCTTTTCCAAACCTCGCGCAGTCTGGGCAATCGCGTGCGCGGGCTTGTGCGCGTGGGCGAGCGGCGCTGGGATCTGGTTCTGGACCGCGGCCAGCGCATCATGCTGCCGACCGACCGGCCGGTGCGTGCGCTGGAACGCGTGCTGGCTGTCAACGAAGTGCAGGACCTTCTGGAGCGCGACGTGGCCGTGGTCGATATGCGCCTTGGCCAGCGTCCGACCATACGAATGAGCAAAGCCGCCAGCGAAGACTGGTGGAATACAAAAGTGAACGTGAGTAACGGGCAGTAACGACCATGATGACCGATCTTTATCAGTCCCAACGCGCCATGCGTCAGATGCGGCGGCAGGCATTGCAACGCGGTGTCATCGCAATTCTGGATGTAGGCAGCTCCAAGATTGCTTGCCTTGTTTTACGTTTTGATGGCACGGGTCGGCTGAGTGAAGACAACACTATCGGCTCGATGGCCGGTCAAACCGGGTTCCGCGTCATTGGCGCGGCGACCACGCGCTCTCGCGGTGTGCAATTCGGTGAAGTCACCGCCATGCAGGAAACTGAACGCGCCATCCGTACCGCACTGCAGGCAGCGCAGAAGATGGCGGATATTCGTGTCGATCACGTCATTGCGTGTTTCTCGGGGGCCAACCCACGGTCTTACGGGTTGGACGCGCAGGTAGACCTTGACGGTCAGCTTGTGACCGAAGCCGAGGTCGGCCGCGTTTTGAATGCCTGTGACGTGCCCGATTACGGCGAGGGGCGCGAGGTGCTGCACGCGCAACCGGTGAACTTTGCGCTGGACAACCGTTCAGGCCTGATTGATCCGCGTGGGCAACTGGGCCAGAGCCTTGCGGTCGATATGCACATGCTGACCGTCGACGCGATAGCGATCCAGAACATTGTGCGTTGTATCAAGCGCTGTGATTTGGAGCTGGCGGGTATTGCCAACTCAGCCTATGTCTCGGGCATCTCGGCATTGGTTGAGGATGAGCAGGAACTGGGCGCGGCTTGTATCGACATGGGCGGTGGTACAACCAGCGTGTCGATCTTCATGAAGAAGCACATGATCTACGCGGATTGCGTCGGTATGGGTGGAGATCATGTAACCAGCGATATCTCGATGGGTCTGGGCGTTCCAGCAGCCGTGGCTGAACGGATCAAGACCTTTAATGGGGGCGTGCATGCAACCGGGGCCGATGACCGTGATATGATTGATATCGGTGGCGATACGGGCGACTGGGAACATGACCGTCGCACTGTCAGCCGGGCCGAACTGATCGGTATCATGCGCCCGCGCGTCGAAGAGATTCTGGAAGAGGTCCGCGTTCGACTAGACGCCGCCGGGTTCGATCATATGCCAAGCCAACAGATTGTTCTGACCGGGGGCGGTAGCCAGATCATGGGGCTGGACGGGCTTGCCACCCGCATTCTTGGGCAGCGCGTGCGCCTGGGACGGCCGTTGCGTGTGCATGGCTTGCCGCAATCAGCGACAGGCCCTGCTTTCTCTTCTGCCGTGGGTCTCAGCCTGTTTGCGGCCCATCCTCAGGATGAATGGTGGGATTTCGAGATCCCAGTCGACACCTATGCCGCGCGCCCGTTCAAACGCGCAGTGCGGTGGTTCCGTGACAACTGGTAAGCACTTGCGAAGGGCCGCGCTGTGCGCTGCCCTGCTGCCCGGTGGGGTCATGGCCCAAAGCATCATCACACCGGACGCGTTTCTGGACGCTGCAGTCGGCAAAACGCTTACATTCTACGAGATTCGCAGCGGCGATCTTGTCGGGACCGAGCAATTTCTGAACCGCCGCGTCTCGGTCTGGCGTGAAGAAGGGCAGGGCTGTGTCTATGGACAGATTACCACGCCACACGGTCAAATCTGTTTTCTCTATGACAACGACCCGGATGGGATTCCTGTGTGTTGGTGGCCCTTTTTGCACGAAGGTCGCCTGATGGTCAGGCTCGCCTCGTTCGCTGACGGAGAAATCCAAGAGGTGGGCAGCATCACGGAAAGCAGCCTGAACTGTCCAAATGCCCCGACCAGTTGAAAAATCCGGTTGCGGTGCGCTGATTTATCCCTCAAGATATCCACAGGGCCCGTCAGAGGTCTCGCGGCAGGACCTGAGCAGTTTTCCGCAGTGTAATTGATGGCTAGTCAGAGCGTGAAGGGGGAATAAACCTTCGCGGCCTGCTGGGTGTCTTGTGATGGTCGCCAACGTTTCCGCTATATCTGGCACAGCCTGCGAAATGCCGCCGGTTGATGCCTTATTTCCTCCATATTTTGTGGCAAAACGCGATTTTTGACGTGACCTTTTCGCATCATCCGGCTAGAATCGACAAAGGATAGGTAAGAAAAACACCGCTTTGGCGGGACATAAATACAGGCGGACAGAGCATGACATTGAATCTTTCGATGCCCGGGCACGACGAACTGAAGCCTCGGATTACAGTATTTGGCGTTGGCGGCGCAGGCGGGAACGCCGTAAATAACATGATTGAGAAACAGCTGGACGGTGTCGACTTTGTGGTCGCCAACACCGACGCGCAAGCGCTGCAGCAAAGCCAATCGTCGGCACGCGTACAATTGGGCGTAAAGGTCACCGAAGGTCTGGGGGCAGGGGCTCGACCGACTGTAGGGGCCGCAGCCGCCGAAGAAAGCATCGAACAAATCGTCGATCATCTGGCGGGCGCGCATATGTGCTTTATCACCGCCGGCATGGGCGGGGGCACTGGCACCGGCGCCGCACCGATCATCGCACAAGCCGCCCGAGAGCTGGGCGTGCTGACGGTGGGTGTTGTCACCAAACCCTTCCAGTTCGAAGGGGCGAAGCGGATGCGTCAGGCCGAAGACGGTGTTGAAGCGCTGCAGCAGGTTGTCGACACGCTGATCATTATCCCCAACCAGAACCTGTTTCGCCTGGCCAATGAGAAAACCACCTTTACCGAGGCTTTCTCGATGGCAGACGACGTACTGTATCAAGGTGTTAAGGGCGTGACGGACCTGATGGTTCGTCCCGGCCTAATCAACCTCGATTTTGCCGATGTTCGCGCCGTGATGGACGAAATGGGCAAGGCGATGATGGGAACCGGCGAGGCAACCGGCGAAGATCGTGCGGTTCAAGCGGCAGAAAAAGCCATTGCAAACCCGCTGCTGGACGAAATCAGCCTCAAAGGTGCAAAGGGCGTGCTGATCAACATTACCGGCAGCCACGACCTGACCCTCTTCGAACTGGACGAAGCGGCCAACCGCATTCGCGAAGAGGTGGACCCCGAAGCGAACATCATCGTCGGGTCGACTTTGGACACTGCGATGGAAGGTGGAATGCGCGTATCGGTTGTTGCCACCGGCATCGACGCCAGCGAAAAGTCCGCAGATGTCCCGGTTGCGCGCCGCTCTATGTCCGAGCCGCTGACCCGCACCGTTTCGGCGGAAGAGCACGTTCAGGAAGAAGCGCCTGTTGCAGCCGAAGTAGCGGACGCCGCACCTCAGATGGAAGAAACCCGCGAACCTTCGCTGTTCGAGGCCGCAGAAGAGCCTGCGCAACCTCAGTTCCAACCGCGTGACGAACGTGAGGAGGACGACTTGCCGCCGCCAGCCTACCAGCCGCGCGTCGCTGAGTTCGAGCCGCAGCCCGAACATGTCGAACCCGCACCCGAAAGCTTTGTCGCCCCGCGTGGCCATGCCGCTGGTACTCCGTCGCCCGAGGCGCTGCAGCGTCTACAGGCGGCTGTACAAAAGGTTCCATCCGCACCGCAGCGTCCGGCTGCACCGCGTCAGCCCGAGGCTGTTTCGCAGCCTGAAACTGAAGAACGCTCGCGTTTTGGCTTCAATCGCCTGATCGACCGAATGACTGGCCATGCCTCGGATACACCGGCGCAAGCAGCGCGTCAGCAGCCCGTTATGCGTCAGTCCGAAGCCACCGCACCGGCCCAGGATGAGGCCGACCCGGAACAGGATCGCATTGAAATTCCTGCCTTCCTGCGCCGTCAAGCCAACTGATCGCGGTAACAAAATCCACTCACAGGGCCGCTTCTTAGCGGCCCTTTATCGTTTAAAAATAGTGGTTTACGAATATGTAAGCAGGGTTTTGCCGATCTGTTACATACATGTTTCATTCGGTTGCAAAGAGTGAGTTGAGCCTTCACGCAGGCTTCCTTAACTGAGTGTCCAACACAGCCCTCGCAGGCTGGACACTGCTCACTGAGGCCCATTTTGCAACATACGCTCAAATCTCCGGTCACGTTCAAAGGCGTTGGACTGCATGGCGGCCAACCTGCAACCATGGTTCTCAAACCTGCTGCGGCGGGGCATGGAATTTGGTTCAAGCGGACGGATATTCATCTGGGCGATGCAATGATCCCTGCAATCTACCATGCAGTCGAGCGTTCCCCGCTTTGCACTCGCCTTGTGAATGACTCAGGCGTATCAGTCTCGACTATCGAACATATCATGGCCGCATTGGCCGGATGTGGTGTTCATAACGCGTTGATCGAGATTGACGGTCCCGAAGTGCCGATTATGGACGGGTCTTCGATCGACTTCGTGCGCGGCATCATGGCAAAAGGCGTGCGCCGTCAGGCCAGCCCGGTTCTGGCCTATGAAGTTCTAAAGCCCGTGACCGCGTCGCGCGAAGGCGCGGATGCCAGTATCGTTCCCGCCGACGGTTTGATCATCGATTTCCACATCGATTTTGAAGACACCGCTATCGGCAGCCAGACCAAAACGCTGGATATGCGCAACGGTTCTTTTGCACGCGAACTCAGCGATTGCCGTACATTCTGCCGTCGAACCGATGTTGAAGCCATGCGTGCCAACGGGCTGGCCTTGGGCGGTACGCTGGACAACGCTGTTGTCGTTCAGGGGAACGAGGTTCTGACGCCGGGTGGCTTCCGCCGCGCCGACGAAGCTGTGCGTCACAAGATGCTGGATGCTCTGGGCGATCTCTATCTGGCAGGTGGTCCGATTCTGGGCCACTTCACCGGTAACAAGTCAGGCCATTCCTTGACCAACACCTTGTTGCGCAACCTGTTCGAAACGCCGGGTGCGGTGCGTCCGGTGCTGTGTACACCGCAGCAGGCCGCGCGTTTGCCAGGGCAAGGGTTGATCGTAAACGAAATTCCCGAAGTCGCCTAGACTGATCAACTCTGACGACATTTGCGCCAGATGTTGTATAAGGCGTTTTGCACCGGAATTTTCTGTGCTAGACCATGGCTCAATTCGGGGCGATCCCCATTAAGTAAGACGACAAGGATGGGCGGTATGGTTGGCAGCAAAGCGGCAGTCAGATTCGCAGGCGCGATTCTTCTGACAGCAGTTTTGGCGGCGTGTGGCAACGGGGGCGGCCTTTTCGGCAACAGGGGCGCTGACCGGAGCCAGAACCTTGAAGGGTTCACGCCGGAACAGATCTACACCCGTGGTGAATACGAACTGTCGCAGAATCGCTCGGACGATGCGGCATGGTATTTTTCGGAAGTTGAACGCCTGTATCCTTATTCCGATTGGGCCAAACGCGCGCTGATAATGCAGGCGTTTTCCTTCCATACGGATAAGAACTATGAAGAAAGCCGGGCCGCTGCGCAGCGATATATCGACTTCTACCCCACGGATGAAGATGCAGCCTACGCGCAATACCTGCTGGCGCTCAGCTATTATGACCAAATCGATGAGGTTGGCCGCGATCAGGGTTTGACGTTCCAGGCGCTGCAATCCTTGCGCACTGTGATCGAGGTTTATCCTGACAGCGAATACGCCACATCGGCCGTTCTGAAGTTTGACCTTGCCTTCGACCATCTGGCAGGCAAAGAAATGGAGATCGGACGCTATTACCTGCGTCAGGATCATTACATCGCGGCAATCAACCGATTCCGTGTGGTCGTTGAAGACTTCCAGACCACCTCTCACACTGCCGAAGCACTCTATCGTCTAGTCGAAGCCTACCTGTCCCTTGGTCTGTTGGACGAAGCGCAGACGGCTGGTGCCATTCTTGGATACAACTACCAGTCTTCGGAATGGTATGACGACGCATATAAGCTGCTGACGTCTCGCGGTCTCGATCTCAAGAGCCGTGGTAACAACTGGCTCAGCACGATCTATCGTCAAACCATCAAGGGTGAGTGGTTGTAATCGCCATGGCTTCTGGCGTGGGATGTTAAAGACCCGATGCTGCGCGCCCTAGATATCCGCGACATGCTGATCATTGACCGGTTGGAACTGACATTCCAGCCGGGCCTGAATGCATTGACGGGGGAAACCGGGGCGGGCAAGTCGATCCTTCTGGACTCGTTGGGTTTCGTGTTGGGCTGGCGCGGACGGGCCGAATTGGTGCGGCAGGGTGCGGCACAGGGCGAGGTCGTCGCCGAGTTTGAACTATCCGCCGACCATCCCGCTCATGCGATTCTGGCCGAAGCTGGTTTGCCGGGCGGCGAAGACCTGATCTTGCGCCGGGTAAACACTGCTGAAGGGCGCAAGACAGCTTGGGTCAATGATCGGCGATGTTCAGGCGAAGTACTGCGCGCATTGTCCGAAACCCTGATCGAATTGCACGGCCAGCATGACGATCGTGGGTTGCTGAATCCGCGCGGCCATCGGGCGATGCTGGACGACTTCGCAGGGGTTTCGGTTCAACTGGCCAAAGTGCGTGCGGCCTGGACCGAGATGTCACGCACACGCAAGGCACTAGCCGAAACCGAGGCCGCACTGGCCGCTGTCCGCAGCGAAGAAGAATTCCTCCGCCATGCCGTGGCCGAATTGGACCAGCTTGATCCGCAACCGGGCGAGGACGCCGAACTGGATGCCCGTCGACGGATGATGCAAGGGGCCGAGCGTATCCGTGATGATGTCGCCCGCGCCTTTGAATTGCTGTCCAGCGATGGGGCCGAAGGGGCGATGTCCGACGCTATCCGCTGGCTGGAGGGCGTTTCCGACAACGCGGGTGGTCAATTGGAGAATCCGATTGCGGCACTGGGGCGGGCAATGATCGAACTGGGCGAGGCTCAGGATGGTGTGAATGCCTGCCTTCAGGCGCTGGATTTCAACCCGGCGGAACTGGAGCGGGCTGAAGAACGCCTGTTCGCCATCCGCGCACAGGCGCGAAAGCATGATGTATCGCCGGATGATCTTGGAACATTTGCCGACACTTTGCGCGACCGGTTGAATCGGCTGGAGGCGGGTGACGCCGATCTGGCGGACAAACGTGTAGCCGTGAACGCGGCGCAGGACGCTTATGACACCGCCGCTGCCGAGCTGAGCGCAGCCCGCAAGGCGGCTGCCGGGCGGCTTGATGCTGCCGTCATGACTGAGCTGGCCCCGCTCAAGATGGAACGCGCCGTGTTCCAAACCGAGCTCACTTTGGCAGAGCCGGGCCCCGAAGGAACTGACGCAGTGGCGTTCACTGTGGCCACCAATCCCGGCGCTCCGGCCGGTCCTTTGAACAAGATTGCATCGGGCGGTGAACTCAGCCGCTTTTTGCTGGCGCTCAAGGTTTGTCTAACTGGCGATGACAGCGCGCGCACGATGATCTTTGACGAGATTGACAGGGGTGTTGGCGGCGCCACAGCCGATGCGGTCGGGCGCAGGCTGGCGTCCTTGGCGCAGGGCGGGCAGGTGCTGGTTGTCACCCATTCCCCCCAGGTCGCCGCCCGTGCCGCGCATCATTGGCGCGTGCAGAAACAGGTGACAGAGGGACAAACACTATCCACTGTTATTCCCTTGGCCGAACCGGACCGAGTGGATGAGATCGCGCGCATGGTGGCAGGCGATACAATCACCGAGGAAGCCCGCGCCGCTGCCCGGGCTTTGCTGCAGGCTTAACACGCCTATGGCGCGAAACGGTGCTCACACTGTCGCTATCTCACTTTTATATGGACGCTCCGTGGCTTACTAAGGGTTAAGAGATGATCCCCGAGGGCCAATGACCCAATCGACCCGCACCGTTCTGCGCAACCAGTTCAATCAGGCTCTGGCCGCGATCAAGGATGCGTGGCGGGTGATGCTGCGCCGGGGGCCAAGCCAGATCCAGTTTTGGTTCATCGCACTGGCCATCGGTATCGCGGCAGGGTTCATGGCGCTTGGCTTCCGTAAAGCCATCCGGGCTTTGCAGGCTTACCTCTATGACACCGATGACATTCTGCTGCTGCACAGTCATGCCGAGAAACTTCCGTGGTTCATGGTTCTGATTATTCCCATCATCGGTGGTCTGGTTGTGGGTGTTATCCTGAACCGGTTCACCAATGACGGGCGTGTAAGGTCGGTGGCCGATGTGATCGAAGGCTCTGCGGTCACCGACGGACGGGTCGAGGTCAAGGCGGGCATCGCCTCGTTCTTCGCGTCGCTGATCACGCTCAGCTCGGGCGGATCAACGGGCCGCGAAGGTCCGGTGGTGCATATGGCCGGGGTGATTTCCACATGGGTCAGCAATCGCATCCACGCCGATGGGATCACGGGTCGCGACCTGTTGGGCTGTGCCGTTGCCGCCGCTGTTTCAGCCAGCTTTAACGCCCCCATCGCCGGTGCTTTGTTCGCGCTTGAGGTTGTGTTGCGCCATTTCGCCGTGCACGCGTTTGCTCCGATCGTCATCGCCTCGGTCGCGGGGACTGTGATCAACCGGTTGGAATATGGCGATGTTACAGAGTTCACTCTGGATACGCCGGGGTCGCTGCAATTTTATGTCGAGCTTCCGGCTTTCCTGATCCTGGGCCTTATCTGCGGCTTTGTCGCATTGTTGCTGATGCGGTCGATCTTTTTTGCCGAGGATATCGGCGGCCATATTCAGAACCGTCTTTCCATTCCCGGTTGGCTGCGCCCAGCAGTATCTGGTGCGATGCTGGGTCTTTTGGCGATTTGGTTTCCGCACATCATCGGCGTGGGGTACGAAACCACGATCCGCGCGCTGACTGGTGATTTGGTTCTGACCACCGCGATCCTGTTCGCCGTCCTGAAAACGGTGGCCGTCGCGATCACGATGGGTGGTCGTATGGGTGGGGGCGTGTTCTCACCTTCGTTGATGATTGGGGCGCTGACCGGGCTGGCTTTTGGTCTGATTGCCACCGGGTTGCTGCCGGATGTGTCCGGTACACACACGCTTTATGCCTTTGCGGGAATGGGGGCCGTGGCCGCGGCGGTATTGGGCGCGCCGATCTCGACCACCTTGATCGTCTTTGAACTGACCGGGGACTGGCAGATTGGTCTTGCAGTTATGGTAACTGTGTCCATGTCCACGGCATTGGCCTCGCGTCTGGTGGACCGGTCTTTCTTCCTTACACAGTTAGAGCGCCGTGATGTCCACCTTGCCGCCGGACCGCAGGCGTATCTTTTGGCAATGTTACGCGCCGGGGTCGTGATGCGCCCCATCGGCGACACGCGCTCGATCACCAAGGAAGAGGCCCAAGGGCTGATTGAACAAGGCTTGTGCGTTCAGGCAAGCGCGACGCTGGAAGCCGCAATGCCTTACTTCGATCGCGACGACATCCCCTGCATTCCAGTCATTGTTCTGGAGGACGATGGCACTGAAACACCCGTCGGGGCGCTGTATCACGTTGACGCGCTCAAGGCGTATAACAGAGCGCTTGCCGCCACGGCCGCCGAGGAGCACTCCTAGGCGTTACCCACCATAAATACTGGCAGCATCGCCTAGGTAGTTGTCCCATGCAAACCAGTACGAGATATGACCTGCAACACGAGCCAGGCGCGTGCCATCTGGTCCGATCAACGCGTCTTCAGTCACGGTCCAACTTTGTCCTGCGCTATCCTGCAAACCGCTTTGTGTAGCTTTGAATGAATGGCTTTTTCGCTCATAGGCGCGCACGCTGCGTTCCTTTGGATCTCCGATCAGAACCAGCGGCGTTTGGGCGATGGCGTCGTTGATCACCGGTTTGCTCTTGAACGCACTCAGCGGCCAGGCCCGCGCTGCCCCGAACTGACGGACGGCAAAAATGTAGTCCTTTTGCCGATGTCTGGACTGGTCCACCACAGCCGGGAACATCAACTCGCTTGAGGCGAAGTAGTCTCGATAGACAACGCCCGACCCATAGTTGCGCCGATGCCCGGTGTTCAGCGACAGCACGCGCGTTTTAGGGTGCGAGGTCTTCCAGCTGTCCCACGTAGTGATCACAACCGGGCGCTGTTTCAATGTGATCCCGCTATTTACCAAGGAACCCACAACAGGTTTGCCGGTATATTGGTTCCACAGCGAATGTGTCTCGCGGTCAAACATCAGCTTGTTCGACCGATAGAGGAACCCTGACGAACCGAAAATGAACGGCTTTCGCCATCCCGCCACTTGCGTTTCCAAAAGAATGCCGGACCCGCAGAGCGTGCAATATGCCAGCGCTACGGGTACGCCACCGATCACTTCGTTAAACATCTCGTGCCAGCCCATGATCCGCAACGGATAGGCGCGTTCATCTCCGTTGATGGCCACGCCAAACACAAGATCGTCGCCCTTCAGATAACCGGCATTCGATGGCGAGATCAGGGTAGGGTTGTCCAAAGATGGGATGCCATCCTTATGCACCCCGCCCCATGCGATTTCTTCCAACCGAATCTTCATCCGGTCGCGTTGCAGGTATTCTGGCTGTAGGAACACATCGAAATTCGGATCGATCCGCAGCAGAACCTCGCGTTTGAATGGGATCAGCGAAGGGTGGGGGACAATCTGCGGGTTTCGTTCTTGCCACAGCATCCACTCGAACCAGTCATTCCCATATCGCTGCCCGGTCAGGGCCTCTATCACCTCGACAATCTCGTCCCGTCGTCGATCTGCATAGCGCATCGCGGTCAACAACCCAGGAACAACGTCCAGTTGGCCGCGATCCCTGAGGTAAGCCATCTGCGCCTCAAACGAGGTGCGGCGCCCATCTAGTGTGCTGCGCAATGCCTCAAGCACAGGATCCTCTTGCGCCCACACTGCAATGGGGGCGAACGCACCAGCCCCGATCATCCCTGCAAAACTGCGACGTGAAATCGACATGAAAGCCTCCGGCGATATCCGGTGGCCAGTGTGCCCGTTCTGCAGCTCACATGCATTCCACAGATGTGTGAGGTGGATCCAGTTGCAAGCCTCCTGGCTAAGTTCAAGCTGGTACCATCTTCTTTGATTGATGAGTTTTTTCATATTAAGCCACCGGGCAAATTGGCTTTAGTGCAACAACAGGTGCTGTTTTGTATTTAGCCAAATAGCCGTCAGGCTTTGGGGCCAACGTGTCATTCGCTGCTCAGTTAGATTGATTTTCGTTGACGCGGAGAATGCGGACAAGCGAGGTTTAAGGAGCAGTTCGGATCATCTGAGTGTGAGAATTCATGCGCGTACTCATCTTTGTTCTTCTTCCCATTCTGTTTGTTGGGTTGATTGCGTTTTTGATTCTTGGATTGAAACCACCCAGTAGCATTAGGCTTGCGGCCGGAGTTAACGGAGGGGGCTATTGGCAGATTGGGCAACTATACAAAGCAGAACTTGCACGCGACGACATTCAAATCGATTTGGTTGAGACCGCAGGTTCTGTAGAAAACATCGAAAAACTTGTTTCCGGTGAAGTCGACGTCGCGTTTGTTCAAGGTGGTCTGGATCTTCCTCAGGAAAGCGGCTTGCAATCATTGGGTGCCATTTTTCTTGAACCAATGGTGGTGTTTCAAGGAAAACCCGGCCCAATTGGCGGCAATGCAGGGGAATGGGACGGCATCCGACTTGCAGCAGGCACAGAGGGGTCCGGAACCCGTGCGGCTGCGATCGCCCTGATAGAAGCGGCGGGGCATAAAGATACCGGCATCACGCTAGTGGATGCAGGTGGCTTGGATGCCATCGATGCGCTCTACACCGGCAAAGCCGATGCCGCATTGTTTGTCGCGCCTCTTGATGCGCCTTATCTCATGGACGCGATTTTTGACCCCAATATAGAATTCGTCCCTATGACTTTAGTCGATGCGCTTGCACTGAAGCTAGAAGGGGCAAGTTCGGTGACCGTGCCTGCCGGGTCGATCACCCTTGACCCGCCAAGACCCCCAGAAGACGTAAAGATTTTGGCATTGAGAGCGTCAATGATTGGCGGCCTTGATCTGCATCCGGCAGTTGCAGATCGTTTGGTTGCTGCTGCAAAGATCATCCATGGTCAACCCGGCATTCTGCAAGGTGCAAGCGAATACCCAAAAACCGAGTCTCCGCCCGCTCCGTTAAACAAAGTTGCTGAAGAATTGATAAATACCGGCCCAAATTTTTTGCATGCCGTTTTACCCTATTGGATTGCTGCTCAGTTTGGCCGTGTTCTTCTATTACTATTGCCCTTGCTTTTCCTTGCACCGCTTTTGCGGATCGTTCCATCTGGATATGTGTGGTTTCAGAAACGTCGTGTCTGGCGGTTTTATCAGCGGATTGCAGCGCTGGAAGAAGAATTGGCACAAGCCCGGACGCAAAGCGATTTAGACGCGGTGGCGAAAAGTATCGAGGAACTGGATGCAAACATTGCCAATCTCAACTTGCCGCTTGCTTACCGTCAAGGTGCGTATGACGCGCGACTGCATATAGGCTTAATTCGACAAGAGATCACGCGCCGCAGCGCTGCTGAACAAGAATCCGATCCGGTCGCGCGAAGCGAAAGCCCTTGATCGTTTGATTTGTCGCACAGGTTCAGATTTCTCGGCGTTAACAAAGGATTCTGAAAGTATCGTCGGTTGATTTTGCGTGATATAGTCTGCTTTCCGGATGCCAGAATCTGTTCAGAGTCAGCTAGTCTCCCGCCGAAGTCATCCCTAAAGCCAGCATTCGACCGCTGGCACCTCGCAACGCTCAGCGGGCTCTTCTAAATCTGTTCAACCTTCACGGAATCGACCGGATAAAACGCCAAATGGCCCTTGATTTCGGCCACGTCCGGGATCGGGTCCTCATAGCTCCAGACCGCGTTTTCAGTCACAGATGACTTGTTGACGATTGAGAAATGCGTCGCGTCGCCCTTGAGGGGGCAATGGGTCACCTTGTCGGTCTTATCCAAGAACGCCATCGCGATATCGCCACGCGGGAAGTAAATCACCGGATCCTTGTCGCCTTCGTGCAGTTCCAGAGCGTTATTCGTCTCGCCCAGAATCGCACCGCCCGAGCGGACGCTCCATTTGCCCGGTGCTTTTTGGATCGTGATCTTAGTCATTCCTATTCCTTCCCTCGTCGTATTTGGGCCTCTCCTCTGCCCGTTCTACGTAACAGTCCTGTGTCAAACCGGTGCTGTTGCGGCATCCAACCACAGTTGCGCGTCATGTCCCAGCCTTGGGCGGATCTTTTCCGCCACGTCGCGGTGATAGGCATTCAGCCAGTCGCGCTCATCAGGCGTCAACATATCCACCAGGATCAACCTGCGGTCAATCGGCACAAAGGTCAGGGTGCGCCAGTTCAGCATTGCGCGCTCTGCGTCGCTGCCGGGCAGGGCTGGTGCCTCTTCTACCACGACAAGGTTTTCAATGCGGATGCCAAAGGCACCTTCGCGATAGTATCCGGGCTCGTTCGATAGGATCATACCGGGCTTGAGCGGTACATGGCTTACTTTTGAAAGGCGTTGGGGTCCCTCGTGGACACTCAGATACGCACCAACCCCATGGCCAACCCCATGATTGAAGTCTTGACCCGCAGTCCATAGCGGTGTGCGGGCCACGCATTCTATGTCCCGGCCCGCAAGACCGGCGGGCCAGCGCAGCATCGACATGGCGATCATGCCTTTCAGCACACGTGTGAAACAGATTTTCTCGTCTGCGCCGACGTTACCGATGGCAATGGTTCGCGTGATATCGGTGGTGCCGTCAAGATATTGCCCGCCGCTGTCCAACACCAGAATATGACCGTTTTCCAAACGGCTATCAGTTTCTTCGGTCACACGGTAATGCATGATCGCACCGTTCGGCCCGGTCCCTGCGATGGTGTCGAACGAGATATCCTGAAGCGCATTGTCCTTGCGCCGGTTCTCTTCCAGACGCGTGACCACTTGCGTTTCAGTCACGCTGCCAAGGGTCTGTCCGTCCAACCAGCACAAGGTCTCAATCACAGCCACTGCATCGCGCAAATGCGCCTCGGCGCTGCCAGCGATTTCGGCAGGGTTTTTGCAAGCCTTGGGCAGGGCGCAAGGATCGCCAACCTCTGTCATGGCGTCGCCCAACGCATCCGCCACGATCTGAGGCAGCGTGGCGTCATCCACCTGCACCGGTCCTTTCAATGCCGCTACAGCATTCAGGAAGGTGCGCGGGTCATGGATAGCGACGTTTGATCCCAGGTGATCGCGAACCTCCGCCAGCTTTTCCTCTGCCATGAACAGATCAACCCTGCCAACTGCGTGCAGCACAGCAAACCCATGGGCCACGGGGTTATAGGCAATGTCCGACCCGCGAATGTTCAGCAGCCACATGATCGAGTCTGGCAGAGTGGTCACTGACGCTAGGCTCCCGTCCCGATGCAACCCCGCGGCCAGACGAGAAATCTTGCTGTCGGCCGATTCCCCGGCGAACTCAATCGGATGCAACTTGACAGGGTTCATCGGCGGGGTGGGCTGATCTGCCCAGATCCGGTCCACAAGGTTGTCACACCGTACCAGTTCGATACCTGTGCCGTCTAATTCGCGCATCGTGCTAGAAATCTGCCCTACCGCGTGCAGCCAGGGGTCAAACCCAACTTTGCCGCCATCTGGCAGTTGCTCTTTCAACCAAGTGCTCAGACTGATCTCGGGCCAGGGCACCGGCGTGAAATCCTCGGCCACTTGCGCCTTGACCTGTGTACGATACCGACCGTCAATAAACACTCCCGCGACATCGCGCAGGGCGACGCAAAAACCGGCCGAGCCCGTAAAGCCTGTCAACCAAGCCAAACGTTCATCATGTGGCGCTACGTACTCCCCCTGATGTGCGTCCGCGCGCGGGATAAGAAACCCGTCCAAACCTGTCTGTGCGATCTCATCCCGCAGAGCTGCAAGTCGCGGAGGGCCCTGTTCCGGGCGAGCAGTCACTTGAAAGGATTGGAACATGAAGGGCCTCATTCGCTGCGTTTCCGGCAGACCCTGAGGGGCAATTGGAAAAATGTCCAGATCAGCGTCCCGGTACCTGATGGCCCATTGGCGCTTCATCTTTTGGAAAAACACGCCCGCCGGAGGCAAAGCCAGCCTCAGCTGGCCTTTCGCATCCCCATCACACGCGCCCGTGCACGCGGATCACTGTCGAACAGGGCCGCCAGTTGTTCGGTCATCGCACCTGCCAACTGCTCCACATCGGTGATTGTCACGGCGCGGTCATAATAGCGGGTCACGTCATGACCGATCCCGATTGCCAACAGCTCGACCATCTTGCGCTTTTCGACCATGGCGATCACGTCGCGCAGATGCTTTTCAAGATAGTTGGCCGGATTCACGCTCAGCGTGGAATCATCGACCGGAGCACCATCCGAAATGACCATAAGGATCTTGCGCGCCTCGCGCCGCGCCAGCATCCTACGATGCGCCCATTCCAAGGCCTCACCATCGATGTTTTCCTTCAGAAGCCCCTCTTTCATCATCAGGCCCAGATTTGGTCGTGCGCGCCGCCAGGGCGCATCCGCGCCCTTGTAGATGATGTGTCGAAGGTCATTCAGGCGTCCGGGTTGCTGCGGTCGACCATCGTTCAACCACGCTTCACGCGCCTGACCACCTTTCCACGCCCGCGTGGTAAAGCCCAGAATCTCGACTTTTACGTTGCAGCGCTCCAGCGTCCGCGCCAGTACATCCGCGCAGATTGCCGCTATGGAAATAGGACGCCCGCGCATTGATCCCGAGTTGTCCAACAGCAGCGTCACCACGGTGTCACGGAATTCGGTATCTTTCTCGACCTTGAAACTCAGCGGCGTGGTCGGGTTCGCCACAACACGCGCCAGGCGACCGGCATCCAGAATGCCTTCTTCGCGGTCGAACTCCCAAGATCGGTTCTGTTGTGCCTGAAGGCGGCGCTGCAGTTTGTTAGCCAGACGTGAAACCGCCCCTTTCAAAGGTTCGAGCTGCTGATCCAGATAGGCCCGCAACCGTTCCAATTCCGCTGGTTCTGCCAGATCCTCGGCTGCGATCTCTTCATCATGAGTGTCCAGATATACGCGGTAATCCGGGTCAGCTTCAGATGCAGGAGGCGGTGCAGGCGGCTCCAGCGGCGCTTCCCCTTCAGGCATCTCCGCCTCATCGCCCAACTCATCCTCGGCCATCTCGTCCATCGAGACCTGAGCCTGAGATTGATCCTGCTGCTCTTCCTGGCTTTGCTCAGGGGTCGCATCGGCGTCCTGCTCGTCCTGGTCATCCTGACCGGTACTGTCGGGATCGGGCTGTTCCTCGGCGTCTTCCTCGGCCTGATCTTCCTGTTCTTCATCCAGCTCATCGGGGTCATCCCCAAGCTGATCGCCATAGCCCAGATCCTTGATCACCTGACGGGCAAATTTGGCAAACTCGGCTTGGTCCGAAAGAATCTCGTCCAGATTCTCCAACGTGCCTCCGGCCTGTTCCTCGATGAAACCGCGCCAAAGGTTCATGATGTTCTCGGCCGCAGGCGGCAGATCGCGCCCGGTGGCCAAGTGCCGGATCAGATAGCCTGCTGCCACAGCCAGAGGTGCATCGGCAGGCTGCTTGCATTGGTCATAGCCGCGCCGGATCGCCTCATGTCCGATCTTGACGTCAATATTGCTGGCGGTGCCGGGCATATCCCGTGCGCCCATCGCTTCGCAGCGGGCGGTCTCCATCGCCTCATAGAGGTTACGCGCCATATCCCCCGGAGGCGCATAGCGCGCATGAGTGGCATCGTCGTGATATTTGCGCTGCAAGGCCAGAGCGTCGGCTGTGCCGCGTGCCAGAAGCACCTCTTCGCGCGTCATCCGGCGCGAAACCTGAGGCAAACGCATCGCCTCGCCGGACATGCCCGAAGGATCAACCGTATAGGTTACGGACAGCTCGGGGTCATCGGCCATGACCTTGGTTGCCTCGGCCAAAGCCTTCTTGAACGGATCAGCAGGGTTGTCGTTCTTCTGTGCCATGTCCCCAAGCCTTTCACATTGCAGATCCGATTTCTACCGACAGAGAAACCGGATCCGCCTTCATCTGGCTAAAAATACCTCCGCCGGAGGCATTGCGCCCGTTAACGGGCGAACTCCAGCGGATTACCCCAAGCTTACGCTTGCCGCGCTTTCCGGCAGCTCTTCGTCGAAGCAGCGCTGATAGAACTCGGCTACGGTCTGACGCTCCAGCTCGTCACACTTGTTCAGGAAGGACAGGCGGAAAGCATAGCCGACATCGCGGAAAATCTCGGCGTTCTGTGCCCAGTTGATTACCGTACGGGGGCTCATGACGGTCGACAGATCGCCATTCATAAACGCAGTCCGGGTCAGGTCGGCCACAGTGACCATCTGACTAACGGTTTTGCGACCTTCAGCCGTGTTATAGTGCGGCGCTTTTGACAGCACGATCATCGTTTCGGCATCGTGGCTGAGGTAGTTCAGTGTCGAGACCAGTGACCAACGGTCCATCTGGGCTTGGTTGATCTGCTGTGTGCCGTGATAGAGGCCCGTAGTATCGCCCAGACCAACGGTGTTGGCGGTGGCAAACAGGCGGAAGTTCGGGTTTGGCGTGATGATCTCGTTCTGGTCCAGCAAGGTCAGTTTGCCGTCATGCTCCAGAACACGCTGGATCACGAACATCACGTCTGCGCGACCCGCATCATATTCGTCGAATACGATGGCGACGGGATTACGCAGCGCCCAGGGCAGGATACCTTCATGGAACTCAGTCACCTGCTTGCCGTCACGCAGCTTGATTGCGTCTTTGCCGATTAGGTCGATCCGGCTGATATGGCTATCCAGGTTCACACGAACAGCAGGCCAGTTCAAACGCGCTGCAACCTGTTCGATATGGGTCGATTTGCCAGTGCCGTGATAGCCCTGGATCATTACACGACGGTTGTGGGAAAAGCCCGCCAAGATCGCCAAGGTCGTTTCAGGATCAAACTTATAGGTAGGGTCGATGGCCGGGACGCGGTCTGTGGCCTCGGCAAAGCCTTTGACCTTCATTTCCGTATCAATGCCGAATACGTCGCGGACCGAGATATCTTCGGTGGGTTTCGCGTTTACGTCGATCGATCCGTCAGCCATTCGTCTTGTCCTTATCCTGTGGCCCGTCTTGCTGGGTCTGAACCCGTGTGTGGTGCAACATATTGCGGGCAAGGGCAAGGGAAAGAGGCAGCGCGGAAACGCTGAGGGGATGTTTCTTTGAAACTGGCCTTATCGGCATAGCGCGCCGAGGCTCGTGACTTACGGCTCAAACCAAAAAAAGGGACGTTTTACCTTTGAGGCGCGCAGCCGTAAAGCCACCAAACATATCAACATTGCAATAATAAAATATAATGGGTTAAATCGACGATATGTTGATGCATAATCGGCTCTCGGTGTTGGCTAACGGAAAAAAGCTCCAATGGCGCTAACAATTCTAGGCCCCTCTTCGATCGCAATCCCCACTGGGTCGTCTTCGGTTATGCAACAATACACCGCGACCAAGGCCGGAGCTTCATGGAATGTTGTTGTTACGGGGACAGGGGGATTGAACCCTTCAGATTATTCTGTTTCGATTTCGTCGAGCGGGGTTTTAACTGTTGACCTCACCCCCGGTGTCGTCATTCCTCCCAACACGCAGCTGACCGTCGAAATATTCGCGTCTACGGGTCCTGGTAATGGGAATAACGACTCTCTTATAGCGACCGTGCGCTTCCGGCTGGAACTGTGCCGTGTTTCGTGAAGGGCACTATGATAGCGACCGAATAAGGGTATTGCGCTGTCGAGGAACTGTCAGTTGGGGATAAAGTGCGCCTTTCCAGTGGTGATCTGCTGCCCATTGAGTGGATTGGAGAAAAGACCCTGAGCGCGGAGGATTTGAGGCGCAACCCTCAATTGCACCCCGTTTGTATCCAAAAGGGAGCGTTGGGAGAAGGCATTCCTCACCGCGATTTGTACGTATCTCCGCAACACAGAATTGTTCTGGAAGGATGGCGCGCAGAACTTCTGTACGGAGAGCCTAGAGTCTTTGCCGCAGAAATCCATCTGGTGAACGACAAAACCATTCGTCAGGTTCATTTCAATGAGCCAGTCACGTACTACCACATTGCTTGCTGTCGCCACGCAATACTGATGTCCAACGGTTTGCCAACTGAAAGTTTATTTCTGGGTGATATAGCGCTGAAATCCTTCCACCGCGAAGACGTAAAAGAGTTGCTAACGCTATTTTCGGAATTAAGTGATCGCTCGACAGTGCCCTCACAAACTCGCCTGAGTTGCTTGAAGCGTTGGGAAGCACTTGTAATAATAAGTTAAGCTTGCGGAGAAAGCCCTGCCATTTACTGATCTACACCGCGGTCAAGCAAGTTAGTGCAAAGTTTGCTTCTCTAGATCGACTACCATCAATTTGAAATGAGGGCGCCACATAAAGTACGTCACAGCACCGCGCGCAAACTTTAGCTTTGAAACGACGGTCACCTACTCATAGCGAAAACCAAAGCTCATCGTTACGAAAGCCGCCTTTCACGAGGCGATCCGCTTTCAAAACATCCGGAAACTCGTCCACCCAATCCCGAAACCGGTCATTTGTGATAATGCGTGCCTTGCTGTCCCGCGACGCTTGTAAAATCAAAGGATCCGCCGGCGTTCCTTTGGGTGCGATCATGACCTGCTTGGTACGCAGACCCAAAGCGCGGCTCAGCGCCCGGTCGTTCATGTATTCGCCGTCGAGCTTATAGCCGACATTTGCATCGAATACGACACCCGGTTTGAACCCGGCCGTCTTCAGCGCCGACAGCACCAGCCGCAATGTGCCCAGATCCGGCTTACCCTCTTTCCAATGGATCACGTTGGACCCGTCCACGATGATCCATGTGTTTGCTTTGCGCCACCTGAGCCACGCGCGCAGCCCCCAAATCAGGCTGATGACAATGAATAGCAGGCTCAGTTCTCGGGCGAACGCGAATTCAGGCGGAAGAAACGGGGCCGCGAAATAAACGCCCAGCGAAAAAAGCAAAAGGAGGTATGGCATACGCACAGCGGCTGCTCCGTTAATACCCGTGTTCAAACTCCACCACTATTGCGGGAATTGAACAAGGTTTCCAGTGAGCTTGATCGCAATCGGGCCGGGCAGTGTACACACAAAGCCACAGCTGTCGGGTCGCAGATTTATTTGAAGTTCCGGCTGTCCTTGATCTGGTCCCAGGCCCAGACGACCTCTTGCAGCTGTTCTTCTTGCGAGCGATCACCGCCATTCATGTCCGGGTGCAAAACCTTGATCAACTTCTTGTAGGCCTTGCGCACCTCTGCCTTGGACCAGCTGTCATTGGCTTCCAGAATCTCGATTGCACGGCGTTCGGTGGGGGGCAGGCGCCGGCCACCACCACCCGAAGTGCGGCCTTTGTTCTGCGTGCTGTTGGCGCCCAGCACCTGATGCGGGTCCTCAATGCCCAGACGGGCCCAGGCACGGGCCTCGGGGTCGCCCATCGGCTTGGTCTCACGTTCCCAGACTTTGTCCTTTGATCGCTGCGCGTTCAGTTCGGCCTCGGTGGTACCGTCGAAGAAGTTCCACTTTTGGTTATATTCGCGCACATGCTGCTGGCAGAACCAGAAGAAATCATCCAGCACATCCGGTGCCTTGGGTGCGCGGAACTTGCCCGGCTCGTTGCAGCCCTCATGATCACAGATCCGGACTGACGTCTCGGACGCGCCTGACATGCCCCGGCGCCCGCGCGGGTTCTTTTTCTTGGCGCTGGAAACGGACATATCAAATCCGAAGGGGTCTGACTTCGCCATGCTCTCAATCCTCACGAACGCATCTTTTCGACTCGGAGGCAGCAGTTTAATCTAAGCAGCGGAAAGTAGAAGAGGGGGGCGGTAAAATTTTTACCGCTGAGCGAAAAAATGAGCGTGACTGACGAGATCCGAACCTGCCTGCAAGCTGCCTTTGACCCGCGCGAGCTTGAGGTGATCGACGACAGCGAAAGCCATCGCGGCCACGCGGGCTATCAGGATGGTGGTGAAAGCCACTTCAACGTCCGCATCCGCGCCGCCGCTTTTGAAGGCCAATCCCGCGTCGCCCGTCACCGCGCAGTGCACAAGGCGTTGGGTGACATTGTGCCACGCATCCACGCGCTGGCGTTGGATATCGATACTTGAACGCGCAGAACGTCAGTCTGCGCTCATCTGAGCCGAGGGCGTTGATGCCGAAATCGCATATTCTTCTTCGGTCATGTCGTCCTCGATGCCTTCGAACAAAGGGGTCGACAAATAACGCTCGCCAGTGTCCGGCAGCATGACCAGAAAAACGGATCCTTCTGGCGCGGATTCGGCCATCTTCATTGCGACGGCAAAGGTCGACCCGCCCGAGATTCCGGTAAAAATACCTTCTTCCGAGGCAAGTCGGCGTGACCACGCGATCCCTTCGGGTCCGGGCACAGGGGTCAGTTCGTCGTAATATTCGTTGTCTATGGCTTCCTGCAGGACCCAGGGAATGAAGTCCGGCGTCCATCCCTGAATCGGGTGCGGTTCGAAATTCGGGTGGCTCTCGGTCGGCTGATGATCCTCGTTGCGGGTGTTGGTGTACCCCGATGACACAATTGCGGCGTTGGCTGGTTCGGTCAGGATGATCTTTGTCTCCGGCCGTTCTTTCCGCAGGACGCGAGATACACCGGAAACCGTACCGCCGGTTCCGTATCCGGTCACCCAGTAGTCCAGTCGCTGCCCTTCGAAATCTGCAAGAACTTCCCGCGCGGTCGTGTTCTCATGGATATCGGCATTGGCAGAGGTTTCGAACTGGCTGGCCAGAAACCACCCGTTTTCCTCGGCCAGTTCCTTGGCCTTGGTGTACATGCCAAACCCTTTCTGCGCCTTGGGGGTCAGAACGACCTTGGCCCCCAGAAAGCGCATCAGCTTGCGCCGCTCGACCGAGAAACTTTCTGCCATCGTTACAACCAGCGGATAGCCCTTGGCCGCGCAAACCATGGCAAGGCCGATGCCGGTATTGCCCGAGGTTGCCTCGACAACTGTCTGACCCGGTTTCAATCGCCCGTCGCGTTCCGCTGCTTCGATGATATTCAGCGCCAGCCTGTCCTTGACCGAACCGGCGGGATTGAACGCTTCGAACTTCACATAGACGGTAACATGTTCTGGCACGATCCGATTGACCCGGATGCAAGGCGTGTCGCCTACTGTATCGAGAATGCTGTCATACAGGCGTGCCCGCCCTTGCGTTTGCCGAATAGCCATTTTGATGTCCCTCCCGGTTATTCAGTTAACATGCCATAGATTTTCGGGGGGGCGCATCCCTTTTTCAAATGGCGTTTACCGCTTGTGTTCAAGTCGCTGCCATTTTTTGGTACTTCCGTTCTTTTTCGGGCGAGAATACGCGTTGAAAAGCGTCTGTCCCGATCATTCGCGATCGAAGCGGGCTGGATCCATCAAGGGATAAATCTAGACGCTGGTTGCGAAAAAAAATCCTTATTGAAGGGGTGGTAAATTTAAAAGACTTAGAGGTTTCTCAATATAGCAGGCAGTCAAGGGTCCTGATAAAGACACCAATCCCTGCTACAAAGATTAGGTTTTTGAGATTTCACCGGCCTCGGGTGTTTCATCAGACCGTTTCAAAGACAAGGGCGGTTCATCCGCTTCCGCCGCAATCGGTTTCGGCGCTTGAACCTCGTCAGGGCCCGGTACTGGCTGGGCCAACGGGGTGCTGTCCATATCTAGCGCTGTGCCGATTTCAGGTGCGTCAACTTCTTCTTCCACCACGCGCCGGAACACCAGCACGTTGCGCCAGTTTGTGGTCGATCCGGTCAGGCCCGCGCGTTCCTCGCTGGGCAGCAATTCGGCGCGTTGGTATTCCCAGCCGTCCTGACCCATTTGGTTCAGGACCTGTTCAACCGAGACCGCAAAGCGACCCTCAGCCGTTTTGACGCCCTTGGCTTTGACACCTTTTTGTGGGGCGGGGATCACCTTGTATTCGTAGCGCTGCATCAACTGTTCCTAAACACCTGTTCGCGATAAACTAACACGCTGATCCCCGAGGGAAAGAGCCGTTGCCCAACCGGCGGATTTCAGCCCTGATGATTGCCACCAGTCTGTGCTGCCTTCGTCACAACCGACAGGCACAGTTCGGTCGCCAGCGCCATGTCCTGCACCGAAATCCATTCCATCGGCCCGTGAATACACTGCATCCCAGTGAACAGATTGGGGCAGGGGGTGCCGAACTCGGTCAGGCGCGACCCGTCGGTGCCGCCACGGATCGGGACGGACAGAGGTTCGATCCCCAACTCGCGACAGGCATCCCGGGCCAGATCGACTGGCGTCATGTCGTTTTCCAGCCAATAGCGCATATTGCGATACTGATGGCTGATCTCGCAGGTGATGGTCGCGCGTGGTTCGGTGGCCTGTACGGCGGCACACACCTGACGCACGATGTTGCGCTGGGCTTCCAGTGCGTCCAGCTCGAAATCACGCAGGATCAGTTTGATCTCCATCTCGGAAGAGCCGCCATTCATGTCGGTGACATGGATGAACCCTTCGCGCCCATCGGTGGTTTCCGGGGTCATGGTGGCCTGAGGCAGCGTTTGAACGATCTTTGCAGCCAGATGTGCAGCGTTCACCATTTTGTCTTTCGCTAAACCGGGATGGATCGAAACGCCTTCGATCTTGATCACCGCACGGTCGGCTGAGAAGCTTTCATATTCGATCTCACCCACTTCCTGACCGTCCAGAGTATAGGCGAAATCCGCGCCCAGATCCTTGGGCAGCTGTTCGGTTACACCGCGCCCGATCTCTTCATCCGGGGTAAAGGCGATGCGGATCGGTCCGTGCGGAATATCCGGGTTTTCGATCAGGTGCCGCGCCATGGTCATCAGGATCGACACGCCCGCCTTGTCATCCGCACCCAGCAGGGTCGTGCCTGAAGCGGTGATCAGGTCATGCCCAATTTTCTCGGCCAGATAGGGGTTTTCTTCCGGCGACAGAACCAGATCAGGATCGTTGGGGAATGAGATGTCACCGCCATTGTATCCCTTGATGACACGCGGCTTGACGCCTGTGGCGTTGAACTGTGGGGCCGTATCCACATGCGCCAAAAAGCCCACTGTCGGCCCCTGAGCGTTTCCGGGAATGGTTGCAACCACCACGCTATCGCCTGTGATCTCGATATCCTGCGCGCCGATCTGGGCCAGCTCGTCGCGCAACAGGTTCAGCATGTCGAACTGGATTTGCGTGCTTGGGGTTGTAGGGGAAGTCTCGTCACTCTGACTGTCAATGGCCGCGTATCGCACCAGCCGGTCTTCGAGTTCCTGATCAAATCTGTTCTGCATGATACCTAACCTCTCTGGAGGCGAAGAAAGAGCGCGAACAGGGGGAAGTCAAGCCGATGGCTTGCCCCCCCCAGTCTTAAGATTTCGTGAGAATACGATGTGTACAAATCCACGCGTTGCCGCTGGCAGACCTGTACACATAAAACGGGTTACGACCCAAGCTTTTTGCTGACCAGTTCGTTCACGGCCTTCGGGTTCGCCTTGCCTCCCGTCGCCTTCATGACCTGACCGACAAACCAGCCCGCCAGCTTCGGGTTCACTTTGGCCTTTTCAACCTGCGCCGGGTTGGCGGCAATGATTTCATCCAGAGCAGCTTCGATGGCGCCGGTATCGGTCACCTGCTTCATGCCGCGGTCTTCGACGATCTGCGCCGGATCACCGCCTTCGGTATAGACGATCTCGAAAAGGTCCTTGGCGATCTTGCCCGAAATGGCATCCGACGAAATCAGATCGATGATCCCACCCAACTGCGCCGGAGAAACCGGCGAGTCGGTGATGTCGTGGTCTTCTTTTTTCAACCGGCCGAACAGTTCGTTGATGACCCAGTTCGCAGCCAGTTTCCCGTTACGGCCCTTGGCGACCTCTTCGAAATACGCAGCCGATTCCACTTCGGCGGTCAGAACCGATGCGTCATAGTCGGTCAGGCCGAATTCGCTGATAAAACGTGCCTTCTTCTCGTCGGGCAGTTCGGGCAGCTTCGCGGCGATGTCGTCGACCCACGCTTGTTCGATTTCCAGCGGCAGCAGATCAGGGTCGGGGAAGTAACGATAATCGTGCGCCTCTTCCTTGGACCGCATCGAGCGGGTCTCGCCCTTGTCCGGGTCATACAGGCGGGTTTCCTGTTCGACCTCACCGCCCCCTTCGACGATGGCGATCTGGCGGCGGGCTTCGACCTCGATCGCTTGCTGGATAAAGCGCATCGAGTTCATGTTCTTGATCTCACACCGCGTGCCAAGATGCGAGAAATCCTGCGTTTCCTGATACTTCTCATAGGCACCCGGCAAACAGATCGATACGTTCACGTCGGCGCGCAGGTTGCCGTTCTGCATGTTGCCATCGCAGGTGCCCAAGTAACGCATGATCTGGCGCAGTTTGGCGATATAGGCGGCGGCCTCTTCCGGCCCGCGAATATCGGGGCGGCTGACAATCTCCATCAGGCAAACGCCGGTCCGGTTCAGGTCAACAAAGGACATATGCGGGTCCATGTCGTGGATTGATTTGCCCGCGTCCTGCTCCATGTGGATGCGTTCGATGCGAACCATGCGCGCGGTGCCGTCACCCATCTCAACCAGCACTTCGCCTTCGCCCACGATGGGGTGGTACAGCTGCGAAATCTGATAGCCCTGCGGTAGGTCGGGGTAGAAATAGTTCTTGCGGTCGAACGCCGATTTCAAGTTGATGTCCGCCTTCAGGCCCAGCCCGGTGCGCACAGCCTGTTCAACGCAATATTCGTTGATCACAGGCAGCATTCCCGGCATCGCCGCGTCGACGAAGGCCACGTTCGAGTTCGGTTCGGCCCCGAATTGGGTCGACGCACCAGAAAACAGCTTGGCATTGGACGAGACCTGAGCGTGCACCTCCATCCCGATCACCAGTTCCCAGTCGTGCTTGGCCCCGGCAATGGTCTTGGGTTTGGGCATTTCGTATGTCAGATCGAGCATGGCGCGCCTCATTTCCGCAGAAGTCTAAGCCTGCGTATTAGGCCCGGCAGGGCCTAGGGGCAAGGGGGAATCCTGACGCGTTCAGTTCTGGGAAAACTGTAGGCCCGTTGGTGTGAAGGTCACATCCATACCGCTACGCAATTCGTCCCGGAACAGATCCGAGATTGCCCGCAATGCATCCCGCTGACCCCGCGCGGCAAACCGCTCGGGCGAGTTGATGCGGACAGAGTTGTTGAACCCTGCGGTCGCGTGGGCCCAGATCATGGGATGCAACTCGGTCAAGTGGTCGCGGATCAACCAGTTGGCGGTCTCGCGCATCTGTGCGCGGAACTGGTCGGCTTGTTCGTTCAGTCCTCGTCCGTTCTGGATGGTGATTGCACAATAGGCCGAGAGCATATTGATCATTTGCTGGTCGGGCCGCAGTCGCACGATGTCGCGCAAACCGTCCAGGAAATACTCGGTATCGACACGCGCACAGGCTTCTTCATCCAATGCAATGGCGTCGAATTGGACCCAAGTGTAGCCGCCAGCACCCCATACGCCCTGGGTCCGAGCCGCAGTGCGCATCGCTTGCAATTCCAGCTCTTCGTAGCTTCCGAACCACCGGGGCAACAGATGGCTGCCCATGGCACGCATGTGCCGTTGGTTGCGCGGATCCAGTGTGATCAGACGCTCGTATTCGTCTGACACACGCGCATTGGATCTGCGCTGACCGGCCAAAAGCGCGCAGCTTGCCGCAGCAATCAGCGGGCTGTCCGGGGCATCAGCCCGGCATTTGGGCAAGATCGACGCGGCCCGGTCGAAATGCGCCGCACAGCGCGATCGGTGCAACGGCGGCAGTGCCGCGTCCGAGGCGGTTCCGCGCCACGCCCAGGCCAGATCGATATGGGCAAGGGCCACGACAGTAGCGATCATCGGATCATCGGGAAAGTCTGCCATTTCGCCTTCAAGCTCAGATATACCTCCCAACAGGTCATAGTCCGAAATGGCCTTTCCATCCGTCAGCGCATGTTCCGCAGCCAGCACCACATCCGATCTGGCCCCAAATGCCAGAAGGTCGGCAATCGGCATTCCGTCCGACACCGCAGCACGATCCTGATCCGCCGCGCGCATCTCCTTGGAAAGATCTTCCCAACGATCTTGTCTGGCAAGGTGACGGCCGTGCTCGATTGTGGAATGTCCGATCAGGTTTTCATCACCTATTCGCGCAACAGGAATGTTGAGTTGCCCTTGATCCGGCAAAGCAGCAGCCAAAGCAGACTGCGTTGCGCACAAATCTGGTGCGGTTGGGGCAGATGAGGCTGATTTCTGGGCAAACAATGCCCTAAACGACCGAAACATGGCAAAACTCGAAAACTGTAAAAACACTGAACTGCTTATAAATCTGGCGAGATATTGGGCTCAGATCAAGTTAAATGCTTAACAGTTTTCGACTTTAGTGTCCAATCCGGCGATCAAGGGACCAGTGTTTCAGAAAACAGTGAAATGATGGCGCTCTACGCGAAAACCGGCCTGTGTCAGAACGGGTTCCAGTTCTCGGTGCGGCGGGAGCGACTCGTCCGGTAAACGGATTCGCTTGCCCGATTCCAAGACGATCGAGACACGCACGGAAAAGTCCCAGCGGGTGTCAAAACGAAAGAAATCAATGTCGTTCAGCATGATTTCACCCTGGCGCTTGCCAGTGAACCAGCGAATGGCGGTCTGGTCGATCTGAACGCCTGCGCGCGTGTTTTGAACCACGTCCCAAACTGCGGGCAGGGTGGCCAGTGCCAGCAGCCAGACGATCCACCACGCTGCGTCAAACAGCAGGACCAGAGTCATCAAACCTGCATAAACGCTGGCCAGGATGACCAAAGTGCGTGTGCTCCGGTTCTGCCGGGCAAAAGAGTAGTCAGTCATGCGCCAAGGATGCGCGACACCATTTCGCTGGTGTCACGCGACAGGTTTGGGGTTTCGGCAACGCGAGAAAGCTGCGCGCGCATTAACTCCTGTCGATCTGCATCATATCGTTTCCACGTTTGAAATGCAGAACACATCCGCGCAGTGGTTTGTGGGTTCACCGGGTCCAGCCGGATCAGCCAATCGGCTAGCAGGGCATAGCCTGCACCGTCAGGCTGATGGAAACCGGCGTGGTTCATGGCCAGTGCGCCCATTACTGCGCGGAAGCGATTGGGGTTCTTCCAGTTGAAGTCAGCGTGCTGCGTCAGAGATTGTGCCACACCGGGTGTTGCCTCAGGCCCGGCCATTGCCACTTGAAGGCCAAACCATTTGTCCATGACAAGACGGTCATGCTGCCACTGGCTGTAGAACGCGGCCAATTCGGCCTCACCTTTGCGTGCGCGCAGCAGGCAGGACAAGGCGGTCAGTTGCAGGGTCATGTTATCTGCATTGCCATACGCCTCAGCCGCCATTGCTCCGCCATCCAGTCGGGTGGTCAGCGCCAGCGCGGCGCTGCCAAGAGCGCGTTTGCCGGATTGCGCAGCGTCCGGCGCATAGGGGCCATCCACCAAGGCTTCGCTGTGTAGCCGGGGCAACAGATCCTGTACATGCTGGGCTGTTGCCTGCCGCAGCGTCTCAATTGCCGTCCAGATCATCATCGGATCGGGGGTATGGCCGCGTTCAAAAAGGCTTGCCGCCAGTTCCGATTGCGTCGGTAGCCCCAGCATCAAGGCCCGGTACGCTGGATCCAAATCCCCGTCGCGCAGTACAGCCAGCAACCCATCAATGTAATCGGCATCTGGTGCGGCATCATCCAGGATCATTCGCAGCAAAGTATCTTGCGCCAAAGACCGCCCAGCCTGCCAGCGGTTAAACGGATCTGTATCGTGAGCCAGCAGAAAAGCGCGCTCGGCGTTGCTGACATCATGCTCAAGAATAACCGGCGCTGAGAAATCACGCAGGATCGACGGTGTGGGTTTCGCGGCGAGCTCGGTGAATTGAAAGCTTTGCTCAGCTTCAGTCAGTTCCAACACTTCGGTTGGGCGGACCTCATCCCCATTGGCCCCCAACAGGCCCACGGAAACTGGGATCACCTGAGGCTGCTTTTCAATTTGCCCCGGCGTCGGCTCGGTGCGCTGTTTCAACGTCAGGGTATAAATGCCGTCCGCCCAGTTTTCTGAAACGGTGACGCGTGGCGTACCCGATTGGCTGTACCAGCGCTGGAATTGAGTCAGATCGCGGCCGGTGGTGTCTTCAAAGACCTTGATCCAGTCCTCGATGGTGCAGGCTTGGCCGTCATGGCAGTCAAAGTACAGGTCCAGCGCTTTGGCATAGGCGTCATCCCCGACCAAGCGTTTCAGCATTCCGATTACTTCGGCACCTTTCTCATAGACGGTCGCGGTGTAGAAGTTGTTGATCTCCTGAAAGCTCTCGGGGCGAACCGGGTGTGACAGGGGGCCGTTGTCTTCGGGGAACTGGCGCGCGCGCAGGTCTATGGCGTCGTGGATGCGTTTCACCGGTGCCGAGCGCATATCGGATGTGAACTGCGCATCGCGAAATACCGTCAGTCCTTCTTTCAGACACAGCTGAAACCAGTCGCGGCAGGTGATGCGGTTGCCGGTCCAGTTGTGAAAATATTCATGTGCGATAATTGCTTCGATGCGTTCGAAATTCGCATCGGTCGAGGTTTCGGGGCTGGCCAGAACAGCCGACGAGTTAAAGATGTTCAGCCCCTTGTTTTCCATTGCGCCCATGTTGAAATCGTCCACGGCGACAATGTTGAATACGTCTAGATCGTATTCGCGGCCATAGACGTCCTCGTCCCATTTCATCGATTTTTTCAAGGCTTCCATGCCAAAGGCGCATTTGCCTTCATCGCCGGGACGAACCCACAGGTTCAATTCCACGTCGCGGCCCGACTTGGTGGTGAATTGGCCGGGGTGGGCGATCAGGTCTCCTGCGACCAGTGCAAACAGATAGGCCGGCTTGGGCCATGGGTCGGTCCATTCGGCCCAGCCTTCACCCTTGCCCGACGGGTTGCCGTTGGACAACAATACCGGAAGGTCGCCGTTGATACGCACGGTAAAGGTGGACATGACGTCCGGGCGGTCGGGGTAATAGGTGATTTTGCGAAACCCCTCTGCCTCGCATTGCGTGCAGTACATGCCGTTCGACATGTAAAGCCCTTCCAGCGCGGTGTTATTGCCGGGATCGATCTCGACTTCGGCCTCCCAGATGAAGGGTTCATCCGGTATGTCGACTGTCAGGCCCTTGTCTGTCACATCCGGCGTGACTTCAGCGCCGTTGATCGAGGCGCTGATCAGCGCGAGGTCTTCCCCGTGCAGAAAGAAGGTCCGCTCCGTGGCATCGGGGTTTGGGCGGAAAGCGATGCGGGATGTGACTCGGGTGGCGTGGTCTGCAAGGTCAAAAGTCAGGTGCACGCTGTCCACCAGATAGCCAAACGGCGTGTAGTCTTTCAGGTAAATTGTTGTGGGTGCAGCGTCGCGCATCTGGGGCCTCGTATCCGTACGGGTTTGGCGCGACGTTAGGGGCTTCGGTCAGGGGCTGCAACTGGCCCGCTTCATTCGCTTGGTGATTTTCAAGCAGCCTCCGGGAAAACCAAACATTGCAAACCGCGCGTCAAAAGTTGCCCATCGGAAATTTTCCGCCTAAATGCATCAAAGCATACAGTGGCACACAATTGTGGGAGAGCGGTAACATGACTGGCAGACAGACTCTGAGCGGGCTGCAGATCGATCCGATATTGGCAGAGTTTATAGAGACGCAGGCGCTTCCAGGTACGGATGTGTCTCCTCAGCAGTTCTGGGCAGGTCTGGCACGGATGGTGAATGAGCTTGGGCCGAAGAACCGCGACCTTCTGGCGAAACGGTCCGAGATTCAAAGCCGTGTCGATGGCTGGCATATGGCCCGCAGGGGGCAGGAAATCGACCCGGCCGAATATCAGGCTTTCCTGAAAGAGATCGGTTATCTGGTTCCAGAAAAGGATCGCTTCCAGATCGAAACGGAAAATGTCGACCCCGAGATCGCCCTGACCCCAGGACCGCAGCTTGTGGTGCCGATCACAAATGCCCGTTTTGCCTTGAATGCTGCCAATGCCCGTTGGGGCAGTCTGTACGACGCGCTTTATGGAACCGACGCTATGGGTGATTTGCCGACAGGAGGTAGCTATGACGCCGCGCGTGGCGCGCGTGTGATCGCGTGGGCCAAAGCCTTTCTGGACGATGTTGTGCCGTTGGCATCTGGGTCTTGGGCGGATGTGTCCAGCCTGACTGTAAAGGACAAAGGGATTGTGCCGGCCCTGGCCAACCCCGCGCAATTTGCCGGATTCGGTGGTGCGGCGGACACGCCGGAATTCGTACTGCTGAAAAACAATGGTCTGCACATTCAGATCATGATTGACCCTTCAAGCACCATTGGTGCAACCGACCCCGCCGGAATCGCAGACGTCCGGCTTGAATCAGCGTTGTCGACGATCATGGACTGCGAGGACTCGGTCGCCTGTGTCGATGCCGCCGACAAGGTGGTGGCCTATGGCAATTGGCTGGGTCTGATGAAAGGCGACCTGACCGAAGAGGTGACAAAAGGCGGCACCACGTTCACCCGCAAGCTGGCTGACGACCTGAGCTTCACTACATCGTCAGGCGGTCAGGCCACGCTGAAAGGCCGGTCGCTGATGCTGGTGCGTAATGTAGGCCACCTGATGACCAACCCGGCTGTGCTGGACGCAGAGGGGCGCGAGATCGGTGAAGGGCTGATGGATGCACTGTGCACCACTTTGATCGCCATGCACGATCTGAAGCGCGAAGGCGGTAACTCGGTCGAAGGTTCGGTCTACGTCGTAAAGCCCAAGATGCACGGGCCCAAGGAAGTTGCGTTCTCGGTCGAGATTTTCGACATGGTCGAAGACATTCTTGGCTTGCCCCGCAACACCGTGAAGCTGGGCATCATGGATGAGGAACGGCGCACCTCGGCCAACCTCAAAGAATGTATTCGGGCGGCGAAGTCGCGCGTGGCGTTCATCAACACCGGTTTTTTGGACCGGACCGGGGATGAAATCCACACGTCAATGGAAGCCGGCCCAATGCTGCCCAAAGGCGATATTAAAAATACGCCCTGGATTGCCTCATACGAAGATCGCAACGTCGATATCGGCTTGGCCTGCGGCTTGAAAGGCAAAGCGCAGATTGGCAAGGGCATGTGGGCGATGCCGGATCGCATGGGCGACATGCTAGACGCCAAGATCGGGCACCCGATGTCTGGCGCGACCTGCGCCTGGGTGCCTTCGCCAACCGCCGCGACGCTGCACGCGACGCATTATCACAAGGTTGATGTGCTTGCGTGCCAGGATGAACTGGCTGCCGGAGGTGCGCGCGGTACGCTGGATGACCTGCTGACCATTCCACTGCTGGATGGTCGGAATTTAGGCGACGATGAAATCACTCGTGAGGTCGAAAACAACGCTCAGGGCATTCTCGGCTATGTGGTGCGCTGGGTCGATCAGGGCGTGGGCTGCTCCAAGGTGCCGGACATCAACGACATCGGTCTCATGGAAGACCGCGCAACCTGCCGGATTTCGTCTCAGGCGCTGGCCAATTGGCTGCACCATGGCATCGTGGACGAAGCACAGGTAATGGCCGCGCTGCAGAAGATGGCGGCCGTCGTGGATCGTCAGAACGACAGCGACCCCAGCTATACGCCTATGGCGCCAAGCTTTGACGGCATCGCCTTTCAGGCAGCCTGCGATCTGGTGTTCAAGGGGCGGGTGCAGCCTTCGGGCTATACCGAGCCGGTTCTGCACGCCCGTCGTCTGGAGTTGAAGGCAAGCCGGGCGTAAACGGTTTGGGTCGGGGCAAGGGGTAGTATCTACCCCTTGTTTTCCAAAGAAGGTTTTATCCAAATGAAAGGGATCAGAGATGGCTATTTCTTTGCGCAAAGCGCGCACCATCATTCGTAAGGCTCTTGAGAAGGGGCGCGAGATGGAGTTGAAACCTCTGTCTGTCGTGGTTCTCGATGCGGGCGGTCATGTCATCGCCTTCGAACGCGAAGACGGTGCCGCCCCGGGTCGTTTCGCGATTGCGCATGGCAAGGCCTATGGCTCGGTCATGTTGGGCATGGCCGGGACTGCGCAGATGCAGCGCGCCGAGGCGCAGGCCTATTTCATGGCTGCAGTGAATGGCGTCTATGGCGGGCAGGTCGTCCCGGTTCCAGGTGGTGTTCTGTTGCGCGACCGGAAAGGCGCTGTGATCGGGGCTGTCGGAGTCACAGGTGACACCTCGGACAATGATGCAGTGGCTGCAATGGCGGGAATTGAGGCAGCTGGCTTGATCGGCGAAATTTAACGCTTCGAGAGCTTCATCCGCGGAATCACCAATTTACAGAAAAATTTCCCAAAATTTAGCCATTATTGGGAATTTAGTTTTGCCTATTGGGTGAGTTTCAGGATCTCGTTGTGCATTGTCGAACACGTCCCTGCGCTGTCATGCAGGGCGTGTATTCTTGCACGTCTGAGAGGCTGCCGCTAGCTTCCATGTTAAGCAATGGAACAACAAGGAAAGCGGAATGTCTCGTCCTGTCGTCGGTATCATCGGCAACTCGTATCTCATGAATGACCAATACCCGACACATGCGGGTGGGACGATGAATTCGGACGCGGTTGCCAATGTGTCGGGATGTCTGCCGCTGCTGATCCCTGCGGACCCGCGCTATGTGACGGTCGATGAGTTGCTGGAGGTCTGCGACGGCTTTCTGCTGACCGGCGGTCGCCCTAATGTGCATCCGGAAGAATACGGTGAACCTGAAACCGAAGCGCATGGAGAGTTCGACCGGGCACGCGACGCCATCACTCTGCCGCTGGTTCGCGCTTGTGTGGAACGTGGACAACCGTTTCTGGGCATCTGCCGCGGGTTTCAAGAGGTCAATGTGGCGATGGGTGGAACGCTGTATCCCGAGATCCGGGACTTGCCGGGGCGCATGAACCACCGGATGCCGCCCGACGGTACGCTAGAAGAGAAATTTGCGCTGCGGCATGTTGTAAAACTGGATGAAGGCGGCGTGTTCCATGACCTGTTTGGTGCGACCGAGGTCATGACCAACACGCTACACGGGCAGGGCATCAAGACCATTGGCGAGCGCGTCGTCATTGACGGTCACGCGCCCGACGGCACGCCCGAGGCGATCTATATCAAGGACGCGCCTGGCTTTACGCTGTCCGTTCAGTGGCACCCCGAATGGGATGCCATAAACGACCCGGTGTCGCGCCCTCTGTTCGAGGCTTTTGGTGCAGCAGTGCAAGCCTGGTCCAAGGGTGCGCAGGTGTTCCAGAAAACCGCGTAGTTTTACGCTGGCGCGCCGAGGGGGCGGCGAGCCGACGTTTTCTGATCAAACCAGCAGGTTGAACTGATTGATCAGCGGCAGGCTGCGGGCGCGTTCTCCGGTCAGATCAAACAGGGCATTTCCGAGCGCGGGCATCGAGGGGGGCGTGCCGGGCTCTCCTGCGCCACCCATGTGGCGGTTGGTTTCGAGAACGCGCACCTCGACCTGCGGGGCCGTGTGCATGCGAATGGCGTCATAGTCAGGGAAATTGAACTGTTCCGCTTCGCCATCTGCAAAGGTGATTTCGCCATAGCACGCGGCGGACAGGCCATAGATCATGCCGCCGAACATCTGCGCCTTGACGTTGTCAGGATCCAGCGCAAGCCCCATGTCGCAGGCGATCCACGCCTTGTTGATGCGGATGGTGCCGTCTTCGTCGACGACCTCGATCACTTGTGCCACGGGTGTGCCAAAGCTGTAGGCAAAGGCGACACCCCGGCCTACGCCATCAGGCGTTTTGCCGGTCCAGCCCGACATCTCTTTCACGGCTTCAAGACACCCGGCAGAGGGGGCGTGTTCGGACTTCATCAACTCAAGTCGAAACTCCAGCGGGTCGCGCCCTGCGGCATGGGCCATTTCATCCATGAATGTCTCATGGAAAAAGCCATTGTGGCTGTTACCGACCGAGCGCCAGAAGCCCACCGGGACGGCCAGATCCGCGATATGACCACTCATGCGATAGTTTGGCACTGCGTAGGGTTGGTTAAAGAATCCTTCGACCAGCACCTTGTCGGGGCCGCCACCGGGGAAGCCGGTGTAGCGTTCAACCGCCTGCTGGGTTGGGGATTGCGAAGCAACCTTGCCGTCGATTATAACGGCTTTGCCGTCGTGCACTGCACCACGCATCCGAGCGATTGCGCCGGGGCGGTAATAATCATGGCGCATGTCTTCTTCGCGGCTCCAGGTCGTCTGAACCGGCGTGCCGGGCATGGCCATGGCAACCTTGGTGGCGATCTCGCCAAAATCCAACTCGCCCCGGCGGCCAAATCCGCCCCCCAGATAGGTGGTGTGAATCTGCACCGCGTCCGTGTCCAAATTGGCGGTGTTCGCGACACGGAACTGAATCAGGGTCGGGGCCTGATTGCCGCACCACAGCTCCACTGCATTTCCGGTATACAGTGCGGTGGCATTCATCGGCTCCATCGTGGCGTGGGCCAGATAGGGCACTTGGTATTCGGCGGTGATTTCCGTCGCGCCCTCGGGCGTCACGCTGACATCGCCGTCGTCGCGCATGGTCGAATTCGGCGCGTCGTCAAACGCCTCGGCTATCTTGGCAAAGATACCGTCGGTTTCCGGTGGATAGGGCGCGTCGCCCCAGTCAACGTCGATGGCCTCAACCGCTTGGTTTGCCAACCAGGTGTTGTTGGCGATCACGGCCACACCTGTACCCAGATCGACAATCTTCTCGACCCCTGGCATGGATTGGGCGGCACCGTCATCAAAGCCATTCATCGCGCCGCCCAATTTGGGGTTCATGCGTACGGCCGCGAATTTCATGCCCGGCAGGCGGACATCAACGCCGAACTCGGCCGTGCCGGTCACCTTGCCAACCATGTCCAGACGCGGTTGGGTCCGGCCCAGATAGCGCCACTCGGACGGATCGCGCAAAGGCACTTCGACCGGTTCCAATCCAGCTGCATCCTCGGCAAGCTCGGAATAGGCAATCTTGTCGCCGTTGGGCGCAATAACGTGGCCCGAGGCTGTTTGCAGCTCTAAAGGATCAACGCCTAACCGATCTGCGGCTGCGCGTTTCAGCGTTTCGCGCGCCGAAGCACCAGCTTGCCGCATCCGCTCGAACCCGTCTTTCATCGAGGTCGAACCACCAGTGACCTGCAGGCTCAGCGTCTTGCCCAAAACGCCCAGTGCTTCACCCAAATTGTGCTGGAAATTCGAGATGTCATAACCCTTGTTGGGCAGTCCTTCGCCCACCAGGGCGGAGTTGTAATAGGCCGCTGCCGCCGGGCCATGCAGAACGGTGATCTGATCCAGGTCGACGTCCAGTTCCTCGGCAATCAGCGCGGCCCAAGTGGTTTTCACGCCCTGACCCATTTCAGCGCGGGGGGCGAACAGGGTGACGCCATTTTGATCGATCAATACGAACGGGTTCAGCGCGGCCTGACCTTCACCGGGTTTTAGCGGATTGGCGGCTGGGCGGGTGACGTAATATGCGCCAAAGGCCACACCGCCAACAATTGCAGCAGAGCCGATCAGGAACGTGCGACGGAGGATTTTGCCAACTTTACCCATAGCTTATGCCTCCTTCAGCTTGGACGCTGCGTCGTGGATTGCGGCCCGGATGCGGGGGTAAGTGCCACAGCGGCAAAGGTTGCCCTGCATTGCTTCATCGATGTCTGCATCGGTAGGTGCCGGGTTTTCTGCCAGCAAGGCAGTGGCCTGCATGATCTGTCCAGACTGGCAATATCCGCATTGCGCAACCTGATGATCGACCCAAGCTTGCTGGATGGCGGCTAGGGTGTCTGGTGCTCCGATGCCTTCAATTGTGGTCACGTCACCCCAAACATCCGACAACGCGACCTGACAGGACCGCACGGCCTCGCCGTCGATATGAACGGTGCATGCTCCGCAGGCGGCAACGCCGCAGCCGAATTTAGTGCCGGTCAATCCGACCTCATCCCGCAGAACCCAGAGCAGGGGGACGTCATCAGGCAGGTCTACCTGATGTTGCTTTCCATTGATCTTAAGGGCCGTCGCCATGGCGCACCTCTTCTTGCTGTGGCTGGTTTCTGACATATTTAGCGAAAAGTGTCATGCTGTCAATTGACAATTTCAACAAAAAATGTCAGTGCTTCGGTTATGAAAGACACGAATGACGATTCACGGCAAAAGGCGATCCTGAACTCGGCGTTTCAAGCCTTTTCCACCTACGGGTATCGTAAGACTTCGATGGACGATATTGCGCGTGGGGCGGGGATGTCGCGGCCAGCGGTCTATCTGCACTACAAGAACAAAGAGGCGATCGTCAGCAAGCTGACCGAATTGTACTACGCCGAAAAAAGCGTTGCGGTCGCCGAAGCACTGGCGACGCAAGGGTCGGTGCCCGAGGTTTTGACGCGTGCGGTGCAGGCGCAGACGGACGGGATGGCTGAAATCCTGGCCTCTCCACACGGGCTCGAGATGCTGGACAACACCAAATCCCTGTCTTCTGAAATCATCGCTGCGGGTGAGGCTAAACTGGCAGGGCTTTATGCGGATTGGCTGACGCAACAGGAACAGGCGGGACGGGTTCGCCTTCAGACGGACGCGGCAGAGACCGGTCGGACGATCACCGCCACGCTCAAGGGGCTAAAGCTGATCGGCGCCGGGGCCGAAGTCTATGAACAGCAGGTGGCGCAGGTTGCCGCCCTTTTCGGTGCTGGGCTTGAGGTCAGGTAACGCGCTGGCGGATCTTATATTCCGGCGCGTCCCACAACTTGTTCTGCATCACATCGGCCATAATCTCGGTTGCTCGGATTACGTCGGCCTCGTCGATGTAAAGCGGCGTAAAACCAAAGCGCATGATATCTGGCGCACGGAAATCGCCAATTACACCCCGTGCGATCAGGGCCTGCATCGCAGCGTAGCCTTCTGTGAAGCGGAATGAGACCTGGCTGCCACGCACCTCTGGCGTTCTTGGGCTGGCCAGTTGCAGTTCGGGGCAGGCGGCTTCGACGCGGGTTATGAAGAGCTCAGTCAATTCAATGGACTTTGCTCGGACATCTGCCATTTCGGCCATGTCCCAGATGTCCATGGCCGCGGCTAAAGCCGTCATTTGGATCACGGGTGGCGTGCCCACGCGCATCCGTTCGATCCCGCTGCCGGGGCGATAATCCAGATCAAACGCAAAGGGGGCTTCGTGCCCCAGCCAACCAGACAGGGCCGGACGCACCGTTTCAGCCAGTCGAGGTGCGACATAGATAAAGGCCGGTGCGCCAGGGCCGCCGTTGAGGTATTTATATGTGCAGCCTACAGCAAAGTCGGCATTGCAACCTTCCAGATCAACGGGAATTGCACCGGCGGAATGCGCAAGATCCCAGACCGTTATCACGCCGTTTGCATGTGCAAGTTCGGTCAGCGCTTTCATGTCATGCATCCGGCCCGAGCGGTAATCGACTTCGGTCAGCATCAAAACCGCAACCTCTTCTGTGATTGCTTCTGCCACATCCTCTGGGTCTACAATGCGCAGCTCATAGTCTTCGCCCAGCGAGCGTAGCAGGCCATCCGCCATGTACAGGTCTGACGGGAAGTTGCCGTTATCTGACAGCACAACCTTTCGGGACGGGTTGAGCTCAAGCGCGGAGGCCACTGCCTGATACACCTTGATTGACAGGGTGTCGCCGGTGACGACGCTGCCTTGTTCGGCACCGATCAAGCGGCCGATGCGATCGCCCAGCCCAGTGGGTAGCCCCATCCAGCCCGCCTTGTTCCACCCGGTGATCAACATCTGACCCCATTCATCTGTCAGCATATCCTGCACGCGCGAGGTCGCTGATTTAGGCAGGGGGCCCAGAGAGTTGCCATCCAGATAGATCACACCCTCGGGCAGGTCGAACATGGCTTTGGTTGCTGCGAAATCGGTCATGAAAGCTCGTTTTTTGTGTTTATCTGTCGCTGTTTACCCACCGGCGTATCTGATCCGCAGCAGCCTGTCCACTGATGCGACATCGTGGGTTTTGCTATTCTGACCTGAAAACGGTAGGACAGCGCCCAGAAACGACACGTATCCTTACGTGGCGTCACCCGCGAAGGACAGACTATGCGCTGGATCGATGTTCCCCCTGTGTGGCTTGCGGGCTTTGTCCTGCTGGCTTGGCTACAGGGCCGATACATGGGGCTTGGCCTGTCGTTGGACGGTGGGCTGACCGACCTAATCAGCGGTGTCTTGATCGGCGGCGGCGTTCTTCTTGCGGTTCTTGCGGTTTTTGAGTTTCGCCGGCATCAGACCACTGTGATTCCACATGAAACGCCCAGTGCCATGGTACAGTCGGGCATTTACAGGCGCAGCCGCAATCCGATCTATCTGGGTGACGTTCTGATCCTAACCGGTCTGATCCTTCGGTTTGATGCAATCTTCTCGCTGGTGCTGGTGCCCATCTTTGTCTGGGTACTGGAGCGTCGGTTCATTGTGCCAGAAGAGGACCGGTTGCGCCGCACCTTCCGCGCGGATTTCGCCCGATATGAACGCAAAACGCGTCGCTGGGTTTAGGAGTGGGCACCTCCATGACACTACGTAACGGATGCTGCGCTTGCGAAATAAAGTTGCGCAAGATACATCTTTTCTTAACGAATCATACCCGAGGACCTGCTCGGCCTTAGAAATAGGGGGATTGCCAGTGAAAATAGGCACACCGAAGGAAATATTGGATGGCGAGAACCGGGTCGCGATGACGCCGGACTCCGCTGTGCAGTTGCAGAAACTGGGCTATGACTGCGCCATCGAGAAAGGCGCGGGTGCCGCTGCCGGGTTCTCGGATGCGGCTTATGAGGCGGTCGGTGTCGAGGTCGTCAAAACCGCCGCGTCTTTGTGGAAGAACTCGGACATCGTCGCAAAGGTTCGCATCCCAACCGAGACCGAGATGAAGCGTCTGACCAAAGGCAAGACGCTGATTTCATTCTTCAACCCAGCCGGGAACGAAGAGGGGATGGAGCTGGCCAAATCCAAAGGTGCCAACGTCATCGCGATGGAGATGGTTCCGCGTATCTCGCGCGCGCAGAAGATGGATGCGCTGTCTTCGATGGCCAATATCGCGGGCTACCGCGCGGTGATCGAGGCAGGCAACAACTTTGGACGTTTCTTCACCGGTCAGGTAACGGCTGCCGGTAAAGTGCCGCCTGCCAAGGTTTTGATCGTGGGCGCGGGCGTGGCGGGTCTGGCGGCCATCGGGACCTCGACCTCACTTGGCGCGATCACCTATGCGTTCGACGTGCGCCCCGAAGTGGCCGAACAGGTCGAATCCATGGGGGCTGAATTCGTCTATCTGGACTTCGAGGAAGAACAGCAGGACGGTGCGGCGACCGGTGGTTATGCCTCAGTTCAATCAGAGGAATTCCGCAACGCGCAGCTTGCCAAGTTCCGTGAGCTTGCGCCGGAAATGGACATCGTCATCACCACCGCCTTGATCCCGAACCGCCCGGCGCCGAAGCTGTGGCTGGAGGATATGGTTAAGGCGATGAAGCCGGGTTCGGTCATCGTTGACCTAGCAGCCGAGCGTGGCGGCAACGTCGAAGGCACCGTGCCGGACGAGAAGGTCGTGACCGACAATGGCGTGACCATCATCGGTTATACCGACTTCCCCAGCCGGATGGCAGCGCAGTCTTCGTCTCTGTACGCCACCAACATCCGCCACATGATGACCGACCTGACGCCAGAGAAGGACGGTCAGATCAATCACGACATGGAAGATGACGTGATCCGCGGCGCGACCGTGACCCATGAGGGTGAGATCACCTTCCCGCCGCCACCGCCCAAGGTACAGGCGATTGCGGCGCAGAAGAAACCGGAAGTCAAAGAACTGACCCCGGAAGAGAAAAAAGCGCAAGAGATCGCGGCCTTCAAGGCGCAGACCAAACAGCAGTTCACCCTGCTGGGTGTTGGCGGCGCACTGATGCTGCTGGTGGGGCTGGTGGCCCCGGCCAGCTTCATGCAGCACTTTATCGTGTTTGTGTTGGCCGTATTTGTAGGTTTCCAGGTGATCTGGGGCGTAGCACACAGCTTGCACACTCCGCTGATGGCGATCACAAACGCAATCTCGTCGATTATCATCGTCGGAGCCTTGATGCAGATCGGGTCGGGGTCGTTCCTGGTCATCCTGCTGGCGGCGCTGTCTGTCTTCATGGCCGGGATCAACATCTTCGGCGGCTTCCTCGTAACCCGGCGCATGCTCGCCATGTTCCAGAAATCTTAAGGAGGCCGGGTAGATGATTGGCTTCACTACTGCCGCTTACGTTGTTGCGGCTGTTCTGTTCATCCTGTCGCTGGGTGGTCTGTCGAACCAAGAAAGCGCTAAGCGCGCGGTCTGGTACGGCATCGTCGGTATGGCGCTGGCGGTCTTTGCCACTCTGGTTGGCCCTGGTTCTGGCCTGTGGCTGCTGTCGATCCTGCTGATCATTGGCGGCGGTCTGATCGGTCAATACGTAGCGCAGCGCGTCCAGATGACCGAAATGCCCCAACTGGTGGCAGCAATGCACTCGCTGGTTGGTCTGGCAGCGGTCTTTGTGGGCTTCAATGCGCATTTTGAAATCGGCAACGTGGCGCAGGTAATGGCCATCGTTGACAGCGCCAAAGATGCGGACCTGTCCGATCTGGGGGCATTCGCAAAGCTGATTGCCAAGAAAACCCCGGCGGAACTTGCAATCCTGCACGTGGAACTGTTCCTGGGTATCTTCATCGGTGCGATCACCTTTACCGGCTCGGTTGTAGCCTATGGCAAACTGGCGGGTAAGGTAACGTCGGCGGCGACCAAACTGCCCGGCGGTCATGCATTGAACGCGGCGGCTGCGGGTCTCTCGCTGATCTGCCTGTTCTGGTATACCAGCACCGGTGGCTTCCTCCCGCTGTTTTTGATGACCCTGGCGGCGCTGTTCATCGGCTATCACCTGATCATGGGCATCGGCGGGGCCGACATGCCGGTGGTTGTTTCAATGCTGAACAGCTATTCGGGCTGGGCGGCTGCCGCGATCGGCTTCAGCCTGGGCAACGACCTTCTGATCGTCGTCGGTGCGCTGGTGGGCTCGTCCGGTGCGATCCTGTCTTACATCATGTGTAAGGCGATGAACCGGCATTTCGTCAGCGTGATCTTGGGCGGCTTTGGCGGCAGCTCGGGCCCGCAGATGGAGGTCGAAGGCGAGCAGGTGGCTATCGAGGCTGATGGTGTGGCTGCGGCTTTGAACGATGCGGACAGCGTTATCATCATCCCGGGTTACGGTATGGCCGTGGCGCAGGCGCAGCAGTCAGTCAGCGAGTTGGTCCGTAAGCTGCGTGCCAAGGGCAAGAATGTGCGCTTTGCAATCCACCCTGTTGCGGGTCGTCTGCCGGGCCATATGAACGTGCTGTTGGCTGAGGCGAAGGTGCCGTATGACATCGTTCTGGAAATGGACGAGATCAACGAGGACTTCCCTGAAACGGATGTGGCCATCGTCATCGGTTCGAACGACATCGTGAACCCGGCCGCACAAGAAGATCCAAACAGCCCCATTGCTGGCATGCCGGTTCTGGAATGCTGGAAGGCCAAGCAGGTGTTTGTGTCGAAACGTGGTCAGGGCACCGGGTATTCGGGCATCGAAAACCCGCTGTTCTTCAAAGAGAACACCCGCATGTTCTACGGTGACGCAAAACAGTCGCTCGACAAGCTGCTGCCCATGATCGACTGATCAAAAGGCTTAATCCAATTGCAAAGGGCGCCTTTGGGCGCCCTTTTCTTTTTTGTATTGCAGGAGGCTTTGCCTCCTGACCTCCAAGGTATTTTTAGCCAGATGAAGCAGCGGATTGTGATAAAATGGCTTGGTCAGGAGGTTTGTGATGCAGAAGGTGAATGGCATAGGGGGCGTGTTCTTTCGGGCACGCGATCCAGAAGCTTTGAGTGCGTGGTACGCGGAACACCTGGGCGTCGATCATTACAATCCCGTGCCTTGGAAACAACGCGAAGGCTATACTGTCTTTGCTCCGTTTGCGCAGGACACCGAGTATTTCGGGCGGGAAGATCAGCAATGGATGATCAACTTCCGTGTCGATGATCTGGCGGCCATGACTCGGCAACTGGAGGCGGCTGGAATCGCCGTTGAAACGCATCCGGATTGGGACAGCAAGGTTGGGAAATTCGCACGCATCCACGATCCCGAGGGCAACCCGATCGAGCTGTGGCAACCAAATCAATGAGATAGCCGGCTTGTATACCTTTGTATCCCTGTAAGTATATGAAACAAAAAGAGAATTGAAGAAAGTCATATGTATCGTATAGTGCGCGTGACGAGGCGGAGCCCTGAATGACACCGATAGACGACCATCCCCTTCGATATGCGTTGGCCAATGAATTGCATGCGCGACCGTTTCCTGTCGCTTCGATGCCGTGTACGGTGGCCTTTCTGGCGATCAAAAAACCGGAGGCTGCCGTCGCCCGTGATCGGCGCGAGGATTTGGCCCATTTGATCAATCTTCTGGATCGCCATGGCGCGCAGCACCCTCAGCCTGATGCCACGCATTACGCCGGACAGATCGGTCGACATTGGCTGAAATGGGAGCAACACACAGAGTTTGTCACCTACACGGCAATCGCTCAGAACGTGAGCGACCGTGCGTTCAATCCGGCCGATTTCGAAGTCTTTCCACCCGATTGGCTGATGGCCAGTCCGGGCCAAAGGGTCACATCTGCGATGGTTCGTGTCGTAGAGCGCGAAAGTGACGATGTGATTAAGTCCAAATTGCTGGATTGGTTCGAGCCTGAAAGCCTGGCCGTGGCCAGGGTGTTGGACGATGCCGCTGTTTGCGCCAGCGATTTTCGCATCGATCCGGCAGGTCACATGCGTTTTGCTTTGTTTGTGGCTGAAGGTACCGGTCGGCGCCGTACGGGACGAATTGTCCAACGCCTCTGCGAAATTGAGACCTACAAGGCGATGTCCATGTTGGGCTTCGCGCGTGTCAAGCAGTTGATGCCGCGTATCGGAGAGTTGGATGGACAGTTGACACAATTGCTGGGACAGATGACCGATAACTCGGCTCAGCCTGACGCGCTGCTGCAGGATCTTTTGTCGACGTCGATTGAACTCGAAACACTGTCCGCCCGGTGTTCGTTCAGGTTCGGAGCCACGGGTGCTTACGAAGCTATTGTCAATCAGCGGATCGAAGTGTTGCGAGAAGAGCGGTTCCAGGGCGGTCAGAACTTTGCCGATTTTATGATGCGGCGCTATGATCCTGCGATCCGGACAGTTAAGTCCACCGAACGCCGCCTTCAGGCATTGTCCGACAGGGCCATCCGAGCTGGCGAGTTGTTGCGGACCAGGGTGGATGTGGAACGCAGTGCGCAGAACCAAGCGTTGTTGGAAAGCATGGACCGTCGGGCGGATCTGGCGTTACGGCTGCAACACACTGTCGAAGGCCTGTCCGTTGTTGCAATCAGCTACTACGCGGTTTCTTTGGTAAGCTATCTTTTGTATCCGCTAACGGCGTCGGGGATCAGCAAGGGTATGCTGACGGCGGCGGTAACGGTCCCGGTGGTGGCCGGAGTCTGGTTCGCAATTCGACGGATCCGCAAGCGGCTTGGTTGAGCGTCAATTGCCAAATTCGGCCGGACCTGTAGAACAGGGGACGTTTGGCGAGCGACGCGAGGGTTTTTGGTGATTACCATAATTGCAGCATGGCGAGCGGTTGCCGCCATGTTTATCCTGAATGGGGCACTGTTCGGAATATGGGCCTCACGCATCCCTGCTGTGCGCGACAGGTTGGGTCTGTCGCATGAGGAACTGGGTTATGGGCTGCTGTTCATGGCGGCTGGTGCTGTTTGTTCTTTCCCCATCACCGGGCGGCTCACGGATCGGTTCGGGGCTGTTGCCATTACCCGTGTCATTGCGGTGCTTTATACTCTGTCGCTAATCCTGCTAGCCATGGCCGGTGGATTTTGGGGGTTGGCGGTCTTCCTGTTCATCTTTGGTGCCTTCCACGGCTCTATGGACGTGGCAATGAACGCTTGGGCGGCTGAGGTTGAACAGACCTTTGACAAACCTGTAATGTCCTCTTTCCATGCGATGTGGAGTCTGGGCGCGGGCCTTGGCGCGCTGAGCGGATATGTTGCTGTTCAGATGGGGCTGAGTGTTCTTGCGCACTTCCTGCTGGCGGGAGGACTCGTCGTGGCCTTTGCGCTCGCCTCTTCCTGGGTGCGTTGGACTTCAAAACGTTCAGAGCGCGGGCAGGGATCCGTGTTTGCTCTGCCGTCCGGTATATTGGTTTTGGTTGGGTTTACCGCATTGTGCGGGGCCCTGGGGGAAGGCGCTGTCGCGGATTGGAGCGCGATCTATTTGCGCGACATCACAGATGCGACCGAAAGCGTTGCGGCCTTGGGTTACGCCGTTTTCTCAGTGACAATGGTGGCCTTTCGCCTGGCGGGCGCAGTTGTCATTACTCGCTTCGGCCCGGTTGCCACGGCGCGATTTGGCGGGTTGTGCGCTGCAGTTGGCGTGTTTGCCGTGGTATCAGCAGTGACACCTCTGCCCGCATTGGCCGGTTTTGCACTGATGGGTGTAGGCTATGCCGTGATTATGCCGCTGGCGTTCAGCCGGGCTGCAAGTGACCCGGAAGTGCCGCCGGGGCAGGCCATCGCCAGTGTTGCCACTTTGGGATATGGGGGGCTGTTGATCGGACCGCCATTGATCGGGTTTTTGGCCGAACTGTTTGGCTTGCGTTTGGCGTTTTCAGTGTTGCTGCCGCTGGCGGCCCTGATCATAGTTTTGGCCGGCGCGCTCAGGCGCGCCGACTGAGTTTGCTTAACGTCCGCGAATTCGCGGATCCAGCGCGTCGCGTAGGCCATCGCCCAGGTAATTCACGCTGAGCACGGTCAACGAGATTGCCAGTCCGGGCCAGAACACACGCTCAGGGTACTGCTGCAGATAGTCTACCCCGTCGAACAGTAGGCGGCCCCAGGTTGGAAAGTCGGGCGGGAAGCCCAATCCAAGGAAGGACAGCGCGCTTTCGGTAATGATCGCCGTGGCAATCCCAAGCGTCGCAGACACCATGATCGGTGACAGCACGTTCGGCAGGATATGCCGCGTGATGATTTGGCTGTTGCTGGTGCCGATAGAGCGCGCCGCCAGAACGAATTCTCGTTCCTTGATGGCCAGTACATCCCCCCGCACGATCCGGGCGGTCGGCATCCACGAGGTGATGCCGATGGCGCAGACGATCAGGATGAAGATGCCGCGCTCCAGTCCGAAGGCAGCCGATAAAGGCTCCCGGAACAGCAGCATCATGACCAGCAGCAAGGGCAGCAGGGGCAGGGCCAGAAACAGATCGGTCAGGCGCATCAGCGGGCCGTCGAGCCGCCTGAAGAACCCTGCGAGAACCCCAATGAAGGAGCCTAGGAAAAGGGCCAGCAACATCGCGGTGATGCCCACCGAGACCGAGGTCTGCCCGCCTGACATCATGCGCGCCAGAATATCCCGGCCCAACTGGTCGGTTCCAAACGGATGTGCCCAGCTTGGTCCCTGATTGCGCGAACGGATGTCTATCTGCGTTGGATCAATGCTCCACAGGTACGGTCCCAGATAGACGCCTGCAACGATGAAGAGGAACAGGATCGCACCAACCATCGCGCCCTTGTGGGTCTTGAACTGATCCCACACATCGCGCCATTGGCTGCGCGGAGGGGTTGCCAGTTCCTCCATAGCGCCTGCGCCCGGCACGGCGGTCGAGGCGGCTGCCAGTCCTTCATCCGGGATCAGCGTGTCTGATTTGTCGGTATCAGTCATAGCGAATCCTCGGGTCCAGAATGCCGTAAAGAACATCGGCGATCAGGTTGAACAGCACGATCAGCACGGCGAAGATGAAGGTCAGGGTTTGCACCATCGGCAGGTCGTTGGCCTGAATTGCGCCGATCAGCAATTGGCCGATGCCGTTCACTTTGAACACCTGCTCGGTGATGATGGCGCCGCCGAATATGGCCGGAATACCCAGCGCAATCACGGTAACCACGGGGATCATCGAGTTGCGCAGGACGTGGACCATAACCACGGTGTATTCGCTAAGCCCCTTGGCGCGGGCGGTGCGGACGTAATCCTGATTGAGGTTGTCCAGCATCGAGGCGCGCATGAACCGGCTGAGCTGTGCGGTAATCTGCAAGGCCAGAACCATGACCGGCATGATCATCTGCTTCAGCTGTACGACAAAGCTGTCCCAGCTGTTGACCACATGAGTTGTGTCATAGATCGACGGGAACCAACCCAGCTGGACCGAGAAGATCACGATCACCAGAACGCCCGAGAAGAAGGGCGGGACCGAGAAACCAACCATCGACACGAATGTGCCCATCTGATCGAACCACGAATACTGGCGGTAGGCCGAATAGATGCCGATGGGCAGAGCGATCAGGATGGCGACCACATAGGCGGTGCCGACAACCCACAGGGTCTGGGGGATACGCTGAACGACGATGTCCATGACCGGCGAGCGGGTCTGCCACGAAATCACACGCAGGTCACCTTCGGAAAAGGTGGTGCCAAACATGTGGTCGATCAGAACCTGCGGTTCGATCCAGAAGAATTGCACGATCCATTTCCAGAACCGGATATGCATCGGCTGGCCAAGGCCAAGCGCCTCGCGCATCTTCTCTTTGACTTCAGGCGGAACGGTGAGCGGGACCTGCGCCATCGGATCGCCAGGGGCAAGCTCGAGCAGCAGGAAAATGACGAGGCTGATGAACAGCAGCGTGGGTACGGCCAGCACCAGTCGTCTGATTGTGAAATTGAGCATTAAGAGGCGCCTTTATATGCGTCTTCTTGTTGGGGTGGTGTGCAAATGACCGCGCCCAGATAACGACCGGGGCGCGGCTTTGCAAGATCAGTGCTTAGGAGCCGGTTTTGCGGTACCAGTCCGCAATGTTCCACAGCTCGCTGTCCCAAACGTTCAGGACAACGCCACCCAAGGTGTTCGCGTGCGCCGACAGACGACCACGGTGAACCAGCGGGATCATACCGCCATTCTGAACCATGATGTCATTCAGCTGTTTCGCGATCTCGGCGCGAGCTTCCAGACCAGCGGTCTCGGCCAGTTTGGCGTGCAACGCGTCAAACTCTTCGTTGCAGAAGCGGGAGATGTTTTCACCCTGCCACTGGCTTTCCGGCTTCGGTGCTTTGTCGCACAGGCCGTTGCCAAGATAGGACTGCGGGTCGGTGCCGTTGAAGGTGTTGGCGTACATCTCAACGTCAGCATAGAACTTCTGGAAGGTGTCAGGCGAACCCGGGTCACCACCAAAGAAGACCGACGCGTTGATGTTGCGCAGCTCGGTTTCGATGCCGATTTGGCTCCACCATTCTTTAATCAGCGCCTGGAAGTCCTGACGGACAGCGTTGGTCGAGGTTTGGTAAACCACTTTCAGCGGAACGCCGTCTTTCTCGCGAATGCCGTCGCCGTTGGTGTCAACGATTCCGGCCTCGTCCAGCAGCGCATTTGCACCTGCGATGTCCTGCGTGTCACAGGTCATCGAAGTCGAGTTGAAGGCCGCAGGGGCGGGAACCCAGTTACAGGTCACCTTACCGGCCTGACCATATCCGATCTCAACCAGCAGCGGACGGTCGATGGCCATGGACATGGCTTTGTAGACCGCCGGATCTTGCAGGAACGGGTGCGGATGAGCAGCCGTTGAACGCTCGCCTTCCGGCAGGTCGGGCGATGGGTTGGTCTGGTTCAGCATGATACGCTCGACCAGCGGGCCAAAGCCTGCAACCGGGGTACCTTTGCCGCCTTCCTGCATCTGCGCGATCACTTCGGGCGCCAGCTGAAGGTTCCAAGCATAGTCGAATTCACCCGTTTCCATGACAGCACGACCCGCGGCCGTTGCATCGCCACCGCCCTTGAAGGTCACGCTCGCAAAGGCAGGTTTTGCCGGGTCACGATAATTGTCGTTGGCTGCGAAAGTGATGACGTCGTTCGGTTTGAACTCGGTTACAACAAACGGGCCGGTTCCGATCGGGTTAAAGTTCTGGTCGGTGCATTCGGGGGCTTTCGCGCCAAGGCAGTCCGCGAACTGAGCGGCCTGAATGATCGGGCTTTCACCACCCACGAACGGGCCATAGGGGAAGGGGGTCGGCTTGTCGAATGTGACTTTGACGGTCAGGTCATCCACCGCCTCGACCGAGGTGACGCCCTCGAACTTGGTGACCTGCGCGCAGCCGCCTTCGGGATGCATGCAGTAGTCAGCAGTGAATTTCACGTCAGCCGAGGTGAATGGAGAACCGTCCGACCAAGTGATTCCGGGCGCGATCTTCCATGTGATCGATGTCAGGTCTTCGCTGACGCCACCATTTTCCACGGTCGGGATTTCCGATGCCAGATAAGGCACCATGTTGCCGTCTTGGTCGTAACGCGCGAGCGGCTCAATCACCAATGAGGCTGATTCCACATCTTTCGTACCACCGGATAGAAACGGGTTCAGGATCGACGGCGCTTGCCAATAAATGATGCTGACATTGCCGTCCGATCCGCGCTCGGCAAAGGCCATCGGAGCCATTGCCGTGCTCGCAATCGCACCAAGCAAAAGGGTTTTGATTTTCATAATTTACTCCCGAATTGGACACGTTTGTGTCTCGATTTTTTCCGCAATGCCTGCGGACTTGGCGTTGCTGCCTTGGGACAAGGTTTTGATCGGTAACGATAATAGCGCTAACGTTTTGCAGCGCGCGCTCTCCCCAAAGCAGTTACGTGGGGTATCGAAACAGAACTTAAGAAAAATGCAAGTGGTGCCGTCGCGAAAATGTGTATTGCGTTTGACTTTTCCCGGTAGCCCGCCGTAGCGTTCGGCACTCAGAACAAAAATGACAACGTCAGGGGAGCGTGCGCGTGCTGGATCAGCCTATTGCACAGATCAAAAAACTGCGGGTGGAATTTCAGACCAAGGATGGCCCTGTCGTCGGCGTCGAGGACGTCTCGTTCGAGGTCAATCCGGGCGAAACCGTTTGTATCGTTGGCGAATCGGGCTCTGGAAAGTCGGTATCATCGCTGTCTCTGATGCGGTTGGTTGAATTCGGCGGGGGCGAGATTGCAGGCGGCCAGCTGCTGTTTGATCGGCGTGATGGCGAAGAGATGGACCTGTCCAAAGCCGACCAGGATCTGATGAAACAGATTCGCGGAAACGAGATCGGGATGATCTTTCAGGAGCCGATGACCGCCCTGAACCCCGTTTTCACTGTCGGTCGCCAGTTGACTGAAGGGTTGCGAATCCACAAGGACATGTCGAAATCCCAGGCCGAAGAACGGGCCTTGGAACTGTTGCGCCAGGTACGGATCCCTGAACCCGAGCGCCGTTTGCAGCAGTATCCGCACGAGCTGTCGGGAGGTATGCGTCAGCGTGTTGTCATTGCGATGGCCATGGCGTGCGAACCGCGTCTGTTGATCGCGGATGAACCAACGACGGCCTTGGACGTGACCATTCAGGCCGAGATTTTGGCTTTGATGGACCGTCTCAAGCGGGAAACCGGCACAGCAGTGATGTTCATCACCCATGACATGGCAGTCGTTGCCCAGATGGCCGACCGAGTGGTGGTCATGTTCCGCGGCAACAAGGTCGAAGAGGGCACTGTTAAAGAGATTTTCGAAAACCCGCAGCATGACTATACCAAGGCCCTTCTGGCCGCGGTCCCAAAGCTGGGTGAGATGCGCGGGAAATCCGCGCCTGAACCTATGAAACTGTTGGGTGTGGAAGGACAAAACATTGCCCCCATCCCCGGCACGGAAGATGTACTGCTGACCGTCAAGAACCTGACAACGCGTTTTCCGGTCAAGGGTGGGTTGTTGCGGCGCACGATTTCGAACGTCCATGCAGTTGAGGACGTCTCATTCACGCTGAACAAAGGTCAGACACTCAGCCTTGTGGGCGAATCCGGTTGTGGCAAGTCCTCGGCTGGGCGCTCGATCCTACGGCTGGTTGAGCCGATGGCGGGCGAGGTCAATCTGGATGGTGTCGATATCATGAAGCTTGACCCTGCCGGTCTGCGCAAGGCGCGGTTGGACATGCAGATGATCTTTCAGGATCCCTTCGCGTCGCTGAACCCGCAAATGCAGTTGGTGGATCAGGTGGCTGAACCAATGCGCAACTATGGGGTTGCATCTGGATCAGAACTGCAAGACCGCGTCGCACAGCTGTTCGACAAGGTGCAGCTGCCCCGCAGTTTCATGCGTCGTTTCCCGCATGAAATGTCAGGCGGTCAGCGTCAGCGGATCGCCATTGCACGGGCTCTTGCCCTGAACCCAAAGCTGATTATTGCGGATGAAGCCGTTTCGGCCCTCGACGTGTCGGTGCAGGCACAGGTACTGAACCTAATGATGGAACTGCAATCCGAGCTGGGCCTGTCCTATTTGTTCATCAGTCACGATATGGCTGTGGTTGAACGGGTCAGCCACTATGTTGGGGTCATGTATCTGGGCCGCATTGTCGAGCTTGGCCCGCGCGCTCGGGTCTTCGAGAACCCGCAACACGCCTATACGCAGGCGCTGATGAAGGCGGTTCCAATTGCGGATCCGAACAAGCGGAAGTCCGAAAAAGATCTGAACTTCAAACCGATTCCGTCTCCTATTCATCCGGTTGGCCACAAGCCTGAACCTTCGCATTATCAAGAGGTTGAGCCGGGTCACTTCATCCTAACGACGGATAGCGGATATTAATACCAATGGCAAAACGCCTGACGCCGCTTGAGATCATGACCAAGCTGATCTCTTTCCCGACCGTAAGCCGTGAAACCAATCTGCCGCTGGTGGATTGGGTTGAGGAATATCTTCAAAGCCACGGAATCGAACCGCATCGTTGGCCCGACCCGGATCAACCGCACAAGGCCGCGATCTTCGCGCATGTTGGTCCATTCGAAGAAGACGCGGTGGTTTTATCTGGTCACACCGATGTTGTGCCAGTGGATGGGCAACCGTGGGATACGGACCCTTTCACCGTGATCGAGAAAGACGGTAAGTATTTCGGCCGGGGCACCTGCGACATGAAGGGCTTCGATGCGCTAGCCATTTGGGTCCTTGTCGAGGCACATCACGCTGGGGTCAAGCGGCCATTGCAGCTTGCGCTCAGCTTTGATGAAGAGGTCGGCTGCACTGGTGCGCCGCCCATGATCGAAGCGATGCAGGAAGTTCTGCCCAAAGGATCCGCCGTGATCGTGGGTGAACCATCCATGATGCAGGCCGTGACGGGGCACAAAGGTGGTTTCGGCTTTGACACCCACATCACGGGATTCGAAGTTCATAGCTCGATCATGCACACAGGCGTCAACGCGATCATGGAGGCCGCGCCTCTGATCGATTGGGCGAACCAACAGAATGCTAAGAACATGGCTGCAGAACCCACCCCGGTTGCCGCGGTGTTTGATCCGCCGTGGACAACATGTCATGTCGGGATGATCGAAGGTGGCACAGCCCACAACATTACGGCCAAGGATTGCCGGTTTATGATGGATTTCCGAACCGTGCCGGATGAATCCAAGGCGCAATGGCAGGATGCGTATTTTCAACAGGTCCGCGCGATTGAGGCCAGGATGCAAGCAGTGCACCCGGACGCCCGTATTGAGCTGTCTGAAAACTTCTCGATTCCAGGGCTTGTGCCTGAACAGGACGGTGAGGCAGAAACTCTGGTGCGTGCCTTGACCGGCGACAATGCCAGCCATGTTGTCAGCTACGGAACCGAGGCGGGCCAGTTTCAGGAAGCTGGTTATTCGGCAGTTATTTGTGGCCCCGGCGATATTGCGCAGGCGCATCAGCCGAACGAGTTCATCTCGGTTGCGCAGTTCGAAGCCGGTCACAAATTCATGCAGCGCTTGGTTGAAAAGCTGAGCACTTGATCAGACGTAAAGCGGCGACGGCAGCCGAGAGGGAGATCTTAAGATGCCCGTTAAAAACAGACTTGCGGAAATGCATGGCGAGATTACCAAGTGGCGCCGACACCTGCACGCCCATCCCGAGCTGATGTATGACGTCCACGAAACTGCAGCATTTGTTGCGGACCGCCTGAAAGAGTTTGGCGTTGACGAAATTACACCCGGCATCGGCAAAACCGGTGTTGTAGGGGTGATCAAGGGGCGTTCGGACACACATGGGCGCGTCATCGGATTGCGGGCTGACATGGATGCGCTCCCGATTGAAGAGGCAACGGGGCTGGAGTATGCCTCAACTGTTTCGGGCAAGATGCATGCTTGCGGGCACGACGGGCATACGTCAATGCTGCTGGGGGCGGCGCAATATCTGGCCGAGACGCGCAATTTCGACGGCACCGTGGTTCTGATCTTTCAGCCAGCCGAAGAAGGCGGTGCAGGTGGATTGGCCATGTGTCAGGACGGGCTGATGGACCGCTGGGGTATTCAGGAAGTTTACGGAATGCACAACATGCCCGGTCTTCCTGTGGGTGAGTTTGCCATTCGGCCCGGTGCGCTGCTGGCCTCATCCGATGAGTTCAAAATTACCGTAACTGGCAAAGGCGGGCACGCTGCCGCACCTCATGACGCTGTGGATACGACGCTTGTGGCTTCACATATCGTTGTTGCCTTGCAATCCGTGGTCTCGCGCACGGTTGACCCGATCAAACGCGTTGTGTTGACAGTTGGAACCTTTGAAACGGACAGTGTAGCGTCAAACGTGATTGCGCATACCGTGCGTCTACAGGGAACCGTCCGGACGCTGGATCCTGAATACCGCGCAATCGCGGAAGAGCGGGTGCGCCGGATTGCCGTGGATACGGCGTCGGCCTTTGGAGCCAAGGCCGAGGTCGATTGGAAGCCGGGATACCCTGTGACAGTGAACTCTGAGGCCGAAACAACATACGCGGCCGAAGCGGCGGCGGCTGTCGCGGGCAAAATCAATGACGGAACGGACCCGATCATGCCGTCCGAAGATTTCGCCTATATGCTTGAAGAACGGCCAGGAGCCTACATCTTTATCGGGAACGGGGACACGGCCATGTGCCATCACCCCGAGTATAATTTTGATGACGACGCAATTCCCGCCGGCTGCAGTTGGTTTGCCGAGCTTGTGGAACGACGATTGCCCGTCGCTTAAATCTGGGAGAATGACATGCCGATCAAAAACCGCCTTGCAGAGATGCACGATGAAATCACAGGTTGGCGGCGTGACATTCACCAACATCCGGAAATTCTGTATGACACCCACCGCACCAGCGCGTTGGTCGCCGAAAAGCTGAAGGAATTCGGCTGCGACGAGGTTGTAACCGGCATCGGCCGTACCGGAGTGGTCGGCGTTATTCGCGGCAAAAGCGACACGCAGGGCCGCGTGATCGGGCTGCGCGCGGACATGGATGCCCTGCCGATGCAAGAACAAACCGGGCTGGAATATGCCTCGAATACCCCGGGCGCGATGCATGCCTGCGGCCACGATGGGCATACTGCTATGGTCTTGGGGGCAGCGAAATACCTGTCTGAGACGCGCAATTTTGATGGAACGGCGGTCGTAATCTTCCAGCCTGCCGAGGAAGGCGGTAATGGGGCTGAAGCCATGTGTAAGGACGGTCTGATGGACCGGTTCGGCATTCAAGAAGTCTATGCGATGCACAACGTGCCTGGTGTTCCAACCGGGCAGTTTGCCATTCGTTCTGGCCCGTTGCTGGCTGCGGCGGACGAGTTTGACATCCACCTCGAGGGGCGCGGTGGTCACGCGGCAAAACCGCATGAGACAGTTGATACCACTGTGATGTTGTCGCAATTGATCGTGGCGTTGCAAACGATTGTGTCGCGCAACGCGGACCCGATCCTGCAAGCCGTGCTGTCTGTTACTTCGGTCGAGACGTCGTCAAAAGCGTTCAACGTGATTCCGCAATCGGCACAGATACGCGGCACGGTCCGGACACATTCCAATGAGATGCGGGACCTGATCGAACAGCGCCTGAAAGAGGTCGCGAAGGGGATCGCCGCGACATTCGGCGGATCTGTGAATGTCGAGTATACGCGCGGTGTACCCGTGACGATCAATGCTGAAACACAGACCGGATATGCCGAGGAAGCCGCCGTTTCGGTGGGAGGCAGCTGTATCGAAGCGCCGATGGTGATGGGCGGTGAGGATTTCTCGTTCATGCTTGAAGAACGACCCGGAGCCTTCATTGTGCTGGGCAACGGTGACAGCGCCGGGTTGCACCACCCCGAATACAACTTCAACGACGAGATTATCCCAATCGGATGCTCGTGGTTTGCAGAAATGGTCGAGCGCCGGATGCCGGCTGCTTGAATTAGGAGAGAGAAGATATGCCAGTTAAAAACCGCTTTGCCGAATTGCAGGATGAGATCACAGCATGGCGACGGGATCTACACGAGAATCCGGAAATCCTGTTTGAAACCCACCGCACCAGCGCAGTTGTGGCCGAAAAGTTGAAAGAGTTCGGTTGTGATGACGTCGTCACAGGAATTGGACGCACAGGTGTTGTGGGCGTAATCAAGGGGAAGTCGGACAGCAAAGGCAAAGTGATTGGCTTGCGCGCGGATATGGATGCGCTGCCGATCCACGAGGCGACCGGGCTGGATTATGCCTCAAAGACGCCGGGGGCCATGCATGCCTGTGGCCACGATGGACATACAGCGATGTTGCTGGGCGCGGCGAAATACCTGTCTGAAACCCGTAATTTCGATGGCACTGTTGTTGTGATTTTCCAGCCTGCCGAAGAAGGCGGCGGCGGCGGTCGTGAGATGTGCGAAGACGGCATGATGGATCGCTGGAACATTCAGGAAGTCTATGGAATGCATAACTGGCCGGGGCAGCCTGTCGGCAAGTTTGCGATCCGTCCGGGCTCGTTCTTTGCTGCGACCGACCAGTTCGACATCACCTTTGAAGGACGTGGTGGTCACGCGGCCAAGCCACATGAGACGGTCGATACGACCGTCCTGGCCGCGCAGGCGGTTTTGGCGCTGCAAACTATTTCCTCGCGCAATGCGGACCCGATTGATCAGGTGGTTGTGTCTGTGACGTCGTTTGAAACCTCGTCAAAAGCCTTCAACGTGATTCCGCAGACGGTGCAGATCAAAGGAACCGTGCGGACGATGAGCAAGGATATGCGCGATCTGGCAGAAAAGCGGATCAACGAGATTTGCAGCGGAGTTGCGGCGACCTTCGGAGGCACCGCAGACGTGACCTATATCCGTGGTTATCCGGTAATGGTGAACAGCGACGAACAGACGGAGTTTGCCGCAGATGTCGCCCGTTCGGTTTCCGGGGATTGCGACGATGCGCCTTTGGTCATGGGGGGCGAGGATTTTGCGTTCATGCTGGAAGAACGTCCTGGCGCATATATCCTGGTGGGTAATGGCGACACGGCCATGGTTCATCACCCGGAATACAATTTCAACGACGAAGCCATTCCGGCTGGATGCAGCTGGTGGGCTGAGATTGTTGAACAAAGAATGCCGGCGGCTTGATGGAGGCGGTGGGGGCTCTGCCCCCACCCCCCCCCGAGGTATTTCTAGCCAGATGAAGAAGCATCCTGTGTGTACAGATTAAGCTCTGAACACAAGGTATTGATGACCGATTCCAAAGCATCTGACTGCGTGTTTACACAAGATTGTGCAGCTTCCTGTGCAACTTGCAGAGCGTTTTGATCTGACAACCAGTGCGCCACGATCTTGGAAAGGTCAGTGGAGTTTTGAACTTCGACAGCGCCACCGGTTGCGATCAGCGGGGAAAATGTTTCGCCAAAGTTGAAATACCCCGGACCAGTGATCACGGCGGCCCCGGCCTGAGCTGGTTCAAAGGGATTGTGACCTCCGATTTCTTTTAGCGAACCGCCAAGAAACACAATGGGACAAAGCGCGTACCAAGTTCCGGTCTCTCCCAATGTATCTGCCACATAGATCTGGGTGTTTTCCCCGATCGTTTCGTTATTGGAGCGGAAAGATGCCGTCATCCCAGCGTCATGTATCAGCGTGGCGATACCACCTCGGCGTTCGGGGTGGCGCGGTATCAAGAGTAAGAGCAGGTCGGGCCACCGCTCGAGCAAGGTCTTGTGTGCGGCGAGAACGATTTCTTCTTCGCCTTCGTGGGTCGAGCTTGCGATCCAGACGGGGCGGTTCGCGATCTGTGCTTGGATGTCTTGCAAAGTGGCTTGATCCACGGGCAACGGATCAGACATTGCTTTGAGGTTGGTGCCCGGTAGTACGCGGTCCGGCGCCGCGCCAATGTCGACCAGATTGGTTGCCGTTTTGTCATTCTGGGTCAGGAACAGGCGGAATCTGGACAAGATGAAGCGTGCTGTGTCCGGGCGTTTTTCCCAGCCTTTTATGGATTTTTCAGACAATCTTGCGTTCAAGAGCGCCAACGGGATGTTCCGCTGATGGCTTTCCACGATCAGGCGAGGCCAGATTTCGCTTTCGACAAATACGCCCGCATCTGGACTCCAATGATCGAGGAAGCGTTTCACCGGACCTGCAGTATCCAGCGGCGGATATTGATGACGTGTTCGTGGAGGCAGGCGTTTGGCAATCAGGGCAGCTGATGTGGGTGTGCCAGAGGTGATGAGGAACGCGGCATCCGGCAGACTTTCTGCCAGCCGATTGATCAAGCTGAGAACTGAAAGGCTTTCGCCAACGCTGGCGGCGTGAAACCAGATCAGGCGACCGCTGGGTCGGGGAAGGCTGGCGTAGCCAAGTCTTTCCCTCTGACGGTTTTCGGGTACATCTGCGGCGCGCAGCTTCTTGCGCACGGTAAGCCAAGCCAAGGGTTGGGCCATAGCAGTGAAGCCGCAGTACAACCGGTACAGCAGCGTCGGGCGGTCGTCTGCGCCGGGCATGTCAGCCGCCTGTGTGGCTCATGTGGCGGGTCATCTGGCCATCAACAGCCTGACGGGAATAGTCGAAATCGTGACCTTTGGGCTTTAGGTTGATCGCGGCGCGGATCGCGTCTTCCAGAGATGTTTCGCTGTCCGGGTGATCGCGCAGCGGGGCGCGCAGATCAGCCATATCTTCCTGTCCCAGGCACATATAAAGCTCACCGGTGCAGGTCAGGCGCACGCGGTTGCAGCTTTCGCAAAAGTTATGAGACAGCGGTGTGATGAACCCGATCTTTTGGCCTGTTTCCTCAAGGCGCACATAGCGGGCGGGGCCACCGGTGCGTTCGGCCAGATCGGTGACGGTATAGTGGTTTTCGTATTCCTTACGCACGTCCTTGAGCGACCAATATTGATCCAGACGGTCTTCGTTGCCGATGTCGCCCATGGGCATGACCTCGATCCAGGTCAGGTCCATGTCGCGTTCGGCGCACCACTCGGTGATTTTTGGCAGTTCGGGTTCGTTGAAACCTTTCAACGCGACCGCGTTGATCTTGATCCGCAAGCCTGCTTTTTGCGCGGCGTCGATACCGTTCAGGACTTGTTTCAAGCGACCCCAGCGCGTGACTTTGGCGAATTTGTCATCGTCCAACGTATCCAGAGAGACATTCACCCGCCGCACACCTGCGGCATAGAGGTCCTCTGAGAAGCGATGCAATTGCGAACCGTTTGTGGTCAGTGTGAGTTCTTTCAGCGCGCCGCTGTCCAAGTGACGGGTCATTGCGTTGAAAAAGGTCATGATATTGCGGCGGACCAAGGGCTCTCCGCCCGTGATGCGCAGTTTCTCCACACCCATCTTCACAAAGGTCGAACACATCCGATCCAGCTCTTCCAGCGTTAGCAGGTCTTTCTTGGGCAGAAAGGTCATGTTCTCGGACATGCAATACACGCAGCGAAAATCGCAGCGGTCCGTGACTGAAACGCGGAGATATGTGATGGCGCGGGCAAACGGGTCGATAAGCGGAGCTGTCATGGCGTAATAGGTAAAGCCGGAACCGGGTCCCGACAAGGGGGAACTGTGCTTTGCGCTGGTACAGATGCGCGCAGGGCTGTAGGATTTGGGCATGAAGAAAATGCTTTTGTTACTGTGCGTGCTGGGCGCTGGCTGCGACGCGGTCCGGTCCACGACCGACCGCGTTTTCGGAAGAGACGATGCGCCTGCGCAGACCGTTACCGAAACGGGGTCCACGACATCGGTTTCAGAAGAAGTGTTGGAGCCCGAGCCTGTATCTGCGCGCCCCACCTGGGCCGGGGCAAAAACCAGTATCGCCGGGCTGGGTGATCCAACCACGCCCGGGCGATGGATGCAGACACCTTTGGTCAAAAGCGAGGTAACGGCGCGCGTTGTGGTGCCAAGAACCGGGGCGCAGGCCTATATCACCTTGGTTCCGATTCCTGGCCCGGCAAGTGGCGGCAGCCGTTTGTCGCTGGATGCCATGCGGGCCTTGCTGGTGCCGCTGGATGAACTGGTCGAGGTCGAGGTCTACGCCAACTGATCCCTAAGGTATTTGCCAGCTTCACGGCGGGCAAATGGCTTCATCGCGTTGCCGTATTCTTCCAGAAATGCAATCACGCGATCTGGGTCATGTTTGGACAGCTCACGCAGCCACCAAGCTATGGACTTCTGAATGAACCAGTCGCGATCCGGGACATATCCGGCAGCCCAGCTTAGAATACGGTCGCGGCGCAGTATGTCTTCGGGCTTGGGGTGGTTCTGCTTGGTCCAAGGCAGGGTCGCAACCATCGCCGCGCGGCGGGTCCACATGTGGTTGGATTGGGTCCAGCCTTCAACCTCTTCCAACCGTTCGGGGCTGGCCGTCAGGCGCTTTTGCATCGCCACGCTGGCATGATCGGCAATGGCCCAGGCGTCGAAATCCGGCAACCAACTTTGCAGCAAGGCCCAAACTTCTTGGTCGGGGCGGATACGGGCTTGGGTCAGCAGTTTGGCCGCTGCAATCCGGCCTTCGTGAATATTGGTTTGCCACAGTGCGCCAGCGAGTTCGACGCGTTTGAATACGTCCAGCTCTTGCCGCCACGCTTTGGTCAAGTCGTTGAGCACTGGGTTTCCAACGCCCAGATATGGGCGGTCGGTCTTGTGATAGGCCGCCATCTGCTGGGCGCGTTCGGGGTCGGCATGGGCCTGCAGCGCGGCCAGCGCTTCGTCCATTGTCATTGTTCCAGCTTATGGAGCAGATGCGCGTGCACTGTAGGCCATTCCGCGGCAACGATCGAATATACTGCCGTGTCGCGCAGCGTGCCGTTGGACATCACCATATGGGCCCGAAGGATGCCATCCAGCTGCGCGCCGAGCCGCTCTATGGCCCGTCGCGACTGAAAGTTCATCCGATGGGTTCGGAACTCGACCGCATTGCAAGAAAGATCCTCGAAGGCGTGGCGCAGCATCAAGAACTTCGCTTCGGTGTTCAGCGGGGTGCGCTGGACAGCGCGCCCGATCCAGGTCGACCCGATTTCGACACGCCGGTTGACCTCATCCGTGTTCATGAAGGTGGTCATGCCCACCGGAGTGCCGTCGGGGGTCATCACGGTAAAGGGCTGCATGTCGTGCAACCCGATGCGGCGGGTAATTTCAGCCTCCATCCCTTCGACAGTAGGAATAGAGGTATACCAAAGTTGTCCCAAATCTGCCGCCGAAGCCTTCAGCGCTTCGGCATGTGCAATATTCAGCGGCTCCAGCCGAACGTGATCTCCGGCAAGGGTGACAGGGGCAGGCCAGGTCATTCCACTGTGACCGACTTGGCCAGATTGCGAGGTTGATCCACGTCTGTGCCTTTGGCAACGGCCGTGTGATAGGCAAGCAGTTGCGCGGGAACGGAATACAGAATAGGCGCAAGGCTGCTGTGAACGTGGGGCATTCGGATGGTGCTCCAAACACCGTCACCAGCTTCCGTTATACCGTCATCATCTGACACCAGGATCACTTTGCCTTTTCGGGCCATCACTTCCTGCATGTTCGACACGGTCTTGTCGAAGACAGTGTCACGCGGGGCCATGACCACCACGGGCATATGTTTGTCGATCAGGGCAATGGGCCCATGTTTCAGCTCACCCGATGCATAACCTTCGGCGTGGATATAGCTGATTTCCTTGAGCTTCAGCGCGCCTTCCATTGCAAGCGGATACATCAGGCCACGGCCCAGAAACAGCACATCGCGGGCTTCAGACAACCTTTGGGCGGCTTTACGGATCGCCCGGTTCTGATCCAGCGCCGCGTTCAAAATAGTCGGTAATCCACGCAGTGCCGCAGCATGATCGGCGATTTCTTCATCGGTCAACGTGCCCCGGTCAGCAGCAGCCTTGAGTGCCAGCATCAGCAGTACACTGAGCTGACAGGTAAAGGCCTTTGTCGAGGCAACGCCGATTTCAACACCTGCATGAATCGGCAGGGCAATATCGCTTTCGCGGGCAATCGAGCTTTCCGGCACGTTTACAACCGAAACAATCTTGTCAGCTTTACCTTCGCAATAGCGCAATGCGGCCAGCGTATCGGCGGTTTCTCCTGACTGGCTGACGAACAGCGCCAGGGTGCGCCCGGTGATCGGAGGCTCGCGGTAACGGAACTCGCTGGCGATATCGACCTCGACCGGCATCTTGGCCAGTTGTTCGAACCAGTATTTCGCGGTCAGACAGGCGTAGAAAGCCGTGCCGCAGGCCACCATGGTCAGACGGTCCAGCTTGGTGAAATCCAGCTCGGTGTCCGGCAGCACAACGCGGTCACCGCCGGTGGGCAAGTAAGATCGGATAGCCTCGGCCACGACGATTGGCTGTTCGGCAATTTCCTTGGCCATGAAGTGCTTGTGCTCGCCCTTGTCAGCGCGTGCGTGATCCAGCTTGATCTTGCGCTTTTCACGGTTGGCTAGCTCACCGGCCTCATTGCGGATTTCCAAAGAGGTGCGGGTCAGAACGGCGCGGTCTCCTTCTTCAAGATACGTGATCTGATTGGTCAATGGCGCTAAGGCAATGGCGTCAGACCCGACATACATCTCACCATCCCCGTGGCCGATGGCCAGCGGCGACCCCTTGCGGGCAGCAACGATCAGGTCGTCCTCTCCGTCGAACAAAAACGCCAACGCAAAAGCGCCTTCGAGTTGATCGATCGTTTTGAATGCGGCTTCAACCGGCGACATGCCCGAGTTGAGGTGATGCTCGGTCATCAAGGCAACGGTTTCGGTATCCGTTTCGGTCTGAAAATCGACGCCATGCTGGGCCAGTTCGGCCCTTAGGTCGCGGTAGTTTTCGACGATGCCGTTATGAACCACGGCCACAGGGCCTGCTTTGTGCGGATGCGCGTTGTTGACCGAGGGCGCGCCGTGTGTGGCCCAACGGGTATGACCGATACCGGACTTTCCGGGCAGCGGCTCGTGCACTAACAGGTCGCTGAGGTTGACCAGCTTGCCGACCGCGCGCCTGCGGCCCAGCGCGCCATCATTCACAGTAGCAATTCCGGCGCTGTCATAGCCGCGATATTCCAGCCGTTTCAGGGCCTCTACCAGAATAGGGGCCGCCTCGTGCTGCCCCAAAACACCTACAATTCCACACATATCTCAGGCCTCTTTATCGCGGCGAGCCTTCTTCGCCTTTAACATATCAAACAATTTACGCGCATATCCGGGCTTGTTTTCCTGCTTGGCGCGAGCCACAGCCAACGCGTCAGGTTCCACATTCTTGGTCACGACAGTGCCCGTTGCTGTCATTCCGCCGTCGCCTACGGTTACGGGGGCGACAAGCATGGTGTTCGACCCGATAAACACGTTCTCACCAATGGTGGTCTTGTGCTTCATCACGCCGTCATAGTTGCAGGTGATTGTTCCTGCGCCGATATTTGTTGCAGCACCCACGGTCGCATCGCCGATATAGCTGAGGTGGTTGACCTTGGCACCTTCGGCGATTTCAGCGTTCTTGATTTCGACGAAGTTTCCAACCCGCGTGTTTTCGGCCAACTCGGCGCCGGGGCGCAAACGGGCATAGGGCCCAATGATCGCGCCGCGACTGACATGGCACCCTTCCAGATGCGAAAACGCCCGGATCGTCGCGCCGCTTTCAACCGTGACGCCGGGACCAAACACCACATTGGGTTCGATCACTGTATCGCGCCCGATCACAGTGTCAGCGGCCAGATACACCGTCTCAGGGGCCATCAAGGTGACACCCATGTCTAAAAGCTCAGCACGTGCGCGGGCCTGGTACACGGCATCCGCGGCGGCAAGATCCGTGCGCGAGTTCACCCCCAGTGTCTGGGACTCGTCACAGGCGACGGCGGTCACGTCCAAACCACGGTTGCGGGCAATTTCCACCACGTCAGTTAGGTAGTATTCATCGGAAGCGTTGTCGTTTCCGACAGCATCGATCAGCGAAAACAATAGTTTTGCGCTACAGGCAAGAAGTCCGGAATTACAGAAGGTTACAGCACGATCTTCATCAGTGGCGTCCTTGAATTCGACGATGCGCTCTAGGCTGTCGCCCTTCATAACCAACCGGCCATAACGTGCTGGGTCGGCGGCTTCGAACCCCAGAATGACCAGATCGTTTGTCGACCGTGCCTCGATCATCCGTTCCAGCGTGTCGGGTTGCAGAAACGGGGTGTCGCCATAAAGGACGACAACATCGCCATTGAACCCCTCTAGCGCTTGTCGGGCCTGCGCGACTGCGTGGGCAGTGCCCTGCTGTTCTTCCTGAACTGCGATCTGCGCCTCTTCGTCTTCGCCCTGTGCCGCCTTAGCCACAGCTTCCGACCCGTGGCCGGTGACGATCACGGTGCGGTCGGGCGACAGAACGGACCCGGCGCGCATCGCGTGGACAAGCATCGGCACTTGGGCGATGGGGTGCAGGACTTTGGGAATATCCGAATTCATCCTGGTGCCTTTTCCGGCGGCAAGGATGACAAGGGCAATGCTCATGAAATCGTTTTCTCTTTGTGTTTTGTTGCCGACCGTTTTATCCGCTGAGGGCAAAGGCGCAAGCCGTTCGGCCATCAAACAAGATTGCCGATTGAAACAGGACACGGCGAAAACCTGCCGAATAAGGAGGCGATATGCGCACCGTCATATTCGATTTGGACGGCACATTGGCGGACACGTCAGGCGATTTGCTGGCCGCAGCGAACCATTGTTTTCGCGAAATGGGGCACGGCGATGTGCTGGTCCATGGACAGGATGCTGGTATAGCGCTGCGCGGTGGCCGCATGATGTTGACCCACGGTTTAAAACGCGTGGGTGCCTTTGATGAGAATACGGTCCACGCCTATTACCCGGTTCTGCTTGAAGCCTATGCGCAGGACATCGACACCCACACCAGTTTTTATCCCGGCGCGTTGCAAGCGGTCGAGATGCTGAGCAAGGCGGGGTACGGTGTTGGCATTTGCACCAACAAACCTGAACATCTGGCCGAATTGTTGCTGAACCGCATGGGTGTACGAGACCGCTTTGCCTCATTGGTCGGTGCCGACACGCTGCCGGTGCGCAAACCTGATCCGGCGCCACTCCGCGAAGCTGCGCGTCGCGCCGGGGGCGACCCTGATTGGTGCGTGCTGATCGGAGACTCGGATACAGACCGCAACACCGCCAAAGCCGCAGGGGTTCCATCTGTTTTGGTGACATTCGGACCGTCAGGGGATGACATGGCGGCATTGGAACCCGAAGCCCTGTTGCACCACTTCGACGATTTGCCGGACCTCGTGCCCGATCTGATAGGTGCGGCAGCCTGAAACCTTGACCGGACTCACTCGGAGCCCCAGAAAAAGACCATGACCGAAACATTTACTGGCAATTTCACGCAGCAGGAACCCCTTCCCGAGGACGCGATAGAGGCGGCTCTGGCCGTTCTGCGCCACGGGCGTCTGCATCGCTATAACGTGGCGGCGGGCGAATTGGGGGAAACGGCTCTGCTGGAGCAGGAATTTGCGGCGCAGATGGGGGCGAAATACTGTCTGGCTGTGTCATCTGGCGGATATGCTCTGGCCACCGCCCTTCGCGCGGTTGGAGTTCAGCCCGGTGATCCTGTCCTGACCAACGCCTTCACGTTGGCCCCGGTGCCGGGGTCGATTGCTTCGGTTGGGGGGCGGGCCATCTTTGTGGGCGTGACCGAGAATCTTACCATCGATTTGGATGATCTTGAGCGCAAACTGGATCAGGCGCGCGTGCTCATGCTCAGCCATATGCGGGGCCACCTGTGCGACATGGACCGACTGATGCAGATGTGCGATGCCGCCGGGGTGATCGTGATCGAAGACTGCGCGCATACTATGGGTGCAGCCTGGCGGGGCCAGTTGTCAGGGCGGCAGGGCGTGATCGGCTGTTATTCGTGCCAGACTTACAAGCACGTGAATTCGGGCGAGGGCGGTTTGCTTGTCACCGATGACGAGGAGTTGGCGGCCAAAGCCACAATGCTGTCGGGATCCTACATGCTGTATGAGCGCCATCTGGCCGCACCGGGGCCCGAGGTGTTCGAGCGGATCAAATACACGACGCCGAATGTCTCTGGCCGGATGGACAATTTGCGTGCTGCAATTCTTCGCCCGCAATTGCGCGATCTGGACCGTCAGGTGGAGCGTTGGAATGAGCGCTATCGCGAGATCGAAACCGGTTTGCGCGGAACGCCGGGCCTGACCATAGTTGAGCGGCCCGAGGAGGAAACCTATGTCGGATCTTCGATCCAGTTTCTGCTGCTGGACTGGTCGTCCGAGGGGGTTGCCGACGTGATCAGCCGTTGTGCGGCGCGAGGGGTCGAGTTGAAATGGTTCGGAGGGGCCGAGCCAACCGGGTTCACATCACGCTATGACAGTTGGCGTTATTTCGACAGTGAGCGTATGCCAGAAAGCGATCGTGTTCTGGCTGGCGTCATGGACATGCGTGTACCCCTGACGTTTTCACTGGAAGATTGCCAGATGATTGCGCGGATAATCCGGACCGAGGTGGGCGCGGTCTATCTGTCGTAACCATGCGGAGTGCGCCTGCGGCGCACGCTCAATCTTTTGCAACGCCGCCCTTGTTGGGCGGCGTTTTGCTTTGGGGTGCTCACAAAGATTGACCGGGCACGAATTCGCTGATACTGATTTATTGAACACTTGTTCATTAACGCGGAGGGAGGACGCAGATGTTCATGGCCACGATGAAGTTCGATCTGGGTGAGGATGTGAATGCCCTGCGCGAAATGGTGCATCGCTGGGCGCAGGAACGGGTCAAGCCCATGGCGGCTGAGATTGACCTGAACAACGCTTTTCCGAATGAGTTGTGGAAAGAGATGGGCGAACTTGGCCTTTTGGGCGTCACCGTGCCCGAAGAATATGGCGGTGCAGGTATGTCCTATCTGGCGCATACGATCGCGGTCGAAGAAGTCGCGCGTGCCTCGGCATCGGTTTCCCTGTCATACGGGGCGCATTCGAACCTCTGCGTGAACCAGATCAAGCTGAACGGCAGTGAGGAGCAGAAGCAGAAATACCTGCCGCGCCTGATCTCGGGTGAGCATGTCGGCGCGCTGGCCATGTCGGAACCGTCAGCTGGATCGGACGTTGTGTCGATGAAGTTGCGGGCGGAGAAGCGGAACGATCATTACCGTTTGAATGGCAATAAATACTGGATCACCAACGGACCGGACGCGGATACACTGGTGGTCTATGCGAAGACAGATCCGGATGCCGGGTCAAAGGGGATCACGGCCTTTCTGATCGAGAAAGAAATGAAAGGGTTCTCGACCTCACCTCATTTCGACAAGCTGGGGATGCGCGGGTCGAACACGGCTGAACTAATCTTTGAAGACGTCGAGGTTCCATTCGAGAACGTGTTGGGCGAAGAGGGGCGTGGCGTGGCCGTGCTCATGTCGGGGCTGGACTATGAACGTGTGGTTCTAGCCGGGATCGGCACCGGCATCATGGCCGCCTGTCTGGACGAAGTGATGCCCTATCTGGCCGAGCGCAAACAGTTCGGCAAACCCATCGGAAGCTTCCAGCTGATGCAGGGCAAGATCGCCGACATGTACACGGCGATGAACTCGGCTCGGGCTTATGTTTATGAGGTCGCCAAGGCCTGTGATCGGGGCGACGTGACGCGTCAGGACGCGGCGGCGTGCTGTCTGTATGCCTCTGAACAGGCGATGGTGCAGGCGCATCAGGCGGTTCAGGCGCTGGGCGGGGCCGGGTTCTTGTCGGATTCGCCGGTCAGCCGGATTTTCCGGGATGCCAAGCTGATGGAGATCGGCGCTGGCACTAGCGAGATTCGCCGGATGCTGATCGGCCGTGAAATGATGAGCGAAATGCTCTGAGAAAAGACGCCCCGCAGACGAGGTCACTGCGGGGCGCTTTTGAGATGGGATTAGAATTTATGGACGTAGGAAATGCCGACCAGGAACGGATTGATTTCTGCGGTGCCGATATTGGTACCGTTCAGCGATACGTCCGAGTCGATGTCGAACCAGCGTACGTTCAAACGGACTGCGCCGTTATCGCTGACCATGTAGTCCAAACCGGCCTGCAGCGATACACCGAAGGAGTCATCGACCTTGAGATTGCCCAAAGCGGTCTGTTCATCGAAGAAGATGGTATAGTTCAGACCGGCACCCACATAGGGTTTCCAAGCGCTGTTGGTCGGGAAGTGGTAGTTCAACGACAGTGTGGGCGGCAGGTGCTTGACTGTGGCCGCATCAACACCGCCAAGGGCGATGGTGTGTTTGAACGGAGTTGCAGCCAGCAGTTCGATGCCCAGGTTGTCACGGATGAAATATTCAGCGGTGAAGATCGGGCGTGTATCTGCGTCAATCGTCGCAGGTGCGCCAGCAATCGTGCCGTTGTCGGATTTCGGGTCCAAATAACCCACACCGACGCCGACGGTCCAGTCACCTTGCGATTGAGCAAACGCAGGGGCGGCCATCGCAACCAGCGCGGTGGACAGGGTCAATGCGGCGAGTTTCTTGGTCATATTCTTGCCTTTGGTTCTGTTGATGGGACTGGAGTCGCAGACTGGCGTCCGGGTCGCCCTGATCTGCATCAAATTCCGGTGACTGCGGGACCGCATGAAATCTGGTTAAGTGTAAGAGAAACAAGGGAGTTTCACGGTGCTAAACGCTGAGCGCATACCGGGTTTGCGCCCAGGGGGTGGCTGGGACGTGCTTGAGCGATTGAACATGGCACAGCAATGCTTGCGCCATACCGAAGATCAGGTGGCGTTGATTGATTTGACCGGTGCGGATGCACGCCAAGTCACCTGCGGACAGCTGGCTAATATGTCGGATGATCTGTCCCGCGCCCTGCTGCGCCGTGTGCAGCCCGGAGACCGCGTCGGCGTGCTGCTGGGCCAGTCCGCCTGGTGCGCCGCAGCCCATCTGGCCATCTGGAAGATCGGAGCGATCTCTGTCCCGCTGTTTAAATTGTTCAAGCAGGATGCCCTGAGGTCGCGGGTCGGAGATGCAGGCGCCAAAATTGTGCTGACCGATGCCGAAGGGGCTGCACTGCTGGGCGATTTGGCCGAAGCTCTGATTGCATCAGAAATTGGTGAGGCTGGCGCACCCGTTCCATTCGCCGACACCGGTCCCGAGGACCCAGCGGTGCTGATCTATACCTCAGGTACCACAGGAAGCCCAAAGGGCGCGCTGCATGGGCATCGTGTGCTGACCGGGCATTTGCCGGGTGTCTCGATCAGTCATAACCATTTGCGTGAGGGCGATTGCCTGTGGACACCGGCGGATTGGGCATGGATCGGCGGTTTGTTCGATGTGCTAATGCCGGGCCTGGCGCTTGGTATTCCCGTGGTCGCGGCGCGGCTTGAGAAATTCACGCCCGAAGCCTGCGCCGATATTGTCGCGCGCGGCGGAGTGCGCAACGTGTTCTTCCCACCCACGGCCTTGCGAATGCTGAAAGCGGCAGATCAGAGTATTCCCGGCCTGCGCTCGGTCGCGTCCGGGGGCGAGCCCTTGGGGGTCGAGATGCTGGCCTGGGGGCAAAAAGCGTTTGGTCTGACGATCAACGAGTTCTACGGCCAGACCGAATGCAATATGGTGGTGTCCTCTTGCGCCGAGGATTTCCCAGTGCAGCCCGGTTGTATCGGCAAACCCGTGCCGGGGCATGACGTGGCGGTGATCGACGAAGACGGCAATCCGACGACCGAGGAAGGCGACGTGGCGATCCGGCGCGGGTCCGCCTCGATGCTGCTGGAATATTGGAAACGGCCCGAGGCGACGGCTGAGAAATTCCGGGGCGATTGGTTGATCACCGGAGATCGAGGCGTTTGGGAGGGTGAGTTCCTGCGCTTTGTTGGTCGCGACGACGACGTGATTACCTCAGCCGGATACCGCATCGGCCCTGCCGAGATCGAGGATTGCCTGCTGACCCATCCCGCGGTGGCGACAGTAGGTGTGGTCGGCAAGCCCGACCCGCTGCGGACCGAGATCGTCAAGGCGTATGTGGTGCTGAAACCGGGGGCTCAGGCTGCAGAGCGTGAGTTGCAGGATTGGGTCAAAGACCGTTTGGCGCATTACTCTTATCCGCGCGAAGTGGCGTTTCTGGAGGAATTGCCGATGACGGTGACGGGGAAGGTGATCCGGAAAGAGTTGAAGGCTCGGGCGGCGGGGGAGACCGACAATGAATAAGATTTTGCGGCGTCTGTCAGGGTTAAAGTACCCCAAATATGGGGTGCCGCAGCCCTTAAGTGTTTTGAACACTAGGGTTGGCAGTGAGGAGTACGAGCCAGCTGTAAGGTGTGGCAACTGCGAAGCTTGGCTGCGCGTTAAGTCCAAGAATGGGGTTTTTCATTTCTTACTATTGTTTTTTCTGATGACGCTGCCTTTGCCTTTCTTGGCACTGGATGAGATTAGTATCAATTTGAACAACCCTGAAGGGCTGTTCAATTGGCCCCTCTCGTCTTCTGCAAAGAGCGTAACCTTCTACATAATTTACTTCGCAGTGGTGGTCTTGCCCATAAGTAATCGGGCATTGAAGGTGGATATCTAAAAATGAAACTCACATCAAAAGCCATGCCCGCCTCCGAGGGTTTCAAAGCAAACCGCGCCGCTCATCTCGACGCGCTGGCCCAAATCTCAGCTGCTGCCGAAGCGGCCCGGATGGGCGGGGGCGAGAAATCCCGCGCGCGGCATGAATCACGGGGCAAAATGCTGCCGCGGCGCAGGGTCGCGAACCTGTTGGACGCGGGCTCTCCGTTTCTGGAAATCGGCGCGACGGCGGCGCATGGGATGTATGGCGATGCCGCACCTTGTGCCGGGGTGATTGCCGGGATCGGTCGTGTGCAGGGCCGGGAGGTTATGGTGGTCTGCAACGACGCTACCGTAAAGGGCGGCACATATTACCCGCTGTCAGTCAAGAAACATCTGCGCGCTCAGGAGATTGCCGAGGAAAACCATCTGCCCTGCATCTATCTGGTCGATAGCGGCGGTGCGAACCTGCCCAATCAGGATGAGGTTTTTCCCGACCGCGACCATTTTGGCCGCATCTTTTATAATCAGGCGCGGATGAGCGCCAAAGGCATTGCTCAGATCGCGGTGGTAATGGGGTCGTGTACGGCGGGCGGGGCTTATGTGCCCGCGATGTCTGATGTGACGATCATCGTGAAAGAGCAGGGCACCATTTTTTTGGCCGGACCACCTCTGGTTAAGGCCGCGACGGGCGAGGTCGTCAGTGCCGAGGAATTGGGTGGGGGAGACGTCCACACCCGCTTGTCCGGCGTGGCGGATTATCTGGCCGAGGATGACGCCCACGCGCTTGCGTTGGCCCGGCGCGCGGTTGGGTCGTTGGGCGGTGCCGAACTTAAGCGTGGCCTACAGTTTGAAACGTCGGAGGAACCTGCGTACGACCCTGAGGAAATTCTTGGCGTCGTCCCTGCTGATCTGCGCACGCCCTATGATATCCGCGAGGTGATTGCACGTTTGGTCGATGGCTCTCGGTTCGATGAGTTCAAACCGCGCTTTGGCGACACGCTGGTAACTGGATTTGCCCATGTCAAAGGGTGTCCGGTCGGGATCATTGCCAACAACGGCGTTTTGTTTTCTGAGGCCGCCCAGAAGGGCGCGCACTTTGTCGAGTTGTGTTCGCAGCGCAAGACGCCGCTTGTGTTCCTGCAGAACATCACAGGCTTCATGGTGGGGCGGAAATACGAAAACGAAGGTATCGCCCGGCACGGGGCCAAGATGGTGACTGCGGTGGCGACGACCTCGGTGCCGAAGGTCACGATGCTGGTGGGCGGCTCGTTCGGGGCCGGGAACTATGGCATGGCTGGTCGGGCCTATCAGCCAAGGTTCTTGTGGACATGGCCAAACTCGCGCATTTCGGTGATGGGCGGTGAGCAGGCGGCGGGCGTTCTGGCCACCGTCAAACGTGACGGGATCGAACGGCAGGGCGGCACTTGGTCGGCTGAGGAAGAGGCCGAGTTTAAACGCCCAACGCTGGAGATGTTCGAAGAGCAGTCCCACCCGCTCTATGCCTCGGCGAGGCTATGGGATGACGGCATCATCGATCCGCGCAAGTCGCGCGACGTTCTGGCCCTGTCGCTGAGCGCGGCGCTGAATGCACCGATTGAGGAGACACGTTTCGGCGTGTTCAGGATGTGAGATGAGCGTTTGTGTGAATGATGTCGCGGCGCGCTATCCAGGCGCGCAAACCTTCAAGTTTGGAGACAATGCTGAATTGAGCGCTGAGCTGTTGTCTCTGGTGCGAACGGGTCGGAAAACGGCGACTTGCGGAGCTTCGCGTGACTATCCCGAAGACAGCCCGGCGAAGCCTGTCGTGGGGCGGCGTGATATCGCACTGGAATGGGATGATCGCCCGGCATTGGTGATCGAAACGGTCGACGTGGCGATCTGTCGGTATTGCGACGTGACCGAAGATTTTGCGTTGGCCGAAGGCGAAAATGAGACCCTTGAAGGGTGGCGTGAGCACCACCGCCAGTATTTTGAGCGCAATGGCGGGTTTGATCCCAAGATGGAATTGCTCTGCGAACGGTTCCGCCTCATCGAAGATCTAGCGGCTGAGGAGTAAACTATGTTCAACAAAATCCTGATTGCCAACCGGGGTGAGATAGCCTGCCGCGTTATGGAAACCGCTCAGAAGATAGGCGTGTCCTGCGTTGCGGTGTATTCGGACGCGGACGCCTCGGCTAAGCATGTGCAGATGGCGGATCAAGCTGTTCATATCGGTGGTGCGGCCCCTGCCGAGAGTTATCTGAAGGGCGATGTGATCATTCAGGCCGCGTTGGATACTGGTGCGCAGGCGATCCATCCCGGCTATGGGTTTCTGTCCGAAAACCCTGATTTCGTGGATGCGGTTGAGGCTGCGGGGTTGGTTTTCATTGGCCCGTCGGCTGAGGCGATCCGCAAGATGGGCCTGAAAGATGCCGCCAAGGTTCTTATGGAGCAGGCCGGAGTTCCGGTGGTCCCAGGCTATCACGGTGACAATCAGGATGCCGAGCATCTGGCGGGCGCAGCGGATACCATAGGCTATCCGGTTCTTATCAAGGCCGTGGCAGGCGGTGGCGGCAAGGGCATGCGGCTTGTCGAACGGCCCGAGGATTTTGCCGCAGCGCTGGACAGCGCCCGCGGTGAGGCCAAGACCGCGTTCGGCAATGATGCGGTGCTGGTCGAGAAGTTCGTCGCCAAGCCGCGCCATATTGAGGTGCAGGTTTTTGGCGATGGCACCCATGCGGTGCATTTGTTCGAACGCGATTGCTCTTTGCAGCGGCGACATCAGAAGGTGATCGAAGAGGCTCCGGCCCCCGGCATGACGCCTGAGATGCGCGCGGCTATGGGGCAGGCTGGCGTGCGTGCCGCCGAGGCGATTGGCTACAAAGGCGCGGGCACGGTTGAGTTCATTGTGGACGCCTCGGACGGGCTGCGCCCAGACAGGTTCTGGTTCATGGAGATGAACACACGCTTGCAGGTGGAACACCCTGTGACCGAAGCGATCACCGGTGTCGATCTTGTCGAATGGCAATTGCGTGTCGCGGCGGGTGAAAGCTTGCCGAAGCAGCAGGAAGACCTGTATATTCAAGGGCATGCCTTCGAGGCACGGCTTTATGCGGAAGATGTTCCGAAAGGGTTCCTGCCTGCGACGGGTACGCTGACGCATCTGGATTTCCCTGCCAATTGCCGCGCCGACAGTGGCGTGCGGGCAGGGGATACGATCAGCCCATGGTATGACCCGATGATTGCCAAAGTGGTTGTGCACGGGCCGACCCGCTCTGTCGCACTTGAGACGTTGCACCGGGTTTTACAAACAACCAAAGTGGCGGGCACCGTAACAAACCTGGCTTTCCTGGGGGCGTTGACCCGTCATGCGGGGTTTGCCTCGGGCGATGTGGATACGGGTCTGATCGGGCGGGACCTTGAGACATTGGTTCAGGAAGCAGAACCTTCGGTCGTGGCAGTCGTTGCAGCAGCGATGACAGCCTTGGACGTGGTGAATGTCGCGCCTGAAACCGGGTTCTCTCTTTGGGCTCCGTTGCATCGCGCCGTGCAACTCTCCGCTGAGGGCGAAACCTTGGATCTGGATGTGCAAGTCGACGGGCCGGATCGACAGATTTGGCAAATGGGAGAGGATCGCGTCTTGGCCGAGCGGACCTCGGATCGCTGGACACTGAACGGTGCGCCGATGCCAGACGTTTCTGTAAGTGGGTCGACCCTGACCGTGTTTAAGGATTATGGCCGCAGCTTTGATCTGATCGACCCGCTTGATCGGGATGCCAGTGCTACGGGCGATACCAATGTGATCGAGGCGCCGATGCCAGGTCTGGTCAAAGCGGTCTTTGCGACAGCGGGTCAGGCCGTGCAAGAGGGTGATCGCTTGGCCATTCTTGAGGCGATGAAGATGGAGCATTCCCTGCTGGCGGCGCGCGATGGCGTTGTGGCCGAGGTGCTGGTCGAAGATGGTGCTCAAGTCGAAGCCGGGGCAGCCTTGGTGCGGTTGGAGGAAGAGTGATCTGTACCCGCGTCGCCACACGTGGCACGGTCAGATCATCCGTTTTGAAAACAAAAAGCAGCCAGAAGGGGCACAGACATGGGTGATCAGGTCGAGATTTATGAAGTTGGGCCGCGCGATGGGCTGCAGAACGAAAAGCGTGAGATACCTGTTGCCGACAAAGTGGCACTGATCGACTGCCTCAGCCGTGCCGGGTTCCGTCGGATTGAAGTCGCAAGTTTTGTGTCACCAAAATGGGTGCCGCAGATGGCCGGGTCAGCACAAGTTCTGGCCGGGATCAACCGCGCGGATGGTGTCCGCTACGCGGCGCTAACGCCCAATATGCGTGGGTATGAGGATGCGCTGGCGGCCAAGGCAGACGAGATTGCCGTGTTTGCCTCGGCGTCCGAGGGGTTTTCCAAGGCCAATGTCAACGCGTCAATCGCGGAATCGATTGAGCGGTTCGTTCCGATTCTGGAAGCAGCGCGCCATATCGACCTGCCGGTACGCGGTTATGTCTCATGTGTGACCGATTGCCCGTATGACGGCCCAACCCCGCCCGAGAAAGTGGCCGAGGTTGCAGACCGGTTGTTTGCGCTGGGCTGCTACGAGGTCTCGTTAGGTGATACGATCGGGCAGGGAACGCCAGACAAGGTCGCACATATGCTTTTGGCGGTGCGCGAAAGGGTTCCCGTGACGCGGCTGGCGGGGCATTTCCACGACACCAATGGACGCGCAATTGACAATATCGATGCGGCGCTGGCGCTGGGCGTGCGTGTGTTCGACGCAGCCGTAGGCGGGTTGGGCGGTTGCCCCTATGCGCCGGGGGCCGAAGGCAATGTGGCCACTGAAGCCGTCGCCGAGCATTTGCAACGACTAGGATATGAAACGGGGCTGGACCTCGATGTGATTGAAGAAGCCGCGCGGATGGCAAAGGCACTAAGGGGCTGAAATGTTTGAAACACTCGCGATCTCGACCGATTCACGAGGGATAGCCACTCTGACCCTGAGCCGGGCAGAAAAGCACAACGCTTTGTCTGGTCAGATGATCACCGAGCTGACCCAGGCCGCAGAGCAATTGGGGCAGGACGATACCGTTCGGGTCGTTGTTCTGGCCGCAGCCGGAAAGAGCTTTTGCGCAGGTGGCGATCTGGGTTGGATGCAGGATCAGATGGCGGCGGATAAAGCGACCCGTTTCACCGAGGCCCGCAAGCTGGCTGAGATGCTGCAAGCTTTGAACACACTGCACAAGCCTTTGATCGGCGCGCTACAGGGTAACGCCTTTGGCGGCGGTGTTGGGATGGCTGCTGTCTGCGACATCGCAATAGGGGTGGACAGCCTCAAGATGGGTCTGACTGAAACCCGGCTGGGCCTGATCCCTGCCACCATCGGGCCTTACGTCATCGCCCGTATGGGCGAAGCGCGTGCGCGCAGAGTGTTTATGTCGGCCCGATTGTTCGATGCTGCAGAAGCTGTTGAGCTGGGCTTGCTGGCAAAGACGGTGTCCGCGGAACAGCTTGCGGATGCGATAGAGGACGAAATTCGCCCCTATCTGTCATGCGCGCCCGGCGCGGTTGCCTCGGCCAAAGAGCTGATCAGAACTCTGGGCCCGCGCATTGATGACGCTGTGATAGACCAGACCATTGGGGAACTGGTTGAACGCTGGGAAACGGAAGAGGCGCGTGAAGGAATTGCGGCGTTCTTCGAAAAACGAAAACCTGCATGGAATAAGTAGGTTTAACAAAGAACCGCTTGGCCTTGGCAAGAAACCCCACTGCGATTCTATGCCGCGCTGTCAAGCGCATGTTTGATGTCGTGGGGCACTGTGTTCGGTTGACCCCCTGACCCCGCAGGGATAGAGAATGTCCAGTCAACACGCCAATTGACGGCGCACCCTTTTGGGATATGCGCAGGAAAGGAGCTATTCGTGGAAGACCTGCTGCGGGAGTACCTCCCGATTCTGGTGTTTCTGGCCGTTGCCGTTGGCCTTGGGATCGTCCTGATTCTGGCTGCTGTGGTTCTGGCCGTCCGCAATCCAGACCCCGAAAAGGTCAGCGCATATGAATGTGGTTTCAATGCCTTCGACGATGCGCGGATGAAATTCGATGTCCGGTTCTATCTGGTGTCGATTCTTTTCATCATCTTCGATCTTGAAATCGCCTTCCTGTTCCCTTGGGCCGTCGGCTTCAAGGACATCAGCGATGTCGGATTTTGGTCGATGATGGTGTTCCTTGGTGTTCTGACCATCGGCTTTGCCTATGAGTGGAAGAAGGGGGCCTTGGAATGGGAGTGATGACGGGTGCAAACATTGCTGGCGTCGACAAAGAAGTCGCCACCCAGGCCCTGAACGCTGAGCTGCAGGATAAGGGCTTCTTGCTGACCTCGACCGAGGACATCATCAACTGGGCGCGCACCGGGTCGCTGCATTGGATGACCTTTGGTCTGGCCTGCTGCGCGGTTGAAATGATGCATACCTCGATGCCCCGTTATGATGCGGAACGGTTTGGTATCGCGCCGCGTGCGTCCCCACGCCAGTCAGACGTGATGATCGTGGCAGGCACGCTGACCAACAAGATGGCCCCGGCGCTTCGTAAAGTTTACGACCAGATGCCCGAGCCGCGTTATGTGATCTCGATGGGATCCTGCGCCAATGGCGGTGGCTATTATCACTACTCTTACTCGGTCGTACGTGGCTGTGACCGGGTTGTGCCTGTAGACATTTACGTGCCGGGCTGCCCTCCGACCGCTGAGGCGTTGCTGTATGGTCTGATGCAACTGCAACGCAAAATCCGCCGTACCGGCACCATCGTCCGCTGAGGAGAGAGTTGATGAGCGAAGCACTCAAAGAACTCGGCGCACAGCTGGAGCTGAAGCGGGCCGATTGCGTCTTGTCCTGGGATGTCACCCATGGAGAGCTGAATGTCGATGTGGCGCCGTCAAACCTGGTTGAATTTATCGAATTTCTGAAAAGCGACCGGTCTTGCCAGTTTTCAACCCTGGTGGACATCACCGGTGTCGATTATCCCGAACGCGCCAAGCGGTTCGATGTGGTCTATCACTTCCTGTCGATGTACCAGAATCAACGCATCCGCCTGCGGGTTTCGATCCGCGAGGAGGACATGGTGCCCTCGATCGTCGATGTTCACCCCTCGGCCAATTGGTTCGAGCGCGAGGTGTTCGACATGTTTGGCATCCTGTTCTCGGGTCACCCGGATCTGCGGCGTATCCTTACAGACTATGGTTTCCGCGGCTATCCGCTGCGCAAGGACTTTCCGACCACCGGATATACCGAGGTTCGCTATGACGAGGCGCAAAAACGCGTGGTCTACGAACCCGTCAGTCTGGTGCAGGAATACCGACAATTCGATTTTATGTCCCCATGGGAAGGTGCGAACTACATCCTGCCGGGGGATGAGAAGCAAGAGACGTAACAAAAAACGTCTCAACCCGAAGGAAGGCAACAAGGCTGCAATGATTGGAGCGACGCTGACATGATGGGTGAATTGATCGCATTGGGCGTAATGGGTGCCCTATTGGCAGCCGCGGCAGAAAAAGCGGCTGATGCCGAAAAGGTCCGGGTGCGGGCCGAGGCGAAAAAGAAGAAACGAGGGCGTTGATGGACGGCTCAAGATACGATGACGGCAGCACGGACGCGCTGAGCGGAGAACAGAAGATCCGCAACTTCAACATCAACTTCGGCCCGCAACACCCTGCGGCGCACGGGGTTCTGCGTCTGGTTCTCGAGCTCGACGGCGAGATCGTCGAGCGATGCGATCCGCATATCGGCCTGCTGCACCGTGGCACCGAAAAGCTGATGGAAAGTCGGACATATCTGCAGAACCTGCCGTATTTCGACCGTCTGGATTATGTGGCGCCGATGAACCAGGAACATGCCTGGTGTTTGGCCATCGAAAAGCTGACCGGTGTCGAAGTACCGCGTCGGGGTTCGCTGATCCGGGTTTTGTATTCCGAAATCGGGCGCATCCTGAATCACCTGCTGAATGTGACCACGCAGGCAATGGATGTAGGTGCTCTGACCCCGCCGCTCTGGGGCTTTGAAGAGCGCGAAAAGCTGATGGTGTTCTATGAGCGCGCCTGTGGAGCCCGCCTGCACGCCGCCTATTTCCGCCCTGGCGGTGTCCATCAGGACCTGCCGCCGGAACTGCTGGACGATATCGAGGCGTGGAGCCACGAGTTCCCCGCCGTTCTGGACGACATTGACGGATTGCTGACCGAAAACCGCATCTTCAAACAGCGCAACGCTGATATTGGCGTTGTGACCGAGGATGACATCCAGAAATACGGCTTCTCGGGCGTGATGGTCCGTGGGTCCGGTCTGGCTTGGGACTTGCGCCGTGCGCAGCCCTACGAATGCTATAACGAATTCGAATTCCAGATCCCCGTCGGTAAAAATGGCGACTGCTATGACCGTTATCTCTGCCGCATGGAAGAGATGCGCCAGTCGCTGTTGATCATCCGTCAGGCTATCGCCAAGATTCGTGAATGCCCGGGTGACGTTCTGGCCCGTGGCAAGATCACCCCGCCGAAACGGTCAGACATGAAGACCTCGATGGAGAGCCTGATCCATCACTTCAAACTGTATACCGAAGGCTTCCATGTCCCCGCAGGCGAGGTCTATGCCGCGGTCGAGGCCCCCAAGGGCGAATTCGGCGTCTATCTGGTCGCCGACGGCACCAATAAGCCTTACAGGGCCAAGCTGCGCGCGCCGGGCTTCCTGCACCTGCAAGCCATGGACCACGTTGCCGGAGGTCACCAATTAGCTGACGTCGCCGCCATCATCGGCACCATGGATGTAGTGTTTGGGGAGATTGATCGCTAATGGATTGGCTTACAAATAATGCCGAAGAAATCAGGTTAATCTCAACTGTTCTCGGTATCGTAGCGGCACTTTTTGGGTTCTATAAGTTCTACCTGCAAAGGGTTGAACAATCCCAGAAATTAGATGCGGAACGGCGTCAGCAGACGGTAAGCAGTTGGCGCAAGGCAAAACTCCAAGAGATTATGACTCAATCGGATAATTTACTTTCGATAGGTCAACTCACCGAAAAGCTTAAAGCATCAGCATTTGATGTAGAATTCGATATTGAGAAAGATGACTTGAAAGAACAGACTGTGCGCTTGCTGGTCTTGGAACTGGTCCGAGATGGTATTCTGGTCCAATTCCTAAAGGATATCTATGGACTCAAATTGCTACCGTACAATCCAGCCGCGCAGTTGACTGCAGATCAAGTCAAGGGAAACCAGGCTTTGCGCGCAGCGTTTGCGAAAATAGTTGACTTTCCGGGCAGATATGACAGTGCCCGATTGTTCGACGAAGTCGGCGTGGAGGCGGGGTTGTCCAAAGCGGACTTTTTGCTGGCGATAAGCGACTTTGAGAGAATGAATCTAGCTAGCAAAAATGCTGAGGGTTTTTGGTCACCCAATTCAAGCTCTTCGGTACCGAATTAGTGCATAGCGAAGTTACAGAGAGAACATGAGATAGCCGAGATGCTCCGTCGCCTCCATTCAGATCAACCCGAAAGCTTCGCTTTTACCGCTGCCAACCAGCAATGGGCCGAAGCTCAGATCACCAAATACCCCGAAGGCCGTCAGGCCAGCGCGGTCATCCCGCTGCTTTGGCGCGCGCAAGAGCAGGAGGGCTGGCTAAGCCGTCCGGCGATTGAATCTGTTGCCGACATGCTGGGCATGGCCTATATCCGCGTGCTCGAGGTCGCTTCGTTCTATTTCATGTTCCAACTGCAACCGGTTGGGTCTGTTGCACATATTCAGGTCTGCGGCACGACCTCCTGCATGATATGCGGGGCCGAGGATCTGATTGCGGTGTGCAAGGAAAAGATCGCAGCCAAGCCGCATGAGCTGTCTGCCGATGGCAAGTTGAGTTGGGAAGAAGTCGAATGCCTCGGCTCCTGCACCAACGCTCCGATGGCCCAGATCGGCAAGGATTACTACGAAGACCTGACGGCTGAGAGTTTTGGCAGGATCATCGACGATCTGGTCGCTGGCAAGGTGCCGACGCCTGGACCGCAGAATGGGCGCTATGCGGCTGAGCCGTTGAAGGGGCTGAGCAGCTTGTCGGAATATGAAGCTGGAAAGCCGGAACACAACGCAAGCGTTGAGCTGGCGACGGATCTGGGCGACACGATCAAGCGCATCGACGGAACCGAAGTGCCGATCCTGACACCGTGGTTGGGCAAGGATGGCAAGCAGGCCGGCGCGTCGGCGGCTGCCATACCTCCAAAGGCGCCGGAAACACCTAAGCCTGCAGCAAAGCAAGCGGCTGAAGCGAAAGCAAAGGCCGCAGAAGACGTCAAAGAAGCTCAACCCGAGACGCTGACGGCAGCACGGGACGGGAAGCCAGATAATTTGAAGATGCTGAAAGGCGTTGGTCCCAAGCTGGAAGAAACGCTGAATGAGCTGGGTTTCTATCACTACGACCAGATCGCATCCTGGACACCCGAACATGTGGCCTGGGTTGATGCACGCCTGAAGTTCAAGGGCCGGATCGAACGCGACGGCTGGATCGAACAGGCGGCCAAGCTTGCGGCGGGTGAAGAAACCGAATTCGCCAAACGTGCCAAGGAAGACGGCACCTACGAAGACTAAGCGGATGCCCACCCGGGGCATCAGGGAAAGATGGACAAAGATAAGGAACAGGCCATAGCCCGCAAGGGTCGACACATCGGAGTGGTCATCGCCGTGACCATGCTGATCTGGCTTGCCATGAACCTGTTCATCGGCCCCGCGCTGGGTTTGACCACCCGGCACGCTCTGCTGTTTGATCTCGCTGCTTTGGCGGGTTTCATCTATGCGGGCATCAACATTTTTCAACTCTGGCGCATGCGTCAGGACAGCTGAAGGTAACACGCGATGCTGAAGGATCAGGACCGGATCTTTACCAACATCTACGGGATGCATGAGCGCACGCTGAAAGGCGCGCAGGCCCGCGGGCATTGGGACGGCACTGCTGGCCTGATCGAAAAGGGCCGTGATTGGATCATTCAGACGATGAAAGACTCGGGTTTGCGCGGTCGCGGCGGTGCGGGCTTTCCGACGGGCCTGAAATGGTCGTTCATGCCCAAGGAAAGCGACGGTCGTCCGGCTTATCTGGTGGTGAACGCGGATGAATCCGAGCCCGGCACCTGCAAAGACCGCGAAATCATGCGCCATGACCCGCATACGCTGATCGAAGGCTGTCTGATCGCGTCTTTCGCTATGAACGCGCATACTTGCTACATCTACCTGCGCGGCGAATACATCCGCGAGCGCGAGGCGCTACAGGCCGCGATTGATGAGGCTTATGACGCCGGTCTGCTGGGTAAAAACGCGGCGGGTTCAGGCTGGGATTTCGATCTGTTCCTGCATCACGGTGCGGGCGCCTATATCTGCGGTGAGGAAACCGCGCTGATCGAAAGCCTTGAGGGCAAAAAGGGCATGCCGCGGATGAAACCTCCGTTCCCGGCAGGGGCTGGCCTCTATGGCTGCCCGACCACGGTGAACAACGTGGAATCGATTGCCGTCGTGCCGACCATCCTGCGCCGAGGTGCGGACTGGTTCGCAGGCTTTGGCCGTCAGAACAACGCGGGCACAAAGCTGTTTGCGATCTCGGGCCATGTGAACAACCCTTGCGTCGTGGAAGAGGCGATGTCGATTTCCTTCGAGGACCTGATCGAAACTCATTGCGGTGGCATTCGCGGTGGGTGGGACAACGTGTTGGCGGTTATCCCGGGTGGCTCGTCTGTTCCGTGCGTGCGCGGTGAAAACATGCGCGACGCGATCATGGATTTTGACTACCTGCGCAATGATCTGGGCTCGGGCCTTGGTACGGCTGCGGTGATCGTGATGGACAAGTCGACGGACATCATCAAGGCGATCTGGCGGCTGTCGAAATTCTACAAGCACGAAAGCTGCGGTCAGTGCACGCCATGCCGGGAAGGCACCGGCTGGATGATGCGCGTTATGGATCGTCTGGTGCGCGGCGAGGCCGAGTTGGAAGAGATCGACATGCTGTTTGATGTGACCAAACAGGTCGAAGGCCATACCATCTGTGCTTTGGGTGACGCGGCCGCCTGGCCGATCCAGGGCCTGATCCGCAACTTCCGGGAAGAGATCGAGGACCGCATCAAGGCCCAGAAATCGGGCCGCATGGGTGCGATGGCAGCGGAGTAAACCGAATGGAAGCCTTTGCTGAATATTCACACGCCATAGCATCCGTTGTGTTCTTCACATTGGTCGTTTTGTTTCTGGCCCCGTTTTCCGCGTTGGCCAAGCAGGGCAAGGGCTTGGCACCTGGTGCCACGCCCGAGCAGGATTATGGCGATCAAGCCTATCGTCTGAACCGGGCCTATCTGAACGGGACCGAAACGCTCCCGGCGTTTCTAACCGTTGTTGTGGCGGCAATTTTGCTGGGGGTCAGCCCATTCTGGGTCAACCTTCTGGCGTCGGTCGCATTGGTTGCACGGCTACTTATGCTGGTGGTGCATCTCAGAGGGATCGGCAAGCCGAACAGCGGTCTGCGCTCCGTGCTGTATGTGCTGGGCTGGGCCTGCATGTTTGTGATCGGGCTTATGGCATTGGTGGCGGCGTTTTGATGGCGACATGGCGGAACAAAAAACAATGAGGGAATGTATGAAGGCCCCTAAAACTCTTGTTGTTGTGCTGGCTTTGGCAAGTGTGTCTGCCTGCGGTCTGATCAGACCGTCAGAGGACCGTATTCTGTTCGATGGCAAGGCGTTTCGGACCAAAGCCAAAGCGGTCGACAAAAAGAATTCACCTGCTGAGTTTACTGTTGTCGTCAAAGGTGTATCGGCGTCATTGGACGGTGCGCGCGAAGCTGGACGGCACGAGGGCACAAAGTTCTGCGTCCAGAATTTCGGATCGTCGCGGATCAATTGGAAAGTGGGGCCAGACACAGAACCGCAGCAGCTTACCATTGCCGACGACCAACTCACATTTGCAGGAACTTGCCAACGGCCATGATGACCGGTGTTTTTGCATATCGTGACGTGTCGCGCATGGCGTTATTACCTAGCAGACGCACATACCTTCGTCTTGGACAGTCCAAGACGAAAGGAAAACCCATGTCATTTGCAAAAACAATCGCTCTGGCCGCTTTGATGGCTTTCCCTGCCGCAGCAGATGCAAAGCCGCCCTTGAGGGAAGTCAAAGAGATCGACAACGAACTCTACTACATCGCCATCGCAAACGAGATTTCGGAATACTGCCCTTCGATCAGCGGGCGGCGACTGAAGGCGATCAGCGTGATGTGGGGGCTGCGGTCCAAGGCAAACGAATTGGGGTATTCGGATACGGAAATCCGGTCTTACGTGGAATCGGATGCGGAAAAAGACCGGATGCGCGCCAAGGGCGAGGCGTATCTGGCCTCAAATGGCGTGACGTATGAAAACCCCACCACATTCTGCACCCTGGGGCAGAAGGAAATCCAAAGAAACAGCGCCATTGGCGTTTATTTGAGGGCGAACTAGACCATGTCTGACCTCCGCAAGATCAATATCGACGGGCAGGAAATCGAAGTCGATGGCGCGATGACCCTGATCCAGGCTTGTGAGCAAGCCGGGGTAGAAGTGCCGCGCTTCTGTTATCACGAACGTTTGTCGATCGCCGGGAACTGCCGGATGTGTCTGGTCGAGGTTGTTGGCGGCCCACCGAAGCCTGCGGCCTCGTGCGCGATGCAGGTTCGGGACCTGCGTCCCGGGCCAGAAGGGCAGCCGCCTGTGGTCAAGACCAACTCGCCTATGGTCAAAAAGGCCCGCGAAGGGGTGATGGAGTTCCTGCTGATCAACCACCCGCTGGATTGCCCGATTTGCGATCAGGGCGGTGAGTGCGACCTGCAGGATCAGGCGATGGCTTATGGCGTCTCGGGTTCACGCTTCAAAGAGGCGAAGCGCGCGGTCGATGATCTGGATCTTGGTCCGCTGGTTGGCACGGCGATGACCCGTTGCATCAGCTGCACCCGCTGCGTGCGTTTCACGACCGAGGTCGCTGGGATCGCTCAGATGGGTCAGACCGGGCGGGGTGAGGATGCCGAGATCACCTCGTACTTGAATCAGACTCTGGATTCGAACCTGCAGGGCAATATCATCGATCTGTGCCCGGTCGGGGCGCTGACGTCGAAACCCTACGCCTTTACTGCCCGCCCATGGGAGTTGACCAAGACAGAAAGCATCGACGTTATGGATGCCCTTGGATCGAACATCCGCGTAGATACTAAAGGGCGCGAAGTGATGCGCTTTTTGCCACGCAACCATGATGGCGTGAATGAAGAGTGGATCAGCGACAAGACCCGCTTCGTCTGGGATGGCTTGCGCCGCCAGCGATTGGATCGGCCGTATATCCGAGAGAACGGCAAGTTGCGCCCGGCTACATGGCCCGAGGCGCTGACCAAAGCTGCTGAGGCACTGAAAGGGGCTGAAAAGCTTGCGGGGATCGTAGGTGATCTGACCTCGGTCGAAGCAACCTTTGCCCTGAAGCAGATGATCGAAGGGCAGGGCGGTGTTGTCGAATGCCGCACCGATGGGGCCAAGTTGCCTGCGGGCAATCGGGGTGCCTATGCCGGCACTGCTGCAATCGAAGATATCGATACGGCGGAACGTATTCTGTTGATCGGTACCAACCCGCGTGATGAAGCCCCTGTTCTGAACGCGCGAATCCGCAAAGCCTGGACGCACGGGGCCGAGGTGGCTCTGGTCGGTCCGGCAGTCGATCTGACCTATGACTATCATCACATGGGCGATGATCGTGCGGCCTTGCAGAAGGTCGTCGACATGGGGGGCAATGAGGCCATCAAAGGTAAGCCTTCGCTGGTCATCGTAGGGCAAGGCGCGTTGCAAGAGGCAGATGGCGAGGCCGTTCTGGCGGCGGCGCAAATCATTGCAACCAATACAGAAAGCGGGTTGATCGTACTGCATACGGCGGCCTCACGCGTGGGCGCGATGGATGTAGATGCAACCAACGAAGGTGGCATGGATCCAATCAGCGCAGCGGACGTAATCTATAACCTCGGCGCGGATGAGGTCGAGATCGGTGAAGGTGCGTTTGTCATATATCAAGGCAGCCATGGGGACCGGGGTGCGCACCGCGCCGATGTGATCCTGCCGGGCGCGGCTTATACCGAGGAAAACGGTCTGTTCGTGAACACCGAAGGTCGCCCGCAACTGGCCATGCGCGCTGGTTTTGCACCGGGCGGCGCCAAAGAAAACTGGGCGATTCTGCGTGCGCTTTCGGCCGAGCTGGGTGCAACACTACCCTTCGACACGCTGGCGCAATTGCGGACCCTGCTGATCGAGGCCGTGCCACATCTGGCGCAGATCGATGAGGTCATCGAAAACGAAGTCCAGCCGCTCGACACAGCGCCGCTGGGTCAGGCCACGTTCCGCAACGCGGTCAAGGATTTCTACCTGACCAACCCGATTGCCCGTGCGTCTCAACTTATGGCCGAGCTTTCGGCACAGGCCCAGGCGCGTCAGGCCGAAAAGATCGCGGCGGAATGAACCAGAACCGTTTCATATCGCTTGCAAAAGCGGCTGCCGGGTGGCAGTTCGCCGCGCTGGATTTGTGTGTGAAACTTAAGATTAAGGGTAGCGCAGAAGCAGCAGATGCTGTTTACACCAACGCGCCGACCCAGTCGCTCTTTGCGCAGGCATCTGGCCTTTGCATCGCGGGCGGAAAACGGAATACCCACGGTGTGAGGACCAATGGCTGAATTCTTTAACACCCCAGGCGGAATAGCCATCATCATTCTAGCGCAAGTGCTTGCCGTTGTAGCGTTCGTGATGATCTCGCTTTTGTTCCTTGTTTACGGCGACCGCAAGATCTGGGCCGCTGTCCAGATGCGCCGAGGTCCGAACGTTGTAGGCGCTTACGGCCTGCTGCAATCGGTGGCCGACGCGCTGAAATACGTGGTGAAAGAGGTTGTCATCCCTGCTGGGGCAGACCGGACCGTCTTTATCCTTGCGCCGCTGACCAGCTTTGTTCTGGCGATGATCGCCTGGGCTGTAATTCCATTCAACGATGGCTGGGTGCTGTCGGATATCAACGTTGCCATTCTCTATGTTTTCGCTGTGTCTTCTTTGGAAGTTTATGGCGTGATTATGGGTGGTTGGGCGTCGAACTCAAAGTACCCGTTCCTTGGCTCGCTGCGCTCTGCCGCGCAGATGATTTCTTACGAAGTCTCTATCGGCCTGATCATCATCGGTGTGATCATCTCGACCGGGTCGATGAACTTTGGCGACATCGTCCGCGCGCAGGACGGCTCGTTTGGATTCTTCAGCTGGTATTGGCTGCCGCACTTCCCGATGGTGTTCCTGTTCTTCATCTCGGCATTGGCAGAAACCAACCGCCCGCCGTTTGACCTGCCCGAGGCGGAATCGGAACTGGTAGCCGGTTATCAGGTCGAATACTCGGCCACGCCATTCCTGCTGTTCATGGCCGGAGAATACATCGCAATCTTCCTGATGTGCGCCCTGACCACGCTGCTGTTCTTTGGCGGCTGGCTGTCGCCGATCCCGGGACTGCCGGATGGTGTGCTGTGGATGGTCGCCAAGATGGCGTTCTTCTTCTTCATCTTCGCGATGGTGAAGGCGATCACGCCTCGATACCGCTATGACCAGCTGATGCGCTTGGGCTGGAAAGTGTTCCTGCCGTTCTCGCTGGCTTGGGTGGTTTTCGTTGCTTTTGCTGCAAAATTCGACTGGTTCTGGGGCGCGTTTGCCCGTTGGAGCGTAGGAGGCTGACATGACGCAAATCGACTACACGCGCGCTGCCAAGTATTTCCTGCTACAGGACTTCTGGGTCGGTATGAAATTGGGGCTGAAGTATTTCTTCGCCCCGAAAGCCACCGTGAACTACCCGCATGAAAAGGGCCCTCTCAGCCCGCGCTTCCGTGGCGAACACGCCCTGCGCCGTTATCCCAACGGTGAAGAACGCTGTATCGCTTGCAAACTGTGCGAAGCGGTTTGTCCGGCGCAGGCCATCACCATCGACGCCGAACCGCGCGAGGACGGCAGCCGCCGCACCACGCGCTATGACATCGACATGACCAAATGCATTTATTGCGGTTTCTGCCAAGAGGCCTGCCCGGTCGATGCCATCGTCGAAGGCCCGAATTTCGAATTCGCCACCGAGACCCGTGAAGAGCTGTTCTACGACAAGGAAAAACTGCTGGATAACGGCGAACGCTGGGAAGCCGAGATCGCCCGCAACTTGGAACTGGACGCACCGTACCGATGAGTGACAGCCCGAAAAATCCGTTCGAGCTGATGATGAAGCAGGCTCAGGACATGGCCAAGGCGATGAACCCGGCGATGGAGAATTTCTCGCCCAAGGGGTTTGAGGCGCTGTGGCCGACCATGCCCAAAGAGGTCATGGAGATGATGTTCGGTAACACCGTCAACAAGGACGGGCTGGATGCCAAAACCCGCCTGCTGCTGACGCTGGCCGGGCTGACCTGTCAGGGCGCGCAAGCGGATAGTGCCGTGCGCCAAACTGTGCGCCACGCGCTGGAAGCGGGTGCCAAGAAACAAGAGATCGTGGAAACGATCGGTCAGATGTCGGTCTTTGCCGGCATCCCGGCCATGACCCGTGCGCTGGATCTGGCGCAAGAGGCCATGGGCGACAACGAGGATGAGGATCAATGACCGTCTTTGCCTTCTATCTGTTTGCCATCAGCGCCATCACCGGCGGACTGTTCACGGTGATCAGCCGCCAGCCAGTGCACTCGGTGCTGTGGCTGATCCTGTCCTTCCTGTCGGCGGCGGGGCTGTTCGTGCTGCTGGGGGCCGAGTTCGTGGCTATGCTGCTGATCATCGTCTATGTTGGCGCGGTTGCGGTTCTTTTCCTGTTCGTGGTGATGATGCTGGACGTTGACTTTGCCGAGCTCAAGGCCGAGATGGCGCGCTATATGCCGCTGGCCTTGCTGATCGGTCTGGTCATCCTGATGCAGTTCGTCATGGCCTTTGGCGCATGGGACAGCGCGCAGGGTGCTGCGGCCAATCTGGCCCAGCCGGTTCCAGCAGACCGCCATAACACCGAGGCGCTCGGCGTCATCCTTTACGATCAATACTTCCTTCTGTTCCAACTGGCGGGCCTGATCCTGCTGGTGGCGATGATCGGTGCTATCGTGCTGACCCTGCGCCACCGTCAGGACATCAAGCGTCAGGACATCGTCGGCCAGATGATGCGCGACCCGGCCAAGGCGATGGAGTTGAAGGACGTGAAACCGGGGCAGGGACTTTGAGACGATGATCGGACTTGAACACTATCTTACGGTCGCGGCGACGCTGTTCGTCATCGGCATCTTCGGTCTCTTCCTGAACCGCAAGAACGTCATCATCCTGCTGATGAGCATCGAACTGATGCTGTTGGCGGTGAATATCAACCTCGTGGCGTTTTCCAGTTTCCTCGGCGATCTGGTTGGGCAGGTGTTTACGCTGTTCGTGCTGACCGTTGCGGCAGCCGAGGCGGCGATTGGTCTGGCCATTCTGGTCTGCTTCTTCCGCAACCGTGGCACCATCGCGGTTGAAGACGTCAATATGATGAAGGGCTAAGAGAACTATGGAAACCACCATCCTCTTTGCCCCGCTCGTGGGCGCGCTGATCTGCGGCTTTGGCTGGAAGTTCATTGGCGAGAAAGCCGCCATGTGGACGTCCACGGGTCTGCTGTTTCTGGCCTGTCTGCTGTCGTGGATCGTTTTCTTCACATTTGATGGGGTGACCCAGCAGATCGAGATCATGCGCTGGATCGAAAGCGGCTCGCTGTCGACAAGCTGGGCTATTCGACTGGACCGTCTGACTGCGATCATGCTGATCGTGGTGACGACCGTTTCGGCGCTCGTGCATCTCTATTCCTTCGGGTACATGGATCATGATCCGCAGTGGCGTGAGGGCGAAAGCTATAAACCGCGTTTCTTTGCGTATTTGTCCTTCTTCACCTTCGCCATGCTGATGCTGGTGACAGCGGACAACCTGGTGCAGATGTTCTTTGGCTGGGAAGGCGTGGGTGTCGCTTCGTACCTGTTGATCGGCTTCTACTATCGCAAATCTTCGGCCAATGCGGCGGCGATGAAAGCGTTCATCGTGAACCGTGTGGGTGACTTCGGATTTGCGCTTGGGATCTTCGCAATCTTCTTCCTGACCGACAGCATCAATTTCTCGGACATCTTTGCATCCGCCCCGGCGCTGGCCGAAGAAAAGCTGCACTTCCTGTGGGGTGAGTGGACTGCGATTGAAGTCATCTGTGTGCTGCTGTTCATCGGCGCCATGGGTAAATCGGCTCAGTTGATCCTGCACACCTGGTTGCCGGACGCGATGGAAGGCCCGACTCCTGTGTCTGCCCTGATCCACGCCGCGACCATGGTGACGGCGGGTGTCTTCCTGGTCTGCCGCATGTCGCCGCTGATGGAGTTTGCTCCGGGCGCAACCGGCTTCATCACGGTACTGGGCGCGTCCACCGCGTTCTTTGCGGCCACCGTGGGTCTGGTGCAAACCGACATCAAGCGCGTGATTGCGTATTCGACCTGTTCTCAGCTTGGATACATGTTCGTGGCTGCAGGCGTGGGCATGTACTCGGCGGCGATGTTCCACCTGTTCACACACGCCTTCTTCAAAGCTTTGTTGTTCCTTGGCGCCGGGTCAGTGATCCATGCGATGCATCACGAGCAGGAGATGACTGAATACGGCGGTCTGCGTAAGAAAATCCCCTATACCTTCTGGGCGATGATGATCGGCACGCTGGCCATCACCGGCGTTGGTATTCCGCTGACCACATTTGGCTTTGCCGGGTTCCTGTCCAAGGACGCCATCATCGAGAGCGCTTATGCGGGCGGCTCGGGCTATGGCTTCTGGTTGCTGGTTGTGGCGGCTGCGTTCACCTCGTTCTACAGCTGGCGTTTGATCTTCCTGACCTTCTACGGTGAGCCGCGTGGCGACGAACATACGCATGATCACGCGCATGAAAGCCCGATGGTCATGCTGGTGCCGCTGGGCGTTCTGTCACTGGGCGCGGTTTTTGCCGGGATGATCTGGTACGGCAACTTCTTTGGCCACGCCGACAAGGTTGGTAAGTTCTACGGCATCCCTGTTGCTGAAGCGTCAGAACACGCAGAGGCCGGCGATCACGGCAAAGCCGAAGAGCATGACGATGCCGCACATTCGGATGACGGTCATGCGGATGATGGTCATGGCGCTGAATCACATGCGGATGAGGGCCTTGCAGACGACGGCCACGGTGACAAAGCTGCTCATGGTGGTGATCACCACTATGCCTTTGTCGGCGAACCGGGCGAGGGCGCGCTGTATATGGCACCGGACAACCACGTGTTGGACGATGCGCACGCCGCTCCGAAATGGGTTAAGGTCTCGCCCTTTGTCGCGATGGTGCTGGGCTTTATCGTGGCCTATTGGTTCTACATCGTGAACACGACGCTGCCCGCGCGGTTGGCCGACAACCAGCGCCCTCTGTACCTGTTCCTCAAGAACAAGTGGTATTTTGACGAGATCTACAACGTGATCTTTGTCAAACCCACCATCGCCCTTGGTCGCTTCCTGTGGAAACGCGGCGATGGAAATACAATTGATGGCTTCCTGAACGGAGTAGCAATGGGCGTTGTTCCCTTCTTTACCCGCCTCGCAGGCAAGGCGCAGACCGGGTACATCTTTACCTATGCCTTCTGGATGGTGCTGGGCATCGCAGCCCTTGTGACCTGGATGTCTATCGGCGGAGGGGCCAACTAATGGACAATATCCTCTCTATCGTTACGTTCATCCCGGCGATTGCAGCAGGTATTCTGGCGCTGTTCCTGCATGGGGATGACGCTGCGGCCCAACGCAATGCCAAGTGGATCGCGCTGTTGGCGACGACCGTGACCTTCCTGGTATCGATTGGCATCTACACCGGCTTTGATCCCTCGAACCCCGGCTTCCAAATGGTGGAAGAGGGTGAGTGGCTGATGGGTCTGAAATACAAGATGGGTGTGGATGGCATCAGCGTTCTGTTCGTGCTGCTAACCACCTTCATCATGCCATTCACCATTCTGGCCAGCTGGAATGTAACCGACCGCGTCAAGGAATACATGGTCGCCTTCCTGCTGCTGGAAACCCTGATGCTGGGCGTGTTCATGGCGCTGGATCTGGTGCTGTTCTACCTGTTCTTCGAGGCTGGCCTGATCCCGATGTTCCTGATCATCGGCATTTGGGGCGGTAAGGACCGTATCTACGCCAGCTTCAAGTTCTTCCTCTACACCTTCCTTGGCTCGGTGCTGATGCTGGTGGCGATGGTTGCAATGTATGCAGATGCGGGCACCACGGATATTGAGGCGCTGATGAGCCACCAATTCTCATCGGAAAGCTTCAGCGTGCTGGGCATCTATGTTGTCGGTGGTATGCAGACGCTTATGTTCCTGGCCTTCTTTGCGTCGTTTGCGGTGAAGATGCCGATGTGGCCGGTGCACACCTGGTTGCCGGATGCGCACGTTCAGGCCCCAACTGCAGGGTCGGTCGTTCTGGCGGCGATCCTGTTGAAAATGGGTGGCTATGGCTTCTTGCGATTCAGCCTGCCGATGTTCCCTGTGGGTTCCGCGGTGATGACCGATCTGGTGCTTTGGATGTCTGCGATTGCGGTTGTTTACACTTCGCTGGTGGCACTGGTGCAAGAGGACATGAAGAAGCTGATCGCTTACTCGTCGGTCGCGCATATGGGCTTTGTGACTATGGGCATCTTTGCGGCAAACCAGCAGGGCATCGACGGCGCGATCTTCCAGATGCTGAGCCACGGGTTTATCTCGGCCGCGTTGTTCCTGTGTGTCGGCGTGATCTACGACCGGATGCATACTCGGGATATCGAGGCTTATGGCGGTCTGGTCATTCGGATGCCTGCCTACGCGCTGGTCTTCATGCTCTTCACCATGGCCAATGTCGGTCTGCCGGGCACATCCGGGTTCATCGGTGAATTCCTGACTCTGATGGGGGCCTTCCAGGTCAACACTTGGGTAACGGCTGTGGCCGCGACCGGTGTGATCTTTTCGGCCGGTTATGCGCTGTGGCTGTACCGTCGCGTGGTCTTTGGCGATCTGATCAAGGAAAGCCTGAAGGCAATGACCGACATGAGCTCACGCGAACGTCTGATCTTTGCCCCACTGATTGTGATGACCATCCTTTTGGGCGTCTACCCGTCGCTGGTAACGGATGTGATCGGGCAATCCACTGCCGCACTGATTTCGAACTATGACACGGCTCTGGCCGCGGCTGAGGCTGCGAACCAGACGGCCGCTTCGCACTAAGGGAGCTTTGGAGACATGATCCAGGCTGATCTGACAATTATCCTGCCGGAAATCATTCTGGCGCTTTATGCGATGGCGGCGCTGCTGGGGGCTGTCTACACGACGAAAGACGGCATGGCACCTCTGCTGGTCTGGACCACGGCCGGTTTGATGGCCCTTCTGGCGATTTGGATTGCCACCCAGGGTGAAGGCACCAATGTGGCGTTCAACGGTATGTTCGTCGATGATGGGTTCGCCCGCTTTGCAAAAGTTGCCATTCTGCTTTCGGCAGGTGCCGTACTGGTCATGAGCCAGGAATACATGGCGCGCCGCGATCTGCTGCGTTTTGAGTATCCGCTGCTGGTCGCACTTGCCGCCGTTGGCATGATGATGATGGTCAGCGCGGGTGATCTGATGTCGCTTTATATGGGGCTCGAGCTGCAATCGCTGTCGCTCTATGTCGTGGCAGCACTGCGTCGCGACAGCGCCAAGTCGACCGAAGCGGGTCTGAAGTATTTCGTGCTGGGTGCGCTCAGCTCGGGCTTGCTGCTTTATGGTGCGTCGCTGGTTTATGGCTTTACCGGAACCACGCTCTTCTCGGGCATCATCACGACCGTTCAGGCCGGAGACGTTTCGATTGGCCTGCTATTTGGTCTGATCTTCCTGATCTCAGGACTCGCCTTCAAAGTCTCGGCCGTGCCGTTCCACATGTGGACACCGGACGTGTACGAAGGCTCTCCAACGCCAATTACAGCCTTTTTTGCGACCGCGCCGAAAGTGGCCGCCATGGCCCTTTTTGCCCGGCTGATGCATGACGCGTTCGGAGGCATTGTGAAAGACTGGCAGCAGGTGATCGTGCTGCTTTCGGTACTGTCGATGTTGCTGGGTGCTGTCGCCGCGATTGGCCAGCGCGACATCAAACGTCTGATGGCATTCTCGTCAATTGCCCACATGGGCTATGCTTTGATCGGTCTTGCTGCAGGTACCGAGTTGGGCATCAAAGCGATGCTAATGTATCTGGCCATATACGTGACCATGAACATCGGAACCTTTGCCTTCATCCTGATGATGGAACGTGACGGAAAACCGATAACCGATATTGATGCCTTGCGCCAGTATTCCAAGCGCGATCCGGGCAAAGCCCTTGCCGTTTTGATCCTGATGTTCTCGCTGGCCGGTGTGCCGCCGATGCTGGGCTTTTTTGCCAAGTTTGGGGTTTGGCAAGCGGGTGTAAGCGCAGGGTTGACCGGCCTTGTGATCGTCTCGGCCATCGCGTCCGTCATTGGTGCGTTCTACTACCTGCGGATCGTGTTCTATATGTATTTCGGGGCTGAAAACGAAGAGCCAATCGAGACCCGATCGACGCCCGTTCTGTGGGTGGCTTTGATGGGATCTGCGGCGTTGATGCTGGTCGGCATCTTCTATCAGTTCGGTGTCGAGGGCGCAGCAGCAGCTGCTGCGGCGACGCTTGTCAACTGAACGTCTTGAACATTCGAAAGGAGGGGCTCGGTCACGTGACCGAGCCTTTTTGATATGAGTAAATGGCCCCAAGGCTACGGTCTGCACGAGGTGCAGGAAGTCGATAGCACCCTGAACGAGGCGGCGCGGATCGCACCCAATGCCCGTGGTCCTGTCTGGATCATGGCGCATCATCAGACAGCAGCCCGCGGGCGGCGTGGACGGGCCTGGGCTAATCCTATGGGCAATCTGGCCGCGACGTTGCTGATGCGTCCGCAAGGCGCGCCGGAACAGGCGGCATTGCGCAGTTTTGTGGCCGCGCTGGCCCTGTTCGATGCCTGTGTCGCCGTAACCGGAAGAACGGCCGGGCTGTCGCTGAAGTGGCCCAATGATGTCCTGCTGAATGGCGGTAAGCTTGCCGGTATCTTGCTGGAAAGCACCGGGCAGGGGCACGGTGTGGCGCATCTGGCGATCGGTATCGGGGTAAACCTGGCCAATGCACCGGATGCGGATGCGGTCGAACCTGGTGCGATGCGGCCTGTTTCACTGCTGTCAGAAACCGGGACGCACGTCTCGCCAGAGGATTTTCTGACCGAGCTTGCAGGCGCCTTTGCCACTTACGAAACCCAATTTACCACTTATGGGTTCGAACCGATCCGTACTGCTTGGTTGGCCCGCGCGGCCCGGTTGGGAGAGGTTATCACCGCACGTACCGGAACGTCAGAGACGGTAGGAACATTCGAAACAGTGGACGCAAGCGGCAACCTTGTCTTAAACACCGCCAAGGGCCGCGTGAGCATTCCCGCGGCAGACGTGTATTTCTGAAAGGGGCGTTAAATGCTTCTGGCCATTGATTGCGGCAACACCAACACCGTTTTCTCGATCTGGGACGGCGAGAAGTTTCTGTGCACCCTGCGCACGTCGACCCACCATGCGCGTACGGCGGATGCATATTTCACATGGTATTCGACGCTGGTGAAACACTATGGCATTGAGGCGGTCATAACGGATGTCATCATCGCCTCGACTGTGCCGCGAGTGGTGTTCAATCTGCGCATTTTTGCGGATCGCTTCTTTGGGTGCCGCCCGCTGGTGGTTGGCAAGCCTGACTGTCTGTTACCTGTGCCCCCTCGTGTGGATGAGGGAACCGTACCCGGGCCTGACCGGCTGGCCAATGCAGTGGGCGCGTTTGACCGGCACGGCGGAAACGTGGTCGTGGTGGATTTTGGCACTGCAACGAACTTTGATGTGGTTGCAGCCGATGGGGCCTATGTCGGGGGAATTATTGCGCCCGGTGTGAACCTGAGCCTTGAAGCTCTGCATCAAGGGGCGGCCGCGCTTCCGCATATCGACATTACCCGACCGGATAAAGTGATCGGGACGAATACGGTTGGATGTATCCAATCTGGCGTGTATTGGGGCTATTCCGGCCTGATCGAAGGCCTGATCGCCCGGATCAAAAACGAATACGGAATGCCAATGAAAGTTGTCGGAACAGGAGGGCTAGCCCCTTTGTTCGATCAGGCCGACGTAGGGTTCGACGCAATCGAAGATGATCTGACGATGCACGGATTGACCGTGATCCATCGCTATAACAAGGAAAATAGCTCCGCATGAGCAGTGAAAGATTGATCTACCTGCCGCTGGGTGGCGCGGGTGAAATTGGCATGAATGCCTATGTGTACGGCTATGGTAAACCGGGACAGGAGCGCCTGATCCTTGTTGATCTGGGCGTCACCTTTCCGGACATGGACACAACGCCCGGTGTTGACCTGATTTATGCAGATATTTCTTGGTTGAAAGAGCGTGCGGATCAGCTGGACGGCGTCTTTATCACTCACGCGCATGAGGACCATGTTGGCGCGGTGGCCCATTGCTATGAAGCCTTGGGCACCCCGATTTATGCCCGCGCGTTCACGGCCAACATTGCACGCCGCAAGATGGAAGAACACGCGCACCCAACCGAGGCAGTAACAACCGTATCCGCTTGGCCCGAACATGTCTCGGTTGGTCCTTTCACGGTTGGGTTCCTGCCTGTTTCGCACTCGATCCCTGAAAGCGCGGCGTTAGTCATCGACACGCCTGCAGGACGAGTGGTGCATTCCGGTGACTTCAAGCTGGACGAGAATCCGGTCGTGGGCGAGGCTTTCGACCCAGACCTTTGGACCGAAGTGGCCAAACCCGGTGTCAAAGCCCTGATCTGCGACAGTACAAACGTGTTCTCGGCCCATCCCGGCCGTTCGGAATCCGAAGTTGGGCCGGAAATCACCAAACTGGTCGAAAACGCCGAAGGCATGGTCGTGGCGACCACGTTTGCCTCAAACGTTGCGCGGGTCAAAACACTGGCCGAAGCGGGTCAGCGGGCAGGGCGGTCGGTTGTTCTGTTGGGCCGCGCAATGCGCCGGATGATCGAGGCCGCAACCGAAACTGGCATCCTGTCGGATTTCCCAAAGGTGATCAGCGCGGAAGAGGCGTTGGATCTTCCACGCCAGAATCTGATGCTGATCGTGACCGGAAGCCAGGGTGAACGCCGTGCCGCCAGCGCTCAACTGGCCCGCGGCAAGTACCGGGGTCTGGAACTGGCCGAGGGCGACCTGTTTCTGTTTTCTTCTAAAACCATTCCGGGCAATGAGCGGGGCGTGATCTTCATCATGAACCAGCTCAGCGAAAAGGGCGTGGATGTCGTCGATGACAGTTCGGGTCTCTATCACGTGTCAGGCCATGCCAACCGGCCTGATCTTGAGAAGGTCCATGCGCTGATCGATCCGCAAGTCGTGATCCCGATGCACGGTGAACACCGTCATCTGCGCGAACACGTCAAACTGGCCGAGAATGGTGGCAGAAGTGGTGTGCTGGCGGTGAATGGCGCCATGCTGGATCTCAGTGGCAATGCCCCGGCTGTTGTCGACTATGTCGAAACCGGGCGCACATATCTGGACGGGTCGGTCAAGGTCGGCGCGTTGGACGGCGTGGTGCGGGATCGTATCCGCATGGCATTGAACGGCCATGTCACGGTCACCGTGGTTTTGGACGAGGAAGACGAACCGCTGGGTGAACCTTGGTGCGATACCATGGGCCTGCCCGAGATCGGAACTTCGCGCGCGGCTTTGGTGGAGGTTCTGGAGGAGGACCTGAATCAATTCCTGATGCGGGCTGCGGCCAAAACCCTGCGCGACGACGACAAACTGGAAGACGAGATGCGCCGGATCGTTCGGCAGACCGCGAAAGCGGAAATCGGTAAGAAGCCCGAAGTGACGGTGGTTGTCAGCCGGATGCGGTGACCCGGTACCGTCAGTCGTGTTCCGGCATCGGGTAACCCCTGAGGCGCAGGAACAGGTTGGCTTCTTCGTCATTCTTGTAAAACGGAACGGACACTGGAGGCTCGGGGGATGTAACCCGGGCCGCTACTTCGGCAAGAACAACCTCGGTTATGAAGGGCAGGTCCAAATCTCGCGCGCGGTCCAGTTGCACCCATTGCAGGTGCGACAGCTCGTCTGAGGCGCGACTGAAATCGTCCAGATCACCTTGCAAGGCTTCCGCGTCGACCAAAAAGAACCGTGCGTCAAACCGGCGAGGGCGACCGGGTGGTGTCACCGCGCGGAAAACGAACTGCAATGCAGCTGCAGATGGCACGTATCCCATGTCGGAAAAGCTTTGCCAGTCGTCAGGTGCGTGCCCCGGCCATGCGCCCGGCTGGCCCAGAACAAGGCCCGTTTCCTCCCAGAGCTCGCGAATGGCAGCGGCGGCCAGCGCGTGTTGCAATCCGGACTCGGCCTGTTCAGCCAAACGGTCACGGCACAGATCGGGCAGCTTGGTCGCCAGGGGCACTGCTGAATCCGCCGGATCAACGGCACCGCCAGGGAACACAAACTTGTTCGGCATGAACACGGCTTTGGACCCGCGTTGCCCCATAAGGATCGACGGATTGGTCCATCTGTCCCGCAAAACGATGACAGTTGCGGCGTCACGGATGGCGGTCTTGTCTGCTGTCATGTCTACGCCACCCGGCCCGGCAGGTTCAATTCGATGTTCCGAAACCGTGCATACGGCGGGCCCACTGATACGCGACAACGGCGCCTTTCAAACGGGGCAGCAGGTACAGCGACAGAGCAACGCAACCGATTGAGAAACCGATGGCCATGGTCCAGGGGTCTGGCCGCCAATGGACGTAGGACACGTGCAGGGCAGGCGCCAGCAGGTGACCAACAAGTAGAATCGTCAGATAGGCTGGCCCGTCATCGGCGCGGTGATGAAACAGCTCCTGCCCGCATTTCGCGCAGTTGTCATTGACCTTGAGATAGCTGTGCAACAGCTTGCCCTCACCACAGTTGGGGCACTTGCACCGAAACCCTTTAACAAGGGCGGGCCATGTTTCACGCTCTGTCTCGGTCGCGGTGTTGATCGTCTGATCCGTCATAATATAACTCGCGCATTAATCTTTGCCGGATAATGCGCCTGAACGGGCGGATTTGAAAGGGGGGTGCGTCGCTTTGCAACGCCCGATACCCAATGCGCAGAAATCGCTTCTGAATTCACTTTCAAAAAAATGCATTTTTCTGCGACGGAATTTTCGATGCCCCGCGTTTGAATTGGTATGAGCAGCGGCACTGGGGCCGCTTCAACACGGGAAAAACGAAATGAAAAACGCGACATTCATCACGGCTATTGTTTTGTCCGCAGTTGCTGTCACAGGCACATCGGTTCTGGCTGCCGGAAAAGGCGGACGCGAGCCTGTGTCCTTTCAGGAACTCGACGCCGATGGCGACGGTCAGGTGACACAGCAAGAGATGGAGGCCCACCGCACCGCGCGTTTCACGCAAGCGGATACCGACGGTGATGGCCAGCTGAGCCTTGACGAGATGCAAGCTGCTGCACAGAAAAAGGCAAGTGACCGCGTCGCCAAGATGTTCGAAAAAAATGATGCGAACAAAGACGGGTTTCTCAGCCAGGACGAGTTGCCGAAACCCCGCCGGGCTGACAAGATGTTTGATCGGATGGACGCTGATAACAGCGGCGGGATCTCGGAACAGGAATTTGCCGATGCCAAAGACAAGATGGGACGGCACCACAAGAAAAAGCATCAAAACTCGGACGCAGACGATAGCTGATGCAGGATGGAGGATCTGACCTCCTACCCACAAGACGCCCGCGGTGCGATGTGCAGCGCGGGCACCCTCAGCGACGATGAGTTGCTGGGGCGCTTCGCCGATGGCAATGCCGAAGCCGCACGGGTTCTTACTGACCGTCTGGGGCCACGGTGTTACTCGGTCGCGTTACGAATGTTGGGCAATCGGGCCGAGGCGGAAGATGTGACGCAAGAGGCGATGATGCGGCTGTGGCAAATGGCACCGGATTGGGTGTCGGGCCAGGCTAAAGTCTCGACCTGGCTGTACCGGGTGACTTTGAATCTGTGCGTGGACATACGGCGCAAGAAGACACCGGACAGGCTGTCGGACGTTCCTGAGCCTGAAGATGGTGAAGCCAGCGTAGTTGACCGGATGCAGGATGAGGCGCGCAAGGATGCGTTGCAGATCGCTTTGGCCGAGTTGCCCGAACGGCAGCGGCAAGCGGTGGTGTTGCGCCATATTGAAGAGTTGCCCAACCCCGAAATTGCCGGGATCATGGGCATTTCCGTGGAAGCGGTTGAAAGCCTGACGGCGCGGGGCAAACGCAGTCTGGCCGCTATTCTGGCGGGACGGCGCGAAGAACTGGGGTATGACAATGGCGGATGACGATCTGGAACTGGATCATTTGTTTGCACAAGCGCGGCGACAACGGCCGGCTTTGCCAGACGATCTGGCCGTGCGCATCCAAACGGATGCAGAGGCGGTGCGCTTGGGCCGCATGAAACCCGCGCCACATCCGGGGCCTGCGTTGTGGGACAGGCTGGTGCGCAATCTGGGTGGCTGGCAGGGGTTGAGTGGCCTTGTTGCGGCCAGCGCGGCCGGTGTCTGGATCGGGTTTTCCGCGCCTGCCTTTTTGCCCGATCCCGCCGACCTGCTGACAACGCAAGAGACGGTCTTTTTTGTGGCCGACCTAGGATATGACACGAGTTTTCTGGAGACCACGGAATGAACGCTGATCCCAAACCCAAACGCCGATGGGTGCCTGTTGTCCTGGTTGTGTCTCTGGCTCTGAACCTGTTGATCGTTGGCGTCGCTGTAGGAACTGTGTTGCGCCTGAAAGGGGGGGATCACGCCAAGGTGCCGCCGGGATTTGGCCCGGCCTTGTACCGGGCGTTGCCAAAAGACGACCGCAAGGCGATGCGGAGTGAATTGGGGGACTTGCACAAGAAAGGTTCTAAGGGCCGCACGCAGGGTTTTGAGGCGATGAGCCAGGCATTGCGCGCCGTGCCTTTTGACCCGAATGCCGTCGAAACTCTGCTGCAACAGCAGGCGCAGGCCACGGCCAACCTGCAAGGGGCACTGCAAGCGCAATGGCTGATCCGCGTCACCGCCATGAGCGATGAGGAAAGGCAGGCCTATGCAGATCGATTGCAAGATGTCGTCAAGCGTGGCCCGCATAAACACAAGAAAAAGGACTGACCGGCGTCAGGCTGCGCTTTGCCGGATGCTCACCTGATTGCGTCCGGCTTTTTTCGCCGAATACAACGCTTTGTCAGCGGATTGAATCAGGGTCTCTACATGCGGAGTGAGGCTGTCCCGACCAGGGAACGCGTCCGGAGACATTTTTAGCCCGATACTGACTGTCACGTTGACCTCTGGTCCCTGTTCAGAAAGTTGAAACGGCGCGCTACAGATACTGCCGCAGAGAGTTTCAGCGAGCCGCACCGCTTGTTTGGGTGACACATCCGGCACTCCAATCATGAACTCCTCTCCACCTATGCGGGCGACAAACCCCCTTGGACCAAGAGCGCTACGCAAGCGCTCTGCGGCCTGCGTAAGAACGTGATCCCCGCTGGCGTGACCGTGGTCGTCATTAATCGTCTTGAAGTGATCGAGGTCAGCCAGCATGACCGCAAAGCCGCGTTTGGTTCGAGCGGATTCACGTGCGATCTGGTCCAGCGCGCGCATGGCAAACCGGCGATTGTGCAGCCCCGTCAGCGGGTCGACCCAGGAATCGGCAAGCCCCTTTTTTAGCGATATTCGCATGTGGTCCAGACGGGCCTTGCGCGCGATCTGGTTGTCCAATCGAAGCTGGATTTCCTGCGCACAGAACCCACCCAGGCACACGGCATCCGCACCCCGATCCAAGGCTTCGGATGCCTGAACAGCGTCGTTGTCTTTTAGCACTCCGATCAAGACGGTATTACGCGTGACACCCCGCGATCTGAGATCAGCCAGAATATTCAGATCGGAGGGATGCGGGCCCAGTTCGACCACGATAGCATCTGGGACAGCTCCGGACAGGAAGCCTTGAAGGTTCGACTGCAAGTGCCAGGACAATGTGTGTTGGCGCTGATCGCTCAACGCCTTTTGCCACAGCACGCCAGTTTGCACGGCGTGTGTCAGAACACTCACCTTTGCGGATTTGGGCGGGCGGATAATCGCTGGTGCGGGCTCACCGAACCCAATGGGTTGCGCGGCATTGCCGACCTGCAGGTCCTGTCTGATTGCATGTGCGCGCAGCAAGCTTCGGATACGCGCCAGCAGCAAGGCATCCTTGAAGGGATGGGTCAATACATCGTCCAGCCCATCTTTCAGGGCACGCAACCGTGCGTCCCTGTCGTTTTGCGCGGCAATTGCAACAACCGGCACATCCTCCAGCCCGGGAACTGTTGCTATGACCTTTTTGACATCCGCAGCCGTTCCGTCCGGCAAGGTCTGCGCTGTCAGTACCAGATCAGGTTGCGTTCGACGCACAAGCGACAGCAATCCATCTATTTTTTCCCCCTGTACCACGTGGTACCAAGCCGCAGTCAGTTGAACTTTCAACATGATGCGATTGGTTGATACCCCGTCGAGGACAAGGATGGTTCCCTGCACAGACATAGTCGTTCACCGTTGATTGCATGCGTGAACAAAGTGTTTATGAGTCTGGTTAATAAACCCTTTCCATGACTGGATCTGAGCACAGTTTATGCCAATATCATCTGATTCCGCGGAAACACTCGCCCTGACGGCTCTGGGCTGGCTGGTTGGAAATGACGAGCTTTTGCCGGTGTTTCTGGGTTCGACGGGTGCATCAATCGAAGATGTGCGCGATCGCGCCGGGGACCCGGATTTTCTGGCGTCGGTAATGGACTTTCTAGTGCTTGACGATTCGTGGGTCATGGCGTTTTGTGACGCCAATGCGATCGCCTATGATCTGCCTGCCCAGGCAAGAGCGGTTTTATCCGGCGGCGCTGACATTCATTGGACCTGAAATCCTCTTCCGCTGGAGCACCTGATGCCGATAGATGCAATCGTCTTCGATAAAGATGGTACGCTGTTTGATTTTGCCAACACATGGGGTGGCTTTGGCCGCAGTTTACTGCTGCGCTTGACAGATGGTGACAAAGAACGAGCCGCCGGGCTTGGGCGCCTTATCGGTTATGATCTTGAGCAAGAGCGATATGCCGAAGACAGTATCGTGATCGCCGCGACTGTCGAAGAAATCGCCGATGTGTTGGCTGCACATGTGGATACCATGACCGTTCAAGAGATCGTGGATGTGATGAATGCCGAAGCCGCCGCAGCCCCTCAGTCCCCGGCTGTTCCGCTGGTCCCGTTTCTAGAGGGCTTGCATAAGGCAGGGCTGAAGCTGGGGGTTGCAACCAATGACAGTGAACATCCTGCGATGCAGCATCTGGAATCGGCAGGGATCAGCGAACATTTCGATTTCATAGCTGGATATGACAGCGGCCATGGATTTAAGCCGGGGCCCGGACAGCTATTGGCCTTTGCTGCGCATGTCGGCGTTGACCCTTCGCGGGTTGCGATGGTGGGGGACAGCCTCCATGACCTACAAGCCGGGCGTGCCGCGGGGATGACAACCATAGGGGTTTTGACAGGTCTGGCCGAGGCAGAAGTGCTGGCCCCAATGGCAGATGTGGTCTTGCCGGACATTGGACATATACCCGAATGGCTAGCGAAAAACCAATTGGGTTAAGTTGGCAATCGACCATCCGAGATAAAAAACCGACATTTCCTGTCGCAGACGGAGCGGCGAGAATCGTGTCTCATGGGCTTGCTTGTTTAACGCAGGAACGGAGGCAACGATGGGCGAGACACCAACACGCAAGCGTCGCGGCGGAGGACGCGCAGGGGCTGCCGCACGCAGAGGAAGTGCGGTGATTGACCAGATGCCTTGGAATCCGCCGGTCAATATCGACCGTCCGACAGAACCGTTGGACCAGGCCGGGATCGAAGCGATCCATGAAGGGGCCATGCGTATCCTTGAAGAGATCGGGATCGAATTTTACAACGAAGAGGCAATAGGCATCCTGCGTAAGGCGGGTTGCACCATCGAAGGTGACAATGTGCGCATGGGGCGCGACTTTGTCATGGAGATGATTGCGAAAGCCCCGAGTCAATTTTCCATCACGCCACGTAATCCGGATCGCAAGATCGAGATCGGTGGAAAGAACATGCTGTTCGGCAATGTCTCGTCGCCGCCGAATTATTGGGACATGGAAATCGGAAAGAAGGTGCCCGGAAACCGCGAGATGTGCCGGAATCTTCTGAAACTGACGCAGTACTTCAACTGCATCCATTTCGCGGGTGGATACCCGGTTGAACCAGTCGATATCCACGCCAGCATACGGCATCTGGACGTGCTTTATGACAAGCTGACGCTGACCGACAAAGCCATGCATGCCTATTCTTTGGGTAAGGAACGTGTCGAGGACGTGATGGAAATGGTGCGCATCGCTGGCGGCCTGAGCCACGAAGAGTTCGAGGCCACCCCGCGCGTGTACACCAACATCAACTCGACTTCGCCGCTAAAGCATGATCATCCGATGATCGATGGCTGCCTTCGGCTGGCACGGCGCGGGCAGGCGATTGTGGTGACACCCTTTACTCTGGCCGGGGCGATGGCACCGGTGACAATGGCAGGTGCTGTGGCCCAGTCATTGGCCGAAGCGCTGTGTGCGATCGCCTTGTTCCAATATGTGCGCCCGGGGATTCCCTGCGTCATCGGAACTTTTACGTCGAATGTGGATATGAAATCCGGCGCGCCGGCTTTTGGAACACCAGAGTACATGCGCTCGACCCAGATGACCGGACAGATGGCGCGCTTCTATGGCTTGCCGATGCGGTCTTCGGGCGTTTGTGCCGCAAACGTGCCCGATGGACAGTCTATTTGGGAAACCTCGAACTCGCTTTGGGCGTCCGTTCAATCGGGCACCAATATGGTCTATCATGCGGCTGGATGGCTGGAAGGCGGCCTGATAGCAAGCCCGGAAAAGTTCATCATGGATTGTGAAATCCTGCAACAAATTCAACGCTATATGAACCCAGAATTGACGGCTACCGGTCCCGACGAGATCGCGCTTGATGCGATCCGCGCAGTTGGCAATGACGGTCATTTCTTCGGCATTCAGCACACGCAGGACCGTTATACCACTGCATTCTATCAACCCTTTCTGAGTGATTGGAAAAACTATGAAGGGTGGGAGGTCGCTGGCGGCATCTGGACGGCTGAACGCGCCCATCACATGTTCAAGGAGATCATCTCGAGCTTTGAGGCACCGCCGATGGATGAAGCCATTCGCGAGGAATTGGCTGCCTTTGTTGAGCGTCGCAAAGCTGAGGGCGGCGCGCCGACAGATTTCTGATCAGGCAGCAAGTGTCGAAGTGATACCCGATTGAATTCGCTACAACTTAGGGTGGATTTTGGCTATTTGTTAAGACTTTTCAGCCCAGAGTGCAGGGAACACCAAATTGGGGTTTCCAATGCATGGTCTGATCAATCGGGCGATACAGTCTTTTGTCTGCGCAACCTATGGGCAACCCTATTGGGTGCGCGTGGCCGAGGCTGCGCAGCTTGGATTTGTCGAATTCGAAGCCATGCTTGTCTATGACGATGACGTAACGGCTAGAGTATTGGACGCGCTCAGCGGTGAACTGAACCGACCTAGGGCGGAAATTCTTGAGGATGTGGGGACTTACCTTGTGTCCCACCCGAATATGGAAGGGTTGCGCCGTCTGCTTAGATTTGGTGGCGTCAGTTATGTGGAGTTTCTTCATTCCCTTGACGATCTGGCTGACTGGGTGCGGTTGGCAGTGTCCGATTTGACCCTACCGGCCCTAGAATTGAGAGAGCTTTCGACAACAGAATACCAACTGTTTTGCTTCCCGGGTTTGTCTGGTTATTCCAGCGTGATGGTCGGTGTTCTGCGTGCCATGGCCGACGACTACGGAGCGTTGGTTATGTTGTCTCATGAGGGACAACAGCAAGACAGCGAAGTCATTTCCATAATGCTGGTTGAAAGCGCTTTTGCAGAAGGGCGGCATTTTGATTTGGGGGCTCGGACCGGATGACAGATCCTCGCGAGCTTGTCAGTCTGCTGGAAACGCTTTGCCCGATGTTTCTGTTGGTGGACCAAAACGGGTGTATTCAACAAGCCGGTCCAACCCTGCAAAAACTGAGACCAGACTTGCAGCTTGTGGGCCAAGGGTTTCTGGACGTTTTTGAACTGATCCGACCCAGAACAGTCACAACCATTCCGGCATTGATGTCGATGGCCAGGGCGAAACTGCACCTGAAATTCCATGATGAGCCCCGAACTGCACTCAAGGGGTTGGTCGCCCCATTGCCGCATTCTGGTGGCGCTGTCATCAACCTGTCATTCGGAATTTCAATTCTGGATGCGGTGCGGGACTACGCGCTGACAAGTGCGGATTTCTCAGGTACCGACCTTGCGATTGAATTACTTTATCTGGTCGAGGCCAAATCTGCCGCAATGGAGGCGTCGAGGTCGCTAAACCTGAGGCTTCAAGGCGCCATGCTGGCGGCTGAAGAGCAGGCTTACACCGACACACTAACCGGATTAAAAAACCGTAGGGCCATGGATCACGTGCTGGCACATATGATCTCTGCAAATTCGGCTTTTGCTCTGATGCATCTGGATCTTGATTTCTTCAAATCCGTAAATGACAGGCTGGGCCATGCGGCAGGTGATTTCGTCTTACAGCAAGCGGCCCGCATCATGCTTGAAGAAACGCGCGATGACGATACGGTTGCCCGTGTCGGAGGAGACGAATTTGTTATCGTTTTCAAAGGCCTGACGCGGGAAGACACGTTGGAGGCAATTGCAGGCCGCCTCATCCAGCGTTTGAACGAACCGATGCTTTTTCAAAACCAGAAATGCAGTGTGTCGGCCAGTATTGGCACAGCTTTGTCCACTCAGTTCCAAGTGCTTAAAGCGGCGGATATTCTGCATGCCGCTGATTTAGCGTTGTACCAAGCGAAACGCGACGGTCGGTCCTGTCATCGTTTGTATTCGACACTGACCAACGCGCGACCCTGAGCGTTAGACTGACGCGAACGCCTCAGTCACCTTCTTTGCAATTTGGTGCTGGATGGGTGCAAGCTCCCCGACGACGGGCATAACGGTTCCGTTAAACTTGGCGCGCGCCAGCTCATCGGGGACGTCCTCTAGGACATGCCCGCCGGTACAGGCGAAGAACGGCAGGCAAATCGCCTGATCTGACGCATCGTGTGCTGCCTCGGCAATCGAGGGCGGTTCTTCGACAAAACCAACGCGGATGGATTGGAAGGCAACTTGCGTGCCAAGCTGTCTTGCAAATTCGTTGGCCACCGCCGAAGGGTTGCGGCTGCGGCCTGACCCGTGCGCCGCGATCACCAGGTCAGTTGTCGAAGCTTTCCAATTCCGTTCCCGCAGTTTTGCATGCAACGCCTGCGCAGTAAGCGTGGGCAGATCGGGATCAATGCCCAAAGGGTCAAGAATTCGCGCGGCGTGGTCCCCGACCCGTTTCGGCAAGGCACTGGTCACAAACCAACCCTTTGCCATGAAAAGCGGATAGATCACTGTGTTTTCGGGTAGGCCGTCCAGTTGCGCCTCTAGCGCGCCGGGTTTAGCAAGTGTTGCCGAATGCACGGTCACAGAGCTTGTCAACGCGTCGACCTTGGCTGCAAAAGCAGCCAGTGCCGCTTCTGCCGGGTCCGGTTCGGAAGGCTGGCCATGGGCGACAATAATGGCGTGTGACATTCGGTACTCCCGCTGTTTTCTGCGATAAGTGTTACGGCACGACCTGAAGTCAACACCACAGTTAACCCAGAAGGGTCAGCCAAAGCCAGACGGTCAGAATGGACGTCGCTGTTCCGATCAGGACGGATGAAGCGGCAACACGTTTGGCGCGGCCATACATATTGGCAAAGATATAGGCGTTAAAGCCCGGCGCCATTGCAGCATTCAACACACCCGATCGGAACAGATCCTGTGGCAGGCCGGTAGATGCTCCGAATAACCACACTAGGCTGGGGTGGACCATCAGCGAGATGCAGCAAACGAAACCAATGGTACGCAGATCGCCTTCCGGTTTGTATTTGACCAAGACCCCGCCCAAAGCAAACAACGCGCCCGGTAAAGCCGCGCGGGTGACAAGCCCAAGGGCTTCGTCGACCACCGCAGGGATGACCAAACCTGTCAGGTTGACCAGGAAACCAAGCGCAATTCCCAGGATCAATGCGTTCTTGAACATTGCGGACAGAACCGAGCGTGCCATATGTACACCGCCGTTGCCGCGATTGCGCACGACCTCCATCACCGTGATCCCAACGCCGTAACAAAACGGGGAATGGAAGGCGATAATCGCGTAGTTGCCTGTCAGGTTCTCGGGGCCATAGGCGCGCTCGGTAATCGGCAGGCCCAGCAGGACCGAGTTGGAGAACAAGCAACAAAAGCCAATGGCGACGCAGTCTTCCCAGTCTCGGCCAAAAATGATCCGTGCTCCAAAGAGGCCCACGGTGAAGCACAACGCTGCAGCGGAATAGAAACTCGCCAGCAGCCGGGGGTCGAAACTGGCGCTAAGGTCCAGGTGTGCGATGGCCAGAAAAAGCAGGCAGGGGATAGCAAAGCCTTGGGTGAATTTCATCAACCCATCGACATGCTCTTGTTTGAAATAGCCTGTCCGAGTTGCCGTGTACCCGGCACCGATCACCAGAAAGACCGGAAGAATGACATCGATCAGGCTCTGAAGCATATGGCCCCCATGCGGCGCGCGTATTGCGGTATTGCGATGGCGCGGGGCAGGGGTCTACTGCGCCTGATGGATCACCATCCCATCAAAAGCGGGGGTGATGTAGTCCGGAGTTTCAGCGTCAACCGTGGCATAGTCGAGGTCGATATGCATGTTGGTTAACACCGCGCGTTTCGGTTGCAGCTTGTCGATCCAACCCAGTGTCTTTTCCAGATGCGCGTGGGTAGGGTGCGGGGAGCGGCGTAGGGCGTCGATGATCAGGCAGTCCAACCCTTCCATCTCGGGCCAGGCGTCGTCGTAAATCTCGGCGACATCCGGCAGATAGGCAAGCTGGCCGATGCGGAAGCCAAGAGAGTCGATCGAACCGTGGTTCACTTTGAACGGGCGCAGTGAAATGGGTCCTCCGGGGCCGTCGATGTCGAACGGGCCATCAATAGATTTGAGGTCCAGGATCGGAGGATAAGGGGATCCTTCAGGCTGAATGAAGGCGTATCCGAAACGGCCCAGCAACGCGTTCTGTGTGTCACCGTCTGCCCAGACCGGCACGCGCGTTTTCATGTTGAACACGATCATGCGCAGGTCGTCGATTCCATGCACATGGTCCGCGTGGGAATGGGTATAGACCACACCGTCTAACCGCCCGGTGCCCGTGTCCAGTAACTGGCTGCGCATATCCGGCGTGGTATCGACCAGAACCGAAGTCGTTCCATCCGGCCCGTCGCGTTCAATCAGCAACGAACAGCGACGGCGTACGTTCTTCGGATTCTCGGGGTCACAATCACCCCATTGTCCGCCCAGCCGTGGAACGCCGCCCGAGGAACCGCAGCCCAGAATAGTAAAGCGCGTCCCGGTCATGCAGCGGCCTTATACAGCGCGGCCTTGGTGAACAAGCGGTCAAAATTGGCCTGTGTCTGAGCTGCAAAAGCGGCATAGTCCATGCCGAAAACCTCAGCCCCTTTCCGGGCAGTGTGGGCGGTGTAGGCGGGTTCGTTACCTTTGCCGCGATAGGGTGGGGGGGCCAGATAGGGCGCGTCTGTTTCCACCAGAATGCGGTCTACCGGTGCAGTTGCGAAAATATCGCGCAACTCCTGGCTTTTGGGGAAGGCGGTGATGCCGGACATGGACAGGTAAAAGCCCAGATCCAGCGCGGCCTTGGCCAATTCGGCAGAAGAAGAGAAGCAGTGCATAACGCAGGAATAGGGTGCGTTGCGATACTCCTCTGCCAGAATTCGGGCCATGTCATCATCCGCTGCGCGGGCGTGAATGATCAGGGGCAGGCCAGTGCGCTGGGCCGCTTCGATATGGATGCGCAAGGATTGTTTCTGCACTTCCGCACTGTCAGCGGTATAGTGGTAGTCCAGACCAGACTCTCCAATACCGACGAATTTCGGATGCTGGGCCAAGGCAACCAGTTCGTCGACCGACGCTATCGGCTCATCCGCCGCACTCATCGGGTGCGTGCCTGCGGCATAGAAGACGGGCGCAAAGGCCTCGGCAATCGCGCGTACGCTGGGTTCGTTGCGTAGCTTGGTACAAATCGTGACCATACGGGTCACGCCAGCCTCGGCTGCGCGCGTGATGATCTCGTCCAACTGGCCGTCGAAATCCGGGAGGTCCAGATGGCAGTGGCTGTCGGTAATCTGGGGGGTGTCGCTCATCTGTTCTGACCGGCGGTTTCCTGTATCTTGAACACCGTATCTAGGACCAGAGCGGCAGGGTCAAGGTTCACCGCCTGACCATGCCGTGCGCGTGCTGTGATTGTCGCGGCGACTTCTGCCCAGCGGCGGGCTTGATCGGGGGAAGCCGAAAGACGCATCAGCGTTTCACCTTCGTTTGGGGCCGCTTCGGGTACGGGTGGTGTGCCGGTCGCCCCAGTTAGGGCCAGCCGTGACAAGGCGACGTCGATTAGCGTTAGCAACAACTCGAAACGATCAGCGGCACCGCGTTGTGCTGCGGCTTCGGCCAACGCCAGTGCGCGTTGCCGGTCCATACGGGGCAGGGTACCCAGAATGGCGACCAGCTCGGCATAAATGTCCAGACCGCCAAGATTGATTAACCGCACAGCATCCCCAACTGATCCTGCCGCAAGTGCGGCCAGGTGTTCAGTCTGGGCGGGAACTTCTGTTCCGGTTTGCGACAGGGCGGTTTGCATGTCCTGCGGACTCAGTGGGCCAAGGCGCAGCGTGCGGCAGCGCGACCGGATGGTTGGCAGCAGGCGCGAAGGTTGGTGCGATACGAGCAAAAGTGTGGTGCGCGCAGGCGGCTCTTCCAGCATCTTCAACAGCGCGTTGGCAGCACTGACGTTCATTTCATCCGCAGAGTCGACGATGACCACGCGGCGGCCTCCATCGGCAGAAGACAGACCAAAGAATTTTCCTAGCTTGCGGATATCATCCACGACAATCTCGCCGCGTAATCGCCCCTGCTCGTTGAGTGACCGGGTGATAGTGGCCAGCCCGGGCTCAGCCCCGGACTGTATTCGGTGCGCCACGGGGTGATCGGGATCAATGCCGAGCGTTTCGGGCGGAGGAGGTGCTCCGAACAAGCCGCCGTCATCTGCCGGGGGTGTGGCCAGCAAAAATCGCGCGATCCGCCACGCCAGCGTTGCTTTGCCGACGCCGCGCGGCCCGGTCAGTAACCAACCGTGATGCAGCCTGTCGGAATTGTAGGCCGTCAGAAACGCCTGTTCGGCTGCGTCCTGGCCAAAAAGCCGCGCGGTTTCGCGCGGATGCGGTGCACCCGGCACCTGATCCGGGGAAGGGGTGTCGTCACTCATCGTTTACCGCAAAGCTGCTTGAACGATATCTGTCACATCCTGCGCAACGCTGTCCATGTCTCTGTTGCCATCCACTATGCGAAACCGGCCCGAGAATTCGTCAGCCAGCGCCAGAAAGCCAGCGCGCATTTTCTTTTGCAGATCGGGGCCGAAATCTTCAAACCGCTCTTCGGTGCCTTGCCTGCCTTTTGCGCGTGACAAGCCCGTTTCGGGGTCCATATCAATCAGCAAAGTCATGTCCGGTTCCCGGCCGATCATCAGGTTGTGCAACTGATCCACCAGACCGCGCAGGTTGCCACGTGACAAGCCCTGATACATGCGCGTGCTGTCTGCGAAACGGTCGCAAATCACCACTTTACCTGCCGCAAGGGCGGGTTCGATGGTGCGCTCCAGATGGTCGCGGCGGGCTGCGGTGAACAACAGCAACTCTGTCTCGGCCGACCACCGATCCGGGTCGCCTTCCAAAACAAGCCGGCGAATTTCCTCGGCCCCCGGAGAGCCGCCGGGTTCGCGCGTCAACACGACTTCATGGCCCTGCAGGCGTAATTGATCCGCCAGCATCCGCGCTTGGGTCGACTTGCCTGATCCGTCAATGCCTTCGAAGGTCAGAAATAACCCCGTTTTCGTCACATCGACTCCAGCGGGTTGTTGATCACGTCTTTCAATACGATGCCGCCAACCGTCAACATCCGCACGACAAAGCCACCGACGGCCACGTCCTCGGCTGCCACCAGTGGGCGCCGGATCTCGGGCAGTCCTTCGGGCTTGATCACCAGTTCAGCCAGTTGCTGTCCTTTTTGGACTGGCGCGTTGATTGGGCCGTCATACACAACTTCGGCCTCGACATTTTGGGTGCCCAGAACCGGGAAGAGCACGTTCAGATCACCTTCGGCCACAAGCCCGACGGTCTTTTTCTCACCCATCCACAGTTGGGCTTCGGCTATCGGCGTTTCCGCGTTGGCAACTGTCCTCTCGACAAAATTTCGAAACGACCAGTTAACCACGGCCTCAGCCTCCTCTGCACGCTGGCCGGTGGTGTCGAGGCCGGTTAGCACGAAGATAACGCGCCGATCACCCTGTTTGGCAGAACCGACAAGGCCATAGCCGGCCTCTTGCGTGTGGCCGGTTTTCAAACCATCCGCGCCGATATCCAGCTTCAGCAGCGGGTTGCGATTGCGGGCATTTGACGGCGCGCGGCCGTCGAATTCAAAAACTTCCTCGGCGAAAAGAGGGTAATATTCGGGGAAGTCCGAAATCAAGCGATCCGCAAGAACGGCCAGATCATGCACTGACATCATATGACCGGCGGCAGGCCAGCCGTTTGAGTTGGCAAAATTGGAATTGTTCATGCCCATCTGCTGCGCGCGTTGGGTCATGTACCGCGCAAACCCGGCCTCGGTTCCGTCGGGGCTAAGTGCTTCGGCGATAACGACGCAGGCATCGTTGCCCGACAAAACGATGATGCCGCGCAGCAGGTCTTCGACCGTGACCCGATCCTGAGTGTTCAGGAACATGGTCGAGCCGCCATAGCTCATCGCGTGTTCAGACACAGGCAGGGTTTCGTTTAGCGTCAAGCGCCCGTCCCGCAGGGCTTCAAACGCCACATAGAGCGTCATCAGCTTAGACATCGACGCGGGCGGCAGGGGCTGGTCGGCGTCTTTTGACAGAAGAACAGTGCCGGTGGTCTGATCAATCACATAAGCCGCGCGGGCTGTAGTATCAAAAGCGTGTGCGGGCAGGCCCATGAGGGCAATCCCCATGGCCAGAACGGATGTGCGCATCGAGGCTAACATGCTGCGTCTCCCTGTTTCAGTCGGATACGGTGAACGCGTCTTTGAAGCCAAGGTCTTTTACGTCCTTCTGAATGGCTTTGCGTTCGGCCCGGGTTGCGGCAGGTCCAACCAGCACCCGCCAGACGGTGTTATTTGCTGTTTTCAGTTCCCGAACAACTGCGGACATGCCGTTCCTGCGCACTTTTTGAGCAGCGGAGTTCGCGTTCTCCTCGACGCTGAAGGTTCCGATCTGAACAAATGGTTTGCTCAGTTGTGTAGTCGCGGTTGTGGCGGCTGCCGCTGCTGCTGGGGTCGCTTCGGCCGCATCAATTGCGGCGGCAGCGCCATCGATCGGATCCAGCGGTGTTTCAGTTATCGCGGCTGGATCTTTCTTTTGCCACCATTTCCGCTTGGCGGGTTTCTCTGCCGGGGCTTCGACCGGCGCATCCGACAAGGCCGGAGAGGTCACAGACACTGCAGCTTCGGCTGAAATTTCTGCGCCATCCGTGGCTGCATCTGCCGCTGCCACAGCGGTTCCCGCAGCGGCTGCGGCTGGTGCTTTCTTCTGCCACCATTTCCGTTTGGCAGGTTTCTCAGCCGGGGTTTCTGTCTGTTCACTCGCTGATGTTGAAGCCTCAGCGGAGTCGCTGGTGGTATCTGCGTCTGCTGCGGCGTCACCTTCTGTGCCGGCGGCACTCGCGACAACAGCCGTTGTACCTGCCGCGGCCACAGCGGTTTCTTTCTTCTGCCACCACTTGCGTTTAGCAGGCTTTTCAGGATCACCTGTGCTTTGGCCATCGGTTGCCGTATCGGCCGAGGCTGTGACGGTTTCTTCTGCGGAATCTTCGGCCTGTGGGGTCTCGTCAGCTGGGGGTTCTTCTATCTTTTCACGACGCAAAGCCACAACACTAAGTTTTGTGGGGGCACCGGCCAACAATCCAAGCTGTTCAGCTGCCGCGGACGAAACCTGAAGCGCCGGGCCAGGCAAGTTGCGTTCGCGACGGAACAGGGCTCCAGTTACCGATTTGTTGTTGGCCGTGTTTTTGATCACCACGCGCTCGGGTTGGGTCACGTCTGGATGCGCAACCCAAATCCCACCCAGCGAGGGCCGCCCGTCCCAAAGCCCTGCTTCGGTCACACCGAACACGTTGGGCGCTTCGACATCGCGTTGCGACTCACTGGTCGTTTGGGGAAAAAGCTCGATTTTGCCCTCATTCTCGTCGGGCTTTTCCGCTGTTTCCGCGGTTCCCAAGGCCTCTTCACATCCGGCCAAAATCGTTAAAGATAACGCTAGAAACGCCAGCCTCTTGGGCCCCGGGCGTGTCTCGATCGCTCGCTTCATCTGCTTATCCCTTGCCTGAAGGGGTTTCGTTTTCCGAACCCCGCTGCCGATCTGCTGGTTCTGGATGCCAGCCTGTTGCGGTCTTTCACGTCAATCATAACGTGGCTGAAGGGTCATGGAAAGACCGCTGAAAAGTCTTCGGCAAGATTTCCCGTTTTCGACTTGCCTCTGATCAAACTTGGCCTTAGACCCTGCCTTCAACGGGGAGGTGGCAGAGTGGTCGAATGCGGCGGTCTTGAAAACCGTTGGGCGTGAGAGCGTCCCCAGGGTTCGAATCCCTGTCTCCCCGCCACTCATACCTGTCTCACTTCAGTTGTGTTTTCTGATCCGGAATTGTACCGCAATTCCCGCGAGTGTCTTGCCAGAAAAACTTGTCTTGGGACAGAACAGGTGCCTTTCGCAGCCTTCGCGCATGATTGAGCAATCGCTATTCAAGTAATTCAAAACCAGTCCAGAGCTTTTAAGGGTGATAATCTGGCTCCGGTATTGACCAGGTATTTCGGTTTGTTCGAAGAGGCTTAATGCTGCCTCGATGAACTGTCAGAGACCGGGTGGCATTCCTCCGACAACATGGATTAGACAGCAAGCGGAGCTATTCCACCTGCGAATGAAGCCAAAATTGGTGCAACGATTGCCAGCCCTGTGCGCAAGATCTCACCCACACCTTCTTTCAACCCGTGCGCGGTTTTCCAGTCTTCGATATCAAAGCTCTGTTTGTTCATTTCACCTTTGCTTACCATGAGGCTAAGGTTTTTAATCCTGCTATCCAAAATCAGTGCGACCGGAAGGTAGAAACTCAGCATAAGCAGACAAAAATAAGTTCCGGTAAATAGCGCCGATGCTGTGATGAGCGAGTTGTACGCGGCTTTTTCAGTTTCGGAGATCAAAGGCAGAGGCCAATACATCCAGCTCGACGCAAAGAACATTCCAAAGGTCAGAACCAGACTGGACAAGTATAGCTGCTGCCGCATCTGGTGAAGGCTTCTGGCTAGTTCTGCAGCTGTTTCTTCAACACTTTCGTGATCACTGCTCGCCAGGCACAGGATCATACCAACTATCAGTGAACCGACCGCAAGTCCGGCGAGCGCGTTGATGATATCCAACACCCGCATAAACATTGTAAAAACAGGTATCTCTCCGCACGTGCCCAAAAGCCATTGATCGTCAGGTTCTAAACACCCTGGCAGCGTTCCAAGTGACAGCGCCGTTTCGAAGACAGCTTTCCCGACCTGGTGGTAAATTCGAGGTGTGGCCGAAGTCAAATATTGTTCGATTGTTGGAACCACCGCTAGGGTGAATATGGCAAGTACCGTGGCAATCGCAGTAATTCTTGTTTGTTGCGCCATTGGTCTTGCCAAGTTGCGGACAAGCAGAGCCACTGCCAACACGGCAAGAGACGCAAAAAACCAAGACGCCGCAAGAAACCGAAATCGGCCAACGGCTTCCAGCCACGTAACTTCATCATTCAGTATTTCGAGCGGCACGTTCAAATCAGTTGCAATCAGATGATGGTGGATCAGCTCATGCAAGCCGAAAATCAAAACCGGCACCAATGCTATTGAAAAATAACGCAGTTCTACACGACTGTTAGACAAGTCCGACCTCTTGCGTTGCTGAAAGTAAAAAAGGAAACCATAGCACATATTGCTGCTGTCGGCACCGATCTCGGACTCAATTACCTGAGGGACCTTTGTTTCAGAGGCTAAAGGGAAACTTTTTTGCTCGCTTTTCAGCTCGAATTATTTGATTGGCGGTCTTGCCGGAGGAACTTGGATTGAGGCGGGCAGGGTGTCCGCAACCATTTCAATCGGAAAGGATCGTTCTGCAGCCGAGACACTTTCAAGCTGACTCGTGTCCCGCGATCACTTAGTGGCGCGGTCTTCGTGCGACCAAAAATTCAGCCGTTTTGCCCTAATTGAGCCTAGTTCGCGTTCGTCTGGCAGCACCCACGTGACAGCTCCGTCGATAAGCTCATTGATCCTTGTCAAGATTGGCGGGGTCAACGCGTGTTACAGTGTGTGCCAAAGCAATGAGGTGGATATGGAAGACTTAGTTGAAATCGGAAGATCATTCGTTCAGGCCATGCGTGAGCGCAGGGGCCTTGCAAGTGTTGATGAAATGTATGCCGAAAATGCACAGTCGATAGAGGCAGTTGTGCCTCCTGTTCGACAATTTCGCGTTACAAAGGGCCGGGAAGGCATCAAGGGAAAAAGAGAAGATTGGTTGGCATCGCACGAAATACAAGAACTCGACGTGGATGGTCCTTACGTCCACCCACCCAACCGTTTTGGAGTGCGGTTCAGGGCTGAAGTGGTTCAGAAGGCCACGGGTGAGCATATAACCTTGCGTGAGATAGCGGTGTATTCAGTGGCAGAAGGCAAGATCGTTCTCGAAGAGTTCTTCATGATGCCGAAGTAAGAAGAACGATCGGCAATATTGCCTCTGTGTTGATTGAAATAGCGCGTTCAACCCCTGAGCGTTGTGAAGCCTAGTACGGAGGCCAAGGATGCAACACAGAACTTCGACGTATTATCTGGGAGTTAATACGGACGATGAGCGCATTTTGGAATGTGCCGAAGCAGCACGTATCCAGAACGGTCATTTGACGTGTATTTTGGTTGCCGCTTTACCCAACCTACCTTACCTAAAGTATGGCTCAAACAGGTTCGTTGAGGCCGGCCTTCCTTCAAACTGGTTGGATCTTCTGAAGGCTAAAAACGTAGCCTTAAAGTCTCGAGCTGCTGAGGTTGAAGCGCTTCTGGAGCGACAAGGTGTGTCGGCAAAAGTAATCGCCTTTATCGGATCTGGATTAGAGTTACAGCACCTTGTGGCACAGCAAGCCAATAGTTCGGATATCGCTTTTCTAGACGCCGAATTGAGAAAAGACCCCGACTTGTTTCATAGGATTGCGTGCGGAGTACTGTTCTACTCACCAATCGCCTTGATGGTAAATGGGGATCCGTTTGTCCGGCGCGACTGCATTTTTCTGGCATGGAATGATGGCTTGCCTGCCTCTAGGGCTGCGCATTTAGCTTTACCCTTTCTTCGGGTAACCAGCAAAGTTGTGATTGGGTGTTTTGATTTGCCGCCGCCTGATGACGTAGAAGGACAAGTGCGCGGAACTGACATTGCTGGATGGCTCAGCCATCATGGTTGCAACGTGACCGTGTCGCAGTTCCCGCGTGGCGGGAATTCAATCGAACACTGCATTCAAACGCGCGCGCGCGAAATGGGGGCCGACCTGGTTGTGATGGGCGCTTATGGGCATTCCTATATGCGTGAATCAATTTTTGGAGGAACGACGCAAGCAATGTTAGAGCAGACTGGCATACCAGTGCTTTTCGGACACTGAAAATACAAGCCGACGACTGAAATTTAGCTGGGCACCATAGCTTGCAGTCTTTTTTTGTGAAATGCGGGGCAGTTGATGTTCTTTAAGACTTAACCTGCGATTGGTGCTGGTCTGCCTGGCCTTTTTCACTCAGGAAATCCAACACAATTGACGTGAGTTCCTCCCAATCAGTGAATTCCCGCGCCCCATCTCGTGGATCGATTTTCCGCCCCAGCAAAACAACGTGTCGGAGGATTTCTCTCTCAAAGTACCCATAGTTTTCGGGCCTCACCGCACCCGCAATCAAAGCGGTAGCGTCAGGTTGGAAACCTGTTCGCAACAGCATTTCGGTAAGATAGTCGCGCGCTTCTTCACGACCCGAAGCAAATGCTGCTTTCAGACCAACGGACAGCACAAGAGATTTTCGTTTCTCTAAGGTATCCCTGTGTGAGGAGATAAAAGCCTCGAATGACTCGGGGTGCCGTCGCTCGTGGACAGGAGCCAGAAGAATGACCTTGACCACATCACCCAGTGACACGCGGTCGGACATTTTGTCGGTATTGACCAGATTTGTGTTGAAACCGGCTTCCTTGGCAATTTTACCGACGAACCGCGCGATCTTTGCGGTCTGACCTTCGACTGTAGCGAAGGCTATGAGTACGGTCATTCCGATCCTCCCATAAATCGGCCTGAATAGATCCTAGAATATGAATGAATGGTGCGTGTTTGCCCTTGATCTCAATCAAAAGCGTTTTCCGGATCAATGAGGTGGTGTTGTGGCACATTTTTTCTGCGCTCAGTACGGCGTGAACAAAGACGCTTTGTGATGGCTTAGTTCAGCCACTCAACGCTAAATGGTCTGCTTTGCTATCGCAGAGAAAAGGCCAAAACAGCGAAGCAAATTAAAGTATTGATGACCCAGAAAGCCAATCTTAATCGTCGCCGCGCAGTTTGGTTTCTGAACCGATCAATCATAGTCGAACCTTTCGGACAGAATCCGCTCTGACGAAGCTCCTCGGGCGATCAGGTGTTCTTCGACACTGTCCATCATTGCAGTTGGGCCGCAGAGCACAAACAGCCAGTTCTCAAAATGCTCCGCGGACAAGTTGCGGTCCAAAAGAGGACCGTCGATCAAACCTGTTTCTCCTTGCCAATCCTTTGGGGGTTCGGAAAGAACAAACACCGCGTCCTCTTTGGACAGCTCCTGGCGATAAACAATCTGTTCCTCGGCCCGGTTGCCATAGATGAGCTTTAGATCGTGTTGTGTTCCGTTAAGCCTGACTTGACGCAGAATGCTCAGCATCGGTGCTATCCCGACACCACCTGCGATCAGAACGACGCCTTTCTCAGGCTTGTTTTTAATCGACAAGTTTCCGTGAGGGGCGTCCAGATATGCGTGGGTCTGCAAAGTGATCTGTCCGAGATTGCGTGTGAAATCCCCAAGCTCTTTTATGACAAATGAAACTTCGGGGCCGTCGGCTGGTGCTGAACTGATTGAAAATGGGTTCTCGTTTAACGAGAAAGCACTGTGGCCGACGTTGAGCCAGGCAAACTGACCTGCTTCGAAGGTTATTCCTTTGTGACCATCGGGCTTGAGGCGCAATTCCCATTGCCTCGGTGTCAGTCGAGACACAGAAGTGACGCGCCACGGTTTTTTCCTCTGACGCAAAGGGCGAACGAGATAGACATATAAAAGAGTTCCCACCGCAACACTGCTCAGTGCCAGCCAGAAATAGGTCAGTGACGGATGTCCGCCGTAGCGTCCGGCATACACCGTATGGTGCAAAAGCAAGCAGGCCAGCACTAAGGCGCCCAGCCCGTGCAAGAAGCGCCATGTCTCGTACTTGTATTCAAGGGATTTGCGCGCAATCGCCGAGACGACCAGTATGAACAGCACGAAGTAAGCCCCGATACCCGATGCAAGGGTGGAAAGGTCGGTTGTAATCGTCAGTTGATGCGTCACGTCCCATGGGCGGTGTCCACCAGTGGGTGTACCCTGATAAAGAAGCGGATGTATCAACGCAAAGCCCAATGCGGTGCGCGCCATCAGTTGATGCACTCGCATTGTCACATCCATACCCAAACTGGAAGAAATGAATCTAAACCTTCCAGACAACAGGAATTCCACCAGGATTATTGAAAAAGCAATCATTCCAAGTCCGGAAGCAAGCTCTTGATGAAAGGACCGCGGGGACCAGCCCAAAAAACCAGAAATACCCAATGGGGCTAGGATCAGCAAAACGTAGACCAGTACCAAGAACGGCCATTTCATACGGATTTGCTCCGCGGTTCTATAAGTGGGCAACTCGAACTCATTAAATTCAAACGGTAGGCGGACCTGTGAATCCGATCAAGACTTCTGAAATTATTCGTTCCTGTGGGGCGACGGGGCTGTCTGTTGGCGGGTTGTTCTTCATTCATCAAGCCCGGTAGGTGCGCTCAATGCCAAGAGTGATTGCTTGCACAAGATCAAGGTCTGAGACGGTGTTCGCTGCCGCAGTGTTGTGCGCGAAATCGAACCAAGGAGAGACGGCGCAGAGGGTTGGCCATCGGTAAATTCTCTTTGAGTTGCGGTCCGGAAGCAAGGACTGGAATGAACTTGGTCAGAGATTGCAAGAGTCTAATTAGATTGGAAAAATTTATTGCGCGAGCGGTACGATGAGTTTCGTGCTGAGGCGTGTTAGAATGCGTACACGCGTCAAGAGAGGTGGTCGAAATGCGCAAGCCGGGCGAGAATGGTGTCGCGCCCTCGAGTACTGTTGACAGAAGGGAAGTGCGGGCTTTCTTAGAGAGCCTCACTGGACCATCGCGTGGTAACGTAAACTGGCTTGCTGACAATGCTCTGACCGTATCTGTTGGTGAAGGCAGAGCGTTAAGCGTTCGCCCCAAAGACGACCTGCCCCCGCATGATAACGATATCGCCACCCTTCAATGGGCAGATGACGGATATGCGATAACCGTGTCAGCGGGACGAAATGTGTGGGTGAACGGGCAAGAAATCTCTTCAACGCTGCTTGTTCATGGCGACATGATCGAGTTCGGCGAAAAAGGTCCGATGTCTCGGTACAGGTTGTGCAATCACTCGTATCCTGTTCGCCATTCGGTTGAAGATATCCTCAGTGATGCATACGCCTATACTCGTACTAGCCGGCGACCGTTCGCCAAGAAAATGTCTGGCGCGTTGCGCGACAGCGGGCGTCGGCTTGTGTCCCAGACCACATTTCTGTTCAGGATCACAGTCGTAGCTGCGCTGCTTGTGATCTTAGGCTTTGGGTTCCTGCTTTACCAAAACGACAGACGCTTGGCGGACAGCATCGAACAGGAATCCCGTAAGATCGAAGCGGTTGCAATTATGCTTGCACAGACTCGGGAAGACGCACTCACGCCCAAGGATTTGGCCTCGTTGCGAGAAGCATTCGAAAGCCAAGTTTTGTCGGCTGAGCAGCGATTAGGGACGTTGGAACACAGAGCAGGAGCGCCAACCCGAGTGATCGCAGCTTCGACTCGATCCGTCGCTTTTATTCAGGGCGCTTATGGGTTGCGGCACTTGGAAAGCGGGAAGCTTTTGCGGCATGTATTGGGGCCGAACGGAGAAAAGCTGAAAACCCCTTTAGGCCAGCCTTTGATTGAACCGGGTGCGATGGGCGAACCCGCTGAATTTCAGTTCACCGGCACCGGCTTTCTGTTGGAAGGGGTTCCGTTAATGGCCACCAATCGTCATGTCGCTTTACCTTGGACTTCGGGAGACAGAGAGCAAACTCTGAAAGACGCGGGCCTTAGGGCAGAAATGTTGAGGTTGTTGGCCTATCTGCCGGATCAAGCTGAACCAATAGACGCTCAATTGGAAAGGTTCAGTGAAATGGCAGACTTGGCGATATTGGCAGTTGATCCAGGTAAGGTACACGGCTTGGGGATGCCGTTGGCAGATGCCGCTCCGCAGGCCGGAGAAGAACTGTACTTGCTGGGATACCCAACAGGTTTAAAGGCTTTGATCGCCCAAGCGGGGCCGGGCTTTTTGGAAACGCTTGAGAAAGATGGAACCCTGAATTTCTGGTCCATAGCGTCTCAGCTGTCTGCGCAAAGCAAAATCCAACCCCTCGCCAGCCGGGGGATCGTTGCGCGGACCAGCTCGGGTGCCATCGTCTATGATGCTGAAACCACAACCGGCGGAAGCGGAGGGCCTGCGCTCAATCGGCGAGGAGAGGTCGTTGCCATCAACGCCGCGATCCTGCCTGAGTTTGGGGGTTCGAATATTGGTGTTCCAGTGGCACATCTCGAAGCTTTGCTGAGAGAGGTCGAAAGCCAGTAATCACTCGCTCGTTTGGAAGCGAGAGCTTTGAACAAAGAACACTGTCACCAGCGGAACGATCACTGAGATCAACGCGACTGAGATCAGCAAGTATCCAAGCTGACTGTAGTCTGCGGTAGAGGTGACAGCGCCAGTTTCTGGATTTGTGACAGCGCGAGTGACGATAAATTTTTGGTTGAGGTATTTGGTGCTGAGACTGCTTGCCGACAATGCCATGTTGGTAAACGATGCCATCACCGCAAAGAAGGTCGCCTTTAACTGAACGGGAGCATTGCGCGCGATCCAAGCCAACATCGGGACCATGGCGATCTGTCCGAGTGGAGACTCAACTGCGGTGTCGAGAATGGCAATAAATCTTGCGTCTACAATTCCGCCGGTTCGCTCCGCTGTCCATTCATGAATGCCGTAGTAGAGAGCAAGGTTAGGCAGGGCGAGTATGCCTGCGGCGATTGTCAGCAATATCACTACATGCGCAATCGAGCGGTTGGCCATGAAGGGGCGCAAAACGATTAATCCGAGCAAAGCCAGCAGTGACGTTAACAAAGCCAAGATTGCAAGGAACTGTTCATCGAACCCCAGTTCATCGATTTCGAACCAAGTCAGACCAGGCCCAGGGAGAGGCACAGCGCGAAACACAAAAATGATTGTGGCCGTTCCAATCAGAGCCTTGGCCTGAGCCGGTTCCAACTCTTTCAGCAGACGCGACATGAGGTACAGGATCACCGTCAGGGAAACGGCAAAGACTGTTTCTTGCGCAAATTCGAAGTCCGCGGTTCCCAGTACAATGCTGAGAACAACGAATGCGAGGCCGCCGAGTAATATGGACCACTTGACTTCGGTGGCGTCCTCTGGCGCGTGTGTCGGGTGGCCCCGCCGGATGCGCTGCCGCTGTATCAAGCTGTGAAGAACAACGCCGCTCACGGACAATACCGGGATTGCCAGCGCTATCAGGTAAACCTGGCTATAAAGCGCAAGGCGCTCGGATTTTTGAAGGTTTTCTGTTCCAGAGAAAATCCAGATGTTCACAGCCGCAACCGCCGCAAACCCGGAAATGATCGCGACTCTGCCCAGAGTTTGCATTGTTGTGTGCTGTGCACGGGTTTCTTCAGGCGTAAACGGTTGGCCGTGCTGGTCAACCTTTGGAACCGCCTCGACCGTCATGGCGTCAGCAACGACATCCTGAATGGCATAGCCCGAGGGTGCCAACAGCAGCGCAACAACATACCAGTCTTCCAGCGGCATCGTGGAGGCCATCTGCGCGGGTGCTACCACGAGCCGGTACATGATGAGCAACGATAACGCGATGAGGGACGCGCCAAACAGGATCAGCAGGGATTTCCAGCGCCAAAACAGGTCCACGACATGACCAAGCGGCATTTTAAGAATCCACGGGATACCCGCCCAAAACGCGAGCCCTGCAACGAATGAGGCGGACAAGTTGAGATAGTCTTTCAGAAAAAAGGCTCCGACGACCGAGGTCAGCCCTGATACACCCGCCGCGAAGTAGACCATCAAAGGCGGCAGATAGGACCATTGCAGTTGCTGAGCCAGATCCACGAAGGTTCTGTGCCACCAGACTGAAAGGCGCAATCCTATGGACGGTCGACTGGTAGTCATATGGCTAGAGAAACCCTGCTCCGAAGAGCATTGTGCTTGTGATGACTCCAAGGATGGGCACGAAAAGTGGAACTTTGAAGTGCTCTTTAGTATCGCTTGGCTTCATCTTCAGCAGGATCAGCGCGATGTTGACAAGCACAAAGACGCCCAGAACGATCTGAGACGTGCGTTCAGCCAGAATACCTATCGGCAACGTTTGGGTTAGCAAAACGATGATCGCCACGACCAGCAAAGTAGCGACAACCGGTGTCTGCGTTGCTTGAGGTACTGTTGCCAGGACTTTCGGCAGGTGATCCCTGTCAGCAAGCCCGTAGATCACCCGTGATGACATGATCATCTGGATTAGTACCCCATTGACCGTCGCCACAATCGCGACTGCAGAAAAGCCTTGTTTGATCACCTCAGGCGCATTTGAAAACACAAGCGCAAGTGGTGCCGAGGACATTGAAAGAACATCAATTGGAACAACAAGCAGAACTGTCATTGAGGTCCCAAGATACAACACGGTCGCCAGAACCAGCGTTAGCAAAATAGCCTTTGGGATGGTGTGTACCGGGTCTTTAACCTCTTCTGCGACATTGGCCATGTCTTCAAAGCCAACAAAGGCAAAGAAGGCGAGAAGCGATGCTGCAAAAATGCCTCTCCACGCGTCAAGTTCAAGCGGGGGAAGCATTGAACTGATCCTGTATCCTTGCGGATCCTGAATGGTCATGCCCCAGCCAATCACAAAGAGAAGACCTGCGATTTCGATGATCGTAATGATTGCTGCAACGAGAACCGACTCCGTTATTCCCCAAAGTGCAATAGCGCCCATGATCAATACTACGCTGATGGTCAGTAAAGGGATGGCTAAGCCGGTCAATGCGTGCAGATAGGATGCTGCGCCAATTGCAACGGCCGAAGCGGAGATAACGCCCGAGGCTGCCACCGCAAGTCCAACGAAAACCGCCATCCAGTTTTTCTGGAACCCCGCCTCAACATAGGCTGCTTCACCAGCACTCACAGGAAATCGTGTTGCGAGTTCTGCATAAGAAAGCGCGGTAAGTGATACGACGAGCGCGGCTACAACGAATGACAACGCCGCGAAAGGTCCGGCAATGTCTGCTGTTGCACCGACTAAAACGTAAATGCCAGCTCCTACCGTTACGCCAAGGCCATAAAGCGTTAGCAATGGGGTCGTAAGGGCCCGTTTAAGTTTCTGTTCTTTGGGATCAACAGAGTTCATAGGCGCTTTTCACCGACTGGTCTGTTTGTCTGTTGCCAATAATGCCATTCTCCTTACGGTTAGCGATTTGCGGCTCACCTTGTCCCCGCAGTTGAATCCATCGAATTCGATTTGTCTCAACGTTCGGGCGAATTGGGCGCCAATAAAATTCGGGGCTCGCCATCACTTTTGCCGAGCCCCGTGGGTGGAACTTCCACTCCTCCAAAATTCCGTTCGCCTCTTTGTTTGGTTTGGGGACAGGTCGGCGAACGTAGACTACGCTAAAACATTCTTATTTCACTATGTGAATCTTGTTGCTGCTTTGATCTATATCAACCAACGCGTCACATCGGGTCTGCAAGGCTGAAAGTGGGCCGCAGTCTGTTGCTCGCGGCCCCGAGGGTACAGCGAACGTGCCCGTCGTACATTGGCTAAGCAAGGCAAGTTGTTTGTGATGTTCTGGAATCTATTACCAGCATTTGGCGGCATCGGTCTCTTCCTGGTTGGAATGCTGTTGATGACGGACGGGTTGAAGGCATTGGCTGGTGCGCGGCTGCGCGATGTTCTGAGCAAGTTCACGTCCACGCCTCTTACGGGTGCGGTGACCGGCGCTGTCACGACAGCTGCAATACAGTCGTCCAGTGCAACCACTGTCGCGGCCGTGGGCTTTGTCGCGTCTGGTTTGCTCACGTTCCCGCAAGCGCTTGGGATCATCTTTGGAGCCAATATCGGAACGACCATGACAGGTTGGCTGGTCGCGCTTTTGGGGTTCAAGCTGGACCTTGGGCAAGCGATGTTGCCTGTTGTTTTTGTTGGCGCATTGTTCGCGCTTTCGGGCAGGAAAGCGGTTTCTAACTTTGGGCTGGCGTTAGCCGGGTTCAGCTTGGTTTTCATAGGAATCGAACAACTCAAGTCCGGCCTGGACGCATTTCGTGGCGTAGTTACGCCTGCTGATTTTCCACCAGATACACTTCTAGGCAGGCTGAAGCTTGTCTTGATTGGTGTCCTGATCACGATGGTGACGCAGTCTTCGAGCGCCGGTGTCGCCACGGCCTTGGCGGCACTGAGCGCTGGTGCTGTGAGCTTCCCTCAAGCGGCGGCGTTGGTCATTGGAATGGATGTGGGTACGACGTTTACGGCCGTTCTGGCTACTTTGGGCGGGGGCACGATGGCCCGCCGAACCGGTTCTGCCCATGTGATCTACAACGTGATGACAGGAGTAATGGCGTTTTTTTTGCTGGGGCCATTTACTTCGGTCTTTGTAAGCGGGGCGGGGGCCCAAAACTCTTTGACCGCGCTTGTGGCATTCCACAGTTTCTTCAACGCCTTGGGGGTGGTTTTGATCCTGCCGTTCGCCAAGCCGTTTGCCAGATTTGTCGAGGCGCTTATACCCGATCGAGGAGCTGAGCTAACAAAATCTTTAGATCCGCTCGTGCTAGGGTTGCCGGAGATAGCGGTGGATGCGGCAAAAGCCTCAGTCGATCAAATTGTGCTGGCCGAAGTGGCGCACCTTAGGTCGTGTATGGGTGTGCGGCTGCCAGGCGAAACCGACTACGGGCGGGACAGCATTGAGACGGCCTTGGCCGAAGCGCGCGCGTATCTAGACAAGATAGAGCTTTCCCGCGAGTCCGATGTCGAGATTTCCAGGATCAAAGGTATGTACCACATACTCGATCATCTGGATCGGTTGCTTTACCGATGTAGCCAAGTTGACAGGATCAGCGAGTTACCAAAAGACCGGCGTTTGAAACGGCTTGCTTTGGTGGTGATTGCGGCAACTGACAGTTACTTGAAAATCGATGACCAAGAGGAATGTGAAAACACGCTGAACCGTGTTCGCCGCTTTCTGCGACGACAGAGGAAACTTCGCAGAGACTTGCTCATTTCCGACGCTGCGACCGACAGTTTGCCGGACGAGGTGGTCTGGGCTCGGTTGGATTCTCTGAGATGGATGCATCGAGTGTCTTATCATCTTTGGCGAATTCGCTGGCATTTGAATGCACTGGAAGGAGCCTCCTTTGGAGGCAAGCGTGGCGAGGTCCATGCCGAGGCTGCGAAGTCGGAGGTCGACGCAGATTAAATCAGGCATGTGCTCCAACGCTATAAAGCTGAAACACCAGCGTTCGTCTTGGCGCATACAACATGAGCGAGGTCAAAGAAGTTTCTTAAGTATGCCATTTAATGGGACCATCATCGGAAGCAGTGAATTGGAGGAGCAAATGCAGTTATTTCACGGGGTATTATTGACGCTGTTCGTCACCGGCTCTGCACTGGCGCAGGACGTAAGCGTGAGCGACGGAAGCGATTTGTACCGGACCTATTGCTGGCAATGCCACGGTTTCGAAGCGACTGGCGATGGGCCGATGGCCGAAATGCTGGCTATTCAAACACCTGACCTCACCAAGTTGGCGGCCGAAAACGGCGGCGTGTTTCCGATAGTTCGCATAGCTCAGCAGATTGACGGTCGCTCGCAATTGCTTGCGCATGGGGGCGAAATGCCAATCTTCGGCGCGGTTTTTGAGACGGACCAACAGATTGCTGTCGCTTTGCCTAATGGCCAACCTATGATGGTGGGTCTGCCGCTGGCGAATTTGCTCGTCTTTCTTGAATCGGTTCAGGCGGAATAGGCTCCGAACGAGCGTGCAGCTACTTGGTATCCGCGGTGCGTCTGATCGACATAAGCGTCAGTGGCGGCCCAAACACTTCAAATGCCACCGTACTGGCCAAGGTAAAGGCCATTATGGATGCCGCCCAATTTGGAAACTGTTCCCCGGCGACCAAAGCCATCCCCACTGCAACCCCTGCCTGCGGCAGTAAAGCGGGGCCACACCAGTAAGCCTGACGGCGTGGTAAGCCTCCTAGTCTTGCGCCACAAAAGCCGCCCACAAGTCGTGCAATGGTTCGTAAAAGCAAGAAAAGGGCTCCGGCCCAGCCCATCAAGCCAAAAGCCTCAATATCCAATGAGGCTCCGGCCAGCAGGAAGAACAGGATCATGAATGGCCATTGAATGTGCTCGATTTCGTGAAAGGCTCGGTCATGGTGGCGGGCAAGGTTCCCGATCACGGCTCCGGCGACCATGCCTGTTACAAGGAACGAAACTTCCAGCCAGAGCGAAAGACCCGCTGTCAGAAAGACGATCCCCACCGCTTCGGCCTGCATTGGTTCACCTGGCTTTAATCGACCGGTCAGGTAAGCGGACGGAATGCCCAACACGCCGCCCAGAACAATTGCGCCCCCGAAATCCCAGATCGCTGTGGTCGTGACGGTGGCCCAACCGTCCGAATGACCGGCCAGAACCAAGGCGATGCTGAAAACGATCAGACCCCAAGCATCATCAATTGCGACAACGCCCTTTAAGGTCTCGGTGAAATTGTTGGATACCCCAGACTGTCTAATCACGTCTGTCATGGCAGCCGGAGCCGTAGCTGTAGCAATTGCCGCCAATACGAACGCCAACCCGAAAGGTACGCCAATTGCGGTCAGTCCAACCGACACAATAATGAGGGTGGCAACCACGATCGAAATGGAAATTGCCAGAATGGCCCGGCCATGTCGAACAAGGTTCTCGCGGGTCAAGGACCCTCCAAGAAGAAACGCAACCATGGTCAAAGCCACGATGGATACCTCATCGAACCACATTGCAACGTCAAGCGGGATCAACCCCATTCCGGCGTTCCCGGCGATCATGCCGAGGAAAAGTAAGGTCGTAACCCGAGGAAGATGCGTGGCCCGACCAAGCTGATCAGCCACCAATCCGGCAAGGAAAAGGACGCCAAGAGTAATCAGAAAACCCGCAATGTTCATTTGAAACCAAGCGTTAAGTTCTTGCTTGATCTACTTTAACTCCAATCCTGCCATCTAGGAACCGATGTCGAAAGGTTAGGAGTGTTCTCTCGCGGCGTAAGCCAAGAAGCATGAAAACAAGGAATATTGATCTGTATTAAGGCGAAAGCTCGCTGCAGGTGGGACAATGGGTCATCAGGGAATGAGGAGGAATTTTCGATGTCGACAAAGAAATCTAACCCTAGCCACCCGGCTTCACTAATGGACGTATTCAAGCAAATGCAGCCGCCCGTTTCTGGCAATCCAGCTTTCGGTGCCCAGATCGAACAGTTTTGGGACGCGCAAGAAAAAATGTTAGAAGAAACAGAAGCCTTTGCGCAGCATTGGTTCGAACGGCGTCACGAGGCGGTCCGGACGGCCCTGCAAGCTGCACGTAAAGTATCTTCCGCCAACCCGTCTGAACCGACGAAAGCCCTTCAGAGCATGACGGAATGGCAACGCCATTCGGTTGAGCGGTTGGTTGCTGATGCTCAGGAATGGTTCGAAACTGTGGCCCGTTGTGCCGCATATGTCGCGGAAACCGAAGCTGAAGCTGTCGAGAAAACCGTTGATGATGTTGCGACCGCAACGAAGAGTGCTGGCAAATCATCGAAGTCTGAACCTGTGTAGGTTTCCTGCTGTCGCAAATTTCAGGCTGACGTCGATGGAGCTGTAGATAGGAGACCAAATGTATAAGAACATCCTGATCCCGGTTGCTCTGGACCAAGAGCACGACACGCGCGCGTCCTTTGAGGCGGCGCGCCAATTGGCCGATGAGGACGCTGTTTTCACTGTGATACACGCCCAGGAACCAATCCCGGCCTATGTAGGGTCTCAGATTCCAAGTGAGGTGCTTGCGAACACGCGGCATGAAATCTTGGACAACCTACATCAGACGGCCTCTGAGATTCCAGGAGCGAAGACGCGACTTATCTCGGGTCAAGCAGGTAGAGCGATCGTTGATTTCGCGAACGAGAACGATGTGGATTGCATTGTTTTGGCATCGCACAAGCCCGGTTTCGAGGACATATTCCTCGGATCAACCGCAAACAGGGTTGTGCATCATGCGAAATGTTCGGTTCACGTAATTCGCTGATCCAGAGTGGGTTGGGTCACGTCGAAAGAACTTAACTAATGGCGAGCGAGAGGCTGTCGTAGCTTGCGCGTATAAAAAGCTAATCGCCAATCAAGTTTTTGTAACCCGCTCCGAGAAAGTCCGTTTTGCAGTGATGCAGTACGGTCTGTTCCCATTGTCGCTTCGAAAAGAAGAAGGTTTGTTGTACGAGCGTGCGGTCTAAGTCAGCCATGGGAATGCACGATGCAGGTGAATTCGCTTGATCGTACTACTGTTTCGCGGTGACACAATCCTGGCAAGGTGTGAAAAAGCACTTAGTTGAAGGGACTTACGCTGGTAAAATTGGTCTGAGAGCGCTTTTCACAGTTTGGCCAGACTAGATTGTACCGGGAATTCCTGTTTGCTAACGTCAAGCACGCGCTGGGGAGGGCGTGGACACCCGAATGTTGGACTACTCGCACAATGTGTGGCTCGTGGCAGCGTCTCTGGCCGTGGCGCTGATGGCTGGGTTTACTGGCCTCTATCTGACTCATGGGGCGTCTCGCCTGGACACGCAGCGGCGCAAACTTGTGGTCGCTCTGGCAGCAGTTATTCTGGGCGGCGGTATATGGTCGATGCACTTTGTTGCCATGCTGGGCCTGCAACTGCCGATCCTGTTCTATTATGATGCCTTGATCACTCTGATTTCCGCGCTGGTCGCAATCCTAATGGTTGGGCTGGCGCTGTTGTTGCTGCATTTTCGCCCACGCACGCCACAGACGATGATTGGATCAGGGATGATCGTTGGGCTGGGGATTGTGTTGATGCACTATATTGGCATGGCCGGAATGCAGCTGTGTCGTCCTGTATATAATGTTCTGGATGTATTCGTGGCGACACTGGCTTCGGTGATCCTGTCCGTGGCGGCCATCTGGGTCGCTTATGGAAACCGCACACAGCGCAACATATTGCTTGGGACAGTGTGCTTTGGGCTGGCTGTATTTACCATGCATTTCGTAGCAACCGGTCTGACCGACTTTGTCGCAAGCGACAGCGTCGGTGGTGCAGGGCCTGCGTTGGACAATCAGGTTCTGGCGATGGGCGTGACCGTTTCGGTGTTTCTGATATGCGGGGCGTTTCTGTTGACAGGCATCTCGTTTATTGAGCCCACGGAAACACCCAAGCCCGAACCCGCCTCGGAACCGGCCGCATTTCGCGCCGGTGTTCCGTTCGAGCGAGAAGGTCAGACTTTTTTTACAGAACCTGCAAAAATCGCAGCCATCAGGGCCGAAGGGCATTATTCTGTTCTCTATATGGGTGCCGAAAAACTGTTTTGCCCTTGGTCGATAACCGAGGCCGAAACGCGACTAAAGCCAGATGGTTTTTTACGCGCTCATCGCAGTTATCTGGTGAACCCCAAACACGTCTCAGGCTTTGAGCGTCACAAGGACAACGGCACATGTTATTTCGACGGTGTCGACGCCCTGACCAAAGTCCCGGTAAGCCGTTCCCGTCTGACGGATATTCGCGAGGCGCTCGGTCTCTGATCGCAGTTCGTGCAGCTTATTCGCATTTCGTGAAACAAGCCGCGCGCTCTGTTGTTCGCTGCTGGAACGGCTGGCTGCATAGCTCTCTCCTTTCCCCAGGTCCCCCAAGGCATATCGCTCGGACCCAGGGAGGAAAAACATGATACCAGCCGGTTTTGAGTATCACCGGCCAGGCGACATCGCCTCGGCCATTGGCATTTTGCAGGAGCACGGAGATGAGGCGCGCGTGATCGCGGGCGGGCACAGCCTGATCCCGATGATGAAGCTGCGCATGGCCGAGATGGGCCATCTTGTCGATTTGCAGGCTATCGACGAACTCAAAGGGGTCAAGATCGGTTCCGACACGGTGTCCTTGGGGGCGATGGTGACGCAGCACGAGATGATTACGCATGACGGTCTGGCCTCGGCAATCCCTTTGATCCGCGAAGCTGCTTTGCAGATCGCCGATCCTCAGGTGCGGTACATGGGCACCGTTGGTGGCAACGTGGCCAATGGGGATCCTGGCAATGACATGCCGGGTTTGATGCAATGCCTGAATGCCACGTTCGAACTGTCGGGGCCTGACGGCAACCGCAGCGTAGCCGCCCGTGATTTTTATGAGGCCGCATATTTCACTGCGCGCGAAGATGAAGAGATCCTGACCCGGATTTCAATACCTGTTCCCGCTGCCGGCGTTGGGCAAGCCTATGAAAAGCAAAAGCGCAAGATTGGCGACTATGCGACGGCCGCTGCCGCGGTGATGTTTGGGCAGGGAACCGCTTCGGTTGCAATGACCAATCTGGCCGACACACCCATTTGGTCCGCAGACGCGAGCACCGCTCTCGCAGGTGGTGACGTCGAGGGCTGCGTTGCCGCTATGCTAGATGCGATCGATCCCGTCGCCGATAATCGAGGACCCGTTGAATTCAAGAAACACGTGGCCGCCGTAATGCTGCGCCGCGCCATCGACCGTGCGCAAAGCCGCGCAGGGTGAGGAGAGAAAGCAATGTCGAAAATGCACGTCAAACTCACCGTGAACGGCAAAGAGGTCGAAGGTCTGGCCGAACCGCGCACGTTGTTGATCCATTTCCTGCGGGAAGATCTGAAAATTACCGGCCCTCATATCGGTTGCGAGACCAGCCATTGTGGGGCCTGCACCGTTGATATCGATGGCAAATCCGTCAAGTCCTGCACCACCTTTGTGGCCCAGGTGAACGGGTCAGATATTACCACCGTTGAAGGGCTGACCAATGATGATGGCAGCTTGGGCGTCTTACAAGAGATGTTCCGCGAACATCACGGGTTGCAATGCGGCTTCTGCACGCCGGGCATGATCACCCGCGCGCATCGTCTGTTGCAGGAAAACCCTAATCCGACCGAGGAAGAAATCCGTTTTGGCATGGCCGGAAACCTGTGCCGCTGCACCGGATATCAGAACATCGTCAAGGCGATCTCAGCTTCGGCTGACATGCTGAACGCTCAGAAGGAGGCCGCGGAATGAACGACCAGACTCTGACCCCCGAAGAACGCGCCGCCAACCTCAAAGGTATGGGCTGCGCCCGCAAACGCGTCGAGGACGTGCGCTTTACCCAAGGCAAGGGCAACTATGTAGATGATATCAAGCTTGACGGCATGCTGTTCGGTGACTTTGTGCGCTCCCCCTACGCACATGCCCGCGTTGTCAGCGTGAACAAAGAGGCAGCCTTGGCGGTACCCGGCGTTGTCGCCGTACTAACAGCTGAGGATCTTGCACCTCTGGGTTTACACTGGATGCCGACGCTGGCAGGTGACAAGCAGATGGTACTGGCCGATGGCAAAGTGCTGTTCCAGGGCCAGGAAGTTGCTTATGTCGTCGCCGAAGACCGCTACATCGCCGCAGATGCAGCCGAACTGGTCGAGGTCGAATACGAGGAACTGCCCGTTCTGACCGACCCGTTCGAGGCGCTGAAATCCGACGTTGTCCTGCGCGAAGATCTTGAAGGCCAGACAGAAGGCGCGCACGGACCGCGTAAGCATCACAACCATATCTTCACCTGGGAGCAGGGCGACAAAGACGCAACCGAGGCTATTTTGGCCGAGGCTGATGTCGTGGCCGAGGAGATGGTCTATTATCACCGCACGCACCCTTGCCCGCTGGAAACCTGCGGCTGTGTGGCCTCGATGGACAAGGTGACCGGCAAGCTGACGCTTTACGGTACGTTCCAGGCACCCCATGCGATCCGGACGGTTGTGTCGCTGATCTCGGGTCTGGCCGAACACAATATCCGCGTGATCAGTCCTGATATCGGCGGCGGATTCGGCAACAAGGTCGGCGCCTATGCGGGTTACGTCTGCTCGGTCGTGGCGTCCATTGTCACCGGTAAGCCGGTGAAGTGGATCGAGGACCGGATGGAGAACCTGATGTCCACCGCCTTTGCCCGCGACTACTGGATGCAGGGCAAAATCGCAGCCACCAAGGATGGTAAGATCACCGGGCTGTGGTGTCATACAACCGCCGATCACGGTGGGTTTGATGCCTGTGCCGACCCGACCAAGTTTCCAGCTGGATTCATGAATATTTGCACCGGTTCCTATGACATCCCCACCGCGTATCTTGCTGTCGATGGTGTCTATACCAACAAAGCTCCGGGAGGCGTGGCCTATCGCTGTTCGTTCCGTGTGACCGAGGCTGCTTATTTCATCGAGCGCATGATCGAGGTTCTGGCCATCAAGCTGAACATGGATGCGGCCGAGCTGCGTCGGATCAACTTTATCAAGGCCGATCAGTTCCCGTATCAGTCGGCGCTGGGCTGGGAGTATGACTCGGGCGATTATCACACCGCTTGGGACAAGGCGTTGAAGGCCGTAGACTATGACGGTCTGCGGGCCGAACAGGCGCAGCGGGTCGAGGACTTCAAAGCTGGCAAGACCCGTAAGCTGCTGGGGATTGGCCTGACACATTTCACCGAGATTGTCGGGGCCGGGCCGGTCAAGAATTGCGATATTCTTGGGCTGGGTATGTTTGATAGTTGCGAAATCCGCATACATCCAACGGGTTCAGCCATCGCGCGGCTCGGGACGATCAGTCAGGGTCAAGGCCATGCCACGACTTTTGCCCAGATCATCGCCAGCGAGATCGGCCTGCCCGCCGACGATATCACGCTGGAGGAAGGCGACACGGACACCGCGCCTTATGGTCTTGGGACCTATGGCTCTCGGTCCACGCCTGTGGCTGGGGCGGCGACGGCTATGGCCGCGCGCAAGATCCGCGCGAAGGCGCAGATGATTGCTGCCTATCTGCTTGAGGTGCATGATGACGACGTCGAATGGGATGTGGACCGGTTCGCTGTCAAAGGCGCGCCCGAGCGGTTCAAGACCATGAAAGAAATCGCCTTCGCCGCCTATAATCAGGCCATCCCGGGGTTGGAGCCGGGGCTGGAAGCCGTCAGCTACTACGACCCGCCGAATATGACCTATCCGTTCGGGGCCTATATCTGCGTTATGGAAATTGACGTGGATACCGGCGAATGGGAAGTGCGGAAGTTCTATGCGCTGGACGATTGCGGCACGCGGATCAACCCGATGATCATCGACGGGCAGGTCCATGGTGGTGTAACCGAAGCGCTGGCGATCGCGATGGGCCAGGAAATTGCCTATGATGAGATGGGCAATGTAAAGACAGGCACCCTGATGGACTTCTTCCTGCCAACCGCCTGGGAGACACCGAACTATATCACCGACTATACGGTGACACCGTCCCCGCACCATCCGATTGGTGCAAAAGGAGTGGGTGAAAGCCCGAACGTGGGCGGCGTTCCTTGCTTCTCGAACGCGGTGCATGATGCGTTCCGGCCCTTTGGGTTGGTGCAAAGCCACATGCCGCACGACCACTGGCGGATCTGGAAGATCGCCAATGGTCTTGGGATGCATGGGTGAAATGGTCCGGACCGGCTGGCGCCGGCCCGACCAAAGCGAGGGGGCTCTGCCCCCTCGGACCCCCGAGGTATTTTTGGCCAGATGAAGATTGGATCCTGGTTTTGACTTTGACTGACGTTCAGAACGGATTGGCCGCACAGGGCTATGTTGCCGATGATCGTTTGGCCATGGCCCTGCATCTTGCGCAGACGCTGGGTCGTCCGTTGCTGCTTGAGGGGCCTGCGGGTGTCGGCAAGACCGAGGTTGCCAAGGCTCTTGCGGCTCAACGTGAGACGCGATTGATCCGGTTGCAGTGTTACGAAGGGCTGGACGCCAGTCACGCCATTTATGAGTGGAACTACCAACGTCAGCTTTTGGCCATTCGTGCAAGCGAGGCTGGCGGAGGCACCAGCGAGGCGCAACTGTTCACCGATGATTACTTGCTGAAGCGTCCATTGCTGGAGGCAATCAGCGAAGAAGATCCGCCGGTTCTGCTGATCGACGAAATCGACCGGGCCGATGAAGAGTTTGAAGCCTACTTGCTTGAAATTCTGTCAGACTTTCAGATCACCATCCCCGAACTCGGCACCCTGAAGGCGCGTTCGCGCCCGATTGTAATCCTGACGGCCAACGGGACACGAGATCTGTCCGACGCGCTGCGGCGTCGCTGTCTTTACAGTTTCCTCGACTACCCATCGCGAGAAACTGAAATGGCGATCCTGAATGCGCGCATGCCTGACGTCGAAGGGCGGCTTGCGCGTCAGATCATCGGGGTCGTGCAGGCTTTGCGGAAGGAAGACTTAGAAAAGACACCCGGCATCGCCGAGATGCTGGACTGGGCAGCCGCGCTATCAGGATTGGGTGTCAACGACATGGCGCAGTCTAAGGAAGAGGTTCAGGCAACCCTTGTGTGTCTTCTGAAAACTGCCGCTGACTACGATGCCGCGCCGCCCGAAGTCATGGATCGCCTGATCGGGAAAGTCGCCTGATGCAAGTCACTCGGTTTCCCTCCCGCGCATCTGGTTTGTCGGATCGCATGTCCGGTTTCATCGCACATTTGCGCATGAACGGGATGCGTGTGGGATCTGCTGAGACAGGAGACGCGCTGGCTGCTCTGGCAGCAGTTGACGCAACGGATGTCAGACAGGCTCAGCGGGCGCTTTGTGTATTGCTGGCAGGCGACGCTGACGATTGGCGTCGCTTCGAGGACTTGTTCGATGCCTACTGGTTAAATACAGGCAAGCACCGAACTGGAACTGCCCACACGGCTCATGTGCGGGTTCAATCCACAAAGCCGATGATTTGGCAGCAGCAAAGCCAAGACGCTCGGGAGGCGGAAACCGGCACGGATCAGGCGCAAGAACCTGATCCTGGCGACGGGGAGGCCTTGGGGAGAGACGGGAGGCTGATCGCAACCCGTACGGCTAACCTGTCGCGTCGGGATTTGCGTGAGCTGATGGATGAAGACGCGTTGAAGCAAGCGGAACAGGCGGCAACCGCCATCGCGCGAGCCATCCGGGACCGTCGCTCGCGCAGACGCAAACTTGCGATGCGCGGCCCGGCTTTGGATATGCGCCGTATTCAACGCGCCAGCCTTGCGAGGGGTGGTGAGCCGATTGATCTTTACCGTCGTGCTCGCCCGCCACGCCCTATGCGGATCGTGGCTTTGTGTGACGTTAGCGGTTCGATGACAGTTTATTCGCGAGTTTTCCTTGCCTTTCTCAAGGGGTTGATTGGCAGCGGAGCCGAAGCGGATGCGTATTTATTTCATACGCATTTGATGCGGGTGACGGATGTACTGCGCGATCACGACACGCTGCGCGCGGCTGGCCGATTGTCGCTGATGGCCGAAGGGTTTGGCGGCGGTACTGACATCTCGGGTAGCCTTGAAAAATTTTTGAATGGATACGGTGCCCGTGCCCTGAACGGGCGGACGGTGGTATTGATCCTTTCGGATGGTTATTGCAGCTCGTCGCCTGCGGCTTTGGGGCATATATTGGCGCGGGTCCGACGCAAGGCACGGCGGGTGGTTTGGCTGAATCCGCTTAAAGGATGGAAAGATTACCAGCCCATTGCCGCTGCCATGAAGGCCGCAGAGCCGTATCTGGACGCGCATCTTCCTGCCAACACGCTTGAAGCACTGGCGGCACTAGAACCTGAATTCCGAAAACTGTGAAAGGATAAAACCATGGCAGGTTTCGACATCTTCGACACGATTGAACAGCTGCGCCAGCAGGGGGACGCTTTTTGCGTGGCAACTGTCCTTCGCACCGCCGACGCGACCTCGGCCAAGGCGGGCGGCAAGGCAGTAGTCACGCGAGACGGTCGGATATTGGGACATCTGGGTGGAGCCTGTGTGCAGCGCGTTGTACGGGCATCAGCTCAGGAAGCACTTACAGGTGGCTTTCCGAAAATGATCCGCGTGAAACCCTCGGACAAGGTGGTGGCAATGACAGACCCGGACGGCGTGGAAACCTTCAAGAGCGGTTGCCCTTCGGGTGGAACGGTCGACTTGCTGATTGAGCCGTATCAGCATGCGCCGCGTTTGATCATCTTTGGAGAGTCCCCGATTGCCCATGCCCTCGCAGAGCACGCAGCGCTTATCGGATTGCGTGTTTGCTTGCCCGAAGGTTCTGAGAGTGAAGTGGATTTTACCAGTTTCGATCCGAAAAACTTAAGCGCTTTGGGTGTTGAGCCACGCGATTTCGCAGTGGTCGCTTCGCAGGGAAAAGGTGATGGCGCCGCATTGAAAGCCGCGCTCGAGACACCGGCGCGCCGTGTGTCAATGGTTGCGAGCCACCGAAAGGCTGAGGTGTTGTGCGACAGGTTGGAAGCGCAAGGTTTGAGTTCTGCACAAACCAAGCGGCTCAAGTCGCCTGCCGGTTTGGACATCCATGCGATCGACCCACACGAAATTGCCCTGTCGATCCTTGCTGAAATTATCCTTTGGCGGAACTCAGATAAATCCGAGGAGACTTCGCATGAAGAAAAAATGGCTTAACTGGTTGGCGTCCTTCCGGGCTGCAAAACCGGATTCGACCCCGGAAGAAGCGACCGAGGTGGCACTTCGTGTTTTCCCAAGATGTTGTTGAGAAAAGGATCCTCAGATGGAGCTAAATGACGAAATTCGCATCTCTGCGCCCCGAGACGTAGTGTACCGCGCGCTGAATGACCCGGATGTCCTGCGCGAATGCATTCCTGGGTGCGAAGAGCTTATCCAGCATTCACCTGAGCATCTTGAGGCCAAAGTTGTGCTGAAAATCGGCCCCGTTAAGGCGCGATTCAATGGCGAGGTTACGCTGGACAATTCAGAAGCGCCTGATGCGTTCTCGTTGAGTGGAGAAGGGAAGGGAGGAGCCGCGGGTTTCGCAAATGGTGGCGCTGATGTCTCTCTTGTGGCTGATGGGGAAGAAACAGTGCTGTCTTATACCGCCAAGGTCGCAATTGGCGGTAAAATTGCACAACTGGGCAGCAGGTTGATCTCAGGAACTGCCAAAAAACTCTCGGTCAAGTTTTTTGACAGGTTTGGGGAAGTTGTTGCCGATCAATACGTTGGCTAAGCGCAGCGGCCAAACTTAACGAACGTGCTTTGCGTTGCGGCGGTCCTTTCGACTTCCGCAACGCAGTGCGACTTGCGGGTTTAGGGTGAGACGCATTCATTTATAGGGTGAATCTGCTTAAATTTTAGGCCGCCGGGCGTGCATTCGGTTAATATTTGATCGGATGACGCGAAACTAGGCATTCTGCGACGGTGCAAATTGGCGTTTCGGCGCGTCAGCAAGGAAACAGATGGCACCAACAGGTCTTCCAAAGGTGCCTTATTACTCAAGCTGCTGTTATAAAACCCGCGCAAAGTGCGAACCCACCACGCGCCGCTGGTTCAGTTAACCTAAGCACCAAGCTGCTGGGCGCTAAGAGTGTATTAGACAGGTTTCACCATTCCGGGTCCTTCAAGTGCTTGTTCCCAAGAACCACAACGCCGCATTTGGAGGCGGTTCTTCTCAACACGGCCGGTGGAGTGACCGGGGGCGATAGATTTCGGTTTTCAGGCAAAGCTGCAGAAGGCACTACGCTGACGCTGACAACGCAGGCTTGCGAACGTGTCTACAAAGCGCAGCCTGAAGAAATCGGCCAGATTACCAACCACCTGACAGTTCAGTCTGGCGCTCGTGTGAATTGGTTGCCGCAAGAGACGATCCTGTTCAACGATAGCGCGTTGGAGCGTCGGCTGAAGATTGATTTAGCTCCTGAAGCTGAGTTGTTGATGGTCGAGCCGCTGGTCTTCGGGCGCGCGGCGATGGGAGAGCGGCTCAGCAAAATCCGTCTCAGTGATCGGATCGAGATGCACCGCCAAAAAGGTCCGGTTTTTCTGGATGCGATACGGTTTTCAGGCGACTTGAACGCTCATCTGTCCAAGCCGCATATCGCAAACGGCGCTGGGGCAATGGCGTTGATCGTATTTGCCTCGAAGGCTGTGGAAGCTCATTTGGGTCCGGTTCGCGACATGCTGCCGGATACGGCAGGGGCGACACTTATAAAAAACGAACTGCTGATTGTTCGCGCCCTGGCTGAAAACAGCTTTGCCTTGCGCCGTACCTTGATGCCGGTTTTGCGGCAACTGAACAAAGGCACATTACCCCGATGCTGGATGCTCTGACATGAACCTGACCCCACGTGAAAAAGAAAAGCTGTTGGTCGCCATGGCCGCGGAAGTTGCCCGCAAGAGACTGGCCCGCGGCGTTAAGCTGAACCACCCCGAAGCCATCGCCCTGATTACGGACGCCGTGGTCGAAGGTGCGCGCGATGGTCGATCGGTCGCTGACATGATGCAAGCCGGGGCTGAAGTCATCAGCCGGGAACACTGTATGGAAGGCGTGCCAGAGATGATCCACGAAGTACAAGTCGAGGCAACGTTTCCCGATGGAACCAAGCTTGTCACCGTCCACAATCCCATTCGATAGTAAAAAAGGAACGCGTTATGATCCGCATGCTCTTTCCCGCCCTTGTTCTTTCTGGCCCGGCAATAGCCCACACTGGCACGCATATTCACGCACACCCAACCGACTATGCCACGTTGGGCGCTGGGCTGGCTTTGATTGCTTTTGCTCTCATCGCGCTGCTGACCAAGCTGACCAAATGATTCCGGGTGAGGTCATTCCGGCCGACGGCTCACTGACGCTGAACGCCGGGCGCAGCAGTCGCCTTGTTATGGTCGCCAATACAGGTGACAGGCCAGTACAGGTCGGCAGCCATTACCACTTTGCCGAGGCGAACGCTGCCCTGGATTTTGATCGCCATGCAGCTTTGGGGATGCGGCTGGATATTCCTGCGGGGACGGCCGTTCGATTTGAACCGGGTCAGGCCCGCGAAGTGATGCTGGTTCCTTATGACGGGCGGCGGCACATTTATGGTTTTAACATGCACATCATGGGGGCTTTGAAAGATGCCGGGCAAGATCAGCCGGAGTGATTATGCCGCCATGTTCGGCCCAACTGTGGGTGATAAGGTTAGGTTGGCCGACACCGATCTTATTATCGAGGTGGAAAGAGATCTGATTGTGGATCGCGCGACAGCCGCGCGGTTCAGCAAAACGGGTCACCGCGAAGACGTCTATGGCGAAGAAGTCAAGTTTGGCGGCGGTAAAGTAATCCGCGACGGGATGGGGCAATCTCAGGTCACGCGTGCTCAGGGGGCTGTTGATACGGTGATCACCAACGCTCTGGTCGTTGATCATTCCGGTATCTACAAGGCAGATGTGGGGCTGAAGGACGGGCGGATCGCCAAAATCGGCAAAGCAGGGAACCCCGATACGCAGCCGGGTGTAGACATCATTATCGGCCCGGGGACCGAGGCCATCGCAGGCGAGGGGCGCATCCTGACGGCAGGCGGGTTTGATAGTCATATTCATTTCATTTGCCCCCAGCAGATCGAAGATGCGCTGCATTCCGGCCTGACGACCATGCTTGGTGGTGGCACCGGTCCTGCACATGGCACTCTGGCGACCACCTGCACGCCGGGGCCCTGGCATATCGGCCGGATGTTGCAAGCGGCGGATGCCTTTCCCATGAACCTGGCCTTCGCGGGGAAGGGCAACGCCTCACTGCCAGCGGCGCTGGAGGAACAGGTCAAGGCAGGCGCTTGCGCGATGAAACTGCACGAGGACTGGGGAACAACCCCTGCCGCCATCGACTGCTGCCTTTCGGTTGCGGATGCGATGGACGTGCAGGTGATGATCCATACCGACACGCTGAACGAATCTGGTTTTGTAGAAAATACCGTGGCTGCCATGAAAGGCCGAACGATCCATGCCTTCCATACCGAAGGTGCAGGTGGCGGCCACGCCCCAGACATCATCAAGATCTGCGGCGAGAACCATGTTCTGCCATCCTCGACCAACCCAACACGCCCCTTCACCGTCAATACGGTTGAAGAGCACCTGGACATGCTGATGGTATGCCATCACCTTGACAAATCCATTCCCGAAGACGTGGCCTTTGCCGAAAGCCGTATCCGGCGAGAGACCATCGCGGCCGAGGATATCCTGCACGATATGGGCGCCTTCTCGATCATCGCGTCTGACAGTCAGGCAATGGGCCGCGTGGGCGAGGTGCTGATCCGTACGTGGCAAACCGCCGATAAAATGAAGAAACAACGCGGGCGTCTGAGCGAGGAAACCGGAGACAACGACAATCTTCGTGTTCGGCGTTACATTGCAAAGTACACTATCAACCCGGCCATTGCGCATGGACTGAGCCACGAAATCGGCAGCATCGAAGAAGGCAAGCGTGCCGATCTGGTCCTGTGGAACCCAGCCTTTTTCGGAGTGAAGCCCGAGATAGTTTTGCTGGGTGGTACCATTGCTTGCGCTCAAATGGGTGATCCCAACGCTTCGATCCCTACACCGCAACCTGTTTATAGCCGCCCGATGTTTGGCGCCTATGGGAGATCGGTTGAACATTCCGCGATCACATTTGTCTCGCAGGCCGCGCAGGAGGATCGGATCGGTGATACACTGGGATTAGCCAAGCAAACCGTGGCTGTACGGAACACACGGGAGATCGGCAAACAGGACCTTCTGCTGAACAGTGCGACACCTCATGTCGAGGTTGATCCGGAAACCTACGAGGTGCGGGCAGACGGCGAATTATTGACCTGCCAACCCGCTGAAGTGCTGCCAATGGCGCAACGCTATTTTTTGTTTTGACTAAGAATTGTGCTGCGTTGCAGCGCGCGCAACGGAGCCATGAGCAAACATGCACTACTCAATGAGGCCGATATGACAAATATTCAAACCCAAGGGAGGACCAACGATTACGAGGGTCCAAATGGCAGACTCAGCAACTCAGACGCACGCACGGATTTCGCTGCGTGGCTTGATCGCATCCATCGGGTCATCAATCTTTTCAGTTCTAATGAGCTTGGCCGAAGCGCAATCGCGCGTGCGGCAAGTCAACTACTTGCAATCGCTCAGCGACGAAGAACTGAAAAAGCGCGGCCTTACGCGCGAACGGATTGTGCATCAGGTATTTGCGGATTCTATCTGGCTCTGACTGTTTCCGGTGCTGAGGAGGGGATCGCATGACTGCCCTTCTGTGTACCGCGCGTCAGTATTCGGGTCACACGCACAGCGACCCGGCGGACAGCTTGTACCTGACCTATGATGATCGGTTCCTGCGTCGCAAGGTTCTGACATGCGAAAGTGGCGAGCAGATATTGATCGATCTGGCGCAGACAACGTCGTTAGATCACGGAGGCGCGCTGATCCTCGATGACGGGCGCGAGGTGGAAATCCGGGCAGCGCCGGAAGCTTTGCTTCAGGTGACAGCCCCGGACCTGACGCGCATCGCCTGGCACATTGGCAATCGTCATACACCGTGCCAAATCGAGAAAGACCGCCTGTTCATACAGGTCGACCATGTCATCAATGACATGCTTTTGAAAATCGGGGCTACGGTGCAGGAAGTGCACCAACCGTTCACACCCGAAGGTGGCGCTTATGGTCACGGTCGGACTCATGGCCACACCCACTGACACCGATATCCTGACCTTGGCCCAATGGCTGTCCCCTGCGTACCCTGTCGGGGGTTTTGCCTATTCTCATGGCCTGGAGGCAGCGATTGACGAAGGGTGTGTCACGTGCTCACAGGACGCCGAAGAATGGATTTCGGATGTGCTGGAGCACGGCTCGGGGTGGAATGACGCGTTGTTTGTTGTCGCGGCATACAGGGCGCGGACACAAGGTGAACTGGTCAACATCGATGCGACCGCACGGGCCTTCTGCGCGTCATCCGAACGGCTTATGGAGACCGATTTGTTGGGGCAGGCGTTTGGAAATGTGACGCGAGATGTCTGGAAGTTGGATCTACGCCAACTTACGTACCCGGTCAGTGTAGGGCAAGCTGCCTGTCGGCAGAATCTCCCCGTGTCTTTAACGACCAAGATGTTTCTGCAAGCATTCGCCAGCAATCTTGTAGCTTGCGCAACGCGCCTAGTTCCTTTGGGCCAAACTGACGCGCAGCGATTGATCCGCACCCTTACACCATTGTGTGAGAAGATCGCTAGCAGGGCACAAAAGGCTGGCTTGGATCAACTGAGCTCAACAGCGTTTCTGACGGACATCGCATCCATGAAGCACGAAACACAATATTCGAGGATATTCCGAACATGACGAATATGAACGGCCCACTTCGCGTCGGCATTGGCGGCCCGGTAGGAGCTGGAAAAACCACGTTGACCGCTGCACTGTCCGAAGCTCTTCGAGATGTCTGTTCAGTGGGCGTCATAACCAATGATATTTACACACAAGAGGATGCCGAAGCGCTTATGCGTATGCAAGTCCTGCCCAGGGACCGGATCATTGGCGTGGAAACCGGAGGCTGCCCGCACACTGCAATTCGCGAAGACGCCTCGATCAATCTGGCCGCTGTCGCTGAAATGCAGGCGCGTCATCCTGATCTGGACGTTGTGCTGATTGAAAGTGGTGGTGACAATCTGTCCGCGACGTTCAGCCCCGAACTTGCTGACCTTACAATCTATGTAATTGATGTGGCTGCTGGCGAGGAAATACCTAGAAAAGGTGGGCCAGCGATCACCAAGTCGGACATCCTGGTAATCAACAAAACCGATCTGGCACCTCATGTCGGTGCGTCGTTGGAGGTTATGGAACGAGACGCGCAAAAGATGCGCAAAGGAAGACCTTTTCTGTTCTCGTCACTTCGCAATCGAAAAGGGGTTGGCGCAATTGTGGATTTGTTGGAGCAGACAGGAGGTCTGAGAGTGTCAGGGGCCAGTTAGCTGCGTAACAGACGATGCTAAAAGGCCCACCTAATCATCTAATCTGGTAGTAGAATGACAGTTTTCGACTGACGCCGCCAGGTGGGCGCGGGAACGGCGCGGCGGTGCGAACCTGTTGCTTTGCGGCGCGCTCTATATCGGGTGAGCCAGAGCTTTCGACAATATCGACCCACGCCAAAGTGCCATCGGGACTGATTTCAAAAAACACGCGCGCATATCCGCGCGCTGCGACATAGACAATCGGGGCCCGGTTTAAATGAACCAGAACCTCACCGGCATAATTCGTTGAATCCGAGTTTCCTGGGCCGCGCCCACCAGATCGATTGCTGCTTCTGCTTTGTCGAAAGACGTCCACACCTTCTCTTTTGAAGGCAGAGAGCGGCGATTCAATCGTCTGCTCTGGAAAGCGCAGATTGTCAAAATTGTTGAAACGCTCCAATGTTCTTGGTTGGGCGGGTTGCGCGTCGCGGTTGGGCGGCCGTGGTCGAAGCGACGAAACCAGCGCTTGTTCGGTTTCGTCTGCTTCCGCTTCGGGGATGGGCAGATCTGCCTCCTCATCCAACGGTTCCTGGGTTGCTTGGGGTGTTACAGGTTCGACGGTTTCACCGTTTTCCGGGTCGATTGGAGATAGCTCTGCCGGCAAAGCGGCAAGCTGTTCTTCTGATACCGGATCTTCGACCGAAGACGGTTCAACCGGAGATGCTGTTTGATCTGGGGGCGCTTCTGGCGTTTCAGTCACGGTGTCAGACCCTGCGGTTTGCGCAGCTTCACCGGTATCATCCGGGCCCTGTTCCACAGGTTCGGTGACCGCTTCTTCCGGTGCTCTGGGCTGAATGATTGCGGAGTCTCCGGTATCGGGCGCGTAGGTCTGTTTTGGGTCGGGCGACGCGACACGGGCGTCGCTTGTGGGGGCTTCGGCCTCTCTGGGCTCAATTGGCGGTTCTTCCAGAGGGGGTGGTGTCTCTGCCGGTTCGGGTTCGACAGGTTCAAGCCGGGCATCTGCAAACTCTTCAAAACTGTTGCTCAGTTGGACAGTATCTGTACGGCTTTCACCTGCGGCTTGGTTTGACAGGTTTGGCACGGTCAGGCTCAGGCCCGCGAGATGCATCAACAGCGATACCGAGATCGCGAGAATCGCGACAAAGATAGACCGCCTGATCATTCGAGGGCCTGTTCTGTCACAAGAAAAACCGACGGAGCGCCTAACCGGCGCAGGGTGGTGGTGATTTCCATCAATCGGGGCGCAGACGCATTTCTGTCTGGCACGATGCGCACCGGCCCGGATTCTCGATCGGCCATGAAAGCTTCGGCGTCTGTTGGCCTGCCGCGAAAGCTCAACGTTCCGTCCTGATGAAGAACAAGCGCATCGGGTGGTTCACGGCCTTCAAGATCTTCAGTGTTCACCAATTCCAGGTCCGGATCCAATGGAGGAGCTATTGTGCCGGCGATCAGAAAAAAGATTAGAATAAGAAAGACAACATTGATCAGCGGGATGGTTGAATCGCGGTTTCGGCTGGTTCGGATGTGGCGGATCATTCTTTTACTCCAACACTCTAACCATGAGACCTTCGCGCCCGCGCAGGCGAACAAGAAGGTCCACAAGGCGTTGTGCGGACGTATCCGGATCAAGGCTGATAAAAACCTGACCGGACTGAATCTGACTGTCCAAGTCGTCAAGCGACGTAACTTGGCCATTCAGCGCGACCCGCTCGGCGCCGAGCTGCACAAAAAAGCGTTCGATTGTCGTTGTTTCGTTTGCTGCGCCCTGGGTTGCACTGCTGAGTTCAATCTCGCTGAACCTCGAGAAAGTCGAGGACAGCATGAAGAACAGCAAAAGCAGAAAGATCACGTCGATCAGGGGCGTCATCGACATCCGCCGCCGGACAAATGGTGCCGTGTTACGCATGTTCTGGTGCAGCCGAAACCCGTGCGGTACCTGCTGCGCTATTGATCGAGGGCCCGGGCACCAGAACCGTGCGCAGGGCTTTGTCCGCAAACACACGCTCGCGCGCTGTGCGGCTTTCGAGCCAAGACAAGACCATGGAGGTTGGCATTGCAACGGCCAGCCCCACCGCAGTGGTTATCAAGGCGACCCAGATGCCGCCAGCCAGAACCGAAGGATCCACTGACGACCCTGCGGCCTGCAGGCTCTGAAACGCGCTGATCATACCAAGAACGGTGCCAAATAGTCCCAGTAAGGGTGCAAGCTGCGCCACAGTGTCCAACAGGCGAAAACCGCGCTCAAGCCCGGCAAGCACAAGGCCGGTTTCGGCATCCAGTCTGTCATCGGCTCCGGCTACGCCCGCTGCATCCATCGCCGCGCCGACAATAGGGGCCAGATAACTTTTGCTACCGGCCAGCTTTGCTCGGGCGGCGTGTTGGTCGCCAGCGTCCCATGCGGCAAGTGCTTCGGACAGCACTTTATGTCTCCCGACACCACAGGCCGCAAATTGCCAGAGTTTGTAAAGAGTGACAGCCAGCGTCAGCACGGACATCGCGATCAGGATCGCCACGACCGGCCCGCCAAGTGCGAAAATCTCACGAAGTGCGGTTAAAGGACTCATCCCAAAAGCTCCATGGCTACTCGACTGCTCAGCGACAGGGTCTTTCCGCATACCTGGCTTTCAGCGCCATCGACCAGGCAAGAGTTCGTTCCGTTTATCAAGACCTGCCCAACTTCGGCGCAAGTTCGGTTTGGTAAATCAAACTGGCGTACTCGAGGCCTGTCCGCCGGCAAGTCACGGAAATCGAACAGGGACAAGGTCACAACACCACCTTCGGCATCAAAAACAACGGTTTCAAATACCGCGCCATCAATCGTAAGCCCGGTTTCATTCTTGGCCAAAAAGGTTAGCCTGCATGATCCGGTGACATCCTGGACCGCATTCAGTTCTACGAAGAGTTTGCCATCATGTTTGGTGTCAGATTGCGCTAGCGCGGTAGACGACAGGCTGGCGCAAAACGCTGCCGCTGCTAAAATGCGACTGGAAAACATAAACTTACTCCGTTTTGCTGCGCTCGTTTCAGGGGCGGCACGATCAGTTGACCTATTTGTTTGTCGACCCAGTCATTCGTCAAGTAAAGCCTAACCAAGGGTCGTGGGGTAAAAGGATCGTCAGCGCAAGTTGATGAGTGCTTTCACAAGCTAAGAGATACGGGGCGCAAACAGAATTTCAACTGTGCACGGCAACACCGATCCTGGCCATTTCTGCGCCTCGGAAAAAGTAAGACTTTATCGTGCTTGGCAACCAAGAAAGGCCCATCCACTTGCCGTGTCAGAGGTGCGGGAAACGATGGTTTGATAGTGACTTGAACATTAAACTTGCTAAACGCGCATGAAATGGCGCATATTTGTCTATATTTTTTGCACATAAAATAACAAAAAATTATGCTTTTGCAGGGGCGATCATCGAGCACAGTGCGATTTGCACACATCAGGACCCAAAGGGGGAAGGGGCTCGGTTTTGTCGTGGTTAAAGATTGTATTGGTTCTTTGCCTTGTTGTTACCATGCCGTTGCAAGCTGTTGCCAACATTGGAAAAGTTATCAGCGCCAAGCAGGGCGCCCAGCTTGTTCGTGAAGGAAAAGCGCAGCCTGTTGTTTCTGGTATGGATGTCGAGTCCGGAGATGCGATCACCACAGATCAAACGGGTTTGATCCAGATAGTCTTTGTGGATGACACTAAGATCGCAATTGGTCCCAACGCCCGCATGGTGCTGGATGTGAGCCTGTTGCGCGGCAATCGCAAAGCCAAAAGCTTTGCAGTTCAGGCGCTGGGCGGCAGCTTTCGGTTCATTTCCGGTAAAAGCCGAAAGCGCGCTTATTCAATCACGACACCTTCGGCGACAATGGCAGTGCGCGGAACAACCTTCGACATGTGGGTCGTTTCCGAACAGCAAAGCGCAATGCTTGTGCTTGAGGGGACGGTCAGAATGTGTGGGGTTCAGGGCACCTGCAGATCTTCGGGGCGTCAGTGCAGCATGTACGCAACAAGCGGAAGCGGAGCCGTCGGGCGCCCTGCAAGTCAGGCGCAATACGAACAGGCTTTGCAAAGCGGCTTTCCCTTCATTCAATCTCAGGAAGGTCTGTTGCCCCCGTTACAGGTCAGAGTTGAAGGTTGCGCCGGAGAAGCCGCGCCCATACGTCGTGTCAAGCCAAACAGGGCAGAGCCTCGCGACGCGCCCCCGCAACGGCGGGAAAGAACGGACACCGTAGACGCGACTCCTGCGTCAAGCCCGTCAACTTCGGGACAGAGTGAGCCCGAAAGACCAGAGCCGCAACAAGAGGAACCGGAAAGAGAGGAACCGGAACAAGAAGAGCCTGAAAGAGAGGAACCAGAGCGGGAAGAACCAGAAAGAGAAGAAATCGATCATGAGGAGCCAGAGCGGGAAGAACCAGAAAGAGAAGAAATCGATCATGAGGAGCCAGAGCGCGTAGAACCGGATCACGAAACGACCGATAGAACGGCATCTGAAGAAGGGTTCTCAACAAACGTTTTTGATTGACGGCGCGTTTTTCCTCTTTCCCGGAGGATGGTGTGAGCGAAAAGACACGTAAAACCAAGAATGGGCGATGGGCCTTTCGTCTTGTTGGGCTGGTCCTGATCCTCTTTGGCTGTTTCATCCGTGCAGTGGATCCTTACCCGGTTCGAATGACTCGCCTGGTTTATTTCGATGTGCTTCAAAGGTTGTCTCCGCGAGAATTCAATCCGGATCTTCCCATACGCGTCGTGGATATCGATGAAGATGCGTTGGCCAATTGGGGACAGTGGCCCTGGCCGCGCACTCTGGTCGCTCAAATGGTGAAGAATCTGGGCGACTACGGTGCAGCAGCCATCGCTTTCGATATGCTTTTCGCCGAGCCTGACAGGTATTCACCATCACGCCTTCTGAACGATCCATCGCTTAAGGGTATTTTGACGGTGGAGCACCATGCCCAGAAGCTGGACAACGATGTGTTGCTTGGGATGGAAATAGCATATTGGCCAGTTGTTCTGGGTGCCGCTGCGCGTCTATCGCAGGAAGGTAAAACCATCACGCCCAAAGCAGGAATTGTCGAATTTGGGGAAAACCCTGCAGAGGGTTTGATTTCGGTTCCTCATTGGACGCCAATCGCGCCTCCGCTGGACCGAACTGCGGCAGGAATTGGTGGCGTCAATGTCTCACCCATTGGTGGAACTGGTATCGTGCGCCGCGTGCCGGTTCTTTGGGACGGGCCGGACGGGCCCATGCCAGGTCTGGCAATCGAATCTCTGAGGGTTGCACTGGGGGAAACCACCATTTTTGCCGAAGGCGCGTCAGACGAAGCAGGCATCATGCTGGCTGTTGAAGTCGGGGGCTACCGGATGCCAACAACCGAGAACGGTGAACTTTGGCTGAAATACCGGCGTGACACACCTGACCTTTATATTTCGGCTAACGATGTCATGGCAGGTTCCTCCGATCCGTCTTTGCGGGCCGAAATCGAGGGCCGCATAATACTCGTGGGCACATCTGCTGCCGGTCTGTTTGATATTCATCAAACGGCGCTTGGCGAAAGTGTCCCAGGTGTTTCAATTCATGCGCAGATGATCGAGCAAGTTTTGACCCAAGAGATGCTGAGCCGGTCTGATGTAACGGCGGCGCAGGAGTTGCTTGCCTTTGCCCTTTTGGGACTTGTCGTTATTGCTGTCATGTCCATTTTTGGTGCTGTTGCCTCCTTTATTGCTGGTGGCATTGCCGCGGCTGCCGTTCTGACGATCAGTTGGCTGGTCTTTCAGAATCAGTCTGTGTTGTTTGACGCGACCTTCCCATTAATCGGGGGTATGGTGAATTTTGGTCTGTTGGCAGGCTACTTGTTCATTTCGACCGAACGCGAAAAGCGTGAGATTCGAAAGGTGTTTTCGCACTACGTTGCCCCTGAAATTCTCGATGAAATGGAAAGTACGGGCCACCAATTGCAGCTGGGAGGAGAGACCCAGGAAATCACCGTTATGTTCTCGGATATTCGGGGTTTTACGTCTCTGTCCGAAACAGCATCCGCCACTGAGCTCGTCTCCGTTCTGAACGCGCTGTTTTCCAAAATTGGGGATCAGGTCCTGCGCGAGCGCGGAACGATCGACAAATTTATTGGTGACGCGATCATGGCCTTCTGGAACGCGCCAATCCCTGTTGCAGACCATCCGTGCCGTGCAGCATTCGCGGCGCTCAAGATGCGAAGCGCGTTAGAAGAATTCAATGAGTCCAGCATTATGCGAAACAGGCAACCCATTGCTTTGGCAACAGGAATTGCCACAGGACAGGCGTGCGTTGGGAACATCGGATCAGAAAAGCGCTTCAATTATACTGTTATCGGCGACGTCGTGAATGTCTCAGCAAGGCTTGAACAAAGTTGCCGTGCGGTTGACTATGATATTGTCGTATCAAACGGGGTTTCCCGCGCGGGGCAAGCGGATCTGGCATTGTTGGAGGCAGGGCGTGTTGATCTGAAAGGTAAAGCCAACCCCGAACCTGTGTTTGTTCTGGTGGGGGATCAATCGGTCCTGAAGGCGCGGGCGTTCCAGGATCTTACTTCTCTGCACAGCGAATTGATTTCAGCGATAAAAAGCCGACACCCTCAGGGCAGGATCGAAGAACTGTGCCGGCGCTGCGAAGATCTGGCTGAAGACATCGAGCCAGGTCTCCGCCGGTTTTACCGTGCGCTTCTTGGCAGAACGGCTGATTTCAGATCGGACATGCCATCGGGTCAACTCATGTTCACCAGGTACAACCAGCGGGTAGGGGCCGAGTAGACCGCGATGCGATCTTGGTTTCGTTCCCTCACAGACAGTCGTGACTCAATAGAACAGACCTAGCGGGCTAACGTTAAAGCATCCTTGCGCGTTGCGTCTCTTCGGTGACGTGGCCGGTATTGCGAACTGAAAGTCCATGCCGTGCTGAATTTCGCACAATAGGGTGTCTCTTTTCTTGAAATTGGCGTAATACGTTAGCGCAAACTATTTTGCCGCAAGTAAGTAGTGACCCGGCGCAGGCCCGCCTGCGTCACGAAGCTCTACGGTAGGCAAGAAGGGGGGAGAACAGGTGTATCTTGGTCTGGATCTGGGGACGTCCGGTCTCCGTGGTATTGTCGTTGATGAAGGCGGCCATGTGCTGGCCGAGGCCGATGCAAGTGTTGAAACCTCAACACCTCGTTCCGGGTGGTCCGAGCAGGTGCCGGGTGAGTGGATTGAGGCCTGCCAAAAAGTGGTTACCCAATTGCGAAAGGCAAATGCCGCGGCTTTTTCCGCTGTGCGTGCTGTTGGTTTAAGTGGGCACATGCACGGTGCCACACTGATCGACAAAGATGGAAACGCATTACGGCCATGCATTTTGTGGAACGACACGCGATCCGCGCTTGAGGCTGCTGATCTGGACGGTGCCGCGAGGATGCGTGCGATCACGGGTAATATCGTGTTCCCGGGTTTCACCGCGCCTAAACTGGAATGGGTGCGCAGGCATGAGCCCGAGGTCTTCGAAAAAGTCTTCAAAGTACTGTTGCCAAAAGATTATCTTCGTTTGTGGCTGACGGGCGAGTATATCAGCGACGTGTCAGACAGCGCCGGAACCGCGTGGCTGGATGTTGGCAGTCGCGAATGGTCCGACACAGCGCTTGAGCAAGGTCACATGCACCGCGATCAGATGCCAGAACTGGTTGAGGGCAACGCTGTCGGAGGGCAGTTGCGGCCCGAGATATTGCAGAACTGGGGATTGGCCGGGCCTGTAATTGTTGCAGGCGGCGCAGGCGACAATGCAGCAGCAGCCTGCGGTATTGGCAGCATTAACGAGGGGACGGGTTTTCTGTCATTGGGTACCTCTGGTGTGCTGCTGGTGGCCAAAGAAAGTTATGCACCCGCGCCGGAAACAGCGGTTCATTGCTTTTGTCACGCCGTGCCTGAGCGTTGGATTCAGATGGGCGTCATTCTGTCTGCCACAAACAGCTTGAACTGGCTGTCTCGAAACTTGGGACAGCCCGTTGGGGCGTTGGCGTCGGCGCTACCGGATCAGATCAATGGGCCGTCTGGTACGACCTTTTTGCCTTATTTGTCAGGGGAACGGACGCCGCATAACGACAGCGCCATCCGAGGCGCATTCCTTGGACTGGATATCGCCACGGATCCGAAGGCTCTGACGCAATCCGTGATGGAAGGTGTTGCCTTTGCCATGCGTGATTGCCTTGAGGCGCTCAAGGCCACGGGAACCACGCCAGAAAGCCTGACCGTTGTGGGCGGCGGAGCGCGATCTCGGTTCTGGCTAAAGACACTGGCGACTGTCCTTAATACACGTCTTGTTCTGCCCAAGGGGAGTGAGTTTGGTGCCGCGACCGGCGCAGCGCGTCTGGCGGCCTGCGCATTACGGGGGGCAGACCCGGCGGGCGTCATGACCCCTCCGGAAACGGCTGAAGTCATTGTGCCAAGGACCGAGCTATGCGACGGGTATGAGAATGCCTATCAGCTTTATCGCCAATACTATGCGGCGTTGGCACCGCTTTCCGCGTCTTGATGGCGGGGCAACGCTCAGCAACCATAGAACGGGTTGTGCTGGAAGACGGTGACATGTCCGCCTCATTGCTCAGCTATGGTGCGATCACCCAAGGGTGGTGGTTGGGGCAAACGCCACTGATACTGGGCTATGACACACCGCAGGACTATCTGACGGACCCATATTACCTGGGTGCAATCGTCGGGCGCTTGGCCAACCGTGTCAGTGGGGCGCAGTTCGATTTTCTGGGTGAAGCCATCAGAGTTACGGCGAACGAAGGCAAAAACGCGCTACACGGCGGTCGGGATGGTCTGTCCCATCAGTATTGGAGTGTCGAGAAAACTGCTCTAAATCAGGCGGTTTTGTCGATAACTTCACCTGATGGTGAGGGCGGGTTTCCTGCGGAAGTCCAGTTCGTGATAAAGGTGGAGCTGGCTTATCCGTGTCTGATCTATACGATCACGGCGCATCCGGATCGGCCCACGCCGATCAGCATCGCGCAGCACAATTATTACTCACTTGGTTGCCCGCAGGGCATTCTCGATTGCCGTCTCAAACTACATGCCAAAACCCTTCTTGAATTGAACGCAAACGCCATACCCACCGGCCGCATTCTAAAAGCCGATGCAGAAAGCCTGGATTTCACGCGCGGTCGCGTAATCGGTCAAGAAGCTGGCTTTCTTGACCACTATTTTGTGTTTGAAGATGGACGGGACGTGACCATGCCTGTTGCAGAAGTCGAAACGCCATCGGGTTTAAAGATGAAGGTTTATTCAGATCAACCGGGCGCACAGGTCTATGCAGCAGCACATTTGTCTGATCCTTTCAGACCCGGGGCGGCGCTTTGTATTGAGCCCGCCGGATACACCGACGCGGTGAACAATCCGGCCTTTCCTTCTGTGATCTACACGCCGGAAAAACCCTATCGTCAGAAGCTTAAGCTTGAGATTGTCGAGGATTGAACATGAAAGCTCGGATTTCGGCAGTTTCAATAGGCTTTTGGCTGATGGCATCAGCACTTCAGGCGCAGGACCTTGGACCCGTTCCGAAATTTCTTGAGCCGGACCTGGAACGTGTCGAACTGGGACAGTTGTTGTTTTACGACCCCATTCTTTCGGGGAACAAGAATATCAGTTGCGCGACTTGCCATCATCCGAAACTGGGCACGTCTGATGGGCTTTCACTTGGAATCGGAGAAGGCGGTGTGGGGCTTGGGGCCGAGCGTAAGATCACTCAGGACAACTCTCCCGAACAGCGGATTCCGCGAAACTCGCCGGGCCTGTGGAATCTTGGTGCGTTGGAATTCACAACTTTTTTTCATGATGGTCGGCTGGAGGCTGATCCGTCACAACCTAATGGCATCAGAACGCCATTGGGGACGGATATGCGGCGCGGCTTTCAATCGGCTCTGGCTGCGCAAGCGATGTTCCCGGTGCTTTCACCTGACGAGATGGCGGGTCACTATTCTGAAAACGAGGTGAGCAAGGCGGTACGGCTTGGCTTGTTGACCCAGGAGGGCGGGGCCTGGGACCTGATCGCGGCGCGGGTGGCGGGGATACCGGAGTATTCGCAGCGGTTTGAGGACGTCGCGCCCGGGGAAGAGATCACCTTTACCGCCATCGCCAATGTCATCGCGGATTTCATCGCTTTTGAATGGCGGGCAGATAACAGCCTTTTTGACCGCGCGATGCGGGGTGAAGAAACTCTGCCCGCGACAGCGCAATTGGGTATGACCCTGTTTTACGGTGAGGCCGGGTGCAGCAGTTGTCATAGCGGATGGTTCCAGACGGATCACAGTTTCCATTCCATCGCCATGCCCCAGATCGGCCCCGGAAAAGCGGCCAGGTTCGAAAACCACGTGCGCGATGACGGGCGGTTGCGCGTCACAGGGGATGCAAGGGATGCGTTTGCTTTTCGCACGCCCTCATTGCGGAACGTGACACTGACCGCGCCCTATGGGCACAGTGGCGCGTATGCTGAGCTTGAAGATGTGGTGCGTCACCATTTGGATCCTGTGGCAGCCTTGCGCAATTATTCGGTCGAGAAAGCCGAACTGCCCGAATTTGATGGCGCGCTGGATGCCCAGGCTATGCAAGACCCCACGCATGTGGAGGCAATTGCCGCCTCAAACACATTGGCCCCAATGAGCCTGAGCGATGATGACATCAACGCCATCCTGAGTTTCCTTGGCACTCTGGAGGACCCGGCAGTTCGGTTGGGGGTGCCCAAGACGGTTCCAAGCGGTTTGCCCGTTGACCAATAGTCAGCGGTCAGCGGTCAGCGGCTAAGGCGTATCACCTGATTGGGGTTGGCGGTCCGCCAATCACTTGCTTTGCCATCGGGCCAGATCACCCTGATCTGTAAGCTTTCCGCATCGCCCAGACCAAAGTGGTGAAATCCAGCAATGCCACTGGCATGACCGCCGCCAACTGTGACTTCCCGGGTCTGCACTCCGGCGTCCGTTTTGACCTCGATAAAACTGCCGATGGCCAAGCGGTTGGGTTGTGCTTGACCCACATCCACCATCAACCAGTTGCCATTTTGCGGCTTGTTCTGAAAAACCTCCAGTGATGAACCGCGATTGACGACCACCATGTCCAGCCAGCCATCCCCGTTCAGATCGGCCAAGGCCCCGCCGCGGGACTTTGCCATAGAAGCCACGCCCGCTTGTTCTGCTGTTTCGACAAATTGCCCATTGCCGTTTTGTATCAGTAGGTTGTTTGGATCGGTTTGTGCAGCGTCTGGCATCTGTTCGACATTGCCCTTAGCGACAAAAATATCGTCCCGCCCGTCATTATTAACGTCACCGAATTGGGCGTGCCAGCCGGTTGAAGGACGACCATCACCACCTGTGTGTGGCCTGTGTGCTGTCGTCCCCCGATCATAGGTCGCGTCACGCCATGTCGGCCCCTTAGTCGACGGATCGAATGTCTGGAATTTTTGATCCCCCATCGAGGTCAGGTAGACGTCTGGAAACCCGTCGCCGGTCAAATCTCGCGAGGCGATGCCCATGCCCCAGATCGAATACGGCAGCCATCCGTCTGCGTGCTCATAAAGGCGTGGGGTGTTCTCCATCGCCCAAAGTTGCTCTTGCCCGTTGCGCACATAGTAGTGACGGTCGTTGCTGACACGCAGATCCGCACGCCCCGACCGCGCCCAGTCGGAAAACAGTACCGAGAGGGAACAGTGCCCGGGTTCCAGATGTACGGGAACGCCATATGAGCTGCCATCCGGTCGATACAGCAAAGTCGGCCCGCATGTCTCAAATGGTCCATCGGGGTTGTTGCGGTCAACGTAGGTGCCAAACGCCAGCGTGGGCAGCGCTTGCCCGCTTTCCCAAGTGGCAGAGAAACCCGTGGTCCAATGATCCTCAGAAGTGAAGTTCAGCGAGTTGAAAAGGTCGAACGCGCAATCCGGCCCGCCGCGCAGCAACAGATCTGAACCCACGCGCAGAACTGCCAGGTCAAGCAACCCGTCGCCATCTACATCCACCGGATATGCGCCGGTCACACCAGTCAGGGACAAAGCGCTGGGCGTGTCTGCCCGAAACTGAATGTCTTCCTCGGATACGTTCACAAAAAACTGCGCTGGGTTTGAACCTCCGGCAGCAAAAAGTTCGGGGCGGTCGTCGCCATTACAGTCGAAAACAGCGACCCCACCGCCCACAAAATGTTCCCACCCGCCGTCATAGATATGGGGTTGAACGTCAACGCCAAAAAACTGCGGGGAAGGCGCATCCGCCGCAACGGTTGTTGCTGTGGTCAGCAGGAAAGCCAAACTAGTTCGCATGTGCCGCCAATTCCCTGACTTTCAGAATCGAGACCTGTTCGATTCCATAAGCAGCCGCCCCCTTTGCCCACATTGAATCCCCCCAGTGATTCACTTTGATCGCGGGCAGGGGTGCGTCAACGCTGACGACACCGTTTCTGATACGCGTCATTACGTCTTCCGAGTGCAGATATTCAAAACTGCCCCTTGTGCCGGACAGGATAATGCATTCCGGATCGAACAAATTGATCAGGTTCGAAACCCCCATTCCAAACATTTGACCGGCCCGGGACAGTACGGAAATCGACCGAGCATCGCCGGCATTTGCGGCCGTAAGAATATCTGTAAGTGTGCGAGGATCCGTGGCCTGGCTGGCAATCGTCGCTTCGCGGATCAACGCGTATTCTCCGACATAGGCTTCCAGACATCCGCGCTGTCCGCACTGGCACAGCGCGCCGTCCAGTTGAACCTTCAAATGCCCGAACTCCGCGCCGCATCCGCGCTCGCCGCGATAAAGTTTGCCATCAACGACGATACCCAAACCGATGCCGTGTTCGATGGTCACAACCAGAAATGTTTTCAGCCCTTTTCCCAGCCCAAACAATTGCTCGGCCTTGGCCACCAGATTGGCGTCATTTTCGATAAAGGCGGGGCAGGGCAGCGCCTTGGACAAGAGCGGGCTCAGGTCTACGTTGCGTTCTGTCAAAGAAGACGACCAATGTACAAAGTTCTTTTCTGCGTCGATCAACCCCGCAATGCCGATACAGACGCCGGACAGATCAGACAGCGACCGGTTCGCAGTGCCACAGGCAAGGTCAAGGGCAGTGCGGATCGTTTGTGTGAAGATTTCGGGTGCCATACGCGCCTCATCCAATGGATGGGTATAAGAGGCGATTTCGGTACCTTCGAAATCCACCAAGATGACCGAGATCTGATGCCGCGCGACCTTTACACCCGCAATCATGTGACAACCGCCGTGCAGTTTCAAAAGCACACGTGGCCTGCCACGACGTGTGGATTTTGACTGCGACTCCCCTTCAATTTCCTGGATAAGACCGGCGGACAGCAGGTCTGCTGTGGCAGATGTGATTGTTGCAGGACTGGTTTCAAGCGCCGTGGCGATGTCAATTCGCGAGATGGCTTCGGTTGCGCGAATCTGCTCCAGCACCCGCAATCGGGTGATGTTTCTTTGGTCCGTGGCGTTTGAAGAAGCTTTGCTTTTCAGCATCTTGCCCTCGCGAATCTAATCCCTGTTTCAACCTAGGCGGTTTTTTCTGTTACCGATAGCATAAATATTTTACCGACTGAAATAAATATGCTACTCAGAATTATCGGGGCCACGAATCATGAAGCGATGGCTCAATGAAACCGGGAGGAAATCATGAAAAGAATTCTCAGCGCTTCCGCTGTGGCGGTGTTGATGGGTACGGCCGCTTTTGCCGAACCTGTTGTGGGCGTCAGCTGGTCGAATTTCCAGGAAGAGCGTTGGAAGACCGACGAGGCCGCGATCAAAGCCGCGCTCGAGGCGGGTGGAGCCGAATACATTTCGTCGGATGCGCAATCGTCCTCGGCCAAGCAGTTGTCGGACATTGAAAGTCTGATTGCTCAGGGCGTTGATGCACTGATCATTCTGGCACAAGACTCTCAGGCCATTGGTCCGGCGGTTCAGGCAGCCGCTGACGAGGGCATTCCAGTTATCGCGTATGACCGCCTGATCGAAGATGACCGGGCGTTTTATCTGACCTTTGACAACGTAGAAGTTGGCCGGATGCAAGCGCGCGCTGTATTCGACGCGATGCCCAAGGGTAATTACGTGATGATCAAGGGTTCGCCCACCGACCCGAACGCGGATTTCCTGCGTGGTGGTCAGCAAGAGATCATCCAGGGCGCCGTTGATAGTGGTGACATCGTGATTGTGGGTGAGGCTTATACCGACGGCTGGCTGCCTGCGAACGCGCAGCGCAACATGGAGCAGATCCTGACAGCGAACGAAAACAACGTTGATGCCGTGGTCGCCTCGAATGACGGTACTGCTGGTGGCGTTGTTGCTGCTCTGACCGCGCAAGGCATGGACGGTATTCCGGTCTCGGGCCAGGATGGTGACCACGCGGCGCTGAACCGTGTTGCCAAGGGCACGCAGACCGTCTCGGTTTGGAAAGACGCACGTGAGCTGGGCAAAGCTGCCGGTGAAATCGCGGTTGCGTTGAGCAGCGGAACAAGCCCTGCGGATGTCGAAGGCGCGATCAGCTGGACCTCGCCCGGTGGCACCGAGATGAACTCGGTCTTCCTGGCGCCTGTGCCGATCACCAAGGACAACCTGACCGTTGTGGTCGACGCGGGCTGGATCCCGCTGGAAGACCTTTGCCAGGGCGTCGAAAACGGCCCTGCGCCCTGTAACTAAACCAAGTTCCAAATCACAACGTCTCTGGCCCGCAAGGGTGGGCCAGAGATCATAGCTGAACATGAAAGATCGGATATGACCGAAACTTCGTCTCAGCCGGTACCCCAAAAAGCAAAGGCCAACCTGTTCCAGCAGCTGGAACTGGATATGCGGCTATTGGGCATGATCGGCGCCTTCATCATCCTGTGCATCGGCTTCAACATCGTTACGGATGGCCGTTTTCTGACACCCAGAAACCTGTTCAACCTGTCGATCCAGACCGTTTCGGTTGCGATCATGGCTTGTGGCATGGTGTTCATTATCGTCATGCGCCATATTGACCTGTCGGTTGGGGCGCTTCTGGCGACCACATCTGCGGTCATGGCGATGACTCAGACCGAGCTATTGCCCAACGTATTGGGAATGGGTTTGAACCACCCGGCGACCTGGGCGATCACTTTGGTCGTGGGTCTTGTGGTGGGCACATTGATCGGCGCCTTCCATGGTTGGATGGTGGGCTACCTGACCATTCCGGCCTTTATCGTGACGCTTGGCGGTTTTCTGGTCTGGCGCAACGTTGCCTGGTACATGACCGATGGCCAGACAATCGGCCCGCTGGACAGCAACTTCCTGATGTTCGGGGGGACAAACGGCACGTTGGGAACTACCGTCAGCCTTTTGTTCGGCCTTGCCGCCACTGCTATTGCGATCTGGGCGTTGTGGAGCGGCCGCCGGTCCAAAGCCGCCCACGGGTTCCCTGTGAAACCTGTTTGGGCTGAGACAACTCTGGCTGGAATCATTGGCATCGCCATCATGGGCTATGTCCTGATCGTCAACAGCTATGCAATCCCGACCCGCCGTCTGGAACGGATGTTCGAAGCGCGGGGTGAGACCTTGCCCGAGGGGCTGATTGTTGGCTACGGCATTCCGATCTCGGTTCTGATCCTGATCCTGGTGGCCGTGACATTGACCGTTGTAGCCCGCAAAACCCGCTTTGGCCGTTACATCTTTGCCACTGGCGGCAACCCGGATGCGGCAGAGTTGTCCGGTATCAACACGCGCATGATGACCGTCAAAATCTTTGCTCTGATGGGATTCTTGTGTGCGTTGTCAGCGGTTGTGGCTTCGGCCCGTCTGGCCAACCACTCGAACGATATTGGCACGCTGGATGAACTGCGCGTGATTGCTGCTGCGGTGATCGGTGGAACCGCTCTGTCGGGTGGTATTGGTACGATCTACGGCGCAATCCTTGGTGCTTTGATCATGCAGGCGCTGCAATCGGGCATGGCCATGGTCGGCGTGGATGCGCCGTTCCAGAACATCGTCGTCGGCACTGTCCTGGTTTTGGCTGTCTATATCGACATCGTCTATCGCAAACGTCTGGGGGCGAAATGATGCAAGCTCAAGAAACACAGAACCAAGCTTCGGGCCGTGGTTCCGGCCAGCCTCCGCTTGTGGAAATGCGCGATATCTCGATTTCTTTCGGGGGCATCAAGGCGGTAGACCACGTCTCAGTTGATCTGTACCCGGGCGAAGTTGTGGGCCTACTGGGGCACAATGGGGCCGGTAAGTCCACTCTGATCAAGGTGCTTTCGGGCGCCTATCAGATGGACCATGGTGAAATCCTGATTGATGGCAAGAAGGTTGAGATCAACAACCCGCGTGACGCGCGCGCCAACAATATCGAGACGATCTATCAGACGCTGGCGCTGGCAGACAATCTGGATGCAAGCTCGAACCTGTTTTTGGGGCGCGAGATGGTCACCCCCTTTGGTCTGGTCAACGATGCTGCGATGGAGGCTGAATGCCGCAAGATCATGGCGCAGCTGAACCCGAATTTTCAGAAGTTCAACGATCCTGTTTCGGCCCTGTCGGGTGGTCAGCGGCAATCAGTGGCCATTGCGCGCGCGGTGTATTTCAACGCACGCATCCTGATCATGGACGAGCCTACGGCCGCGCTGGGTCCGCATGAAACGCAAATGGTGGCGGACCTGATCCAACAGCTAAAGGCGCAAGGCATCGGGATTTTCCTGATTGACCACGATGTGCATGCGGTGATGGAGCTGTGCGACCGAGCCTCGGTCATGAAGAACGGGCAATTGGTTGGTACCGTGGACATCCCTGATGTCACTGATGACGACCTGTTGTCGATGATTATTCTGGGCAAGAAGCCCGGCGAAAAGACGGAATGAGGTAAACGAGATGATGAGCGGTTTCTTTCAAGGGATCGAGCAGGTCCAATTCGAGGGCGAGGGCAGTAAGAACCCGCTCGCATTCCGTCACTACAACCCGGACGAGATCGTCATGGGCAAACGCATGGAGGATCACTTGCGTTTTGCCGTGGCGTGGTGGCACTCGTTCGCGTGGGAAGGGGGGGATCCGTTTGGAGGCCCCACTTTCGAGCGCCCCTGGCACCCGCAGGACGACATGGGGCGGGCCAAGATGAAGGCCGATGTGGCCTTTGAGATGTTTCAGATCCTGGGGCAGCCTTACTTGTGCTGGCATGATGCGGACATTCGCCCCGAGCAGGGGAACTTCGCGGACAATCTGCGCACGTTGAACGAGATCACCGACTATATCGGTGAAAAGATGCAGGTGTCAGGCACCAAGCTGCTGTGGGGCACGGCTAATATGTTCAGTCATCGCCGCTGGATGGGCGGTGCCAGCACCAACCCTGATCCCGATGTCTATGCTTTTGCTGCGGCCACGGTGAAATCCTGCCTGGACGCCACCCACAAGCTGGGCGGCGAGAACTATGTGCTTTGGGGCGGACGCGAAGGGTATGAGACTCTGCTCAACACTGACATGAAGACCGAGCTGGATCATATGGGCCGGTTCCTGAACATGGTGGTCGAGTACAAGCACAAGATCGGGTTCAAAGGCGCGATCCTTGTTGAGCCCAAACCGCAGGAACCGTCAAAGCACCAGTATGATTTTGACGCGGCCACCTGCATCGGTTTCTTGCGTAAGTATGGGCTTGAGGATGAGGTCAAACTGAACCTTGAACAGGGGCACGCGATCCTTGCGGGGCATAGCTTTGAGCACGAGATCGCCGTGGCCGCAGCCGAAGGGATGCTGGGGTCCATCGATATGAACCGGAACGACTATCAATCGGGTTGGGACACGGATCAGTTCCCTAACAACACGCCCGAAGTCGCGCTGGCCTATTACCACATCCTGAAAGCGGGCGGGTTCACCACAGGTGGCACCAATTTCGACGCCAAGCTGCGCAGACAATCCATCGACGCCGAAGATCTGATTGCCGCGCATGTGGGCGGGATGGACATCTGCGCCCGGGGCCTGAAAGCAGCGGCTGCAATGCTTGAAGATGGCGGTTTGGAGCAGGCGCTGGCTGACCGCTACGCAGGCTGGAAGACGCCCGAGGCGCAGGCGATGCTGGCTTCGGGCCTGGACGAGATTTCCGAGCGGGTTCTGGCCGAGGGGATCAATCCGCAGCCGAGATCAGGGCGTCAAGAAATACTGGAAAACTACGTCAACAGATTTGTCTGAGGGCCAGGGTCCGGGAGAGGGCGGTTGGTTCCGCCCTTTACGGATCAGTCGTCCTGAACGACCTGCTGATGGACTTCGATCACATTGCCTTCGGGGTCGTGAAAGAACACCTGATGCCACTCTTTCGCAAATGTAGTCCCATAGTCTGAATAGGGGATGCCGCGTTCGTCCAGCAGCTTCAGGAAGGCGGGTAGATCATCGGTGCGAAAGGCGATGTGGCCGCGCTCGACTGGGTTGATCACCCGCCCGTTCTTGAAGGCCACGTCAAAGGCGCGCTGGGCCAAATGCATCTGCATGTTGCCTTCGGTCGCAAAGCGGATTTTGCCGTCATAGCCGCTGTGTTTGTCAGCTTCGGTGCGCGGGAAATTATCCTGCGGGATATCATCCAGCCCCAGCACGTTAGTGTAAAAATCATGCATACGATCAACATCATCAGCCACGAAGTTGATGTGGTGGAATTCCAGTTTCATGCTCTGCCTCACCTCGGACAATTGGTGTTTCGGCAGTTCTAACACGTCCTCATGGGGCTGTAGATGGCAAAACGGGATAGCGGGTTGTGTCGGGTGTTCATCCGCGACCATAAAGATCGGAACGAAACCGTTGACCCGTGGCGGTGATCTGTGATGCTGGCGGGATAACACACCGACCACCACAGGTTAGAATGTCCAACCAATCTCAAACCGAAGCCGTATTCCTGAGCGGCAATCTGATGCGGCATGTCACCCGCATGTCGTTGACGACAAGCATCGGGCTGATGGCAATTTTTGCAGTCGACTTTGTGGACATGGTCTTCATTTCGATGCTGGGCAACGACGCGTTGGCTGCGGCGGTGGGTTACGCTGGAACGCTTTTGTTTTTCACCAACGCGATCAATATCGGCTTGTCGATTTCTGCCGGGGCGCTGGTTGCACGGGAACTTGGGGCGGGGCGGGCCGAACAGGCAAGGCATTATGCGTCCAGTGTGGCGGTGCTGGGTTTGATCGTCGGGTTGGTCGTACCCGTTCTGGTCTTGTTGAACCTTAGCCATCTGTTGTCATTGCTTGGCGCAGAAGGTGAGGTTCTTAGGCTGGCAATGCGCTATGTCTCGATCATCCTGCCGACAATGTGCGTCATGTCGATTGCCATGGCGGCCATGGCCGTGCTGCGCGCTCGTGGCGATGCACGACGGTCGATGATGGCAACGATCTATGGCGGAGTGGTGAATGCCGTTCTGGACCCGATCCTGATCTTTGCTGTGGGGCTGGGGCTGGATGGGGCCGCGATTGCCTCGGTTCTGGCGCGGCTGTGCATGCTGGCGGCGGCGCTGTGGCCCGCGTTGCGGGTTCATCAGGGCTTTGCACGCCCGTCTTTGAAGCAGGTGGCACAGGACTTGCGCCCTGTGCGGGCCATCGCGATTCCTGCCGTTCTGACAAATGTAGCTACGCCCATTGGGAATGCCATCGTTGTGCGGGAAATTGCGCAATACGGAACGGACGCGGTGGCGGGTATGGCCGTCATAGGTCGTCTGCTTCCAGTGGCCTTTTCGGTCATCTTTGCCTTGTCGGGGGCAATAGGGCCAATCATCGGGCAGAATTTCGGAGCTGAGAAATTCGATCGGGTGCGTACGGCCTTTCTGGCCGGAATCAAATTCACGGGGCTTTATGTTCTGGGTATGGCTGCGATTCTGTTTCTCTTGCGGGCGCCGATTGCGGATTTGTTTGCGGCCGAAGGTGAAACTCGGGTTCTCATTTATTTGTTCTGCGGACCTCTGGCGCTGGCATCGTTTTTCAACGGTGTGATTTTTGTTTCGAATGCCAGCTTTAACAATCTTGGGCATCCAGTCTATTCAACTTGGATCAATTGGGGGCGTCACACGGTAGGAACCTGGGTTTTCGCAACCATCGGATCAAATCTCGCGGGGGCGTCCGGTGTTCTGTTGGGACAAGCTTTTGGCGGCGTCATTTTCGCCTTAATCAGCTGGGTCATGGTTGAGCGCGTGGTTGGCCGACTAAGACGTTTGCTCGCGCCCGAACCATTTGTGGATCAGGGCCGGATTCATTCCCTGTTTGGGCGCCGCGGCTGGTAACGCATCGCATCAGTTGCCCTGATTGCGTGCCTCAAGACGTTCCAGATTGACCACGGTCGACAGCATAAGACGGTCATGGCTCCAGTCTTGTGTTTGCTGGATCGAAGCCGCCCCAAGCGCCAGAAGGGTGGCGAACGTCAGTGACATGCCAAGAAACACCGCTGGCAAAGGCGTCTCGGCGGGCTGTGCATCGGTCAATGCAATCACGCGCTGACGCAGTACGCGTTTGGCTTTTCCACCGGTCACAAAGGCAACGTTTAAGACGCGTGGATTTCTCGTTGAAAGAGTGCGCGCGCAATAGTCCAGAAGACACGTGGTATATTCGCGCGCATCGATCCTATTGCGCGCAACAACGGATTGGTCACATGCCAGTTCACGCAAGCGGCCGAATTGGTACTTGAGCATCAGGTATGCCGGGTTCCAGAACAGCAGAGGGCGCAGAAGCTCAAAGCCGAGTTCCCATTCCACATCGCCCGCGCGAATGTGCTGAAACTCATGGGCCAGCGCAAAGCGCAATTCGCGCGGTGTGTCCAGAAGATGGCTGGGCAGAACGACATGACGGCGGCGCAGCCCGCGCACCGCGAACGGCACGGTAATGCGATCCGAAAGGCGGATATCCACCTTTGCTGATTGCCGCCAAAGGAAGCTGGACCTGACCGTTTGGCGGATCATCACGGCGTCCCGTAAAGCTCGAATGGCATATACAGCCGCAGCGACAGCGAACAGGGCGGCGAGTGAGATGAAAACGGGCTGCTGTCCTGACAAAGCAAGATCGACCCATCTTTCACGTGTATTCAGCAGGGCCTCGAACTGCACGGCAGGCATGGCGATATCACCGCGCAGATAAGCGGCAACCGCTATGTCGCCAAGGGCGACGGCGCTCCCCGGCCATGCGTGAGCGGCCAAAGACGACACACCCAACGCTAGAAAAGGGCTGATCAGAATACAAATGCACAGAACCTTGAGTGCGCGCAGCTGTGCGACATAGCCATGGCGCAGAGTCGTGCGGGTCAGGGCGACGCGTGCCATCAACCAGATGGCCGCCGACAATGCCAGCACTATGTTGAGTTCGATATATGCGTCGAGAACCGGTCTAACCGCTGTCATTTTGCAGTCTCCTCTCTACCAGCGCTCGAATGTCCTCCAGGTCGGCTTCGCTCAGTCCGGCATCATCGACGAGCCGTGCCACCAGTGTGGCTGGGGTGTCGTCGAACAGAGTGCGGGACAGGTTTTGCAGCGAACGGGCCTGATATCTGTCCTTTTCCAAAAGCGGCGTATAGATCAGGGTTTTTCCTGACTTGCGGCTTTCCACAAAACCCTTTTCATCCAGAATACGCAGGATCGTGGCACCAGACGTATAGGCCAGATTGCGTTCTGAGGGCAGGCGGTCCAGGACATCGCGCACCGAGCCTTCCCCGAGAGCCCAGAGCTCGTTCATGAACTCCAGTTCGACCTCGGTCAGCAGATTAGTCGTCTTTTTCTTTCGCATCGATCTCGGTGTCGTCATGGTTCGTATGCCTGACAGACAAGCATCCTTTCGCTGTTTCGCAAAGCTTAAACTTTCCAGAAGACGAAGATACCCCAGCCGATCGACAGGAAAAGTGGCGTCCAGACAGGTTGTCCGACAATTCCCAGCCAGGCGAGGAAGATATAGGCCGAGCCGAGAAGCGTGATGAACAGCCTGTCGCCCAATGTGGTCGTCAATCCCAGCACGCCACGCCGTTCGATCCCATCGCGGTACTTGAACCCTTCGAGCAAGCCAATCAGGGCGATTGCCGAAAAGATACCGACGAACAGGGCCAGAGTTGCTGGCGTCCATGCCATCCAGAAATCGGGCCAAAGGGGATCGGTCCAGGAAAACCCCTTTTCTTCTTGCTGGCCGACATTGCCCCAACCCGCTTGCTGAGCGACAGCCATGGTGGGCAGGAAGGGGAGGGTGAATAGTAGTTTACGCATATCGAACCTCACACTCGGCCCATCGCGAAACCGCGCGCGATGTAGTTGCGGACAAACCAGATGACGATGGCACCGGGTATGATGGTCAGCGTCCCGGCGGCAGCCAGTAGGCCCAGCTCATACCCCGCGCTTGATGCGGTGCGGGTCATCACGGCGGCGATGGGTTTGGCTTCGACTGCAGTCAGGGTTTTCGCCAGCAGCATTTCCACCCATGAGAACATGAAGCAGAAGAAGGCTGCGACGCCGACGCCCGCTTTGATGTTGGGCAGGAAGATCGTCACGAAAAAGCGCGGGAAGGAATAGCCATCGACATAGGCCGTCTCATCCAGTTCTTTCGGGATGCCGCGCATGAAGCCTTCCAGAATCCACACTGCCAATGGCACGTTGAACAATGTGTGTGCCAGTGCAACCGCCAGATGGGTGTCGAACAAGCCGATGGAGGAATAGAGCTGGAAGAACGGCAGAGCGAACACCGCCGCCGGTGCCATTCGGTTGGTCAGCAGCCAGAAGAACAATTGCTTGTCCCCCAGGAACCGATAGCGAGAGAACGCATAAGCCGCAGGTAGTGCCACACAGACCGAAAGCACCGTGTTGATCGTCACATAGAGGATCGAGTTGATATAGCCCCAATACCACGTCGGATCGGTGAAGATGGTGATGTAATTCTCCAGCGTAAAGGTCTGAGGAAATAGGGAAAAGCCCGACAGAATCTCGTTCGTGGTCTTGAAGGACATCGCCACCAGCCAATAGATCGGCAGCATCAGGAACGCGATATAGAGGATCGGGATCAGGGACCGCTTTTTCATTCCGCGTCATCCTTTGTCATCAGTGTGTAGAAGACCCAAGAGACCAGCAGCGTGATGGCGAAATAGATCAGGCTCATCGCGGCCGCCGGGCCTAGGTCGAACTGACCCAGCGCGATCTTAACAAGGTCGATCGACAGCAAGGTGGTTGAGTTGCCGGGGCCACCGCCGGTCAGGACGAAGGGCTCGGTATAGATGTTGAAACTGTCCATAAAGCGCAGCAGAACGGCGATGGTTAGGACGGTCTTCATCTTGGGCAATTGAATATAGCGGAACACGGACCATGGGCTGGCACCGTCGATCTTGGCTGCCTGATAATAGGCGTCCGGGATTGACACGAGGCCCGCGTAGCACAGCAGCACGACCAGCGAGGTCCAGTGCCAGACATCCATGACAATCACAGTGATCCAGGCCGAGATCGGCTGTTGCGTCATGTCATAGTTGATGCCCAAAACATCATTCAAGAAGTATCCCAGCAGGCCGATCTTGGGCAGGGTAAAGATGTTCCACATCGAGCCGACCACGTTCCATGGGATCAACATGGGCAGCGCCATCAGGACCAGACAGACCGGCACCCAGAACCCTTTGCGGGGCATGGACAGCGCCACGATGATGCCCAGTGGAACCTCAATGATCAGGATCAGGAAGGTGAACAGGAATTGCCGACCGAGGGCCGCTTGGAACCGGTCCGACCGTAGGATTTGTTCAAACCAGCCAAGCCCTTCCCAGAAGAACTGGTTGTTGCCGAAGGTTTCCTGCACCGAGTAATTGACCACCGTCATCATTGGCACCAGCGCGTTGAACGCGACCAGCGCCAGCACTGGCAGGACAAAGAACCAGGCCTTTTGGTTTTCCGTTCTCATTGCGCCCGCTCCTGAGTTGCGATCCAGCCGTCACGGTAGACGCGGGATTGTTCTGGTTTGAATTGCAGAAAGACATGCGAGCCTGGGTTGGGCGCGTTGTGTTCCGCCACCGCCTTTACCGGCGTGTCTCCAACCATGGCGCTGACCACATAGTGGCGACCGATGTCCGCAACTTTGGTCACATGCGCAGGGACGCCTGTTTCGCCAAAGCTGATGTATTCCGGGCGAATACCCAGATCGGTGCGGCCACCTTCGCCCAAGGTGGGACCTTCCAACATGACCTCGTGTCCTTCGAACACCGCGCGGTCACCCTTGGCCTCGCAGGGCAGAACATTCATGCCCGGTGAGCCGATGAAATGGCCGACGAATGTGTGTTGGGGCCGCTCGAACAGCTCGACCGGGGTGCCAATCTGCACGACCTCGCCCTCTTGCATCACGACCACTTCGTCCGCGAAAGTCAGCGCTTCGGTTTGGTCGTGGGTCACGTAAATCATGGTGGCCTTGACGCGTTGGTGCAGCTCTTTCAGCTTGGACCGTAGTTTCCATTTCAGATGCGGGTCAATCACGGTCAGCGGTTCATCAAACATCACCGCGTTCACGTCATCACGGACCAGACCGCGCCCCATCGAGATCTTCTGCTTGTTGTCTGGGCTGAGGCCGCTGGCGCGGGTATTCAGCATATCCGTGACGTCCAGCATCTCGGCAATCTCATCGACGCGGCGCTTGATCGTCGCTGCATCTACGCCCCGATTTTTGAGCGGAAAGGCCAGGTTTTCGCCCACGGTCATCGTGTCGTAGATCACCGGGAACTGGAACACCTGTGCGATGTTGCGCTGATCGGGGGGCAGGGCGGTGACGTCCTGGTCATCAAACAGGATCCGACCTTCCGAGGGGGTAAGAAGGCCGGATATGATGTTCAGCAGCGTGGACTTGCCGCAGCCCGACGGCCCGAGCAGAGCGTATGCCCCACCATCGCGCCAGGTCACATCAATTTCTTTCAGCGCATAATCCTCGGGGCCTTTCGGCGCGGGCATGTAGCTGTGTCGCAGGTTTGAAAGCTTGATCTGTGCCATGTCAGGCCACCCTCTTGCCGTCTTGGCTGAAATACCGGCAATGGGCCGGATTCAGGTAGAAATTGTGATCCTCACCAACCTGATAAGGGTGCACGCCAGCGGCCAGAGAGACCCAGTCATCCGATCCGTGCCGAAAATGCGCACTGGAATCCGAGCCGGACAGTTCTGTCACGATGACGCGGCCTGTCAGTTCGACGTCCGCGTCAGACGTACGGAATGGCGTCACTCTGTGCGGGCGCACGGCAACCATGTAATCGCCGTCAGCCATGTCAGAAACAGCCCAGCCTCCGCCGCCCGCCAGTTGCGCCTGAGCGCCCGAAACTGTGATGCTGGCCACGTTTATCGGCGGGTCAGAAAAGACGCGCGCGGCGGCGATGTTTTCAGGGTTGCGGTAAATGTCTGCGGTCGGTCCGAATTGAGTCACGCGACCATCTTCCATCAAGGCCGTGTAGCCGCCCAGCAAAAGAGCCTCTTCGGGTTCCGAGGTGGCGTAAACCACCACTGCGCCGCGTCCAGCGAACAGGTCCGGCAACTGTTCGCGCAGTTCCTCGCGCAGTTTGTAATCCAGGTTCGCCAGCGGTTCATCCAGGAAGACCGCACGACTTTCTTTCGCGATGGCCCGAGCCAGCGCAGTACGTTGCTGTTGGCCTCCCGACAGCTCATGCGGGCGGCGGTGTAACATGGGGCGTAATTGAAGCAGATCGGCGGCCTCTTCCACGCGGCCCTCGATTTCGGACTTTACCATGCCAGCTACGCGCAAGGGCGAGGCGATGTTGTCAAAAACGGTCATGTGGGGGTAGTTCACGAAGAATTGGTGCACCAGGCTGATCTGTCGCTTTTGCGTGTTCAGCCGAGTCACGTCCTGCCCATCCATAAGGACCTTGCCCGAGGCGATCGGGTCCAGCCCGGCCATCATCTTGATCAGAGAGGTTTTGCCCGATCCGGTCGCTCCCAACAGAACGTTGAAGTGACCTGTATGAAGCTTCAGGTTTGTGGGCTTGATATGGATGACGTTGCCGACCCTTTTGGTCGCGTCTTGAAGTTCGATCATGTCCGTGAGTTCCGGTCCTTCAGTGCATCGCACTGGCCTTGGGATGGGGATGCCGCATACGGCATCCCCGATTGCTTTGGCTTACTGAGACTGCCAGCGCTGAACCAGCTCGTCATAGTTGACGGTCTGGCCCTGTGGCTTTTCGTTCTCAAGCTTGGCTTTGGGCGAACCTGCTTTTTCCAACCAGAAGGACGCATCCTGCGGTTCATTCAAGCGGGGGCCACAGCCACCGTAGACACCGGCGCTTTCATCCGCGGCCTGCATACGGGCCATGGTGATGTCCATCTCTTCGGCCAGACGGTCCATCGCCTCTTGCGGGGTAAAGGCACCTGAGTTCACGTCACCAATCTGCTGCCACCAAATCTGGGCCAGTTTCGGATAGTCCGGAACGTTGATGCCGGTCGGCGACCACGCCACACGGTCAGGCGAGCGATAGAACTCGACCAAACCACCCAGTTTGGGTGCGCGTTCGGTGAACGACTCGTGGTTGACCGAGCTGTCGCGGATGAAGGTCAGACCCACATGGGACTTCTTCACGTCAACAGTCTTGGACGTCACGAACTGAGCGTACAGCCACGCAGCCTGAGCACGATCCGAGGGGGTCGATTTCAGGAAGGTCCACGAACCCACGTCTTGGTATCCAACCTTCTGGCCTTCTTCCCAATAGGGGCCATGCGGGCTGGGCGCCATCCGCCACAGCGGTGTGCCTTCGTCATCCACGGTGTTGTTGCCTTCGGACTTCGGCTTCACCATGTCAGCAGTAAAGGCGGTATACCAGAAGATCTGCTGCGCCACGTTGCCTTGGCTGAGCGCAGGCAGCGACTGGTAGAAGTCATAAGACGCCGCACCCGGAGGCGCGTAGGCCCGCAACCACTCATCCCATTTTCGGATCGCATAGACCGCAGCCGGACCGTTTGCTGCACCACCGCGCGATACGGATGCGCCAACAGGGTTACAGGTGCCCGCTTCCATGCGGATGCCCCATTCATCGACCGGAACACCGTTCGGCTCGCCCACGTCACCGGCACCAGCCATCGACAGCCAGGCGTCAGTCATACGCCAGCCAAGGTCAGGCGCGCGCTTGCCATAGTCCATGTGGCCATAGATCGTGACGCCGTCGACTTCCTTCACGTCATTGGTGAAGAATTCGGCGATATCCTCATAGGCTGACCAGTTGACCGGAACACCCAGATCATAGCCGTACTTTTCTTTGAACGCGGCCTTGTTGGCTTCGTCATCGAACCAGTCCTTGCGGAACCAGTAAAGGTTCGCAAACTGCTGATCGGGCAACTGATACAGCTTGCCGTCGGGACCGGTGGTGAACTGAATGCCCATGAAGTCATCCAGGTCCAGCGTCGGCGAGGTTGTCGCCGCCCAATCGCCGCCCATCATGTCGGTCAGCGGATAGGCCAGTTGCAGACGCGAATGCGTACCGATCAGGTCACTGTCGTTGACATAGCCGTCATACAGGTTCCGGCCCGTCTGCATCTGAGTCTGAACAGCCTGAACCACTTCACCTTCACCCAGGATTTGGTGGTTGACCTTGATGCCGGTGATTTCTTCGAACGCCTTGGTCAGAACCTCGGATTCGTAAGAATGGGTCGGGATGCCCTCGGACAGGACATTGATTTCCATGCCAGCATAGGGTTGTGCAGCTTCGATGAACCACTGCATCTCTGCCATCTGTTCGTCTTTCGACAAGGTCGATGGCTGGAATTCGTCGTCGATCCAACGTTGTGCTGCGGCTTCGTCGGCCCAAACGGGACCGTGCCCCGCAATGACGGCAGCCGCCGCCACTGCGGAAAGTAGATGTCTCCGCATCTGTCTCCTCCCAAAGATTATGGTTTCCGGCGGTAACCGGATGCCGGACAGCATCAGCGATTTTTTGCGTACCTGTCAAACTAAATTTTTAGTAATTGACGCCCGGGCATCTTTGGATGGGTGATGTTGAACTCATTTGCTAATTTGTGAATTCGTTGTAAGCTAATGCCGTTATTGCAAAAAATTGCCGGTGAACAACGCCGCGAGTTTAACAGAAAACAACTTGGATCAGCGAGGGTAGATGATGTCCCGAAGCTTGTTGAAATACACCCGAGTTCTGGAAATTGTAGGCGACACGATCAAAGTTCGGGTGCCGGTTGAGGGCGAAGGAAACCCTGCTGTTCGATACAACGACCTCGCCGTCATTGAAACTGTAGATGGCCGAAAAACATTGGCCCAGGCGATCTTCATCGACCGGGATGTTGTGACGCTTCAGGTGTTTTCCGGCACCAAGGGGATTTCGACCGAGGCGACGGCGACCTTTCTTGGTCACCCGATGCAGACACCGTATTCGGCCAATATTCTGGGGCGGGTCTTTGATGGCGCAGGGGTGCCGATAGACGGTGGGCCAGATCTGTCTTCCGAGCCCCGAATCGACATTGGCGGACCGACCGTAAACCCGGCTGAGCGCGCCGTTCCCAACAAAATGATCCGCACCGACGTGCCAATGATCGACGTGTTCAACACATTGGTCGAAAGTCAGAAAATCCCGATTTTTTCAGTTTCGGGTGAGCCATTCAACGCGTTCCTCAGCCGAATCGGCATTCAGGCAGATGCGGACATTGTCGTTTTCGGCGGCTTGGGGCTGATCTTTGACGATTACCACACATTCCGAACTTCGTTCGAGGATGCTGGCGTGTTCTCACGCACTGTGATGTTCGTCAATCAGGCAATGGACCCTTTGGTCGAACGACTGTTGGTCCCTGACATGGCTCTGGCGGTGGCTGAGAAATTTGCGGTGGAAGAGGGCAAGCGCGTTCTCGTTCTGCTGACCGATATGACAGCTTATGCCGACGCGATGAAAGAAGTGGGGATCAGTCAGGAACGCGTGCCGTCCCAGCGGGGCTATATGGGCGATCTCTATTCGCAGCTCGCACGCCGGTACGAAAAGGCGTGCGATTACGCCAAGGGTGGATCGGTCACGGTTCTGACTGTGACAACGATGCCCGGTAATGACGTAACCCACCCGGTCCCCGATAACACCGGCTACATCACTGAAGGCCAGTTCTATCTCCACTCTGGCGTGATTGATCCGTTCGGCAGCCTGTCGCGCCTCAAGCAGAACGTAATCGGCAAGACCACGCGCGAAGATCACGGCCAGATCATGAACACGATGATCCGTTTCTATTCAGAAAGCCGCGATGCCGCGCAAAAGCAGGCGATGGCGTTTGATCTTTCCGACTATGACCATCAATTGCTGAAGTTTGGAGGATTGTTCCGTGCACGGTTCATGAACATCAACGTTTCCATCCCTCTGGAGGAGGCGCTGGACCTGGGCTGGAAGACACTAGCAGAGTGTTTTGCGCCAGAACAATTGTTGATGAAACAGACCCTGATCGACAAGTATTTCCCAAAGGATGCCAATGGCGCGGTTGCAGCTGAATAAATCGTCACTGGCCCGCCAGCAGACGCAGCTGAAAAGCTACGAGCGGTTCCTGCCGTCGCTGGACCTGAAGCGCCAGCAGTTGATGGCCGAACGAGTGAAAGCGCGTGAGGACGTCAAACGCCTTGAGCAAGAGGTGGCGGCCCTAGCGCAGCAGGTGGGTGAAAAGCTTCCCATGCTGGCCCAGCAGGGTATCGATCTGGACGGTCTGGTTGAGCTTAAGTACTACAAGGTCAAAGAGGTCAACGTGGTTGGCGTCAAAATGCCTGACCTTGACCGGATCGAAGTTGTCGTGCGTCCTTATTCCGTGCTTGCCAAACCCCATTGGGTTGATGCCGCCGCGCAGTTGCTACATGACATGATCGAAGCGCGCCTGCGGGTCAAAATCGCCGAGGAGCGCGTGCGCATTTTCGACAAGGCGGTGGCCACGATTACGCAGCGGGTCAACCTGTTCGAAAAGGTTCTGATCCCCCGTGCCAAGGCCAACATCAAGAAGATCCGCATCTATCTGAGTGACGAACAAATGCAGGCGGTCGTGCAGTCAAAAATCTCTAAACGCAAACACGCGCGAGAGGTTTTGACATGAGCGTCGCACGTTTGAAGAAGATGTCTCTGATCGGGCCGGCAGCCCAAAAATCGGACACGCTTGAGGCGCTGCAAGACCTTGGCTGTATGCATGTTCTACCGCTTGTTCCCCCGCCGAATGAACCTGAAAAGATCAGCGAACGTGGTGCAAGAGAAGCGTATAAAGCGTTGCGTTTCCTTGCAGAAGTTCCCGAGCCACGGCGCCAGATCCAGCGAAACCCCGGTTTTGACATGGACGGTTTCGTGAATGAGGTGACTGACCTCATGCAGCGCACTCGGGATACGATGGACCGGCGGGATTTTCTGGCGCATCGTATCGCTCAGGTGCGGCCCTGGGGTGATCTGGACTTCCCGCCAACGGATGTTTTGGCAGGCAATCGGCTGTGGTTCTATCAGTTGCCACTGAAACACCGTGAAGCTCTGTCAGAGGTCAAATTGCCCTGGGCGATTTTGGAAGAAGACCACCGATTTCTTTACGCGGTCCTGATCTCTCCCGACGAGCCCGACGATGACATTCTTCCGATCCCGCGCACGCATGTGGGTTCGTTGCCCATTCACGAGCTTGAGGCGCAACTGGAGGAGGCCGAAATCGCGCTTGAGGCCTTAGAGGCAGAGCGCGTGGCGCAAACCCGCTATCTGACCTTGATGCGCCGGAACCTGTCCGTTGCAGAAAGCGCCGCCGAACTGGCTCATGCAAAGCAGAAAGTACGCGATGAAGAGGCAGTTTTTGCTGTGCAGGGCTGGGTCCCCAAAGACCGTATGGACGCTGTATTGGAATTGGCGAAAGCAAAAGATGCGGCAGTTCTGATCGAAGAACCGGGGCCGGAAGATACCCCGCCCACATTATTGGAACAGCCTGAAAAACGTAGTTCTGCGGTGGACTTGGCGCTGTTTTATCAAGTACCCGGCTATAAGGATTGGGACCCCAGCGTGATCGTCGCAGCCTCGTTCGCGTTCTTCTTCGCAATGATCGTGGCAGATGCTGGATACGGGGTCGTAATCCTGCTGGGCCTTTTGCTGTTCTGGAAGCGTATGGGCGCGACTGCGGGTCAGCGATCGTGGCGTCTTTATGGGCTGACCGTTTCTGGGGCTACAATCCTCTACGGCATCTTGGTCGGCAGTTACTTTGGGGTTTCTCCATCTGCAGGTTCGATCTGGGCAAAGCTCAAGGTGCTGGATTTGAACAATTTCGGCGCAATGATGATGGTGTCGATTGTGGTTGGTGTCTTGCATCTGGTTCTGGCCAACGCATTAGCGGCCCATGCCGCGTGGGGGCAACGCAAGGCGATTGCCAATCTGGGTTGGATTGCTGCCTTGATCGGCGGGTTTGTACTGTGGCTTAGCTATATGAACGGCAAATCGCCTGTGCCGGGGTCGGCGATCCTGATCCTCGGCGTTGCGGCGATTGTCTTGTTTTCCAGTGAGCGGATGATCCAGAAGCCGACAGACTGGATCTGGCGTCTGATCGAGGGCTTGCAAAGCCTAGCAGGGGCGATGGGCGCGTTTGGCGATGTCCTTAGCTATATGCGCCTGTTTGCGCTTGGTCTGGCTTCGGCGTCGCTGGCGATCACGTTCAACGATCTGGCCGTTTCCGTCATGCAGGCGCTGAAAGGGCCGGGCATTCTGTTTGGGCTGCTGATCCTGATCATCGGTCACGTTTTGAACTTCGCGCTCGCCATGATGAGCGGCGTCGTCCACGGCTTACGTCTCAATTACATCGAATTCTTTAAATGGGGTCTGCCGGATGAAGGCATCGTGTTTCGTCCGTTTGCCCGCAAGGAGGTTCAGGAATGAATGAGCTTGTTCTTACACTGGGTTGGCTGGGCATCTATGCGCCTATGGCGTTGGGGGCTGCGGCAAGCGCCATTGGCTGTTCGATTGCGGGGATGGCCAGTATCGGAGCCATGACAGAAACCGAAGGCGGCTACGGGCGTTTCGTCGGCGTTTCGGCCTTTCCGTCCACGATGGTGATCTATGGGATTGTCATCATGTTCACCCTGAACCGCGCCGTGACACCGGAAAACGCAGGCGGATTGTTCGGCATTGGCATTCTGTCGGGCATTGCACTGATGTATTGCGGCATCTGGCAAGGTCGAGCCTGTGCGGCAGCAATCAACGCCACCAAGGAAAAGCCCGAAATTTTTGGCCTCGCGCTCGCACCGGCTGCGATTATCGAAGGCTTTGGTGTTTTTGCCTTTGTGTTCGCCTTGGTCATTAGTGCGGGGATCAGCTGATGGCACAGACCGGAGCAATTTCACATGGCGTTGATGCCCTGATCGACAAGCTGCGCAACGATGGGGTTGCCGCAGGTCAGGCCGAAGCCGAGAAGCTGCGCGAAGACGCCAAGGCCGAGGCCGCGCGCATTCTGGCGGATGCAAAACGCGAAGCCGATGAGTTTAAGAAGAAAGCCCGCACAGAATCTGACAACTACCGTGCAGCGGGTGAAGAAGCGTTGAACACCGCGATGCGGGACGCCGTGTTGACCATGAAGGCCGGTCTGACGGATCGCTTCAAAGAAGACGTTGAACGCCTTGTGACCAAAGAGATGTCCGATCCTGAGCTTCTTAGGCAAATGATACTGGAGGTTGTCGGTCGGGCCAGTGAGGGAGCCAATCTGGACGGCAAGGTTCAGGTCATTTTGCCTACCAAGGTCGCCACGCAGGAAGACATCAAGCAAAACGCGGATGACATTCAATCTGGTCAGCTGACGAAGTATGTTCTTGGACTGACGGCGAAGATGCTGCGCGAGAATGTCGAACTGCATGTGGCAGACGACACCCAAGAAGGCATCCGCGTTCGGGCAGAGGACGAGGGAGTCGTTCTGGACCTGACAGACAAGGCGGTGGCTTCATTGCTAATGGAGCATTTGCAGCCGAGATTCCGTGCCGTTCTGGAAGGGGTCATCCGCTGAGATGTCAGAGCAGGACGCCTATATCGCATTGATGTGCAGTCTTCCGGGATCGGAGCGCTTGTTTGTTGCCAAACAGCCTCCGCTTTCGCGCATCAGGCTCGACCGTCGGTTGACGGCTCTGACAGCGGATGATGCCAAGGTCTTGAATGTTCTTGAGCACACGCTGAGCTGGAGCGCCTATGACATGGATGTCACTGACGTTCAGGCAATCCAGCGCTGTAAACAGGCGTTGATGGACATCCCACAGCCCACCTTACGCAAGCTCTTTATGGAGCGCGTGGAACTCCGCTCGGTTGTTGCAGCACTGCGCCTTAGAAAACGCGGAGAACCCGCGCCTTCAGGCTCGTTCGGCGTCGGACGATGGAGCCGCCACATTCCAGCCTACTGGACCGATCCTACATTTGGGCTGGATACGCCCATGCCGTGGCTGAAAGAGGCGCACCAATTGCTCGAAGACGAAGATCCGCTTGGACTGGAACGTCTGCTTTTGTCGATCAGCCACAAGCAACTCAAACGACATGCAGCCCGCCACATGTTCGATTTTGAGGCGGTCGCGATTTATGTTCTGATCTGGAATATTTTCGACCGCTGGGCGCAAAGCAGCGCCACCGAGGCGGCCAAGCGATTTGAGAAACTGGCGCAACAGGCCATGGCCGATGTCGCCGATATCGATTTTGAGGGAGCAAGCGCATGACAGCCCCAACCTCAGCTAAGCAAACCTCGACTGCACGGGTCGTCTCGGTTCAGGAAGGGCTTGTGCAAATACAAGCCAACCCGGACGCGACCGGTCAGCCAGGCCAATTGGTCAAAAACGAGGTGGTGTTCATCTTGCCATCGCGCCCCAGTCCCGGTGGGCGTCAGGAACGTCTGAAAGCCGAAGTGCTGCGAGTGCGTGGCGATACCGCAGACGTACAGGTCTATGAAAGTACCGACGGCGTGGCTGTTGGCGATCCGGTTGAGCAATCGGGTCAGTTGCTGTCGGTTGAGCTGGGGCCGGGACTATTGGGGCAGGTGTTTGACGGGTTGCAATCGCCTCTGCCCAAAGTGGCCGCCGAATTTGGCACCTTCCTGCCACGCGGTGCAGATGTGGCGCCCTTGGATGAGCTGGCGAAATGGTCCTTTACGCCTTCGGTCAAGGTTGGCGACGCAGTAACTGCTGGGGACAGTATCGGGACAGTGCCCGAGGGACACTTTAGCCACAAGATCTTGCTGCCATTCAATTGGTCCGGTACATACAAGGTGGTCTGGGTACAAAAGGGCGCGGCCACGATCCATGACATTGTCGCGCGCCTTGAAGACGAAAACGGGGGCGAGCATACTCTGACCTTGTCGCAGAAATGGCCGGTTCGACGGCCATTGCCGGAAAACATCCTGAAACGCACCTTGTCCGAGCGCCTGTATCCGACCGAGCCTGTTCTGACTTCACAACGTTTGATCGACACGTTCTTCCCGATTGCCCGCGGCGGAACCGCCTGTATTCCCGGACCGTTCGGGGCAGGCAAGACCGTATTGCAGAACCTGATCGCGCGGAACGCAAAGGTCGATATCGTGATAGTTGTAGCCTGCGGTGAACGTGCGGGTGAGGTGGTGGAAACCATCGAGGAATTCCCGAAGATGACCGATCCGACCACGGGGGGTAGCCTGATGGATCGGACAATTATCATCTGTAATACGTCCTCGATGCCGGTTGCCGCGCGCGAGGCTTCGATCTTCACTGGCATTACGTTGGGCGAATATTACCGGCAGATGGGCTATGACGTATTGCTGATCGCCGACAGCACAAGCCGCTGGGCGCAAGCCATGCGTGAAACCTCGGGCAAGCTTGAGGAAATTCCAGGCGAAGAAGGGTTCCCCGCCTATCTGGAAAGCTCCATCAAAGGGTTGTACGAGCGGGCAGGGGCCCTGAAAACCAACGACGGTGATCTGGGCAGTCTGACGCTGATCGGAACGGTTTCACCTGCGGGCGGTAATTTTGACGAGCCTGTCACGCAATCCACCCTGTCGACGGTCAAGTGCTTCCTCGGCCTGTCGTCCGAGCGTGCCTATAAACGCTTTTATCCGGCGGTTGACCCGATGCTCAGCTGGTCTCGGTACACAGATCAGTTGTCGGATTGGTACGACAAGAATGCCGAACCCGGCTGGACGGGTAAAGTGCGCGACCTGATCGCTCTGATCGAAAAGGGCGAACAGGTTGACCAGATGATGCAGGTCACGGGGGAAGAGGGTGTCACGATCGACGACTTTGTAACACAGCAAAAAGCGCTGTTTGTTGACATGGTCTACTTGCAGCAAGACGCCTTCGACAAGGTCGATGCGACCGTTCCGCTGGAGCGGCAGAAAATGACGTTCAAGCTTATCTATGATGTCACGCAATCCAAAGCGGCCTTCTCGGACAAAGCCGAAGTACGGCAAGTGTTTACGCAGCTGACCGGGTTGATAAAGAACTTCCATTATGCGGCGGAAAACACGCCAGAATACAAATCGATTTGGACCCAGATCAAAGATCTATGCCGCGAAAAATTCGGAACTTAGGGAAGGAAATGGTAGCCCGTAGGGGAATCGAACCCCTCTTTCCAGGTTGAAAACCTGGCGTCCTAACCGATAGACGAACGGGCCATTTGGTAGTGGCGCAAGCACAAGTGGTAGCCCGTAGGGGAATCGAACCCCTCTTTCCAGGTTGAAAACCTGGCGTCCTAACCGATAGACGAACGGGCCACGCTGGCTTGTGGAGGGCCTTTTACGGTTTCACCGTGACCCCCGCAAGCGGAAAAATGCAGGGATGTGAAAGTTTTTTGGGCCACTGTCGCAGAGCGCTAATTTGCCTCTGCTGCATCCTCCAGCCTGAGTTGCACCGATTGGCGCCCGCCCCATGTATTCAACTCAAGCCGTCCCGCGAAATGGAAACGCGCGCCACCATGATTTGACAGCTTCTCGCCCATGGGTCCGTCAAAGGCGCCAAAGGCAATTGCGTCGAGCCCACCGCCCATGCCATCGGCCAGCGACAGTTTCAGATGTGTTTCCCCGACTCGTTTAGCAAAGCGCACCTGAAGGTCCGGCAAAGCATAGCGTGGGGCAGGGGCGCTGGCGCCAAATGGTCCCGCCTTTTCAACCTGTTCTATCAGATCAACCGTCGCCGCGCCGGGCATGAGTGCGCCGTCCAGTTTCAGGTCAGCCGGGCCGCTCTGACCGGCCCCTTGTTTGGCCAGCAACTCGCTCAGACGCTCCATGGCAGGTTCAAGCTTGTCGCGCATCACCGTCAGACCCGCCGCCATCTTGTGGCCGCCGCCCTTGACCAACAGACCTTCAGCGGCGAGACGCTGGATTGAGGCCCCCAGATCAACGCCCGAAACTGACCGACCCGAGCCTTTGCCTTCATCCCCATCAAAGCCAATCACGATGGCCGGGCGGTTGGCGGTTTCCTTCAGGCGCGATGCTACGATCCCCACCACGCCGGGGTGCCAGCCTTCGCCCGCCGCCCACACCAAGGGCGCGTCCAGGCCACGATCCTCGGCCTGTTCCATGGCTGCCGCGCGAACAGCGTTCTCAATATCACGACGTTCTGTGTTCAACGCATCCAAACGCTCTGACAAAGCTTGCGCTTCGTGCGGGGACTCTGTGCTTAGCAATCGCGCGCCCAGATCAGCTTGACCGATCCGTCCGCCTGCGTTCACACGAGGGCCCAGCAGAAATCCAAGATGATAGCTGTTCGGCGCGGTATCCATGCGCGAGACATCGGACAGGGCCACAAGACCGGGGCGCCGCCGCTGCGCCATCACTTTCAAGCCCTGCCGAACCAAAGCGCGATTGGCATCGATCAAAGGTGCGACGTCGGCCACGGTAGCCAGCGCCACCAGATCCAGCATCGACATCAGGTCCGGCCCCTTCGCTCCTGCTTCGCGCAATTGTCGTCCGGCTTCGACCAGCATCAAGAACACCACACCTGCTGCGCAAAGATACCCCAGATCGCCGCTTTCGTCCTGGCGGTTCGGATTCACGACAGCGACGCAATCGGGCAGGGTTTCGCCCCCAAGGTGGTGATCCAGAACGATCACGTCGGCCCCCTTGGCCGCTGCGATCGGGTCATGGCTGAGTGTTCCGCAGTCAACGCAAATGATCAGATCATGCGCTTCCGCTAAATCCCGCATGGCAGGTGCATTGGGGCCATATCCTTCGTCGATGCGGTCTGGCACATACAGCGTCGCCTGCAAACCCATATGGCGCAGCCAGACCATCAGCAGCGCGGCAGAGCTGCCGCCGTCGACATCGTAATCGGCAAACACAGCGATTTTCTGACGATGTCTAACCGCGTTAAGAAAGCGTGTCGCTGCAACCTCCATGTCTTTCATCGCACGCGGGTCGGGCAGCAATTCCTTGAGCTTTGGGTCAAGGAAACCGCGAGCCTCCATCACCGGCACACCGCGTCGGGCCAGAACCTGGCACACCGCGCGTGGCAGATCAGTCTGCTGTGCCATCATTTCTGAGGCGCGCTCGACTTCGGCGCTGGGGCCAACCCAGCGTCGCCCCGTCAATGATTGTTCGACTCCTAGAAAACTCATCGCTCGCCTCTTATGCGCCAAGGCCGGACCCTTGCGGACCCGGCCTTTTCATTTTTTCAGAAATACTCTCGCCAAAGGCAATGGCGCAAGCCGTCACGCCTTGTCGTGCGGCCAGGTGGGCGTGCGATAGGACATGCGGCGCACCGACCCTGTTTTGGACCGCATCAGCAGGGTTGTGGTTTCAACCCAGCCCGGTTCACGTTTGATGCGCGGCAGCAGTGAACCACCTGTAACACCGGTTGCGGCAAAGATCACATCTGCGGTCACCATCTCATCGCGCGCATAAACGCGATCCAGATCCGTGATGCCTGCTTTGGCGGCGCGCCCACGTTCGTCATCGTTGCGGAACAAGAGGCGACCAAAGATTTGACCGCCCATGCATTTCAGCGCGGCGGCAGCCAGAACACCCTCGGGCGCACCACCTTGACCCATATACATGTCGATTCCGGTCACTTCGCTTTCGGCACAGTGCATGACGCCAGCCACATCACCATCGGTGATCAGGCGGATCGAGGCACCGGTCTCGCGCACTTCGGCGATCATGGCTTCATGACGGGGACGTTCCAGAATGCAAACGGTGATGTCGGCCGGTTTGCAGCCCTTGGCCTTTGCCAATGCTTCGACGCGCTCGCGCGGGGACATGTCCAGGTTAACGACGCCCTCAGGCAGGCCGGGACCAACGGCCAGCTTGTCCATATAAACGTCCGGCGCGTGCAGCATCGATCCACGCGGACCCATGGCGATCACGGTCAGCGCGTTGGGCATGTCCTTAGCGGTCAGCGTTGTGCCTTCCAGCGGGTCCAGCGCGATGTCCACACCGGGGCCGGTGCCGGTGCCAACTTCTTCGCCGATATACAGCATGGGCGCTTCATCGCGCTCACCTTCACCGATCACCACGACACCGGCAATGTCCAGCAGGTTCAGCTGTTCGCGCATGGCGTTTACGGCTGCCTGATCGGCAGCTTTCTCATCGCCGCGCCCGACAAGCGAGGCTGAGGCCAGTGCAGCCTGTTCCGCCACCCTTGCCAGCCCCAGAGACAGCAGGCGGTCGTTGAAATCAGTCTTGGCAGCACTCATTGTTCATTATCCCTTGGTCAGTAAAGCCGTTTCTTTCGGCATAGCTTGCGTTTCATGCGGGCTGCAAGATCAAACCTTTTCAATCCGCAGCGCAACAGGCTCACCTGCCACTACATCCGTATTGCGGAAACCGTCCAGCGCCACGTTCAGTGCGGCGCGGGTAGTTTTGTGCGTAACGATTAGAACGGGGGCTGTGCTTTCCGCGTGCGCGTACTGGCGCATCCGGTCGATCGAAACGCCCGCGTCGCCCAGAATAGCCGCAACTTTTGCCAGAGCACCGGGTTTGTCTAACAGGCCAAGCCGCAGGTAATACGGCGCAGGCAGGCCAGTGACCGCGGGCTTGGCAACCTCGAGCGATGTAGCAGGGCGGCCGAAGGTCGAAATCTGCATCCCGCGCGCCAGATCACAAACATCGCCCATCACCGCGCTGGCGGTGGGGCCTTCGCCTGCACCGGGACCGCGCAAAACGATCTGCTCGACCGAGTCGCCTTCGATCACCACCATATTGGTGCCACCCTCCAGCTGACCCAGCGGAGAGTCGCTGGGTACGAGGCAAGGTTGCATACGTTGCTCTAGCCCGCGTGCGGTGCGCTGCGCGACACCCAGCAATTTGATGCGGAAACCCATGTCGTCGGCCTGATCGATATCATCGAGGCTGATGTGCTGAATGCCTTCAATCTCGATGCCATCGAAATTCGGCTTGGTGCCAAAGGCAATCGAGGCCAGAAGCGCCAGTTTATGTGCAGCGTCGATGCCGCCCACGTCCAGATTGGGGTCGGCCTCAAGATAGCCAAGCTCGGCGCATTCATCGAACAGGGCGTTATACCCCTGACGCTGTGATTGCATTCGGGTCAGGATGTAGTTGCAGGTGCCGTTCATCACGCCCATAACACGCGTGATTTCATTCCCGGCCAAACCTTCCGTTAGGGATTTGATTACCGGGATACCACCAGCAACAGCAGCCTCGAAGCGGATGACACGACCCGCAGCTTCTGCCTGTTCTGCCAGTTCTTGTCCGTGGATGGCAAGCAATGCCTTGTTGGCAGTGACAACATCCTTGCCCGAGGTCAAAGCGGCCTCGACCGACGCCTTGGCGGGTCCGTTTTCGCCGCCCATCAACTCGACAAAAACATCGATATCGTCGCGTTTTGCCAGTGCCACCGGATCGGTTTCCCAGGCATAATCCGACAGGTTTACGCCACGATCCTTGTTGGGATCTCGTGCTGACACGGCCACGATCTCAATCGAGCGGCCCGTACGCGCTTTCAGCAAGTCGGCATGGCGGCGGACAATCTTTACGACACCGACGCCGACCGTTCCCAAGCCCGCAATTCCCAGCCGCAGTGCCTGTGTCATGTCGTATGTCCCTTTCCGCCGGATTCTAACTGTATTCGGACGTTTGTCCGATCAGCGCTGCATTAGCGGGTTCGGGCCAAGGGTGCAATCCGTCACCGGGCGAATGTGGAGGTGAAATGCTGTGCGTTAGTTGGTTTGTGCGTTTTGCAGCGCTTGGGCCTTTTGGGCGAGCGCTTCGCTTCGCTGCGTTAGGTCTTCTTCGACCGTGGCAGCTTGGCTGACCGGATCAATGGCAGGTCCCAGTGTTTCTTGCAGAGGAACAAGGCGCGGGTAGGGAGCTTTTTTCACCGAGGCCGGTTCACTGCCTTCCAACTCGGGGAAATCTGCGCAGCCGGCGCAAAGAAGGATAAACGACAGTATAGGCAGCAGTTTCATAGGGTGCGCTTTTTTGTTTTGTGTGCCGTATTGTGATGCACCTTTTGGGGCTGTCGATCAAGCGGGGTTCTATCTGAACAATTGTTCAGATATCGTAGGTACATGGCACGAACTCAAGGCTCTCACTCGGACATAACCGGCCCGCGCATTCGCAAGGCTGCTCTGAACTTGTTTGCACGACACGGCTATGCCGCCGTTTCGATGCGGCAGATCGCGAAAGAAGTCGGAGTGCAGGCTGGGGCGTTGTACAATTACACGCCGGACAAGCAAAGCTTGTTGTACCGATTGATGCGTGAACACATGCAGGAGTTGTTGTCTGCATTTAGCGAATTGCAGGGCGGCGAAGACGCTCCACAAGCATTGCGCCAGTTCGTCGGGTTTCACATTCGCTTCCACCTGCAACGCCCTGATGAGGTCTTCATAGCCTATATGGAGTTGCGAAATCTCTCGCCAGAAAACTTCGCCGAAATAGAAGACCTTCGTCGACAGTACGAAAACGCGCTGGAAAACATCCTTCACGCGGGGCAGCAGGCCGGTCAGTTTGCAATTCCAGACACTAAGATTGCGACGCTTGCCGTGATTGCCATGTTGAACGGTGTGATGACCTGGTATCGATCCGGTGGCCGATTGTCGCTGGATGAGGTCGAACAGATCTATTGGAACATGGTGCACAAGGCAGTGACGGCCTGACAACGTCAAGCCGCCAATAGGTCAGTGCGCGGGGCGAATGAACGTCCCGTTTCGCAGCTCCCGAAACGCTTGTTCCAGTTCGGCCCGTGTGTTCATCACAATTGGACCGTGCCACGCGACTGGTTCATCAATCGGAGCGCCAGAGATCAACAAAAACCGAACACCTTCCTGGCCTGCCTGAACGGTGATTTCATCCCCGGTGCCAAAGCGGACAAGGGTCCGGTCGCCAGACATATCGCGGATGTTGACCTCTTGCCCGGCGACCTCTTTTTCCAACAGCACGCCTGTTGGCTGCGAAGCGTCGGCAAAGGCGGCCTGACCCTGGAACACATACGCGAAGGCTCGGCGATAGGTGTCGATCCGAAAGGTCTTTTTCACACCTGCGGGGATCGAGATGTCCAGGTATTGCGGGTCTGCCGCGATACCATCCACCGGCCCGGTCTTACCCCAGAAGTCTCCAACAATCACACGAACAGTTGTGCCGTCGTCATCGATGATTTCGGGAATGTCTTTGCTTTGAACATCCTGATAGCGAGGGGCGGTCATCTTCTGATCCGAGGGCAGGTTGCCCCACAATTGAAATCCGTGCATCTGCCCCGAGGTGTTTCCGTGCGGCATTTCCTGATGCAGTATACCTGACCCGGCCGTCATCCATTGCACGTCGCCCGCACCCAAGGTGCCGGTGTTGCCCAATGAATCGGAATGCTCGACCGATCCGGCCAGAACATAGGTGATTGTCTCGATCCCGCGATGCGGATGCCAGGGAAACCCGGCCTGATAGTCCTGCGGCCTTTCGTTTCGAAAGTCGTCAAACAGAAGAAAAGGGTCCAGTTCCGACGGGTCTTGAAACCCGAACGCACGATGCAGTTTCACTCCGGCCCCTTCCATCGTGGGAATGGCCTGACGCGTTTCCAATGTAGGTCTGAGCGACATGATAAACTCCGGTTCGTTTGAGCAGCATGTAATCTCTGCGCCTGTGCAGTCAATTTGCGCGAACAAACCGAACCTGTGCGAATTTGCAACTTAACCAACCCCCTGTTGTTTCCCATTCAAAGAAGCTAAATCGAGGGGAACAAATTGGGAGATATTGATGCAGGACGACGTGTTGGCAACGATTCAGGCATCCTCGCCCAGACGCTGGGCCGGGGTAGGGATGCTGACAACGGTCGGGGCGCTGGTGACGTATGTTGCCTTGGCGTCGCCGCCCGAGCCGATGTGGCAAGTGTTTTTGTTTGCTGTGGGTGGCGCATCCCTATGGCTGGCCTACCGCGTCTGGCATGCGACACAGGATTGCATAGAACTGACTCAATCCGAACTACGCACGGGCTCGGGTCAGATCATCGCAAGAATCGAAGATATTGAGACTGTCGATAGAGGTGTTTTTGCCTTCAAACCGTCAAATGGCTTTCTGGTTCGCATGCGCCACAAGATGTCATACAAATGGGCACCAGGGCTTTGGTGGAGGCTTGGTCGTAGGGTGGGCGTGGGCGGCATGACAGCTGCCGCCGAGGCCAAGTTCATGTCAGAGGCTTTAAACGTTATTATCGCAGACAAAGGGCGTCTTCGCTAAATTGCACGCCACTTCGTTTGTGAATCTCGGCCTGGTAAAGATGAAGTTTTCAAAGGTAATTCCAGTGGCGAAGTCCCAGCCGGGTCTAAATGTCGGAATATACTCGTTTGATGTCTCGACCAGAATGAGCGTGTCCTGATTGGTCATCGGCGGCAGACGGGTTTCGATTTCGTCGATGTTGTTGTTGTCCCACGATTGCTCAAAACCGCGTACAGTGGACCACCGCACATAGTGACGGTCATCGTCTTCGTCGAATAAGATAAGCGACACCCGCATTTTCATCTCAGACCGATTATTGATCATCTTGCCCGCCAAATCGTGAAGCGAGTCGAAATATGTATCGGTTACGGCTTGAGTTTCACGTGAGATTAAATCGCTGATTGTATAAGCGGCCTTAAGATTCGACGCGCTTTGACGAAACCCTTCGAACGCTGTGAAGGTGAACGTGATCGTCCACAACATAAGCGGGAAGATCATAAGCGCTTCAACGGAAAGAATACCGCTTTCATCGTTCTTGAAGCCTTTGGTGCGGTTTTTTAAATTACTGAGTGTAGACATGATCTTACAGCGGCTCCTGTACAAATGCTGTCGTCGCGGTGACTGCGTAATGGCCAGTGTCATCGGGAACAACTTTTGCAATTGCGGACGCCTCCAGAATTGGATCGATACGCAAGCAGGCCCGCAAGATCATCAACTCGTTGGATTGCCCACTTTTAAAGTCCAGCACGGGTTTTGGATCTTCCGAGCTGTCAGTGCATGGAACTTTGTCCGAAAGAACGATACCTGTGAACGCATCTTGTTGGATCATCTGCAGTCGCAGGTTCCCAACACAGTCCGTGATGCCAGATACGTCACAAATCCTTGTCTTGATGTCGTCGTGGTTCCAGTTGGTACCAGTGCCCAAACGAATGTCCCTCACGATAAGGTCAACTCCGCGTTCCAACGCCGCGTGACGCATCGTGATTAACGACAGTTCGGCACCCGCGACAAGAAATGCCAAGAAAAACGGAACAAGCATGACAAACTCGATCGTCGCGCTCCCCGTCTCGGACCTACGAAACGGCCCGAGTTTCGACAGCATTCTGCGGATCATTGGGTCAGCCTCAATTTATGGATGGAAGAGGCGATGGATTCGAATGCTTTTTCAAGGTCGAGTCCACTAACATCATAGACGTGGCTGTCCGAGCTTGCGCAGTCTTTGAGCGTTCTGAAGCCCGCACGCGGTGCTTCAAATGCGATGCCATAGACAATAATACCTTGGTCTTTCGCTGCACCACACACATGTTTCGTGTGCTGGTTTTTCGCCGAAGTCTCTACTTTCGAGTAGGCTTTGGAGTACCATTCCGCCCAACCGCTGGATTGCCAGTAGTAATTGTATCTGGCGTTCCAGGCCAATGAGACACGGTTAAACAGCTCGGGATAGGTCAGGCGAACCGCCGTTCCGGTTTCCTTGTTCAATTCCGTCTCAGGCTCGGGGTTTCCGAAGGGATGATCCGCCCAAGCGTTTTGCTGGGGCCAGAAATAGTTCGGTCGGCCCTCGGAGTGATACACGGTATACTCACCAGCATCGGAATTGTACCAAACGTCTGACATACCTTCGCGCAGCGAAGGATTGAGCATGTATTGGTCTGTGTTCTGACCGTCCGTCATTACGATGATAATTTTAAGAACGTTCGAGTCGTAATCAGTGGGACGTACCGAAAACTTGCTAGGAACAATTGTTGACGGTGCATATGCAGGGTCTTGTTCCGTCGAAAGTTGCTGCACAATTGGCCGAGTGCTGGGGTCCAAAAGGGCAGTTCCCCACTTCACTCCGATATCAATCGATGTGTTTCCACCCGGTGTGAGCGATGCGATTTGCCCAAGGAGCTTATCCATATTGTCGGTCACAGGAGTGATTGCGCTGCCTGCGCGAACTGGGCAAACGGGCAGGGCGATTGAACCTTCGGAATAGGTGAAAGGATCGAAATGAGCCGTGCGTTCCAACCTGTCACCTACGTGCAGGTCGGCATCGCTGTACTGTTCCGGAATAAAGTTCACGCAATGCGAATAGCTATGCTCCTGCGTAACGTCGGTAAACTTGTCCAGAATTGACGCGCCAGCGTTGACCTGCGTTGCGTATGGTACGATTGAGATAGAAATCTCGCCATTGCCGGATTTGTCGAGCATAAGCTTGACAAACTCGGACGCTGCCTGCTGCAGAACCTTGATCTTGGATTCCCCAGGTGTCGCAGATGCTCGAGACATGGATCCGGAAATATCAAGGACCAGAGAAATTTCCACTGCACCAATCGATTCTTCGGCCGCGCTGGTGGCCCTCATCCCTAGTTCGGTTACTTGTCCGTAACGCAGGTATCGAGTCTCCATGACCGCTTCAGCAGACGCTGTTACCGATCTGGAACCAAACCCTTCGACCACTGTGGTAACGGCATTGAGGTTGCCCAGTCCAGCTTTGTCCATATACGCGTCTACAACGTCTTTGGCAGGAAGTTGCTGGTCAAGGTCAGCCGCGGCCAGGACAGCACGGTCCAAAGTGGATTGCAGGCTCGCGCGGTCGCGTTCATACTTCATGAATTCCATCGACATGCCTGTGACCGCAAGCATGAGAACCATCATAAACAAAACAAAGATAGTGAATGTACCATCTTCTTCTTTGGCAAACTTGCGAATTTCGGAAGCGCGACGCTTGAGTGTCGAACCGTTATTCTGAAGCGAGTATTTAATCATTTTGATGACTCCGCTCCGCACATGGAGTTCGTGCGATATGAAAAGAGATTTGGGTTAAATTTAATTTTCAATCATGGCGTGAATTGGGCGAAAAAGGCTTGGTTTTGGCCTTTTTACGCGTATTTCGGGTATAAAACTGTGCGCCGTTACCGTTCTGTCGATGAAATGAAAACAATTCATTAACTGTTGAGGCGATTGCCCGACTCACCTCGTTTGGTGACGTATTTGTTAACGAAATGATGAAAAAAAGTGCATTGTTTGATTGCAGCCTGACGCAACTGGTGCGACAAAACGTCATGACGTTACGTCTGGTATCGATACGGAGGAATGTATGACCGGCATCAAAGAACCCAGCTTTCGTGAGAGTGTTGATCTGATGTTCAACAGGGCAGCGTCACTAATGGACCTGCCGCCAGGGCTGGAACAAAAGATCCGGGTGTGCAACGCAACGTATACGGTTCGCTTCGGGGTGCGTCTGCGGGGTGAAATCCACACGTTTACTGGCTATCGCTCAGTCCACTCTGAACATATGGAGCCGGTCAAAGGTGGTATTCGTTACGCCACTGCCGTTAACCAGGACGAAGTTGAGGCGCTCGCTGCGCTGATGACCTACAAGTGCGCGCTTGTCGAAACGCCGTTTGGTGGATCGAAAGGCGGGTTGTGCATCGATCCGCGCCAGTATGAAGAGCATGAGTTGGAACAAATCACGCGGCGCTTTGCTTATGAACTTGCGAAGCGTGACCTGATCAACCCGTCGCAAAACGTACCGGCCCCTGACATGGGCACGGGCGAACGTGAAATGGCGTGGATGGCTGATCAATACGCGCGCATGAATACGACTGATATCAATGCGCGGGCCTGTGTGACCGGCAAGCCGCTGAATGCAGGCGGTATAGCCGGGCGGGTCGAGGCAACCGGGCGCGGCATTCAATACGCGCTGCGCGAGTTTTTCCGTCATCCCGAAGACATCGCCAAGGCGGGGCTGGAAGGCAGCCTGGACGGTAAGCGCGTTGTTGTGCAGGGGCTTGGCAACGTGGGTTACCACGCGGCGAAGTTCCTCAGCGAAGAAGATGGCTCTCGCATCGTGGGGATCATCGAATGGGATGGCGCGCTGTACAACCCCGACGGTATCGACGTAGAGGCGGTTCGGCAGTGGATCGTCAAACATGGCGGCGTCAAGGACTACCCTGATGCGACCCACTCGGCCGAAGGTGCAAGTGTGTTGGAAGCGGATTGCGACATTCTGGTCCCGGCGGCCTTGGAGGGGGTGATCAACCTGTCCAATGCCGAGCGGATCAAAGCACCGCTGATCATCGAAGCGGCGAACGGTCCAGTGACGGCGGGTGCGGATGAAATCCTGCGAAAAAAGGGCACGGTGATCATCCCGGACATGTATGCCAACGCTGGTGGTGTGACGGTCTCGTACTTCGAATGGGTCAAAAACCTCAGCCATATCCGCTTTGGCCGGATGCAGCGACGCCAGGAAGAAGCGCGCCATGAACTGATCGTCAGTGAATTGGAGCGTTTGGACCGTTATCTGGGCGAGGCCTGGTCGATGTCTCCGGATTTCAAAGCCAAATACCTTAAAGGTGCGGATGAGTTGGAACTTGTCCGGTCGGGCCTGGATGACACTATGCGCATTGCCTATCAATCCATGCGCGAGGTCTGGCACAGCCGTGATGATGTCGAGGATCTTCGGACCGCGGCCTATATCGTCGCAATTGACCGTGTGGCCAGCAGCTATCGGGCCAAGGGGCTATGATCACGGCCGGAGGGGGAGGGCGTTCCACCCCCTCCGCAACGCAAAACCCTGAACACGTTTTCCAAATGGTAATGGCGGGTCTGTCTATGGGCGGGTAAGCTGCGGTCAAACCAATGATTCCGGGAGACCTCAATGTTGCGTATCGCTATCGCTGCCGTTGTGCTTGCCACACCCTTGGCTGCAGCTGAAACCAAGGAACAAAGCTGCAAGTATCAGGCCGACGTCGTTGCCGCGATCCAGCAGGCGCGTCTGGACAGGGTGAAGGAGCGCGACGTTCCGAAGGCTGTGGCTGACAGTGGCCCGACCTGGCCCGAGAATTACAATGCCGCAATCCCACTGATTACGCCTTGGGTCTACGAACAGAAGATGCGAGACGTGCGCAAGAAAGATTTGGGCGCGGCCTGGTTGGAGCTGTGTTTGCAGCAGTAATCCACATTCCCGCATTTCCTTGTGGATAAGCCCACGCCATCCCCTTGGCGTGGGTTTTCATTTCTGGCAGGTTTGATCTATGTCTTTGCCCCCCGGATTTCTGGATGAGTTGCGCACCCGGCTAAGCCTGTCTCAGGTCGTCGGACGCAAAGTCATGTGGGATCAGCGCAAATCTAATCAGGGCAAGGGTGATATGTGGGCTCCGTGCCCGTTTCACCATGAAAAGACTGCTTCGTTCCATGTCGATGACCAGAAGGGCTTTTATTACTGCTTCGGCTGTCACGCCAAAGGTGACGCGATCAGTTTTGTGAAGGAGACCGAGAATGTCTCGTTTATCGAAGCAGTCGAGATACTAGCGCGTGAGGCTGGGATGCCCATGCCCGCACGCGATCCCAAAGCGCAGGAAAAGCTGGACCGCCGGTCGCAACTGGCCGATGTGATGGAGCAGGCGGTGCAGTTCTTCCGCCTGCAGCTCAAAACCGGTGCAGGGGCGACTGCACGCGATTACCTTGCGGGCCGAGGGCTGGATGCCCAGGCGCTGGATCGGTGGGAGATCGGATTTGCCCCGGACGGCTGGCAGGCGCTGTGGGATCATTTGCGCGGTAAGAATGTGGCTGAGGATCTGATCCTTGGGGCGGGGCTGGCCAAGCCGTCGAACAAGGGTAAGAAGCCCTACGACACGTTCCGTAACCGGATCATGTTCCCCATCCGCGATGCGCGTGGACGCTGTATCGCGTTTGGCGGTCGGGCGATGGATCCAAATGACAACGCCAAGTATCTGAACTCTCCCGAGACCGAGTTATTCGACAAAGGGCGCAGTCTCTATAACCATGGTCCTGCGCGGCAGGCGTCCGGCAAGGGGCAGCCGCTGATCGTGGCTGAAGGGTATATGGACGTAATCGCGCTGGCCGAGGCGGGTTTTGGAGCATCAGTTGCCCCTTTGGGCACAGCCATCACCGAGCATCAGCTACAATTGCTCTGGCGTGTTTCCAATGAACCGATCATCGCGCTTGACGGTGACACGGCGGGTCTGCGTGCGGCGATGCGCGCCGTCGATCTGGCCTTGCCGTTGCTCGAGGCAGGAAAATCTCTGCGCTTTGCTTTGATGCCAGAAGGCAAAGACCCCGATGATCTTTTGCGGGCAGAAGGGCCGGGGGCCGTGCAATCGGTGTTGGAAAGCGCCATTCCGATGGTCAAACTGCTGTGGCAGCGCGAAACCGAAGGTAAGATTTTTGACAGCCCCGAGCGCAAGGCGGCACTGGATAAATCCCTGCGGGAAAAGCTCAAGCTGATCCGTGACCCGTCGATCCGATCGCATTACGGGCAAGAGATCAAGGATTTGCGCTGGCAACTTTTCCGTCCCCAGCGCCAACCACAGAACCGACAGTGGCAACCGCGTGGTAAGTGGCAACCGCCGCAATCGGCAACGCCGGGTGCGCGGGCGTCTTTCCTGGCATCGTCCGAGACCGCTGATATTCAACTGCGCGAGGCGGCCATTCTCGCCATTTCTATCCTCAACCCACAGGTCGTTGTCCAGTTCGAGCACCAGCTTGAAGACATGGAATGTCTCAACCCCGAATACGCTGCCCTGCGGGACGCCATTCTGCGCCACGCGATTGATGATCCGGATCATCTGAAAGACCACATTGTGGATTCTTTAGGTCACCAGCCCCTTGAAAACCTGCTGGCCCTTCGCCATGTCGCAGTGATCCCCTGTGTGTACAAACCGGGCGATGTTGAAAAGGCCGAGATGACACTGGCCGAGGAACTCGCAAAGATCAAAGCGCTCCGGGGGTTGGATGCTGAGATAGCCGAAGCGGCGGAGGAATTGTCTGATCTGGCCGATGAGGCGCTGACATATCGGCTGGCGCAAGCCGCTGAAGAGCGCAACCGAACAAGCCGCAGCCAGAACGAAGACAGGGCCGTTTTCGACATTGCCGACAATGGAGCGCGAATCAACCGCGACGAGAAAGACGCGTTCGAGGCAATCATGTCCGGTATCAATTTCGAGCGGAAACGCCGGTAAACTGGTGTTTTCATAAGGCACTGGAAAAGAAAAACGGGTAAACGGGTGGCCGAATCACTTCTAAGCGCTAATGATTCGGTTCAAACGAATCACCCATCCCTGCAGGAGCATTGAATGGCCGCCAAAGACACGACCGAAGATCGCAAATCCGAAGAGCAGGAACAGGAAATCTCGCTGGACATGAGCCAGGCCCAGGTCAAGAAGATGATCGCCGAGGCCCGCGAGAAAGGTTACATCACCTACGACCAGCTCAACCAGGTTCTGCCACCGGATCAGGTCAGCTCGGAACAGATCGAAGACGTAATGTCGATGCTGTCCGAGATGGGCATCAACATCATCGAAGATGAAGAGGCAGAAGAGGAAGAGAACAAGGGCTCGACCGAACTGACCACCACCGAAAGCAACCGTGAGGTTGCGTTGGCCGGGGCCGCCACCGAAAAACTGGATCGGACCGACGATCCCGTTCGCATGTATTTGCGCGAAATGGGATCGGTTGAACTGCTGAGCCGTGAAGGCGAGATTGCCATCGCTAAACGGATCGAAGCCGGCCGCAACACCATGATCGCTGGATTGTGCGAAAGTCCGTTGACGTTCCAGGCGATCACAATCTGGCATGACGAATTGCTGTCCGAAGACATTCTTCTACGCGACGTCATCGATCTGGAAACCACCTTTGGCAACCAGATGGACGAAGACGGCGATGTGGAAGAGCCTGTGGTCGACACGTCCGCTGTGCAGGCGGCCAAGCCTGCGAAAGATACCGGCCCCGAGCTGGATGCTGACGGCAACCCGCTGAACAATGACGACGATGACGACGACGATGATCAGGCCAACATGTCGCTGGCCGCGATGGAAGCGGCGTTGAAGGATCAGGTTCTGACCACGCTCGAACGCATTTCGACCGATTTCTCGATGTTGTCGGAAATGCAGGACAGCCGGATTTCAGCCACCCTGAACGAGGACGGCTCGTTTAGTAAAAAGGACGAAGAAACCTATCAGAAGCTGCGTGCCGAAATCGTTGAACTGGTGAATGGTCTTCACCTGCACAACAACCGGATCGAAGCGCTGATCGACCAGCTCTACGGTATCAACCGTCGAATCATGTCTCTGGACAGCGCGATGGTAAAATTGGCGGATCAGGCACGCATCAACCGTCGTGAGTTCATCGAAGCGTACCGGGGCCGCGAACTGGACCCGAACTGGCTGGCAGAGATGGCTGAAAAGCCGGGCCGTGGCTGGCAAATGTTCATCGAACGCTCGACCGCCAAGGTTGAAGAACTGCGCAACGACATGGCGCAGGTCGGTCAGTATGTTGGTCTCGATATCTCGGAATTCCGCCGCATCGTGCAGCAGGTTCAAAAGGGTGAGAAAGAAGCCCGTCAGGCCAAGAAAGAAATGGTCGAAGCCAACCTGCGTTTGGTGATCTCGATCGCCAAAAAGTACACGAACCGTGGCCTGCAATTCCTTGATCTTATTCAGGAAGGCAACATTGGCCTGATGAAAGCGGTGGACAAGTTCGAATACCGTCGCGGCTACAAGTTCTCGACCTATGCGACTTGGTGGATCCGTCAGGCGATCACGCGGTCTATCGCGGATCAGGCGCGGACGATCCGTATCCCGGTTCACATGATCGAAACGATCAATAAGCTGGTCCGCACGGGACGCCAGATGCTGCACGAAATCGGTCGCGAGCCGACGCCGGAAGAGTTGGCCGAAAAGCTGCAGATGCCGCTTGAGAAGGTTCGCAAGGTGATGAAGATCGCCAAGGAACCGATCTCATTGGAAACTCCGATTGGCGACGAGGAAGACAGCCAGTTGGGCGATTTCATCGAGGACAAGAATGCTGTGCTGCCGCTGGACAGCGCCATTCAAGAAAACCTCAAGGAAACCACGACACGGGTTCTGGCCTCGCTTACGCCGCGTGAGGAACGCGTTCTGCGGATGCGTTTTGGCATCGGTATGAACACCGATCACACCTTGGAAGAAGTGGGTCAGCAATTCAGCGTGACCCGCGAACGGATTCGTCAGATCGAGGCGAAGGCGCTGCGCAAGTTGAAGCACCCCAGCCGATCTCGAAAACTGCGGTCTTTCCTGGATCAGTAAGTCCAAAGGCGCCTCGTCCGAGGCGCCTTTTTTATTCGGTCTTCACGATGGCCTGTTCTCTTATCACATTGGCGGGAAATCACACGGGATGGGCGGCGTCCCTGTCTATATCTGTTTTGTCCACTCACGGGACGGGGCCGGGGCGAGGCTTTCGGGCTTATGACCCCCGGTCTCACCGCTGAAGGGGATGTTCGACGCGGGTCTTGAAAGCGCTTGGTGGTTGGCCAGTCCAGCGTTTAAAGGCGGTCGAGAAGGCGGCCTGATCTGCGTACCCGAGTGAAAATGAAATCTCTGACAGAGTCATCCGGTTGGTCAGGAAGGTCTGGGCAAGATCACACCTGAGGTCGTCCACGATGTCGCGATAGCTTGTGCCTTCTTCTTTCAGGCGACGGCCAAAGGTTCTAAGGCTCATTCCAAGGTTCGAAGCTATGACCTCGGCCTGTGGGATAGTGCCGGGCAGGGATCGGGTGATTAGCCCTTCGGTCCGAGCACGGATCGAGTGTTCGGGTTTCTTGCGTTCCGCCAGTAGGCGCTCTGCGTATTCCAAAAGATGCTCGCGCAGTTTGGGATCATACGTCGGAACCGGCAGATCCAGTGCCGAAAGGGGCAAAACAATCTCAATTTTTTCCGATCCAAAGACCACCGGAAAACCTGCAAGTTTTTCAAAGCTTTTGATATGATCCCCAACCTCATGCTGAAACCTTATCTCAATCGGGTTCAGGTTGATCTGAGTCAGGTTCCGCATTCTTGCGAGGGCGGCGAAGATCAGAAATTCGGTGCGCCGGTGATAACGGGCAAAACCCGCATCTTTCCAATCGGCTTCCAAAGTAGCGAAATTCCCGGCGATACGCAGACTAAGCGCGATGGCCGGGTCGATGATGCCGTGAAAGCGTGAAAGGTTCTCCATCACCTGTTTCAGGTCGCGTGAATACTTGCTGATGTAAGCCGTCACGGTCGAGGCGGATGTGACCTCAAGCCCGGTACGGGCCGCAAAGGTAATGTCTTTGGTCGCGTCACATGCGAAGCGGACGAACAGGGCCTCTGTCTGAATACTGCAGGTTTCAACCGGTGGGGCGACATCCTGCGGCCTGAGGCCGGTTCGCTTCAGGACAGCCTTAGACAACTCTCCGTTTCCACTGTGACGATCCAGCGCCTGAATAATGAAATGTAGACGGCCAACATCCACGTCCATCGCGCAACAATACCTTACGATTACAAAACAATAGACAGCATATCATAGAATTTCGAATGACACTTGGGATTTTGACGGTCGCGACATCATGTGATGGCAGAAACGCAAAAGAAACTGGCCAGATCGAACATGGGTTTTGCGGTGTGAACACCCAGATAAGCTGTGTTGCCGGGTCAGCACCTTTAGGGGATGAGGTCAGAGCCTTCGGAGAAATCACCACTCTCTGCTCAGCGCTCCCCGGCACGCCCCCCCTTCGCAGATGTCGCATTGTTCTGGAACAACAGATTTGACACCCTGTGGGAAAGGCGATGTCACGGATGTCAACGATATGCGGGAAAGTGCAGTAAGTTCAAAACTCTACGATCAAAACTTGATTGTGTTTGATGGCCATTGCGTGCTGTGTTCGGGTTTCTTCAGATTCATGCTCAGACATGATCGGTCGCGGTGCTTTCTGTTCGCAACTGCCCAATCCCCGCTTGGGCAGAAGCTCTATCAGGAGTTGGACCTGCCCACGCAAGATTTTGAAACCAACTTGGTGATCGTGGATGGAGTGGTCTATCAGCATCTGGATGCGTTTGCCGCAGCTATGCGTCAACTTCCCGGAATGTGGCGGCTGTTGTCACTGTGCCGTTTCTTGCCCAATGCGCTCAAAAACCCTGCGTATCGTCTGATCGCGCGAAACAGGTATAAACTGTTCGGAAAATCCAGCACTTGTCTGGTACCGGGGCCTGATATTTGGGCGCGATTTGTGAGCGATGGTTATTGATGGTGAATGACCCGTTCTTGCAGGCATTGGGATCGGTCGAGTATTTACCCGCTGCGGTTCTTCGCCTGCACAGCACAGAAGGATTGTATTCCGGCCAATGTGATATCGAGCCAGGCAGAGGTGTGTTGGCGGCGGTTGCCACCTATCTGGCCGGATTTCCCCCTAGTGGAAAAGATGTTGCGGTCTCGGTTTCGATCCGCGACCGGGGCAAAGCAGTGTCCTGGGAGCGCGACTTTGGCGGGCATCGCACCACTTCGCACCTGACATACGATGAAAACCGGAAATGCGTTCGTGAAGACTTTGGTGCGATTTCGATTTGGTTGCGACCCGCTTGGCAGAACGATGCACTGCACATCGAAATTCATCGCTTGACCATCTTTGGTATTTTGATGCCCGCCTTTGCGTTGCCGCGCTCTCGCACGCGAGAATGGCAGGATGCACAAGGGCGATTCCGGTTTGATGTCTCAGCCCGGGCACCGGGTTTTGGATTGCTGATCCGGTATCGCGGGTGGCTCACGCCGGATCACACAATGCAGGGGGCTGGCTGAATTGGTCGTGAGGGGCACTGTGCAATGCAAGAAGCTGGACTAACCTATCTGGGACACACAATCAGGGAAGATTAACGATGAAAAAGTTATACACATTTGCCGCGTTGGCGACCGTTGCCTTTAGTGTTCCCATGGCCGCCGATGCTGCGCGGAACGGGTATCGTACTGAGCCGATCAACGCCACGGATTTCGAAGTTATACCGCGTGGGGATCAGCGCACAGAAGGCTATTGGTGTGCGGCTGCGGATTATGCGCGCCGGACCTTGGGGTTGGGTTGGCAAGACAGGATCTACGTGTTGCGCGGATACGGGCCCAGTGTCACCACCGGTCGCAGAACGGCAGTTCAGTTTTCGATCAAGCAACCTGAGACCGCCGAGGTGCAACCCAGCAGCTTTATTTCGTTCGGGTTTCAACCCGGCAACAGTGAATCTGTACAAGGTGCAAACTCACGGTGTAACTATCGGCCGTTCTTCAACGACTGATAAACCCACAGGATCGTCACGATGCAGACTGAATTCGTTGTGCACACCCAAGGTCCGGGGCTTTACGAATTCACGTCTGACATCCGGGAATGGGTGGATCAGTGGTCTGCCGATGGCGTTCTGACGCTGTTCGTTCGCCATACTTCGTGTTCCCTGCTGATCCAAGAAAACGCCGACCCCGAGGTTCAAACCGACCTTCAGGCGTTTTTCGAACGACTTGTGCCTGCGTCCGACCATCCGGCAATGTCTTACCTGCGGCACACATATGAAGGACCAGATGACATGCCTGCGCATATCAAGGCTGCACTTATGCCTGTGTCGTTGACGATCCCTGTGTCTCAAGGGCGGATGGTTCTTGGAACCTGGCAGGGGATTTACCTGTTTGAACACCGCACTGCACCTCATCAAAGACGTGTCGCCGCGCATCTGGCCTGACCCTTTATCTAGCGGTTGAAAATTCCGACTACCCAAATCCTAGCGGCTGCCCTATAGTTGTGGATAAGTAAGCCGCAGCGCTTACAAAAAGAGGCCGAACAAGGGACGAGGAGACGGCGGATGCGCTGCCCGTTTTGCGGAAATATCGACACTCAGGTAAAAGACTCACGCCCGGCAGAGGACCACGTGGCTATCCGCCGACGCCGGTTTTGCCCGGCCTGTGGAGGGCGGTTCACAACGTACGAGCGTGTGCAACTGCGAGATCTGGTGGTCATTAAAACCAACGGCAAGCGCGAGGATTTCGACCGCGACAAGCTGGAGCGTTCGATCCGCATCTCGATGCAGAAACGGCCTGTTGATCCGGAACGGATCGATCAGATGATCTCGGGCATCGTGCGTCGGCTGGAAAGCATGGGCGACACTGATATTCCGTCAAACAAGATCGGTGAGATCGTCATGGAAGCTCTGGCGCGGATCGATACCGTCGCCTATGTTCGCTTTGCGAGTGTGTATAAGAATTTCCAGGCGGCCGATGATTTCGAGGAGTTTGTCCACGAACTGCGCCCGCCGCAGCCTCCGACGGACGAGTGAACGAAACAGATAAGCGATTTATGGCGCTGGCCCTGTCATTGGGGCGGCGCGGCCAAGGGACGTGCTGGCCGAACCCAGCTGTGGGCTGTGTCATCGTGCGCGATGGCCGGATCATCGGGCGCGGTTGGACCCAACCGGGGGGGCGTCCGCATGCCGAGACCGAGGCGTTGGCCCAAGCCGGACAGGCCGCGCGTGGCGCTACCGTCTATGTAACATTAGAACCCTGCGCGCATCACGGCAAAACGCCGCCCTGCGCCGAAGCTTTGATTGCAGCCGGCGTCGCCCGCGTTGTGGCCGCCGTGGAAGACAGCGACCCGAGGGTGGCAGGGCAGGGCTTTGCCATGTTGCGCGAGGCTGGAATCGAGGTCGAAACGGGCGTTCTGGCAGAACAGGCGGAGCAGGATCTGGAAGGTTTTTTCTTAAAGACCGAACAGGGACGGCCGTTTGTGACCCTCAAACTGGCCAGCAGTTTTGATGGTCGGATCGCTACCTCAACCGGACACAGTCAATGGATCACCGGACCTAAGGCGCGGCGTGTCGTGCACGCGATGCGCGCCCGCCACGATGCGGTGATGGTAGGGGCAGGGACGGCGCGTGCCGATGATCCCTCGCTGACAGTGCGAGACCTGGGTGTCGCGCATCAGCCGGTGCGCGTGGTGGTGTCGCGTCACATGGACATCTCTTTGATGGGGCAGTTGGCACGCACTTCAGCGAAAACACCGGTATGGCTCTGTCATGCCCATCATCCTGATCCAGAGCGTGCACGCGCTTGGGAGGGTCTTGGCGCAAAACTTATCCCGTGCGCCTTGAAAGATCATCATATTGACGCGCTGGATCTGCTTCAGCAATTGGGGCAGGCCGGCCTGACAAGCGTATTCTGCGAAGGCGGGGCGGCTCTTGCGGCTTCGCTTTTGGCCGAGGATCTGGTGGACGAACTGGTGGGCTTCACCGCTGGGGTGACCATCGGAGCCGACGGGCTTTCGGCCGTTGGATCTCTGGAACTTAAGACACTGGACGAAGCACCAAGGTTCGAGCTGATTGAAACGCAGGTTGTGGGCGGGGATATCCTGCACTGCTGGCGCAAACCCTCGCTGTAGGATTAACGCCACAAATGCGCGTGGGTCGCAAACGCGCCCTGAAGTTTCGACAGCACTCGATTTACCGGCCCAGTGGGCACAGAATTCCCTTGGGCAAGACGCTCTACCGCCACTTCCACCGGACAGGGCTGGCCTGTGACGGGATCGAAGTAGCGGGGATAGTCGATCAGGGTTGCATGTACCAACCCCGTCAACGACGGTCTCGCACCGCGCCGAACTGGAACCGCCCCTAGATCGGTGGTCAGGCCCCAACCGGCATAGAACGGTGCGCCGAGGGTTGTAACCTTTACCCCGCGCAACAAAGCCTCGAACCCCAGAAGCGATGTCATTGTCCAGACTTCTTGGACATGGGGCAGAAGCGAGGCGGGATCTGTGTCAGCGACGACTATGTCGGCCAACGTCGCGGCGTCGATCCTGCCTTCGCGCAGCCCGGCTTCAACATCGGGGTGCGGCTTGTAGATCAGGATTGCGTTTGGATTGGCGTTGCGGGCAGCTTTCAGCAGATCCAAATTGCTGCGCACCGTGCTGGTGCCCAGCAGGACCGAGGCATCATCCTCAACCTGTCCCGGCACTAAAATACGATGCCCTTCGGGCAGGGCGGAGGCGGGCTGGCCCATATTGTATTTGCTCAATCCCTCTGCCAACAACCGCTGTATCAGGCGCTCGGCCCGCAATTCCTGATCCGGGCGTAGAGTTTCACGTCGACTGATCAGGTCTTCTAACTGGCTAGGTTTTGTCGGATCGTAGTAAATGCCGATTTCATCCGTCACCAACGAGAGTGGAGGGACAAGTTCTGCCCCCAAGCCACGCGACCTCAGAAACCCGTCTTCGACCCGCACCGCACCATCGGTGTCGCGTGCCTGATTGGCCCAGACCATATGTGGGCGCTCTGCAGTTTCGGGCTGTGCCGCTGTAAATCGCAGCTTTGCGTGCTGCCCGAATATCTGCTGCAGATGCTTGCGTTTCCACAGCCGCATACCAGAGGCGGTCCATCCGTTCCGGTCCTGCCGCCACGCGCGGGTTTGCGCTTCGAGCGTGTCCAGCACTGTTTCAAGTTCGCATAGTTTATCCCGAAAAGGATCGTACCATGTGGGGTACAGCAGCATAGCTGCAGCGAAAAGCTGCGCGCGGGTCAGGTTGCGTTGGCGGCGCGCAATTGGGTTCTCATCCTGTGTCAGGCCCCAGCCAGCGTAGAATGGCTGACCGAACACACGTGGTTTGTGCCCGGCCAGAACAGCCTCGAACCCCAGTTGTGAGGACACAGTGTAAACGGCAACAGCACCTTCCAGCAGGGGCCAGGGGCTGATCGGTGCGTTGAACAGCGAGATCCGATCTGAAAGGTCCTGATCGGTGAAATGCCCTTGGCGATGACCCGCCTGCGTTTCCGGGTGTGTCTTGATCAGTATCTGTGCGCCAGGGTTTTCTTCTTGCGCGACAAACAGCATTTCAAGAAAACGAGCCCGGTCCGCGCCGCTGGCTGTAACCGCAGCGTCGCCCACCGTTTGATCGACGACCAGAACATATCCGGGGTCCGGAGGGGTCAAGGCCAGATCAAAGGCGGAATATTTGCTGAGATGCAGTTCTTTGATCCGTTCGATTGCAGCGCGCGCGCGATTCAGCAGGGCGGTGTCGTCCAACGGCTCATTGATCAGAGTCTTTTCAAGGTCCGATGGGGCTGACGCGTCGAAATGCAGCCCCGAGCGATCTATGAATAAGCCCAGGGGGCTCTCTCCCTCGCGTCCCGGGTGCAACGATCTGAGGAATGCATCTTCGATCCGTACAACCGGCGCGTCGTGTTTTTCGGCGACCGTTAGGCCGCGATGTGCAGTTGGGCTGTCGCCCCAAACCCCTACGCAATCACCGCTTTTGGGAATGCCCAAACGAACGTCAAAGCCAGCAAGGGACAAGATCCGCTTCAGGCGCTTTTGCGTCAAAAAGCCACCATTATAGACAAACAGCCGGGTACGGCTGTCCCCGGCTGAGCTGTCCTCGTCGGGGATCATGCATCAGTTACCAGTGAGCGTGGCAACGTTGGCAATAGGTGTCAGGCCGCCCGCGATAAGTGAGATGGATTTGCTCCACTGTGCGTATGGCGCTTCGGTCACGTAGATTGTGTCGTCGTCGCGGATCACGAAATCCCGCGCGATGAACAGGCCGTTGGGTGCTGTCAGATTCAGCAGATAAATCATGCGTTGGTCGCCCTTCAGGTCCGCACGGCCGGTGATGCTGCGAGCCACGCTCTCGCGTTCTTTGCGCAGGATGAAGATACCTGTCGGATCCGAGGATAGCGTCAGCAATCCACCTACTTGGGCAAGTGCTTCAAGGGCAGAAAGGTCCTGGCTTTCAAAGGCCACGCGGGACTGGCCGCCTGTAGCGCCAAGCGCGATATAGGACCGGCTGTCTTCTTCCACCAGGATGCGATCGCCACCGCGAAGGGCCACATCAAGCTTGGGATTCCGATACAGGTCTTCGTACCAGACAGTGCCCCTTTGTCCGCCACGGATCAGTGTCACCAATGCAATGTCAGACGCCACCGAGACGCCCCCCGCCTGAGACAACATGCCCAACAAAGAGCGGGTCGGCCGTTGGATCGCGTATATGCCCGGTGCGTTTACTGTGCCGGTCAACGATACAGTGGACCCGTCGCCTGCAGCGCGCCGCACTTCGACCTGTGGATCCGGTGTCTGTTCCTGCAATTTGTTTGTGATCAGAACGCGCAATTGTTCCGGTGTGTTTCCGGCAGCCCGTAAGCGACCTGCATAGGGAACAAAGATGAAGCCTTCGCTATCAACCTGCACCTCTTCCAGCGCCGTTGCCGCGCCAGTTTCGGTGGTCAAAAGGCCGTCATCAACGTTTTCCCAAATGGTCAGGCTCAGCACATCACCGGGGCGAACCGTATCAGCGGTCAAGGTCTGGGCACTGCTGAACGAAGGGGAAAAGCCGAATTGTGGGATCGCGGATGTGGCACGTGTCACTCGATCATCGACCTCGACAACAAACGCGTTGCCACCATTCTGCACAGCACCTGCCAGGATTTCGGTTTTGTTCGGTCCGGATTTCGGAAGCTGGCACGCGGCCATCAGGCCGATTGCGGCCACAAGGGAAACCCCCCGCATCCAACGCATAGGAGAGATCTTCACTGCCGGTGTCCTCAGTCTTTTTGTACTTGTGCGCAGCCTATCCGGTCAGACGCTCAACTTCCAGTCACAGCACGCCCTTGTCCTTCAACGATTTTCAACTGTGGCGTCCGCGCCGCGCTCTTGTTGAGGATCACCTGATATGGATCATTCGCACTCAGCATCATGTCTACAGCACGCCGCAGAACCTGCCGTCGACCACGACGGGAATAGAAACCGCCTGGCACCTGACTGGTTTCCAGAAGGAACTGTCGATAACACCGATATGCCTCGCTGTCGGGATGTTCAGGCGCTGCAAAAAAGGCAGCAATAGGCTGCTGAGACACGAATTCGGGTTTGTCGTAAACGGACCGCCCGAAAATCCGCAGTGGAATACCACGCCAAAGAACCTGCTGCCCGGCTGTTGAGTTCACGGTCACGGCTGAATTCGCCTCATCCAGAAGCTTGGCCAGTTTTCCGCCGGGGACATAGTGAACCCTTTCTTGAATACCGTGCCTTCTAGCGCATGCCATTGCGTGGCGGCGCAATGGTTCGCGGTGGTTTTCCAAAGGATGCTCCTTGATGACCAGCCTGTGATGTGAAGGCGCGCCCTGCGCAAAGCCCTCGATCACCTGATCCAGAAATTCGCACATGCCAGAATAGTTGGAATGTGCCCGGACCGAGCTGTCATGTCCCAATTGCAGCAGGACCAGGTGGTACGGATGACCACGCCACCTGACACGGGCTGTCGCAATACTGCGGCGAAGTCTGTGAAAAGGCATCAAAATCAGTCGCTTGAAGTAAAGCCTGAACTCAGTTGACACAGGCAGTTCCCGATGTCGCCGGAAGTTGCGATATCGCCCGTTCATGAACATGACGAACCAGTGGTAAAGGGCGCCATAGAAAATGTGCTGCCGCATGTCCCCCCAATGTGATGGTGGCGGGGGTGTTTTGTAGTCCGCGTCTTCCAATGCTAGCCGCATCTGATTTGTGCCCAGCGACATGAGGTGCGAGTTCCCGTTTGATCCGTTCCGCTCATACGTCACCCACCAAGGACGCAGATAGCCTTCCTCAAACACATGAACGATTGCCCCGTGCGCCCTGGCAACATGAACCGCTTGCGCGTGAACTGGCCGTGTATCCCCATAGAGGACTATGTCCGTGATGCCCTTTTCCGCGATGATCCCGGCAAGCGTTTCAGGCCAGGTCTCGGCTGCGTCGAGGAATGGAACATAGCTTGCCTTATCGGCCCAGAACGCTTGGTCACCAGCGTTGAACCCGACGCGCCAGACCTGAGCCCCAGTGGAACGCAGCATTTTTCCCAATGCGGAAAAAAACGGCCCATGTGGTCCCTGAAGAAATAGGAATACGCGATCTTTTGGATCTAAGGGCGTATGCTGCATTTGGACTGCTCGTTTGGCTTTATTGTCGAAACTATGCCCGTTTGGGCAAGGCGCGGCAAGGCAGGGCTTGCTCGCGCGGTCTGATAGGCTTACCTCGGCGGTGAGACTAAGACAGCGTAGAGACTGAGGGTTAACGGAATGTTTACAGGGATCGTTACCGACATGGGCACCGTCACCGAACTGGAGCAGAAGGGAGACCTGCGCGCCCGTATCAAAACAGCCTATGATACGTCCGGTATTGATATCGGGGCTTCAATTGCCAGTGATGGCGTTTGCTTGACAGTGATCGCACTGGGGGATGATTGGTATGATGTTCAGATCAGCGCTGAAACCGTGTCGAAAACCAACCTGGATACGTGGACTGTTGGCAAACGCGTCAATCTTGAACGTGCGCTAAAGGTTGGCGACGAATTGGGTGGCCATATCGTATCCGGTCACGTGGATGGCGTGGCCGAGGTGGTTGCCGTCGAAGACGAAGGCGACAGCACCCGTGTGACTCTGCGCGCGCCCAAAGACTTGGCGCGGTTTATCGCCCCAAAGGGGTCAGTGGCACTGAACGGAACCTCTCTGACGGTCAACGATGTGAAAGACTGCGATTTTGGTATCAACTTCATTCCGCACACCAAAGAGGTGACCACCTGGGGCGACGTTCGTGTTGGCGATCGTGTCAACCTTGAGATCGATACGCTGGCCCGTTACGTCGCGCGTTTGGCCGAGATGTCCTGATACGTCGCGTCGCGCCCGATCTGCGCCGTTTGCAGGCTGGCCTTTGGGGCCTGAGTGGTCTATTCCGCCGTGCAAACATGCCATCTGAAAGGCTGCCCCATGAGCTTTGAAACCCCCGGTCCGGTTGAGGCCCAGCTGCGCGATGCGATCAGCCCGATCGAAGACATCATCGAAGAAGCGCGCGCAGGCCGGATGTATATCCTCGTCGACCACGAAGATCGTGAGAACGAAGGTGATCTGGTCATTGCCGCTGAATTCGCCGATGCCGAGGCAATCAACTTCATGGCGACCCATGGGCGCGGCCTGATCTGTCTACCGATGACAGCGGAACGCGTGGATGCGCTGGGGCTGCCGATGATGGCCGTCAACAACTCGTCCCGGCACGAGACGGCCTTCACCGTATCGATTGAAGCGCGCGAAGGTGTCAGTACCGGAATTTCCGCTGCTGATCGTGCGCTGACCGTGGCTACCGCGATCAATGAGCAGAACACAATGGCGCACATCGCGACGCCTGGCCATATCTTCCCATTGCGGGCCAAGCGGGGTGGGGTGCTGGTGCGTGCGGGCCATACAGAGGCTGCCGTTGATATCTCGCGTCTGGCAGGGTTGAACCCGTCCGGGGTGATCTGCGAGATCATGAAGCCCGACGGCACCATGGCGCGTCTGCCTGATCTGGTTGAATTCGCTCAAGAGCACGACATGAAAATCGGCACGATCAGTGATCTGATCAGCTATCGCTCGCGCAATGACAATCTGGTGGTGGAAACTTCGCGTCAGACCGTCACGTCAGAATATGGCGGCGATTGGGAAATGCGGATATTCACCGATCAGACCCACGGCATCGAACACGTGGTCATGATAAAGGGCGACATCTCGACGCCTGAGCCGGTTTTGACCCGCACGCACGCGCTGCACGAAGCGCCGGATATCCTGGGTCTCGGGCCGAAATCTTCGCGCGAATTGCCGCGTGCGATGGAAAAGATCGCCGAAGAGGGGCGCGGTGTCGTCTGCCTGTTCCGGCAACCACGCAACTCACTTTACGCTATTGACGATGATGGCCCGCGAACCATCAAGCAGACCGGGCTGGGCGCGCAGATCCTGTCCAAAATGGGTATTCAGGACCTGGTGCTGCTGACCGACTCGCCTGAAACCGTGTATCTGGGGCTCGACGCCTTTGGTTTGTCCATCGTGGGCACCCGCTCGATTTTGAAGGAAGACTGATCATGGCTGAACAAGACAAGCATGGCATCCTGCCGACACCCAGTTTCGACAAGCCGGTGAAGCTGTTGATTGTGGCGGCCCCGTTCTATCGCGCGATTGCCGACAATCTGATCGCCGGTGCCAAGGCCGAGATCGATGCCGCAGGCGGCACCTGCGAGGTTGTTGAAGTTCCGGGCGCGCTGGAGATCCCCACCGCCATCGCCATGGCCGACCGTCAGTGCAATTTCGACGGCTATGTCGCCCTGGGCTGCGTCATTCGTGGTGAGACCACGCATTATGAGACCGTCTGCAACGACTCGAGCCGCGCCATCCAGCTGATGGGTCTGCAGGGCCTGTGTATCGGCAACGGTATTCTGACGGTCGAGAATGATGAACAGGCCGAAGTCCGGGCTAACCCCGAAAAGATGAATAAAGGTGGCGGGGCGGCCGCTGCGGCCTTGCATCTGATCGCACTCAGCCGTAAGTGGGGCTCTTCCAAAAAGGGCGTTGGCTTCAAGCCGCCGTCCGAGTCCATCCTTGTGGCGGGCGACAACAACGGACCCACGACAGCATGACCCAGACAGACGCGCCGAAACCGGCCAACCAGAAACGCCTGATGAAATCCGCCGCCCGGCTTTATGCTGTGCAGGCGCTGTTCCAGATGGAGCAGTCGGGTCAGACAACTGAACAGGTTGTTAACGAGTTTCTGGATCACCGTTTTGGCGCCGTCTATGAGGGCGAAGAAATGCTGGATGGCGATATCAGCGTGTTCCGATCGCTGGTCGACAACGCGGTGAACTATCAGGCGCCGATCGATCAGATGACCGACCGCGCTCTGGTCGCAAAATGGCCGATCTCGCGCATCGATCCGACCCTGCGGGCGCTGTTCCGCGCGGCTGGGGCAGAGCTGACCCAAAGCGACACGCCACCCAAAGTGGTCATCACCGAGTTCGTTGACGTTGCGCGCGCTTTCTTCCCCGAAGGCAAAGAGCCCAAATTCGTCAACGCCGTGTTGGACCACATGGCACGCGAGGCTCAGCCCGAGGCGTTCTGACGCCTTTACCGTCGCCCTCCAAGCGCTAGACTTCTGATATCAGCGCAAGGAGAGATGCGATGCCGAAACTGATCCGTCTGTATATCACTCAAGTCGCTTGGGGTTTTGTTATCTCGGCAGTGTTTGTCGGGGTTCTATTGGCGTTGAACGTGGCGAACTTGCGCAACCTGATCACGGGCTCGGAAATCGGTCTGATCGCGCTGATCATGATCTGGTTCATGAACGGTATCGTCTTTGCCGGGGTACAATTCGCCTACAAGATCATGAGCATGGCCGAAAAGCCCGGTGGTCCACGGCGTGGATCGCCTGTCGTGCATAGCTTCAAGCCTGCACTTGCCAAGCAGGAAGCCCGCGCAGAGCGCTGAAATTCAGGGGAAATTGCGGCGGGACCACCAGTCAACCGTGCGGTGTGATTCCCGAGGACCTGTATGTACAGGTGGGCGCCAGGTAATCAGGCCAGGACCTGAACAGAGCCAGCCCCCTCGGAATTGCTTAAGGCCACCAGAATGCTACCTGTCACAAGAAGGGCAGAACCCGCCACGCGTTTAACTAGGGTGTCTGGCGGGTTCGCACAAGGGGTCAGGCATCAACAGTTTCGTGCAAAGCCACGCGCATCTTGCCAAAGTGTTCGTCCCACCCTTTGTCCAAGGCCAGGATCAGTCCGAAGGCATCAGTACCCTGCGGCAAGCCTTCGTGCCGCAGATCAAGACGCGTTCCACCTGCCACAGGCTCCAAGGTCCATTTCACGGTGCTTACAGCATCGCCCATGGGTTTCACTGTGAACGTGTATTCAAGATACTTGGGAGGTTTAGCGACGCGAACTTCGCCCCAGATCAGCAAGTCTCCACTTGTGGTGCCAAACATCTCAAGCTTTTGACCTTCGACCAACGGCCGTTCCGGTTTGTGAAACCATTCTGCCAAATGGTCAGGGTCCGTAAGATAAGCCCATACGGTTTCCGGTTCGGCCCTGAGGAATATTGATTTCTTCAATACAGAATCGGTCATTTTGATTTTCTTTCAACAGCTTCCTTGAGAGAGTTGAGGCGGTCGTCCCAGAACTGGTCAAAATAGCTGAGCCAATCCAGAACAGGGGCCATCCCCAGTGGTTCAAGTCGATTAATGCGTTCCCGACCGCGCACTTCGACCGAGATCAAGCCACCGTCAGAAAGAACAGTCAGGTGTTTCTTGACCGCAGCTCGGGTCATGTCGAACCGGTCGGTCAATTGCCCGATTGTCATGTCCTGAACTGCAAGCAGTTGCACGATGTCCCGGCGGGTTGGATCAGCCAGCGCACGAAACGCGTTTTGAGTTTGGTTTTCCATAAGCACCCTCAAATGAGATACCATTTGGTATCATATTAATGCAGTACCAAAAGGTATCATGTCAAGTCTGAAGGGGTGCTTTACTTTTGTTCACTAATTGTTCACATTTGAAGAATGGTGTTGGATTTGCAGCCTGGACAGAAACTGGCGCGGGGTGTCGCGCGACACCTTGCGACGCATGGTTTTGTATCTGTTGAGGAATTTGTCCCGGCACGTGGTTTGCGGGTCGATGTGATGGGGTTGGGGCCCAAGGGTGAGCTTTGGGTGATCGAATGCAAATCCAGCCGGGCCGATTATCAGTCAGATTCGAAATGGCAGGGCTATTTGGAGTGGTGTGATCGGTTTTTCTGGGCTGTCGACACTGATTTTCCGGTCGATCTTTTGCCCGCGGAAACCGGTTTGATCATCGCCGACGCATATGACGCAGAAATTGTGCGCATGTCTCCTGAGGACAAACTGGCCCCGGCACGGCGGAAGAAGATGATCCAGAAGTTTGCAACAGATGCGGCACGTCGTCTGCACGCGTTGCGCGATCCGCGGCTTTAGCGTCAGCCTTTGACGGCCAGAGCGGCTTGGACAGCCGCGCGGATTTCATCGGCAATTTCTTCGGCTTCTTCCGGGTCGAAATCCATCGGAATTTCCACCCCGTCAGCTTCGATGAACAGGCGCACCATACCCTGATCGGTTGGGCCGATTTGCAGATTCGCCTGAATGTCGCGTTCGGTATTGATGCCCATCTGTGCCTCCGAGACTGAGCATTCCTGCTAGCGCGCACGGGGTTGAGAATCAAGTCACCTTTGCGGTCAGATAAATCATGGATGATGTTACACTCAGAACCTTTCAACCTGACGACGCCGCCTGGCTGGTCGAACAGCACGGTAGGCTCTATGCGCGTGATGAAGGGTTTGACGACAGTTTCGCGCCTTTGGTGGCACGTATCCTTGACGAGTTCATCGCATCCCACGATCCCACCCGCGAAAGAGGCTGGATTGCAGAGCAGGGCAGGCAACGGCTGGGCAGCATTTTTTGTGTAGGTCTGGATCAGCACACGGCAAAACTGCGCTTGTTTCTGCTTGTCCCCGAGGCACGCGGTCATGGGGTGGGCAAGCGGCTGCTGAAAGCCTGCACAGGCTTTGCAAGGAACGCAGGATATCAGGAAATGGTTCTGTGGACCCACGAAAGCCACAGGGCGGCATGTTCGCTTTACAAGGCGTTTGGGTGGGAACTGACAGACAGCAAACCGGTGCATTCCTTTGGGGTCGATCTTGTCGAACAAAGCTGGAAATTTCGGCTTTAATCCTCTTGCATTCCCCCGGCGCGTTCGGTAAATCGCCCCTCACGAGTGCCGCCTTAGCTCAGTTGGTTAGAGCGCTGGATTGTGGATCCAGAGGTCCCCTGTTCAAGCCAGGGAGGCGGTACCAATTTTATATTTAAATTTCATTATTTTACGTGGTTAGGCCACTTGAGTATCGTAGGGACGTTCACCTAAAGGCAACTCCAAGGCAACTACGCTACACGAAATGATTGGATTTCTAGCCGCACTTCTTGCGGCGCTATAGACCAAGGGTTACCAAACTCTCCCGATGCGATGTGTCATGCGCCGACGATCACTATGCCACCGGAAGGGACCGAACGCACAAAATTGGTGGGTCAATCCTAAGTTATCGCGCGCAAGCGATTGACCTGTGCATACAAACCCAAACCTCCAACTTAGACAGCAGCTATGTGATGGTTGGACACTACTCGTCGTCATCGGGTTTTGAATCGATCACCTTTTGCTGAGCCAATCTTTCTGGCAGGCGGTGGCTGATATCTTTGAGCCGCTGTCTCGGATTGATGCTCATACCGACAGTTCCGCTGTGGGTGTGTGTGATGCTAACGCCATCAGCGCGTCCAAATGCTCGGTCCTGAGCTAGGGCTAACAGGGCGATTTGTTCTTTGCCAGAGAGTTTTCCCGATACAAATTCACCGTTCCCATCTATGCGATTGAAAAGCTCGTCCATCGACAAAAGGTCGCTCATGCGTTTCACCGCGACCTCGCCGTTCGACTGGATCAACTTTCTTGTCTCGGGGTCCAGCTTGGGTCGCCCGCCGGGATTGCCAGAATGACCTGGCTTGAAGAGAGGTGTTGGCATATTTGACTCCTCTGTTCTCAGAAGGTGAAGGTGCAACGTGGCAAGTATTTATTTTATATATCGTAATTCGGCATGAATTGCGAATACTTGTGCCTTACACGGCATAGCTGGGCGGTAGTTATGTTCGAAGCACGGTAACAGCGGACTATTATCGCCAGCGACTGTTATCGTGCAGAGCGTTCACTAAATGAAGAAAGTTCGACTGTCTGCTGCCGAAAGACCGCTTAGCGGCGCTTAGCCGTCATCAGACAAAAACGGTCGAATGACCTCGTTGAGCCCTAAGCAGCCTCTTTTTGAGACCGTCTCGAATGGTGCTTATGGATCGCCATACGTGAATCTGATGATGCACAAAAAGCCTATTCAGCTACGACTGGTGCGATTTCATCCCGTTCATCGACTCGTCTTCGAACCATCTCAGCAATCAAAATGCCAGCCGGCGCCGATCCCCAAATGCAAATCTGGATCGCGAGGGCTTCGATGTCGCGAAACAGCGGATCGATGACAAAAAGTAGAACACGAAACAACCAGAATGATCCCCACATCGAACCAACAAAGCGCCACATCCAGATACGGTGCTGGGCTGTATCCTGTCGTCTTATTGCCAGTATTCCCATAACAGCGGTGGCATAGACGAAGATAGACATTGAGAAAAAGCCCCATGTCGACAGGGCCCCGCCGTACTCTCCAACAGGACCGTGTTGGGCCGCGAGTATCGCAGCGCAACCAACACCAACTGTCAGTATCCCAAAGCTGATGCGCCCGAGGATCGCGTGGTTCGCCCCCCGACCACCGGGAAAGAACATTTGTACGTGCATCAGCACAAAAACAATGGAATTGCAGACGACATGCCCAAGCAGCAGAGCCGATCTCAGCTCTGGTCCATTCGCAAAACGATCATAAAAGGCAACGCCCCACGCAGGATGGTTTGTGAATGTGTTGCCCCAGACAGAGCAGGAATTGTCTGGGCACGTGGAGACGGCAGCGGCACTCACCGGATCGCTCAGTCCCAAATTGATCAACACGTCATAGATACCGACAAAGTTAGCTATGGAGGCCGCGGGGCCGTAAATGACGTATCCGGCGTTCAAGTACAGCATCAGCAGAATGCCAAAGAGAAGTACGGGCACGAACTTTCTCTTCATGACCGCATGAACAGCCAGACCCGCCCATATTGCCAGACCGACGAAGACCGATATCACACCCAACGGAACCGCCATTTTGCCCTCCCCGAACAATACGATCGTTTAAGAGGCTCGCACAATGGGCGTCCGCGGTGCAATAAATTTTGCGATCGGAAACTCGCGCAGCGAGGACGAGCGCGTTTTACGATCCTCCCACAATGCGCGTCTCGAACAGGAAATCCTTGAGCTTTTGCTCAACAAGAGGTCCGGACGTCGTGTTTGCATCATTCAGTTTCACCGTCACGCAAAGCCCGCGTGGCCCTCCAGCCTCCACCTGCACATCGGCATCAGACACCTGAAGTTCGTCACGAAGCAGATTTTTCACGACCAGCTTTGCAGCATCGCATCGCAGGCTGGGTTTGAAAATCTTGCCCACGGACGTCAGGGGAATCTCATCAACAATTTCAATGATTTTGGGCCATGCCGGTCTTTCGTCGATGGTCTGCCGAGCATGTTCCATGAGTTCCTCGACCGTAACATCATCCGGTGTGTGGACCTGAACAAAGCACATGGGCAGTTCTCCGGCATAAGGATCAGGCATCCCGACCGCAGCGGCCAACGCGACAGCGGGATGGGTGCTCATCGCGTTTTCGATCATGGCCGGATCTATATTATGACCGCTTCTAATAATGAGGTCTTTCGAACGGCCAGCAACGTACAGGCAGCCATCAGCGTCTTTGTATCCCAAGTCGCCCGAGTTTAGGACACCCTCGTCGAATACCCCAGTGTTGAAGCTCGGCTCGCTGTATCCTGGAGACAAGTGGGAGCCTGTAATTGCAATTACACCAATTTCGCCGACCTCGCATTCCTCTCCCAGACGGCCATCGCTTTCCAGCTTCAGAACGTCGACACTTGTGTATGGCAACGCCCAACCCACTGAGCCCGCAGTGCCAGAACCACCCAGTGGGTCGATACTGATCAGTCCGGACGCTTCTGTCATGCCAAGAATTTCGAACAAAGTGCAGCCCGTGACCTCCTTGAAGCGTTGCCCGACGGCGGGTGGAAGCAGTGATGCGCCGGTTGCACCCGCCCGCACGCCCGAGACGTCATTATCACCAATCGGTGTCTGCAGGATCGCCCCAATCGCGGTTGGAACACCTCCGACAATCGTGACTTTGTGATCTGCGACAAGCCGCCAGAAGCTTTCGACCACCGATGGATTACGCAAACCCGCGGGCGTCATCACAAGCAGCTCTACGCCTGCCATGAAACAGCTGAGCCCGCCCACAATCGTGCCGGCGACGTGGAAAAGCGGGAACGTGGCCGTAAAAACATCATCCGAACGAAAACCACACATAGCTGCGCCCCCGAAAGCTGCAACCAATTGACTGCGATGCGTGTGTGCAACAAGCTTTGGAACGCCCGTTGTACCCCCGGTGTGAAAATAGGCCGCCAGATCAGAACCGCTCCGGGCCTTCCCAAATGCCAGGTGATCCTGTGGTTGGTCAGACAATGCCTCGGTGAGGTCAATCACCCCGGCTTCAGCAGGCGTACCCGGGGGAGAAACGCGTACCAGCACGAGGTCCGGGATTTGCTCCCTCAATGCCAAAGCTTTCTGCCAGATGTCGAGTTGTGGGTGTGGGCCAAGAGTAACGAGGATTTTCGCCCCCGACGCTTTGATAAGCTCTGCTATGCTCTCAGGCTGCAAAAGAAAGTTTATGGGCACAGCGTAACCAGCCGTTTCTGCGCCCCAAAGCGTGACGTGTGTTTCAACCAAAGCGGGCAACATATACGCCACGCCCGGTGCCTCCCCTCCAATCTCGGCAAAAAGATTTGCTGCGCGCCGGATCTGCCCAAGTAGCTGGCCGTAGGTGACACGACGAGGCTGCTCATCTGGTGCTCCGGTCATCAACATCGTCAGTGCAACAGCATCGGGATCACGCTCAGCACTGTTTTCAAAGACCTCCAAGATGCTTTGCTCGGGCAACCGTTCGTCGAGCGTCATCTCGGCTTCGAACTCAGCTATGTCGTCGCGCGTCCTGATCGGACGTGTGCCCAGATTAGCCATGGGGTTTCCTTCAACTCTACTAAGGTTGTTTCCGAGCTTTGGCCGAAGAACAGGATTTTGCAACTCCGATGTACGTGCTGAGATCCACATGCTGATCGAGTAGGCTGCGGAATCCAGCCATTTACGAATTTCCGGTGTGTCCCGCAATGCAGACGGTCAACTGAATCGAGCGAATGACCGCACCGAGCCCAAAGCGACCCTGAGAAATAACGCATATCATCGCCCGAGGTGAAAGTAGTTAGCGCGCTTCAGGTTGGGTCTTGGCAGAATATCGAAAGGCGGGAACGTCTTACATGTCTACCATTCGATCATAAGTCTACGCTATTGTAACCCATTTAGGCCTCTAAGCTTGGATCGGATCACCTGGCAACCCTATAGCCTCTCTAATCGGTTCAGGCAGATGAAGGTTTTGTGCCAGGATATCCGCTTTTTCAGACAGCGCTTTAGCACGTTCTGCAGCAGTTTCCGCTTTGGACTGCATTCCCGACTTCTTGAGTATCCACGCCTTAACTAACCAGAAGTGTCTGCAGTAGGGACGCATTTCAGTTGCGTCTGAAATAGCTTCGATCGCGAGTTGCTTATCACCTGCCATCATGTGGGCAATGGAAAGGGGATAAAGCCGGTATGGCAGAAACGGATCCTCTTTGGAACGACTCACAGCCCCCACCAAACTGTTCCGTGCAGCTTCCCAGTTACCGGCAATAACTTCGGTGTAACCGCTTGCCTCCATGCCCAACACGTAGCTAGGGTTCAGACGGAAAATTCTATCAATGTCCTTCCTCGCACCATGCAGATCACGCGCGAGGCGCGCACGCACCTGTGCCCTCGTGTACCAGCAATAGTCGGAGCGAGGAGCTGCCTGTACAGCCTTGTTCGAAGACTCGATGATCCGCGTGCGCAGATCAGGGTCAGGCTCGCGATAGCATGCTTCCAAGGGGTACAGTTTGGCTTCACACCACATCGCAAGCCCGGATCCGTTCTCGGGATCAAGTCGAAGCGCGCGCTCAAGCAATTTACCCGCATGATTATAGTCCTCGATGGTGGCACGATAAAACAGCATTGCCGCTCGGGATCTCAACTCACTTGGACTCAGTTGATCGTCTGGAATGTCGCTCAGTCGGTCACCGTCAAATGCGTTGATCTGCAGAAGTAAATCGTTTGAGAGCTGTTCTGCAGCCCGATCGCTTAATTCAAACAAATCCTCTGAACTTCCGTTTAAGAAGCGCGACCAAGTTACCTGTCCATCTCCCAAGCGGGTAAGGCTGGACGAGATCCTTGCTTCGGTCTCCCGGCAGCGCAACCTGCACCTCAGGCTTTAAGTTGCTTTGGTCTCGGATGTTGAATCTGTTGCAATTACACGCACACCAGTGCGACGCGAAAGACTGTGAACCAATTGCTCCTGCAGGTCAGCACAAACCTCAAGCGTCTCTCTCGTTTCGGGAGCACTTGTGACCGGCTCGACTGCAATAGAAGGCAACTCGGTATGTTCTATTTCACGCTGCGTGGCGGGCCGCCATTGAAACCCATTCACAGGAAGAGCAAGGTTCTTTAAATCGAACGTACCAGCATCGCTGAAACCCGCTGAGAACTTTTTGTCCAACTGCCGCCTAAGGTCTTCGGAGATCATCACACCACCGGGTGGTGCTTCGGTTTGCAGGCGTGCGGTGATGTCTATACCGGCGCCATAAATGTCGGCCTCGTCTTGAACGATCTCCCCGAGATGAGCTGCCATCCTAAGCCTGATTTTCTCATGGTCGACCAATGAAAGTTGCACAAATTGAGCGGTTTCGATTGCCGCTGACACTGAAGGAAAGGCAATTATCCATCCATCACCCATACGCTTCAGTATCTCGCCGCCTCTTCGTACGGCCTCTGGTTCCAGTAGTTTATCCCGAAGTTCGCGGATCAGCCCGATTGCGAGTGACTGATCCGCCTCCATTGCGGACGTATAGCCGACCAGGTCGGCCATCAAGATCACGGCAAGGCGAGCTCTCATAAAGCAAGGTTAAAACAACGCTCGGGCATTGTCATCTTTTGAAAACCTGCGATGCGATCTCGGGGCATCTTCAAAGCAATGCAGTGAATGGCGGCTTCGTCTGCAGAGCAGACACAGACATTCTGTGACACTTAGTCTGGTTTCGTTCCTTACTGGGCATCCAAGAAAACTAATCAAAAGAGAGTATCTTACCCCATAGTGCCACCCCGCTGAAACACAGCCGCTTGGTGTTCGCCCAAAACTTTCAACCGCTTATCATCTCTCATTGATTGGATAGTTTGATCTGAATTGACCGCAGAGCACGCGAAAGCTGAGTTTAGCCTTGTGAATTTTGTCGAAAGGTTTGCTTGAAATTCTTAGATTGTTCCAGTGCTGGAGCAAATTGATCGCCAGGTGTTCAGCTTAACTGCGCCAACACATCTTCCGCGGCCCTTAATCCTTCTAGGTGGGCTCCGCTGACCGAGCATTGTTGGTTAGGATGTGTCGCTTCACCGGCGAAGTGCACCCGCTCAGCATGAGACTGTCGTAAGACAGCGCGTTTGTCGTGGCCTCCTGGTCTGGCTCCAGCGTAAGAACCACGCACATAAGGTTCATTTCGCCAAGCGGTGGCGTGGCCTTTGATGAAGGCTTTTCTGACTGTCGTGCCGAAGAAGCCAACCAGTGTTTCGAGCGCATGTTCTATGGCGCTTTCAGATCCCGCATCCTGCAAATCTTTGGAAAAGCTGCCAGAACTTTCAAAGCTAGTTAAACCGGTGTTTGAGATGTCGCAAAGAAAACCACCTCCACGGGCTACCCCTTTGGCGTCGGGTTCTAAGTGGTATGTCAGCCAAGTATCCGGTTGCACTGGCAAAGCTCCGGGGCGGAAAAGGAGGCCAGCGTGATTGTAGTCTCCCATAGTGATGAGCTCGAGCGCTGAGCGTCGGTCGGATTCTAGCGGGGGATCAAAGTGGATGATGTCTTCGGCTAAGACGCCGACGGAAACTGTAACAACTACGGTTCGAGCTTTGATCTTGCCAGTGGCCGTAGTTATCTGCACGCCTTCAGTGAGAGATTTTATTTCTGTGACCGGAGTGGCCAATTTAATTGGCAGCCCCTTTGCGGTGCATGCAATGAGGTGTCCGAAGCCTTCGCGGCAAAACCAATCGTCTCCGCCCTCCCAGGCACTGATGTCTCGCAGAGATGTATCCGGCAAATCTCTGGCAATTGACAACGCGAATGTCATCGCTGCCGTAAATGACCAATGCCCTTTGTTATGCCAAATGTCTGCCAAGGACCGGTCTGTTGGAATTCCGGTACTTGCTTCAATTTCTGCATCGATGCGCGCCGCTTCTTTTATCGCGCTATGAATTTCGTCGACCTCGTCCCACAGAACAGCGTCATCCTCCAAGCCATACGTCACCGCGTTGTCCGGGGCCGCATAGAGATCAAGACCAAGTGCTAGACCCGGAGCTTTCAGAGCGTTTGCATGTTCGGTGTGCATCCAATGCGCTCCCACGTCGAACGGGACGCCAAAGATTTCCGTGTCCGTGTGCGCGCGCCCCCCGACGCGGTTGGATGCCTCGATGCAGACTACTGAGAGTCCCGCCGATTCGAGAGCACGAGTAGCTGCAATTCCTGCTGCTCCGGCACCAACGACAACGACGTCAAAGTCATAAACTTTCAATGTTTTCGCTCCAACACTTTAAGTGGCCTGTGAGACAATGTTCGGAGTAGGTTTTTGGCTTTCTCAGCATCGTGAGAATTTACAAGGATCTGAATTGTCTAAGGATTTGTTCATTTGCGCGCGAGAAGTCATTCGTTAGTTCTTGAGCATAGATTGCAAACGAATTCTGGAATTGAAACGCCCTCGTATCTAGCCAGATCGAGCGGATCCTCCGTGTCAAACTTGCTGCATCTTCGGTAGATTTCCAGCATCTCGGCAGAAAGCTTTCCGTTCTTAAAGAAATACATCGCAGCTGCATATCTTGTGGCACCAGAACCAGGCGTTCCGACAGTCGTTGCCAGGAACTGCCTTTGAGCTTCTGCTTCCTCCACTTTGAATATACCTTTCGTCACGATTTCGGCTCAGCTGACATCGCATCATTCAACGCGGCGACTTCATCTTCTCCAGGTGCTGATTCAGAGTTGTAGATTGGAAGAATTTTCCTGAGATGGTCATGATGGGAGCGTACGCCGTACTCGAGATCAGAAAGATAGAAGCCCTCGAACGCCTCTGAAGCCATGGCTTCGTTGGACCATATCGTGAGCTGAATATCTTCTTCCACTGTCTCTCGATCAATCCGAGCGGCAAGGTAGCGTGCCGCTCTTTGTTGGCGGTCTTCGTTCGAGTTTCGGTATGTCGCGCTCCGTAGAATGGATTTATCCGTCGTGATCGGAAACTCTTGATAAAAGAGGGTCGTCTCAGGTGTGACGGCTATTACCGCATTTGGAAAAATGCCGTAGTAAAGCCAAGTTTTGTGCAAGTGTTCCGGCAGGTGAGGCTGTGGTCTAGTGAATTTCTTGTAGTTGCGAACAGCCCACCTGCGGCCCTTCGTCGGAGTGAATCTTCCATCGGAGCGTGAGACGCCGTCGACATATGGTTCGTCTGAATAGGTCGAACCATATAAATCCTGAAGGGCAGGGTGCGCGAGCGGGACATGATACCCTTCGTTGTCGACATCTCTGATCGATTTCCAGTTTACAGGAGTCTCCTCGGTCCAGATTCCGTCCGTCGGGACATGTTCGGCCATTTTGTAGGCAGAGACTTCCTGTTCAATCGGGGCTAGCAGTTCGGCTACTGATGGCTGGGGTCCAGGTTTGAAACGGACAAAGACAAAACCCTGCCAGATTTCCATTTCAATCTCTTTCAGGCCAAACTCGTGCTTGTCTAGATCGGGGAACGACTCCGGACGGGCGGCGCCGCGTAACGTTCCATCAAGATTGTAAACCCAGCCGTGAAATGGGCAAACTAGAGCGTTTGCACATTTTCCTTGCTCTTTCGAGACCAGCCGAGAGCCGCGGTGACGACAAACGTTTAGAAACGCGCGGATGTCCGAGTTGCTGTCCTTCAAGATCAGGGCGCGTTCACCGCACATGTCAAAACACAGAAAATTACCGGGTTCCGGAACATCCGAAACGTGGCACGCGATTTGCCAATGCGTTTTGAAAAGTTCGCTCTTCTCGAGTTCAAGAAGGGCGTTGCTGTGATAGCACCAGCCGGGCAACCCGCGACGGTCCCAATTGGCGGGAATTTCTGTGTTTCTGGCTTCGTCGCGCATCGGAGCAACCCGCATAGTTTTGGTTTGGTCAGTTAGGGTCTCAGGTGGGGACAGTGTCCAAGATTGAAAATTTTGCCTTGCTGGATCCGCCACTCTTCGACTGAGTGTAGGTGTCGCTTAAATTGAGTTGCTCGTCAACTTTTTCTGACTGAATGATCATTCAAAAATGTGCTGCTAGTCACGCCCGTGAGGTTTCCTTGGTCGATGGTTTTCGATTTACCTGCTCAAATCAGATACAAAACCAGTGATATGTAGCGATATGATCAAAATTCATTCAGCCAAGCTTGACAGTGCAGAATTCAGCGGACTACCGTTCTGAATGACCAGTCAGATAAAAATATAGCGACTTGGGAGAATGGGGTGCTTGGTGATCGCGCCCGCAACGCAGGCGCGATCATTCGAGAAGACAGACTAGCAAATAAGGCAAGACAAATTCAGCCACCACTCAGGGAGAGGAAGCGAAGTTATGAACTCAATCAGGAAAATCGCCGGAATTACAGTTATAGCGGCAACTACTACTGCAGTTTCGGGATCGGCTTACGCGCAAGAGCGTGTGTTGAAGGTTACGAATTGGGGAGAGTACATCGCTGAAGACACAATCGAGAACTTCGAAAAAGAATACGGTATTAAGGTTATTTATGATCCGTATGACTCTGCCGAAGCAATTGATGCGAAGCTACTAGCGGGAAACAGCGGATATGATGTGGTTAGTCATGCCGGCAGTGATACGGCTCGATTGATAAAAGCGGGTATTGTTGCGCCGCTGGATATGTCGAAGCTGGACAATATCAAGCACATCGACCCCGCAATCATGGAGCAGTTGTCAAGTGAATGGGATCCAGGCAACCAACACTTCATTCCATATATGTGGGGAACGCACGGCGTCACGTACAACGAAGAATTGGTGAAAGAGACGTATCCAGATGCCCCCATAGGATCGATGGATATGGTTTTCGATCCTGTTCACATGAAAGAGTTGTCCAAGTGCGGCGTTTCATTCCTGGATTCCCCAGGCGACATCATTCCGATGGCTTTGGCGCATATGGGCCTGGATGCGAACTCCACAAACAAGGAAGACTATGAGAAGGTTGGAGAGATGCTGGCGGAAATCAGGCCATACATCAAAACCTTCGATAACTATGCTTATCAACGGATGCCCCAGAAAGAGTTCTGTGTCTCAACCACATGGGGCCCTGATGGTCTCCTTGCCATGTCTGGCGCAGTTGAAGCCGACACTGGTGTCGTGCTAGACTTCTTCCTGCCCGAAGGTGATCGTACAGCGCAGCTTTGGATAGATGGATGGCTGATCCCTGAAGACGCCGCGAACAAAGAAGACGCACATCTTTTCCTGAACTATATGATGCGCCCCGAGGTTGCGGCTAATGATAGTAACTTCACATGGTACGCGACCGCCAACCTGACTGCCAAGCCGATGGTCGATGAGGCTGTAACTTCCAGCCCAGCCGCGTTCCCAACATCGGATCAGGTTGCCAAGATGTACACGACCGCCGTTCTTCCTCCCAAGGTCGAGCGCTTGCAGACACGTACCTGGACTGACTTTAAGGCCGGAAACTAAATCCACCCATACTGGCAAATTCAGTAGCGGACCTGACCGGTTCGCTACTGAATCCCCGGATCCCGACTGGCAGACTAAGAGGCCCAAATTGACTGTTTCCACGGCTGTCAGCCCAGAACCACGGCTTGATCAAAAAGAGCAGCAACCTTTGGTCAAAATCAGAGGCGTAACCAAGAAATATGGTGCAGTGACCGCTGTCGACAATGTTGATCTGGATATCTACAAAGGAGAGTTATTCTGCCTTTTAGGCGGATCTGGATGTGGAAAGTCGACACTGCTTCGAATGCTTGCTGGGTTTGAGGAATTGAACAGTGGCACAATCACTATCGACGGAGTCGATATGGCCGATGTGCCAGCCTACGAACGTCCGACCAATATGATGTTCCAAAGCTATGCGCTGTTTCCGCATATGACCGTCGAAAAAAACGTGGCTTTCGGGTTGGAGCAAGACCATGTCCCCAAGCTAGACATTGCGGACAGAGTTCACGACATCCTCAAGCTTGTTGAGTTGGAAGATTTCAAAAAGAGAAAACCTAAACAATTGTCCGGTGGGCAACGCCAGCGTGTTGCCTTGGCGCGGGCCCTAGTCAAACGTCCAAAGCTGCTGCTCTTGGATGAACCTTTGGCTGCTTTGGACAAAAAACTGCGCAAGCAAACGCAGTTTGAGCTTGCCAACATTCAGGACAAGGTCGGCGTCACGTTCATCGTCGTGACTCACGATCAGGAAGAAGCAATGACCCTGTCTTCGCGAATGGCGGTTATGGACGCGGGTCGCTTCAAACAGATTGGAACTCCGACAGAGATCTACGAGTTTCCAGAATCCCGCTTTGTGGCTGACTTTATCGGATCAGCAAATATTTTTGAGGGCAGGGTGACCGAGGATGGGGCCGACCATGTTCGGGTCGAAACCGAGTTCTGCGAAGTTTATATTGATCACGGTCATTCTGTTAAGGCTGGCAGCAAGATTTGGGTTGCGCTGAGGCCCGAGAAAATTCGACTTGAGAAATCTGATGCAATTGCTGAGGGCGCGAACCAGACAGCGGCCGTTATCGACGATGTTGGGTATTTGGGAGAGACATCGATCTACAAGGTAAGGCTTCCCAATGGCGAAATCTTCGACGTCACTCAGCCCAACCAGTCACGTCCGACGCATGCTGCGCAGCGATTAACCTGGGAAGACAAGGTGAATATCAGCTGGGATCCGTCTAGCGCCATGTTGCTCCACTCATGACGGATTTCACCGAGGATATGTTCGAACCGCCGCAGGTTGAACGACAACCCATGATCCGTTTAGTGATGCGGCGTATCCAGAACAGATGGCGTCAGATCGTCACTGTCATACCGTTCTTCTGGTTACTTGTATTCTTTCTGGCACCGTTCTTCATTGTCGCAAAGATAAGCTTAGCTGAGCTGGCGATTGCGAGCCCGCCATTCACAAGTTTAATTGAGTGGACAGGTGACGGGATCATGACAATCCGCCTAGTCTTCGACAATTTTGTCTACATCTGGGAAGACAGCCTGTACTTTGACACTTACGTAAATTCACTCAAGATTTCAGTAACGTGTACGTTCTTGTGCCTCTTGTTTGGCTACCCTATTGCCTATGCAATTGTACGATCGGGGCCGGTCGCGAAGCCGCTCTTGTTGTTTGCAATCATTCTTCCGTTTTGGACGTCTTTCTTGTTGCGGGTCTATTCGTGGATGGGCCTGCTTGCGGATCAAGGCACGATCAACAACCTTCTGATAGCGCTGGGGGTGATCGATGAGCCGATCCGCATGCTTTACACGGAATTCGCCGTCTATATCGGGATCGTCTATACCTATATGCCGTTCATGATCCTGCCGCTGTACGCGAATATGGAGAAGCTGGACAACAGCCTAAACGAGGCAGCCGCCGACCTTGGTTCCAAACCAACGAACACTTTCTTCAAAATCACATTACCTCTGACGATGCCTGGAATTGTCGCTGGTTCACTGCTGGTCTTCATCCCTGCGACCGGCGAATACGTTATCCCCGATCTGTTAGGTGGCGGCAACGTGCAGATGATTGGGCGGGTTCTCTACAATGAGTTCTCTAGAAACAGCGACTGGCCAGTGGCCGCCGCAGTTGCGATTGTTTTGCTGTTCATACTGGTGCTGCCAATCATGGTTTTCCAGCACTACCAAGGGAAAGCAGCGGAGGAGCAATAGATGTACGCCAAACGCTCCCGTTTCTTAACCATCATGCTGACCTTGGGACTGGCATTCTTTTACATCCCAATGATCCTGTTGGTTGTTTACTCATTCAACTACTCCAAGCTGGTACCAGTTTGGGGTGGATGGTCGTTACGCTGGTACAAGGAGCTTTTTCAATCTGCCGAAGTTTGGAGTGCTGTTTCACTCAGTCTTCAGATTGCCATTGTGAACGCTACATTTGCCACAGCGCTTGGCACCTTGGCAGGTCTTGCTATGGTGCGCTTTGGCCGGTTTAAGGGGCGGACTTTGTTCGGAGGGATGTTGGTCGCGCCCTTGGTGATGCCTGAAGTGATAACCGGATTGTCTTTGCTGGTTTTCTTCATCTCTCTGAACCAGGTGATCGGATGGCCTGCAGAGCGTGGTTTTGCGACGATTACAATCGCGCATATTACCTTTTCTATGGCCTATGTGGCGGTGACAATTCAGGCACGCTTAACCGGTGTGGGGCAAACACTGGAAGAAGCGGCCGCCGATCTTGGCGCAAAACCGTTCAAAGTTCTGACGGCTATAACGATCCCACAGCTGACGCCGGCACTAATTTCGGGATGGTTGCTGGCATTCACGCTGTCTCTCGATGATTTGGTTATAGCAAGTTTTGTTACTGGCCCTGGCGCAAATACCTTGCCAATTTTGATCTTTTCACGCATTCGACTGGGCCTCAGGCCGGACATCAACGCGCTAGCAACCATCATGATTCTTGTGATTGCTATTTGCGTTGCCATCGCAGCAATAATTATGTTCCGACAACAGAGAGCGGATTTGCTGGACAGGCAAATGGCCGAAAGAGAGGAGAGTTAAATTGGAGACGCATGAGCTTCAGAAAAAACGACGCACCGAACCTCCTGAAGTTCGTCGCTTGCAGTTGATAATGGCGGCCATCGACTCGATCTCTAAGCGTGGGTTTTCTGACACGACGCTCAAACATGTGACCGAAACTGCCAATCTGTCTCATGGCGTTGTGAACTATCACTTCGACAGCAAGGAAGCACTGTATGACGCTGCGTTGGGTTTCCTTGCAAAAGAGCATTATGAGAATTGGCTAAAGTCTTACGACGATGCGGAACCTACAGCCGCACATCGGCTGGCAGCCATCATTCGAGCGGATTTTGACAAAAGTATCTGCACCCACAAGCGCTTGGCTGTCTGGTTTGCTTTCTGGGGGCAGGCAAAGTACCGGCCTAATTATCTGAAGATCCATAATAAATATGACAACGAAAGATATGATCGAATTTTGCGCCTGTGCGGTGAATTGATTACCGAAGGTAGTTACGACGATCTCGATCCGGAAAAAACAGCCCGTGCTGTAGAGGCGATGTCTGATGGGGCGTGGCTAAGCTTGATGTTGTATCCCAAAGTGGCTGATCGTCGGGAATTCAGGGATGTTTGCATGCTTTCGCTGTCGCGGTTTTTCCCAAAACACTTCCCGGTCTGAGGAAAAGCAACGAACGGCCGCTTCAACACTTTATCTTTTGCATGCCGGGGTCATAAAGCGGTTTGAGCGAGGCGGTTGCATCATACTTCTCGTCTGCAATTTCGATCTGCCAATGCCCCGTAGCGACTATGTCCGCGGTCAACGGTTCGTCAATCTCGGCAAAACCAATGCCGACAGCAGCGCCGAGCGTGTGTCCATATCCGCCAACTTGAATATATCCGACTTCATTGCCGTTTAGATAAATCATCTCATTGCCGTACATGAGAGGCTCTGGGACTTTTAGTAGGAACTGCAACATCCGGTTGTTGGGCGTGCCTTTCGCATTGATCGCGGCGAGTGCTTCCCTGCCGATGAAGCCACCAGGTTTGTCCAATTTGACGGCAAAACCAAGCCCGGCCTCAATTGGGTTGTCCGTGTTGTCCACGTCAATTCCGAAATCACGATAAGCCTTCTCTAGCCGTAGGGAGTTGAGAGTTTGCATTCCAGCATTGCGAACACCCAGATCTCGACCTGCTTCCATAATCAGATCGTAGGTCTGCACGGCCTGAGTGGCGGGTACGTGAAGCTCCCAGCCGAGTTCTCCAATAAACGTCACGCGATAGGCCATGACTACGGCATATCCGATGTCGATTTCACGCGCCGTCATGAAGGGAAAACCTTCGTCCGACAAATCGGCTCCGGATATTCTGCACAGTAGTTCGCGCGACTTGGGGCCGTGAACGTTGATTTGGCAGCGCCCTGCGGTGATGTCGGTTATAACTACGTTCTCGTCGTCCAAGATGTGCCGTCGCATGCGCATCTCGGTATGACCCGCCGAGTTTTCTCCTACGATGACCCAGTATCTCTGATCGGATAGCCGGGTAACTGTAAGGTCAGCCTCAAAACCACCCCGTTCATTTACCCAGGCTGTGTAGACGACACGACCGGGTTCAACATCAACGTCATTGCAAGAAAGGCGAGAGAGTAGGGCGCAGGCACCCGGTCCTTCGACGCTGAAACACGCCATTGATGTCATGTCCATTACGATGACATCCTCGCGTGCTGTCCGGTGTTCTTCAGCGTGCCATTCAAACCAATTTTGGCGATACCAACTATAGTTCTCGACCTTGGCCTCTTCGGGCGTCGGAGCAAACCAATCAGGTTGTTCCCAACCATTTCCTTCGGCGAAAAATGCTCCGGCCGCTTTGAGACGGTCATAGAGCACTGAACGCTTAACGTTTCTGGCCGTTTTGTAGTTCTCATTGTGGTAGTGCTGTCCAAAGAGCTTTCCCAGCAACTCAGGTGTTCTGTCGCGTCGAAAGGCCGGTGTCGCCATTTCACGGGAAAAGCGATTGACGTTGATGCCGGTAACATCGATGGGCGGCAAGCCGTCCACCATCCAATGGGCCAAAACCATTCCCGTACCCGCGCCATTCAGGATGCCAAGTGAGTTCATCCCACATGCAACCCAGAGATTGCGCAGTTCAGGCGTCGGGCCAACAAGCGGCGCAAGATCAGGCGTAAAGCTCTCAGGACCGCAGAATAGTTTTTTGACACCGTAGTTCATGGTGTCAGGCACGCGCGAATAGGCTTTCTCCAGGTCGGGCCCAACACGTTCCCAGTCTGGTTCAATCTCTCCGAATTGCCATTCATCCGGGATACTATCGAGCTTCCAAGCCGCAGCGCAGGGCTCAAAAAGCCCTAACATCATCCCGCCGACTTCTTCACGGTAATAAGTGAAGGTGGAAGGGTCTTCGAGAACGGGTAGATCGCGAGGTAGGCCCGGGATACTTTCCGTTATCAGGTAGTAGTGTTCAGCCGCCTGGAGCGGTAGATTTACACCGTGTTTTGCACCAAGTTGGCGAGACCACATGCCACCGCAGATCACAACGTTTTCGGCTGTTATGGTATGACCGTTCGCGGTGCGGACTCCTGTCGCGGTGCCGTTCCTGGCTAAAATCTCTTCAACCCGCACACCTTCGAAGAAACGTGCGCCTCTGTTTTTGGCTCCCTTGGTCAGAGACATTGTCACGTCCACCGGGTTGGCCCGACCATCCTCCGGAATGAGGAATGCTCCAACGACGTCTGATAGGTCCCCTATAGGGAACATATCCTGCGCTTCCTTCACTGAGACTTCGTGGTTGTTTATCCCAAAACGCCGCATGAAGGCGGCGACGCGGCGCATCTCATGCAGGCGTTCTTCATTGGTTGCAATCTGCAGATATCCAACGTCGCGGAAACCTGTGGATATACCGGTTTCCTTCTCTAGGTTCGCATAAAGGTCTCGACCGTGCGTGTAGATAGCGCACTCAGCTTCGGATTTAAGGAGGCCAGCTACGATCAGGCCGGCGGCATGCCAAGTGGTCCCTGATGTCAGTTGTCCCTGTTCCAGAACGACAACATCGGTATGGCCGAGCTTAGTCAAGTGATAGGCCGTGTTCGCGCCGATCGACCCCCCACCAATAATCACGGTTTGGGCATGCGTCGGTAGGGTGTCAGCCATTGCGAGAAAATCCTTTTAGGCGTTCTTATCTCCGAATACCAGTCAAATTACTTGATGTCTACTGACTGAATGATCATTCAATTATAGCTGAATCTTCGACCTGCGATTTCGCGATAAAGCTTGTCTGAGATGAGAGAAAAGGTTTCACTACAGTGACTGACTGACAATCAGATGCGGGGGAATCCTATGTCAGACGAAATCCTATATGACCAACAGGCAATTAGCTTTCTGGAGGAGCTTTGGGGGGAGGGATTTCTTTCACCGGGAGGCCCTGAAGAAGTTGCTCGTGTTGTTGAAGGGGTTGATCTGAAAGATAAGCATATCCTTGATATAGGATGCGGATCTGGGGCGATCGCAGTGTTGATGGCAAGGGAGTTCAGCGCCGCTAGAGTTACGGGGATTGATGTAGAAGCCCCGGTTTGCGCGACTGCGAAAGAGCGAGTTAGGCAGGCGGATCTGGAGGGAAAGGTCGAAATCATACAGGTCACTCCAGGTCCAATGCCATTCGAAGATGGTACTTTTGACGTTGTGTTTTCGAAGGACTCGATCATCCACATCCCCGACAAGGTAACGATGGCTGCGGAAGCTTATCGTGTGCTCAAACCAGGCGGTCATTTCGCTGCTTCTGACTGGCTGACCAATCATGATGGTGAGATGTCACCGGAAATGGCGCACTACGTAAAGATGGAAGCCTTGGAGTTTCAGATGGCGTCGCCCTCTAAGTACCGCGCTGCTATGGAGCTGGCTGGCTTTGAAGACGTAGAGTTAGTCAACCGCAACGCTTGGTATGCTCAGGTATCAGCTACTGAGCTGGAGGAATTGACCGGGCCAAACCGAGTCGACTGGGAAGCTCGTCATGGTGCGGAGTTTATTGAACATCAGATCGAGATCTGGGACGCTATGCAGCCAGTGTTGAAAACCGGAGAGCATTGCCCGCATCACATCCGTGGTCGGAAACCTGCCTGATCTGACTGGAACTTTGAATGGGCGCGATGACCGTTATGCGTCGTAGTCCTTGCTGACCTGCGCCATACCAGCTTCCATGATGTCGAACATTTCGTCTATCTGCGACAGAGTTATGATCAGAGGGGGCGAGAACACGGCCATGTTTCCAAATGGTCGCAAGAGGAGTCCCATCTCCTCGCACGCATCGTCCAGTTTCTGTCCAAACTTCACATGCGCTTCATAACTCTCGACGTTCAGTTCAGGGCGACATTCTATGCACCCGAGGAGCCCGTGACCGCGCACATCCCCAACTATCGGAAACTTTTCCTTTATTTGATTTAGGCGGTCCTGGAAATGCGGTGTGACGCGTTGAACGTGTCCTAGAATGTCCTCGCGCTCCATGATTTCAATATTTTTAATGGCAGCCGCGCAGCTCACAGGGTGCCCGGAGCATGTGTAGCCGTTGTAGAAAACATCGTCGCCCGGTGCGTCTGAAATGCGTTTCATTACTGCGTCCGAGATTACGCAGGCACCTAGCGGCAGATAGCCCGAGGTTAAACCTTTTGCGCAAGTGATAATGTCAGGGACGATGCCAAAGACCTCTTCTGAGGCGAACCAATGACCCAGCCTTCCAAATCCGGTTACGACTTCATCCGAAATGTAAAGAATGTCGTTTGCCCGGCAAATTTCGAGCGTGCGCTTATGATAACCCGGAGGTGGAACGATCACGCCACCGGAACACAGGATCGGTTCAGCGATAAAGGCGGCAACACGGTCGGCACCTACCTCAGCAATCAGGCTCTCAAGGTCAGCAACTTTGGCGTCGCACCAGGCATCAACACTCATGCCTTCTGGCCGGTGGTAGGGATTCACGTCTGGAAGGAAACGCACCAGATCCTGAGCTTTCTCAAAGCTCGTTTCGAAACGTTCTTTCCCAGTGACAGTCGCGGCGAGAAAGGTAGATCCATGGTAGCCTTTCTCCCGGCTGATCACGATCCTCTTCTCCGGTCGGCCAAGCCGTTTGTTCATGAAAAGTGCGGTCCGCAGTGCGGTGTCAACGGCCGTAGACCCACCGGTCGTGAAGTGCACCGTGTTCAGATCGCCTGGTGTACGTTCGGCGATCATTCGCGCCAAAACGGCCGCGGGTTCGGTCGTAAACGACCACGGCGACGCGTAGGGCATCTTCATAACCTGTTGAGAAATGGTATCGGCCATCTCTTGACGCCCATATCCAATCTGTGTGCACCACATTCCGCCAGGGCCATCAATATATCGCTTCCCGGCAGCATCCCAAAGGTAGATACCATCCGCTGTATTTACCCGCATGTACTCGTCGGACCCAAAGCCGTCGGTTCCGGCCCAAGGATGTAGGTGATGGTCGCGATCCCAAGCGACAAGGTCGCCGTCGGTTGGTGTATTACCTAGGGTGTTCACGTCTGCTTCTCCTTTAGGTACGAGCCGGTGGCGTAGCACGCGCGCGGGGCGGTGCGAAAAAGGCTTTGGTGACAGGTGTGAGGCGCGCCATCCTGGTGCGCCATTTGCCTTCTTGCAGAGTGTAAATCTCGGCCTTCCAGCCGGATGACCGACCAGCATCCGGCATACGGACATGGGCCAACGCAATGTTGCGCTTGGCGGTCGGCGACCATATTCCGGACGTTATGTGTCCAATTTCTTTTTTGCGTCGGTTGTAGATCAATGACCCTTCTGAGGGCTTGAAACCTTCAACATCGAAACGCATGAGGAGGCTTTTTGGAGCCTCTCGCTTGGACAGCAGCTCTCGCCGGCCATTGAAATGACCTTTGTTGAAGTCGACTAGCCGGCCCAGACCAAGTTCGAATGGTGTTTGGCCTCGGTGCAACCGTTCGGTAGCATGAACCGGTTGAAAATCCACACCTGCGGTCAGAAAACCGGCTTCGATGCGGGCCAAGTTTACAGCTTCGTATCCAATGGCGCGCAGTCCCTGATGTTCGCCACCTTTCCAAATTCTGTCCCAAAGCGCTTCTGCCTTGCCCCAGTCGCACCAGAGCTCGTAACCTAAATCACCGGTAAAACCCGTCCGCGAGATCATGAGACTGTGGTCAATTTGGGCGAGATCGAATGGCTTCAGCTTGCTGACATCTAAACCAGCGGCTTCCAAAACTGCGTAAGAGGTCGGCCCTTGCAGCGAAAGTCCAGCAACACTGTGAGTTTCGTCAACGACTGAAACGTCAAACCCCCATGCAGCATCTAGCAACCAAGTCAGCATTTGTTCCTGACAGCAAAGGCGCCAATCGTTGTCGCCAAGATGGAAAAGAGTTCCGTCATCGATGACCATACCCTCTTCATCACACCAGACTGCGTACCCCACGCGACCAACGCTGATTTTTCGGACGTCCCGAGTCACGAGGCGATTGAGCATCGCGGTCGTGTCTGGCCCGGTCAATCGGTATTTGTGCATTGGCGAGATGTCGAACAAGGATGCCTGATTTCGCAGCGCGAAGTACTCAAACTCGACACTGTCCAGCAGACCTGGGGCAGCATAGCCGGCCCAATCGTACCAATTTTGTGCGCGATTTTGCTCTTCGAGTTTTTTGTGAAACGGCCCGGGTATCAAACCGAGTTTTGGATCGGTAAAGATGCTCATGGCTGAGCCTCTAGTGTCGCCAGCGCCGCATTGCGACCAGCGAGACCCATGACATCACCACCGGGGTGCGTTGCTGCACCGCATTGGAACAGCCCTTTCGGCCCCATGGAGTATCTGGACATCCCGTTCGCGGGCCGAAGTGTCAGGAGCTGGTCCAAAGACATTTCTGCATGGTGCCAGTGCCCGCCGGGCGCTCCGGTTGCGCTTTCGATTTGATCCGGTGTTATAACCTGTCTACCTGCAATTTGATCACCCAAGCCGGGCAGGGCGCGGCTAAGAGTTTCAACTGTAATTTGCGCCAGCTGTTCCTTTGCAGTCTCGGTCCAGCCGCCTTCAAGGTCAGATGGCGCATATTGCACAATGGTTGACAGCCAGCTTGCCCCGTCGGCTGTCTGCACTTTGAAGGCTTCAATCACAGGTGCTTTGGACATTTGACGATACTTGGCCGGATTGAACGCAGCTTCGACGTATTCCACAGAGGGAGCATAGATAAGACGTTCTTGAGCCAACTCGTCGCTCAGGCCGGGTAGGGCGGAGCCATCCCTTAGCCGTAGATTGACCTTTGCCGTTGTTCCACGCGCCCGTATATTTCGCACTCGCCGCATCGTTTCGATGTCAAAGGCAGATGGGCCGGTCATTCGGCTTGTTAGTTTTGGGGCAAGGTTGCTGAGCACAATGGGTGCCGCAATGGTTCGTCCATCAGTGGCTTCCACTCCAGAGACTGCATCGTTATCCAACAGAATGCGGGATACTTCAGTGTCCGGCATAAGCAGGCAACCTGCCTTTTGTGCAGCTTCCACCATCAAGTCGGTTAACGCGCACATCCCGCCTGCTGGTTGAGTGATGGTCCCTCCGTGACCGAAACGATAGATCAAATTGAACACCGTGCCCGGAGATCTTGGACCGGTGGCTGTCCCCCAGATTGCATCAGCAGCAAGCATTCCAGCCACCGGTCCTCCCGAAAGGTCATCTATGACAATGTCTTGGACATTGGATAAGACAATCTGCAGGAAACGCCGCATTTCAGATTTACCCAGCTTTTTCAGGCCTATGCCCAGTTTTGCCAGGCGCAAAAACTCGTTGAGTCCACCCCTGGAAAGGATGGCCTTTTGACCCCCAGGAGGTGGAGCCTCGGCGAGTTGGCGCAAAAGGTCTCCATACGTAATTAACTGGCGTGTCAGAACGGACCAGGCATCTGATTCCGGATGTTTCGTCCCGTCGCTCCAGTACACGCCGTCGTTCTTGAAGACGATGTGCCGCCCATCCTCAGACAGAGAGACTGTGGAGACGGGTTTACCGGACAGGACAGGGTGTTGAGTATCTATGCCGACATCACCCAAGGCCCGCGAGCTCAGGTTGTAAAGCGAGTGGGCGAGAGTCGGGCCGCCGTCCACAGAATAAGACGCCATGCCGCCGAACCTGTCGGATTTCTCGATTATACAGACATTCTTGCCGCGTCTACTAAGTAGTGTTCCGGCAATCAGGCCGTTTACACCGCCGCCAATAACAATCGCATCAAATTGGCTCATGCGGCATACCCCTTCATTCGGCCATGTCGTGTTTCTTTCCTGAGAATAGCCCGGGCAGCGTTTGCACCTGGGGCTCCCATAACCCCACCGCCGGGATGAGCGGACGACCCGCACAAATAAAGCCCCTTGATTGGTAAATTGTACTGCGACCAACCCGGGACGGGCCGATTGAAGAAAAGCTGATCAAAAGTTAGTTCGCCTTGGAAAATGTTGCCCTCTGTTAGACCGACCTCGCGCTCGATTTCCAATGGTGAACGCACTTCCATATGAACGACGCGCTCGCGAATATCGGGACAGGCCACAGACATCTGGTCGAGTACAGTTTCTGCCATCGCGCTGCGCTGCTTTTCATCCCAATTCTCTGCGGATCTAACGCCGTCGACTTCTAGATCATAAGGAGCATATTGGACGAAAACCGTCATCATGTGGGCACCTGTTGGCGCCATAGTCGGATCAATCTGGCTGGGGATGAGCATGTCGATATAAGGCTTTTCCGACCAGCGCCCGACTTTCCAATCATCATAGGCCTTTTCAAGTTCAAGGAGGCTCTGCGACACATGCAAATCACCCCTGAGAAAGCTGGTGTGCTCGGGTGCTGCAGGGAAATTTGGAAAGCGGTCAAGAGCGATGTTGAGTTTAGCCGAAGACCCACGGATTTTGAAGTTTCGCACCGCCTTGGTGAAGTCATCCGGTAACTCGGCCGCGTCAATATGGTGCAGAACAGTGCGTTTGATATCCATATTGGAGGCAACGACAGGGGCATAAAAAACCTTGCCGTCTTCAAGAGCCACGCCTTCAACGCGGCCGTCTTTACTGAGGATTTTCTCAACCCCCGAACCCGTATGGATCGTACCCCCGTGCTCTTTGAATGAGGCAGCAATCGCATTCGAGATCGCGCCCATCCCGCCGCGCGCGAAACCCCAAGCACCGATGCCGCCATCAATGTCCCCCATGTAGTGATGAAGAAGTACGTAGGCCGTCCCGGGCGAGTACACTCCGAGGCCGGTTCCGATAATACCTGAACCTGCCAAATGGGCTTTAATCAGGTCGTTTTCGAAGTGTTCATCTAGAAAGTCACCAATGGACATTGTCCAGAATTTCAGCGTTTCACCAAGCTCCCGATTACCCAGCCCATGTGCTTTTTTTACGAGGTATGCCAGTTCGCCGAGATCGCGCGGATGGAGAGAAGCGGGGTCCGGTGCGTCCCGAAGTAAAAACGGACGGATAAAACGGCATTGCCGCATGATGGCTTGCGAATAGCGGCGATAGGCGTCGGCATCATTTTCAGAATGACGTTCCATCTCACGCTTCAGAGCGTTGTGGTCGGAATAGTAGGCGAAGTAATCCCCATCGCGCGTGAAGCTCGCGCCGCCTTCATACGGAATAACCTGAAGACCGTATTTTGGTAGCTCGAGGTCCCTAGCAATCTCGCGCCGCAGGAGGGAACAAACGTATGAGCAGTTCGAGTATGTCCAACCCTCGTGTAACGACCGGCTGACTGCCGCGCCACCGATCCAGTCGTTCTTTTCGACCACCAAAACACGCATGCCAGCGCGCGCCAAATAGGCGGCGGCGGTTAATCCGTTGTGACCAGCGCCAGCCACAATCACATCGTATCTGTTATCAACCGTCAAATTGTTCCATCCCTTTCTCTTCCGTTTACAGATCGGGTGCGCGTTCGTAAAGTTTATTTGAGCGCTCAAATAAATTTCAAGCTATTGACGCATCTTTTTTGCGCGCTGTAGATGGCTGCATTCGTAGGAGGAGCGACAATTGGTCGAAGCTGAGCGGAAACGTCCTCGCAAAGAGCGGAAGGAGAACGCAGATCGTCGTCGCCGGCAGCTGCTGGACGCGGCTTGCCGCTCTATATTGACCCATGGACTAGCAAAAACGACGCTTGCAACGGTCGCGTCTGAGGCTGGGCTTTCTCAGGGTGTCGCGGCGTTTTACTTCAAGTCAAAACTAGGTCTTCTGACAGAAACTTTGCGCGACCTTTACCAGCGTTACGAAAAGCACTGGACAGCTTCTTTAGAGCTAGCAGGGGACAAGCCGGCCGAAAAGATAAGGGCTTTGATAAAAGCTGACTTCCACCCGGAAGCCTGTGGTCCCGATGTCTTGCCCCTTTGGTATGCATTTTGGGGCGAGCTTCGATTTCAACTGCAGTATGACGAAGTTGCCGAGCATTTTGAGACACGTCGAAGAGAGACTTTGAGATTGATCTGGAATGAACTGCTCTCAGCAGACGACGCTATTTCAGCAGATCAAATGGCTGAATGGATGGAGACATTGACGGATGGCTATTGGCAACGATTGCATCTCGCTCCGGAAGGCCTGAGCCGAAAGCAGGCGGAGCAAGCTGCCTGGGGATGCCTTGTTCGATTGGTTCCAGAATTACTTGGAGATACGGCTTAGTCAATTTCGACTGAAAGGCCCCACAATATGACGCGAGTGCGGATATCGAAGCGGCCTCGGCCATCCTGGGGCGCCATTATAAAAGAGGCGCGTTACCTTGCGCGGCTTGCTCTCCCGATCGTCATTTCTCTTGCTGCTGCTGCTTTGATTGGTGTCGTTGACACAGTGATGGTGGCCCCGTTGGGAACGCTTCCTTTGGCGGCGGTCTCAATTACGGCCTCGGTGCTGATTATTTTCTATTCAGCGCTCTACGGCTTTGTGTCCGCAATTGGGGTGCGCATGGCAGAAGCTTTTGGGAAAACGAGTGACCAAGGGCTGGCAGCAGCGACAAGCGCCGGGATTTTTGTTGCCCTGGTCGTGGGGTCAGTTGGCGCTGTTGCAATGATCTGCCTTAAGCCTGCTCTTTCTTGGATTGGGCAGCCGCCTGAAGTGGTCAGTCTAATAGGTGGGTACTGGATCGCGATGTGCCTACTTTTGGTGCCCTTTACGGTTTTCTATACTCTGAAGGCTCTTTTTGACGCCATGGACCGTCCGTGGATTGGAGTTGGTCTTGCGTTTCTTGCGGTCGGTTTCAACATCCCTTCAAACTATGTTTTGATCCATGGAGTTGGTGGCTGGCCGGGTCTGGGTCTCCTCGGCGCCGGGATGGCAAGTCTGTTGTCTCAGATAGTGCCGTTGATCATGGCGCTCGTGATTTTGCGAGTGTGGAAAAGAAAGAGAGGTTTCTTGAGGGCCAAGATTTTCGACTGGTCCGAGGTCAAAGCGCAGATCAAAGAAGGCTTCATTATATCCGTTGGTTATCTGGGGGAGGGGGCCGCTTACGCAGTTGCCGGCCTTATGCTTGGTTGGTTCAGCGCCGCCGCGCTCGCCGCGCATCAAATCGTTTCCGCGGTCAGTGACGTCATTTACATGGTGCCGTTAGGCGTTTCGATTGCGATTTCGATACGCGTAGCTCAGGCAATTGGTGCCGATGAAAGAGAAAGGTTAAAGCCGATTGTGTTGGCTTCGTTGTTGGTGGTCGTTGGTTGGATGGCCGTTGTCGTGACTGGTATTTTGTTTGGCCGTGCCCCTTTGGCAAACAGCCTGTCAGATGACCCAGAGGTCGTTTCTCTCGCGATATCGATGTTCCTTGTGATTGCGGCAATGCAGGTTGCAGATGGTGTGCAAGGAACGATGCTAGGCGCTTTCCGGGGCATGATGGACAATCACGTTCCTGTTGCTATTACCCTGATTGCCTATTGGTTTTTTGCATTGCCGCTTGGATATGCGCTGGGCTTTTGGCTTGGGTTCGGCCCCAATGGAGTTTGGATTGGGTACGGCTCAGGTCTCTCTTTGGCCGCTATCGCGTTGACCTTTCGCTTCTTCTCTAAAAACCGGTAGTCGGCGCTGTTTGCCAGCTCACTAAAGGCCCAACTTGTCTAAGAGTTTAAGGCGTAGGATTTCTGCTTCGACAAGAGTTTCTTTCGCGAATGAGAAGGGCAGTGGTTTGAGGAGAGTAACCGGAAATTCCAGCTCGTCCGCTTTGGTTCCTGTTGCCCATTTGGCAAGGACACGCCCCATTGCCGTGGCGATGGCTACGCCGCGCCCATTGTATCCCAGACCTGTCATAACCCCCGGAGTGATCTCATGCAGGTGTGGATAATGATCTTTTGTCAAAGCGACAAAGCCACCCCATTCGTATTCCCACTGAACTCTGGACAATTGGGGGAAAAGTTCGACAGAAATGCGTTTCAACCGCTCAATTTGTTTGAGAGTGGACTTGTCGTTGTAGGTGCCGCGACCTCCCATCAGAAAGCGACCGTCGGCATCTTGCCTGAAATAGAGAAGTAGGCGTCGTGCGTCTGACAAAGCGTTGCCTTCTGGCAGAATTGACTGGCGGACATTGTCGGACAGGGGCGACGTGGCTACCTGAACCGAGCGAACGGGTAAAACTGATTTAGCCAACCGCGGATGCAGATCTCCAGAATAGGCGTTCGTGCAGATCAGCACTTTTTCTGAGATGACAGCTCCTTTGGGAGTTTCGACGCGAAAGCGGCCGGCTTCGGATTTAATCTGATTGGCAGGCGTTTCGCCGAAGATTTGCACGCCATTGCGGCGACCTGCTTCAGCCAGTCCAAGTGCATAATTCAGCGGGTGCAAAACACCACCGCGGCGATCCAGAACACCACCAAGGTAGGTTTCGGTCCCGGTAAGACGTTTCATTTCGCTTTGATCAAGCTGTCTCATGCCCCCGCCGTATTTGTCCCAATCCTCGGCTAGCTTGTGCAATTCCCTGAGTGTTTTGTGGGTATGAGCGGCGCGCAGCCAGCCAGGGCGCTTTGCATCGCACTCAATGTCGTACCGGTCCACTAAGTCAAACACAAGGTCGCCAGCGTCACCGGCCATTTGGATCATTCTGGTTCCCCTGAAATCTCCAAACTTTGCTTTGATGCCCGTCGGCCCGTCTTTTAGGCCCACGTTGACTTGGCCGCCATTGCGTCCCGACGCTCCCCATCCTGGGTGCTGCGCATCGACCAGAATAACGTTGACGCCTTGCTCGGCTAAATGAATCGCTGCCGAAAGCCCGGTGAACCCTGCTCCAATCACAGTCACGTCCGATTTCTGTTCGCCAACGAGTTGGGGGTACTCGGTCGGATAAGCTGCAGTTGCTGACCACAGACTGTTCGCGATGACGGGGTTTTCGTTGCGGATCATCTATGGGCCTCGCGCTTGCCTTGCGGGGGGAATTGCATAAGTTTGGCTGACGATGCTTTGCCGTAAGGTTTGTGACGAATGCCAAGACTGTTGAACCAATTTGATTTGAAGCCAACCGTCGAATTCGACGCCTTCGAGCAAGCTTGGAGCGCGTTTGTCGAACATTTGGTCACGACAGGTCTAGCCACGAACGGGACGCCTTTGTGTATACGCAACCCCACAAGTGGCTACGATACCGACGAGCAGCGTGATCATTCGCTTATGGCAGTTATCGAGTTTAGGGATCAATTGCAGGCCGATGCAGCGTGGGTGGCCATTGAGGATCGCATTGAGCCTCTGGGGGCTTTGCATCGCAGGGTTATTTCTATGGTACACGACCCGCTTTTCACGTTTTGGTCGGAACTTTAGTTCGACGGTTGCGAACATGGGGATTGTTTTCACATCATTTTCCCTTCATCATTGAATGATCATTCAATCAATGACATATAACCTTTAGATGTCAAATCCTCACTGGCTGGATGAAAATGGCTGTTGGGGGAAGGCAAAACCGATGAACTGCTTTAGTTGATGGGATGCATTCGGGTGAGACAATCGCCAATCGAAAAAACAAACCCTGAGGGGCGACGACGTACCGAGTCCAAAGAGGTGAGGCGTCAGCAACTCATCGACGCTACAATCGACTCGATTGCTCAGAACGGAATTGGCGGAACGACCATGTCCACCGTGACCGAGATTGCAGGTCTGTCGCTCGGCATCGTCAACTTCCACTTCAAAAGCAAACAAAAATTGCTCGAAGAAACGCTGCTGTTTCTCGCCAACGAACACCACGAACAGTGGTTGGAAGCCTTCGATAGCGCAGGCTTGTCAGCGCCAGAAAAGCTGTTGGCTATCGTCGATGCGCATTTTCACCCCCAAATTTGCACTCCAAAGAAACTAGCCGTTTGGTTTGCGTTTTTTGGAGAGGCAGGGCGGCGCAAAGTCTACCGCAATCTTATCAATGACATCGACCAGGAGCGGTACAATATCGCGCTGCGCCTGTGTTCCGAAATTTCTGAGGACGGTGGATACGACGATATCCCGCCAACGCAAGTCGCCAACATACTCGAGGCTCTTTACGACGGAATCTGGCTAGAGCTTTTGACTTACCCCGAGAATTTTCAACGTTCTGTTGCCCGGGATCACATCACCGCCTTCCTTTCCAAGGTCTACCCGGATCACTTTCGAATGCCCGTGTTCAACAACGGTGATTGAAACAGAACGGCTCTCAAACCGGAAACTTCAAAAAAAATCATCCAGCGAATGACGCAGCTAACTAAGGCTAAAAATATGGGTAGGGACTCTCGCTACGACATCCTTTTCGAACCAGTCCAAATCGGGCCGGTTACTGCGCCAAATCGGTTTTATCAGGTACCACACTGTACCGGTATGGGCTGGCAATACCCGCGCACACTTGCCGCGATGCGCAAAGTGAAGGCGCAAGGCGGATGGGGCGTCATATGCACGGAATACAACTCTATCCATCCATCATCTGACGACCTGCCGCACCCTTATGCGTCGCTTTGGGATGACAGTGATGTTCGGGCGCATGCGCTTATGACCGATGCGGTTCACGAATACGGTAGCCTTGCAGGGGCTGAGCTTTGGTACGGAGGCGCCAACTCGAACAACTTGTTTTCCCGCTTGCCGAGCATGGATGTAGACAGTCGCCCCAATGCGAAAGGGCACCCTTTTCAGACACGCGCAATGGACAAGCAGGACATCCGGGATTTACGCCGCTGGCATCGAAAGGCCGCTATAAGGGCACGAGACGCGGGTTTTGACGTTGTCTATGTTTACGCAACGCACGGATACCTGATCTCGAACTTTCTACATCCGCGCGTGAACACGCGCAGCGACGAATATGGTGGCAGCTTAGAAAACAGGGTGCGACTTACTCGGGAGTTAATTCAGGAAACCAAAGACGCCGTTGGCGACCGGTGCGCTGTGGCCGTTCGGTTCTCGGCAGACGAAGAGATCGGCGAGGATGGCCAGCCAATCTATGGTGAGCGACGAGAGATGTTTGAGATGCTCTCTGACCTGCCGGATTTGTGGGATATCAACATCGCAGATTACTCTGTCGAGATGGGTGTGTCCCGTTTTACCAAAGAGGCCGCACTTGAACCTTACATGCATTGGGTCAAATCCGTGACGGACAAGCCCGTCGTGACCGTTGGTCGTTTCACGTCGCCGGATACCATGGTCTCGCAAGTCAGGCGGGGGATTACGGATTTCATTGGGGCTGCGCGCCCGTCGATTGCTGATCCATACCTTCCCAAAAAGATTGAGGAAGGGCGCTTGTCCTCGATCCGCGAGTGTATCGGATGCAATGTTTGTTACGCCAGTGACTCGATAGGGGTACCTATTCGATGCACTCAGAACCCAACAATGGGGGAGGAGTGGCGCAAAGGATGGCACCCTGAAATCATTCGTGAGAAACCCTCAGATGCACGCGTTCTGATCGTAGGGGCAGGCGCTGCTGGACTGGAAGCAGCACGGGCACTTGGCGTGCGTGGGTATGATGTTCAATTGGCAGAAGCTACTCGTGAGTTGGGTGGCAGGGTCTCTCGCGAAGCGGCTCTGCCTGGAATGAGCGAGTACATTCGCGTCAAAGATTATCGCGAGCAGCAATTGATCGAGATGCCCAACGTTGAAATCTACCGTGAAAGCCCGCTGACAGTTGACGATATCTTGGCTGTTGATGCTGACCACGTTGCGATCGCAACCGGCGCGACCTGGCGGAAGGATTATTTTGACGAAGAACGTTTTGTCCCGGTCGCAGAAGGAGCCGTCCTAAGTCGCGTTTTCACCCCCGATGACATCATGGATGGAAAGCTTCCCGATGGACCGACGCTCGTTTTCGATGGGGACGGCTACTACATGGCCAGCGTTATCGCTGAGAAAATACGGGCTCAGGGAAATGCCGTCACGCTGGTTACACCATCTGACAGTGTTTCTGACTGGGCCGAAAAAACGTCCGAACGTTGGCGCATCCGAACGCATCTGCTTCGATTGGGGGTTGAGGTCCTGCCGTCAAAGTCGCTCAAGCATTTCGATGGCGAAATCTCAGAGTTGGAGTGCACCTATGGTGGGCCAAGTGTGACCGTTCCGGTTGCCAATATTGTTATGGTTACTGCTCGGAAGCCAAATGATGGCCTCTACAGCGGATTGCTAGGGCGGATGAGTTTTGAGGACTTGAAGTTTAGCCTTCGTCGTATTGGTGATTGTGACGCTCCGGCGATAATTGCGGCAGCGGTTTATTCAGGCCATCGATACGCCCAGGAGTTGGGCGAGGCGGTGGATAAGGACATTCCACTTTTACATGACCGAGTGGATGTCGGGCATTAGCTCATTTGACTGTATTACGCGATCTCGATTGAACGCATAAAAAAACAAGGAGAAACCATCCATGCCAGAAGGCTTAACTATCCGTCCGCTCGAATTGCGAGACAACGAACAGTGGCGCCGACTGTGGACAGCATACTTGGATTTCTACGAGACCTCTGTCCCAGAAGAAGTCTATGAGGTTTCCTTCAATAGACTGTTGTCAACGGATGCAGGCGAATACAATTGTCTGATCGCTGAGTTGGACGGAAAACCGGTTGGATTAGCGCACTATCTCTACCATAGGTTCATGTGGTCGGTGGAGGATACGTGTTATCTTATGGATCTTTTCACTGATCCAAAGGTCAGGGGAAAAGGCGTTGGTCGAGCTCTGATCGACTCTGTCTTCCAGATCGCCAAGCAGGACGGTGTTCCAACCACCTACTGGACAACTCAAGAATTCAACTACGCAGGTCGAGTTCTGTACGACAAGGTGGCTAAAAAAACGCCATTTATTGTCTATGAAAAAGACGAATAACTTGTGCCGTCTTGCCGAAAAAAACATCTTGTTGCGGGGAGGGGTTTAGTAGCCTTCTTCCATGCAAAATCGATCCCAGAAAAATAATTCAAAACCAGCCGTGGGGCTACTTGATTGGCGGTGATGCTGTATGTTCAGTTCCCATTGTCGCCCCGAGTAGTGAAGATTTTTTTGCACGTTGAAGGATCGACGTAAGCAAGGAAATCGTCCTGTATTGGCGGCACCGCTGCGACGCCATGCTCGCGTCAGAGGTTCGAACAAATACTGTTCGATAATTGCGGATGTCTTGTCAGTAGTATTTGGTCTAACGCGGAGTTCGATGGCCTGCTTGCAACACGACATTGTCGGTTGCTACGGCTGTTGAAGCCCTGTCTCGCGCGTGCTGTATTGGAAAACGGTCGATGGGTAGAGATGGATGCTTTGTTTTTTGATTTCCAGTAGCCGCAAACCGGCGAAAACCGAGCGAACCGACCCTAATTGGGAAGGAATAGATTTTCACCTGCATCTCAGGCCTGACCAACGGATCCACTGTGATATTAGGAGAGCACATGTCCGCTTTTGACCAAACCGCAACCTCCTTTACCAAAGCCTCGGATTTGCTGGTCGCAGCGCTAAAGGCTGAAGGTGTTGAGTATGTTTTCGCTGTCCCGGGCGAGGAAAACCTTGACGTGCTGGAGTCTTTGAGAAGGTCCAAAATTGAACTTGTTCTTACTCGCCACGAACAAGGAGCGGCATTCATGGCGGCGACTTATGGGCGTTTGACGGGTAAAGCTGGGGTATGCATGGCGACACTTGGGCCTGGTGCCACGAACTTTGCGACGCCTGCAGCTTACGCGCATCTGGGTGGGATGCCGTTGGTCATGATCACGGGCCAAAAGCCGATCAAGAAATCGAAACAGGGCCAGTTTCAAATCATTGATGTGGTGGGTTTGTTCGACCCGATTTGCAAGATGTCCAAGCAGATTGTTCACGGCAACACCATCCCATCGTTAATCCGCGAAGCGTTTCGTGTCGCGCAAGAGGAGCGTCCTGGCGCCGTTCTATTGGAACTTCCCGAGGATATAGCGGCCGAAGATACCACCGATCCGGTCCTGCAACCCCATCCGCGCTACTACGCCGTGGCTGGTGACACGGTGCTGAATGAGGCGGCCGAGATGATCCGCTCGGCTGAAATGCCTTTGCTTTTGTTGGGGGCGGGAGCCAACCGAAAGCATGCTCGCAGCGCACTTAGTAAGTTTGTGAATGACACGCAGATTCCTTTCTTTGACACTCAGATGGGTAAAGGCGTGGTCGACGAGCGGTCTGATCTGTTTTTGGGAACGGCAGCCTTATCCGATGGGGACTATCTGCACTGCGCGATCGAACGCGCTGATCTGATTATCAATGTGGGTCACGACGTCGTGGAAAAACCGCCATTCTTCATGAAAGAAGGCGGGACCAAGGTGATCCATGTGAACTACAAGGCCGCGCAAGTTGACCAGGTTTATTTCCCGCAGGTCGAGGTTGTCGGCGATCTTGCGCAATCCATCGAACGACTGGGGAAAAAGCTTGGTGGCCCACTGGATTTTGACCGCAGCTACTTTGAGCGGGTCAAACAGGAAACCGATGTGCACATCTCCGAAGGCGCAGATGATCCGCGGTTCCCGGTAATCCCACAGCGATTTGTGGCTGACACGCGTAAGGTCATGCGCGACAGCGATATCATTGCGTTGGACAACGGCATTTATAAAATTTGGTATGCCCGCAATTATCAGGCTTACCAACCTAATACCGTTTTACTGGATAATGCACTGGCCACAATGGGAGCCGGCCTACCCTCAGCTATGATGGCAGCCAAGCTCTATCCTGACCGTCGTGTGATGGCGATTTGTGGAGACGGCGGATTTATGATGAATAGTCAGGAGGTTGAAACGGCCGTTCGCCAAGGCCTCAGTCTGGTTGTGACCATTCTGAACGACAGCTCGTATGGGATGATCCGGTGGAAGCAATCTCACGCCGGGTTTGAAGATTGGGGGCTGGAGTTTAACAACCCTGATTTTGTGCAATATGCCAGAAGCTATGGCGCGACCGGCCACCGGGTGGAGCGAACCGAGGATCTGGTACCCACCTTTGAGCAAGCGTTCGCAGTAGGTGGCGTACACCTGATCGATCTTCCTGTTGATTACAGTGAAAACCAACGCGTACTGATTGACGAACTGGCCGAAAAGGTCTGTTTGATCTGATCCGTTTTTCGAAGTTTGGTCGAAGCGATTGGGCTGGAGTCGGGCAGAGCGTGAAAACACCAGGTCGACGCGGTTTGTGTGTCGTAAGCACCTCCTACTTGAGTTGCGGGAATGAGTTTGAACCTAGAACACTCGTGCATTTGCTGACTTATTGGGCAATCGGAAGGGTGAAGTGAATGCGTTGCTGGCGAGTGGTCGCCACACCACGCATTCAGCCCGCGTATTTGTCCCCATAGTGGTCGTTCATGACTTTTCAGCGAACGTCCGCATCTAGCTCAAAACGGATACGGATGAGCGACCAGCCTGCCGCTGTCTGAAGTTTTGTATTCGGGAAAAATCGAAAAAAGGATCGTGGGCGGTGTTCGGAAGGCAGCCGTAGCGTTTCTTAGAAAATCGAAAAATTTTTGGGGAAGGGGTGACGGGCTGTGGCGGTGCCAAGCTCCACTCGCCCCCGTGTTTTTGTCGGGATGGGGGGGTATTTTCGGGGTTATGCCCGGCCTGACAAAACCCACCCCGACGCCTACCTTTCGATCGACGAAGCCTCATTGAATGCTGGTACCAAGTCTATCTCTTTGTGTATCTCGATCGCCATTGGTTTGTGGTTTCGCGGGAATGCGCCGTTTGCCTGCGTCGCTCACGACGGTTCTTGACACGGCCCCAAACTGCGCGCGGCGCGTCCACGGGCGCGCGCGATACCGAAAGGCTGCAGAACAAAGAAAACTTCAGGTTTCTCACACGGGGAAATGCGTGTGTGTTTTAGTACGTTCATTTCCCCGTAAGAGAATTCAATACTTTTCTGACTTTTCTGCCTTTGTTGTTTTCTAATCGCGCACAGCGCCCCTGAGAAAATTGGCTAACGCTCTTTTTTGGCTCGGCAAATCACCGATAATCACCTGTCGGTCAGTGTTGGATGCAGAAACCTCCAATTCGAATGCACCACAGGCACGAAGTTGGTTCCAGAAGGCCTTTCCATATGGAATGTCGTATCGCTCATTGCCGTGACCGCGCGCACATTCCTCGTAAACCTCGCGAACATTCTGCCTAGAAACCGTGAATGTGCGCCCCTCCCAGCCCGTTTCGATTGGGTCAACTTCGCTGTTTGCTTCCGAGAACGATGCCAGCACCAATTCTTTGGGTAGCTCGCCGTCTTCGACGCTGCTGGCCCACCACCGCTGCGGCCCCGTGAGTGACCTAGCGCGCTGTTCCACGGTCGCTTCCGTGATCACACGCTCTGCCATTGGGTTGAATCCGGAAACGTCGCGGTCGAGCATTTTTTGCAGAAAGTGCGCTGCGCCGTCGCCGCGAATGTGGTCGTGCAGAGCCTTGAAGTATTCCGTGTCGTCTTTCCGATGGTCCGAGACCTCGCAGACCACCACGCGGCGATCGTCCACATCGATTTGGGGGATCATTGATCAACATGTATGTCAGTATGCCTGACAATGCCACAATATGTAGAGACTGCCGTGAATAAATGCTGAATAAAGCAGAGAAATTTCTTACATAAGTTATTGAAAATAAAATAAAAAATGACGAGAGCTTGTCGCTTGTGGATCCAGAGGTCCCCTGTTCAAGCCAGGGAGGCGGTACCACTTCTCTCAAAACAGGTTTGTTTTTCACGCGACTGCACGCGTTGCGCCATTCGAATGGCTTTGAAAGTTGATGCGATGCGCGCGCTGAAGATCAGCGCGCGAGGTTCAGTTTGAAACGCATCTTGGTTTGCCTGGCAGCTGGAAGATGTCGGTTCAAGCGCTTGTTGATCACGCCAAACCCCCAGACGATTACCAGTGTCAGCAAGATGAAATAGAAGGCCAGGATCGGATAGGGAACGAATGGATTAAACGTCTTGTCGGCAAAGTAGCTGGCGTAATACAGCGCGTCTCCGCGTTGTTGCCAGGCTGGGAAGGCCGAGAAGAAAACAAGGGTCGTTGCGTGGAACAGAAAGATCGCCTCGTTCGTGTAAGCCGGCCATGCCAGGCGCAGCATGGTGGGCCAGACGATCCGGCGGAAGCGAGCCCAACCTGTCATGCCATAAGCATCAGCAGCCTCGATATCGCCTTTGGGAATGGATCTGAGCGCACCATAGAAAATCTCGCCCGAATAGGCAGCGGTGTTCAGGAACAGCACGATCAGCGCCCCCAACCAGGCTGAGGTGAAGGCATCAAACATCGGGTAGGATTTCTTCAGCGATAGTAAGAAGAAATAGGCAAAGAAGAACTGGATAAACAAGGGCGAACCGCGGAACAGGAAGATGAACCATTCCGAAGGTTTGCGTAGCCACTTGTTTGTCGAGGCTTTGCCGACGGCCAGGGCGGTGGCCAGAAAGAACCCGGTGGCCAGTGCCATGATCCCGAAATACACATTCCAGATCATACCTGACCCGATCAGTGTAAACTGCTCGCACAGGGTGAAATCGTTCTTGGGCAGCAGACGCTCGCCAATGCCAAGAGAACGGAGGCCATAGTCCTGAATGGTCTGCAAGCAGCTCATGCCGTGGTCTCCTTGCGTAGCAGTTCACCGCCCGAGGTGGCCTGTCCGTGCGACAGCTTGCGCATCAGTTTTTCCAATCCAATCTCGGATACGCGGGTCATACCCAGATAGAAGATGAGCAGGAACAGGAAGTACCACATCCGCCAGTCTCCGTGCGGGTACTGGGTGAATCTGGAGGTTTTGGTGCCACCAAGCTCGCGCGCCCAATAGACGATATCCTCGATCCCCAGCAGGAACAGAAGCGGCGTCGCCTTGATCAGAACCATCCATAGGTTCGACAGGCCGGGCAGGGCGTAGACCCACATTTGTGGTACCAGGATGCGCCAGAAGGTCTGGCGACGGGTCATGCCATAAGCTTCGGCTGTTTCCAGCTGTGCGTGCGGTACCGCCCGCATGCCGCCGAACAGAACGTTTGCGGCGAAGGCTCCGAAAACGATTGAGAAAGTGATGATGGCCAGAAAGAACCCATAGGTTTCGTGCACCCATTCCGGCGCAGTCCCCAATGGCAGCTTGGCCGCCTGACACACGATGAAATCATTTCCCTGACGGATCGGGTCGGTCCATTCGGGGCACAGGATTTTATGCCGCGTCCATTCGAACGCCTGATCCAGGGCAATAACAAAAAACAGGAAGAATGCGATGTCGGGGACGCCGCGCACAATGGCGATGTACCCTTTTCCCAGCCAGCTTAGTGGTGGGAAATGAGAACGGGCTGCCATTGCGCCCATAAAGCCAAACGCCAACGCAACAGGCGCGGTCACGGCCAGCAATCCCAATACCTTCAGGAAAGACAGGTAGAAGGACCAGTGGACACCGTTGGTCAGGTAACAAGAAAACCAACGGAATGTTCCGAGCGTGTCTGGATCAGCGCAGTAGGAAAACATGTAGCGTCTTTCGAACGTCGTGCCCGCGTTGCTGTCGGGCGAGGTTCGGCGCGACTGGCACGCCGAACCGCTTGATACGGATTAGTTTGTAACGACCGAACCGTCAGCGTTGTAAGTTGGAACGCCTTCGCCGAACCACTTGACGATCAGTTCGTTCAGCGAACCGTCTGCTTTCATCGACGTGATCGCTTCGTCGAACTTGCCACGCAGTTCGCCATCCGATTCACGGATGCCTAGGCCAATACCGCCGCCCAGCGGGACATCATCGCCTACGAAAACCAGCTCACCGCCCGATTCTTCGACGATCGGCACCAGAAAGTCCTTGTCAGCAAAGACCGCATCGGCTTCACCGTTACGCACGGCTGCGATCGTTTCTTCCGGGGTTGCGAATTCAACCAACGTCGCGCCGGATTCGGCTACGTGACCGGCCTGAATAGTTGCGGTTTGCGCGGCGACGATACCGCCGGCAACATCAACGCCTTCCGCTGCACCGACATAGGCCGAAGCCGCAGGCGGGAAGTAGTTCTGGGTGAAATCGATGACCTCGTCACGTTCGTCGGTGATCGACATGCCGGCGATGATAGTGTCGTAGTTGCCCGACACCAGGTTTGGAATGATCGAATCCCAATCGTTCTTAACCCACTCACACTCCAGGTTTGCGCGTTTGCACAGCTCGTCGCCAACCTCACGCTCGAAACCGTCGATCTCACCGGCGTCGTTGATGAAGTTATACGGAGGGTAGGCGCCCTCGGTGCCCATGCGGACGGTGTCGGCCATGGCGATACCGGCAGTCAGCGCCAGTGCTGCGGTGGACAGAATCAGTTTTTTCATTGGTTACTCCCCAGTTTGGTTCTGTATTTGAAGTTAAGCCGCCTGAGTGGCGGAGAGAAAGCCCCGAAGCCGTTCGGATTCGGGTGACGTAAAGATATCTTCGGGCGTGCCTTCTTCCTCGATCAGACCTTGGTGCAGAAACACCACGTGGCTTGAGATGTCGGCAGCCATTTTCATGTCATGGGTCACGATGATCATGGTACGCCCTTCGGCGGCCAGATCCTTGATCACCTTGATGACCTCTTGTTCAAGCTCGGGGTCCAGTGCCGAGGTCGGTTCGTCAAACAGCAGCGCTTCGGGTTCCATACACAGACCACGCGCAATGGCGGCACGCTGTTGCTGACCGCCGGACAACTGGGCGGGGTAGACGTCGCATTTATCTCCGATGCCGACCTTTTCCAGATATTTGCGCGCACTGTCTTCCACTTCGGCCCGGTCACGGCCCAGAACGGTCACGGGGGCCTCCATCACGTTTTGCAGGATGGTCATATGCGCCCACAGATTAAACTGCTGAAAAACCATCGACAGGTTTGTGCGAATGCGCATGACTTGTTTGGGGTCGGCAGGGCGACGCGCATGGCCTTCACCGGACCATTTGACAGGTTCGCCCTTGAACAGAATCTCTCCCTGCTGGCTGTCTTCCAAAAGGTTGCAGCAGCGCAGGAGCGTTGATTTTCCCGATCCCGATGAGCCGATCAGCGAAACTACGTCGCCACGATGAGCTGTAATATCCACCCCCTTCAACACCTCGAGATTACCGAAGCTTTTGTGAAGGTTTTTGATTTCGATGACGGGAGCGGTTTCTGTCACGGGCAGTCCAGTGGTTGGTGGTGTTGGTGCGGTACTAGGACCGAAAAAATAGGTCAATGCAATGCGCAAATGACAGAATCAAGACCTCAAACGCCCAAAATGACTAAATGCGTTCGACAATTTGGTCAGCTGTTCGAAAGTAAGGCGTTTGGGGTCGGAGGGTTGGGAACAGCCAGGTAATCCGAAGCCTGAATGTCCACTAGGCCCCTCAGGGACAGTTGTTGCCGATCCGTGTCCTCTAGACCTTCAATGGCTGCGCGCACGGCAAGCGCGATTTGCGCAGCGTTTTGCCCTTGTGCGGTAATGTAGGGCAAAGTTGGGGTTGGCACGGTCCTCGTCACCTCTTGCAGGCGGTCATTCTGGTCGGTGTATTCCTGCAGCAGATGCCATGTCAGCGCATCCAAAGCTGCAAAGTCTGCTTTCCCCTCGGCCACGGCTTGCGCAGAAAGCGCGTGCCCGCCCGTCTCCAAAACTGCGGCGGGGCGCAGGTTCAACTGTGCCAAATGCGTGATTGGGGCCGCCCAACCGGACTGAGACACAGCCTCGTTATAGGCAAAGGTACCTTGTGTCAGATCTGTGAGGTCGCGGGTATCATCCCGACGTTTGACAAAAACCGAGTTGTAATGGCCAGCCGGGCAATCTGGCAGGCCATAATCTGGCGTTCCAACCAATTGCACATGACCATGCAGTCGGGTCCGGTACGGCATTCCGCATGTCTGAGCCAGAATCAGATTCGGATCTTGCCAGACCCCCCACATGTCCTGATCTCTGGTCAGGTGATCTGGGCCATAACCCAGATGATTGCGGATCAAGGTCCAGAACCGGTCATTGGCAGCTTGAAGCGCAGGCATGTCATACATGCCAAGCATTGCGATCACGATTTTGCAGCCCTTTGGCGCGCCAAGGCCGAATCCACGTCGCTTACACCCAACAGGCTGACCACGAGACGCAGCAGAGAGTCTTCTTCGCCAGTGCGATGACCGTCAGCAAGCGCTACGGACCACAGGGCCTGGACCACGGCCAGCCGGTCCTCATAGGCGACAGCCTCTTTGATGGCACGGGTAAAGCGGACCGTGTCGGGGGCTTCGGCCTCCAAATCCTCGGCCTGCGCGCGCAGTGCGGCGCTTTCGAACGGAGACAAGCCATAGCGTTCCGCAGAAATACGGTCGATGCGCGCCATCTCGGAATCGGAATAGTCGTTGTCGGAACGGGCCAGACGCACCAGCAAGGCGGTCAATGCAAGGCGGGCGTCGTCGTCAACAAGCGGGTCGGGTTGAGGCTGCGTGAGCCTGGAAAGAAAGTCGCTGAACATGGGCTAGATATAGCGAGCGCCTAACTCACATCCAAGCGGCTTTGTACGCGTTCGCGTGCGGCCTTGCTGTCATTAAAGCTCAAACCCATGGCGACACGGGCTTCTTCGACGATCTTCATCTCGCCTTCATCTGTGCTGCCATCGGCCAAAACAACTTCCCACAAAGCATCGAGCGCGGCCAGACGCTCTTTCAGGTCCGTCGTCTCCCGGATCAGCTTACCAAAAGTGTCGGTTTCGGGCGCAGCGGCATGAAGCTTTTCGCAAGTTGCCCGAACTTTTGCCGCCTCGATCGCATTATGCTGGTAAAGACGGGCTAAAATCTTGTCGATCAGGCTGATCTCTTCCAGTTTGTAATCCCGATCCGCCTGCGCCACACGCACCATGAGCGCGCCCAGGGCAAGCTCGGCATCCGGGTCGGGCAGGTGTTCATGTTGAGGCGGCCTGAGCGCCTGAAAGAATTTTTTCAACATAAAGTCAGGTTATTCCATATTTTGTGGTCCGCCAAGCGAAGACTACCTGCCATAGGTCAGAATGGTCACAAGATTGCCGATTGATCGCGTGTCCCTCAGAGCCGGTATCCACAGCTTGCAGTGTTCAACCGTAAGGTGAAGAAAACTACTTCGGAAGGCAATACTACCGAATTGGGCGCGGTTAGCCCTGATAGTTCAAAGCGGCCTGCGCCTGCTCGGTCAGCCACGTGATCATCTGACGGTAGGGCACCGGCCCATAGCTGACACGCGCCACGCCCAATTCGGCCAGTTTGGACGTTTCAGGTGTGCCGGGCAGGGCAATGATATTGACGGGCAGGTTGGTCGCCTCGCAAAGCTGGCCAATCATTGTTTCGTCTTTCAGGCCCGGCGCGAAAAATCCACTGGCGCCCGCCGTTTCATAGGCCGCGGCCCGCGCAATGGCATCCTGCAGCATAGCCTGGTCATGCGTGTCAGCCGGTGTCTTGAGGAAGAGATCGGTGCGCGCGTTGACATACGCGGGGATGCCTGCACTTTCACAGGCTTTGCGCATGGCTTCAACACGCTTGGCCTGAACCGCCATGTCATAAAGGCCCTCGCCACCGATGACCTGATCTTCGAAGTTGAACCCGACTACGCCGCATTCCAGCGCACGTTTCACGTTTTCCGCGACCCCCTGCAAAGTTTCCGCATAGGCTCCTTCAAAGTCCAGCGTCACCGGCAGATCGACGGCTGAGACAATGCGGCGGGCATTATCCAAAGCAGCCTCAAGGGGGATGTTCTGCCCGTCACTGAACCCTTGAGCCATGGCAACCGGTGCGCTTCCGGTCGCAATGGCCTGTGCGCCCGCATCCCGAACTGAGCCTGCGCTGCCTGCGTCCCAGATGTTGAAAAGGATGACCGGATCGCCTTTTTTGTGAAGGCTGGTGAAGGTTTTAGCGTCCTGGATCTGATCGGTCATCGGAACTCTCCTGTTGTGGTCTGTGCAACAGTTAGTCAGTTGAAGAGGACTGGAATAGAGTTTTTTCCATCCCACACGTCACTTTGAAGTGACGACACAGGCGCTGTGCAGATCCGTCAAATACCTGTGCCGTCTGATAGGTTGGTCAAAACCGTTAGGCTTGCTCTGACGCGCCAGATACGAATTTCGCGCTGAAATTCGCCTCACCCAAACGCTTCAGCAGGTTCAATTGAGTGTCCAACCAGTCTTTGTGACCTTCTTCTTCCAGAAGGATACGTTCGAACAGAGTACGCGAGCCGACATCCCCGACCTCGGCAGCCTGCAGCGCGGCTTTGGTGTAGAAATCAACGGCCTCGGTTTCATCCTTCAGATCCGCAGCGAACATCTCTTCCAAAGAACCCGCGGCCGCCGGAGTTTTCTGAAACTCAAGTTCAGGAACGCCACCAAGGAACAGAATTCGCTCGATGAAGGCGTCAGAATGCCCAATCTCCTCTTGCATCTCACCGCGCATCTTTTCGGCGAGAATGTCGAGGCCCCAATCTTCTAGCACATGGGCGTGCAGCTGATACTGATGCGCCGCTGTCAGTTCCATATGCAGTGCTTGTTGGAGGTTGGTGATGGTTGTTGCGTTGCTCATCGGAAATCTCCTGAATCTCTGAACTGTATCCAAGGCACGAAGCAGAAACTTCGCATCCTCATACAGTTAAGAGGTCAGCCCCCACAAAACAACGTGGGGGTGACAGACCGACACAGCGGGGGATTACACCAGACGCGAGGTGTCTTTTGCAGCGCGCACAAAATCGCGGAACAGCGGGTGCGGGTCAAAAGGCTTGGACTTCAGTTCCGGGTGGTACTGAACGCCGATGAACCAAGGGTGGTCCGACCATTCCACGATTTCGGGCAAACGACCGTCCGGCGACATGCCTGAAAAGTTCAAACCGGCTTTCTCAAGTTGTTCGCGATACTTGATGTCGACCTCATAGCGGTGACGGTGGCGTTCCTCGATCTGGGTGCTGCCATAGACACCGGCAACCTTGGATCCTTCGGCGAGAACCGCGTTATAAGCGCCCAAGCGCATGGTGCCGCCTTTGTCGTCGCCGACCTTGCGTTCAACCTTGTGGTTGCCCTGCACCCATTCTTTCAGGTGGTAAACAACTGGCTCGAAACGTTTTTTTCCGGCCTCGTGGTCGAACTCCTCTGAACCCGCCTCGGTGATGCCAGCAGCATTCCGTGCCGCTTCGATCACCGCCATCTGCATGCCCAAACAAATGCCCAGATAGGGGACCTTGTGTTCGCGCGCATACTGAGCAGCCTTGATCTTGCCTTCGGTGCCGCGTTCGCCAAATCCGCCGGGTACGAGGATCGCGTGGAAGCCTTCCAGATGCGGTGCTGCGTCTTCTGTGTCGAATACCTCGGCATCGACCCACTCGATTTTCACCTTGACCCGGTTGGCCATGCCACCATGGGTCAGAGCCTCAGCAATCGACTTATAGGCATCCTCGAGCTGAGTGTATTTGCCGACGATGGCAACTTTGACTTCGCCTTCGGCATTGTGGATGCGGTCACTAACGTCTTCCCATTTAGCCAGATCGGGTTTCGGGGCAGGGCTGATCTGGAACGCGTCCAGAACCGCCTGATCCAGACCTTCCCGGTGATAGGCCAGCGGTGCATCATAGATGGTGCTCAGGTCTTGCGCCGCAATCACGCTGTCAGGGCGGACGTTACAGAACAGCGCCAGTTTCTCGCGTTCCTTGGTCGGGATCGGGCCTTCAGAGCGGCAGACCAGAATATCGGGTGCCAGACCAATCGAGCGCAGCTCTTTCACCGAGTGCTGAGTCGGCTTGGTTTTCAACTCACCAGACGCTTTGATGTAGGGAAGCAGTGTGAGGTGCATAAAGATACACTGGCCGCGCGGCTTGTCCTGGCTGAACTGACGGATGGCTTCAAAAAAGGGCAGGCCCTCGATGTCGCCGACGGTGCCGCCGATCTCACACAGCATGAAATCGACTTCATCTTCGCCAATTGCGATGAAATCTTTGATCTCATTGGTGACGTGCGGGATCACCTGAATTGTTTTGCCCAGGTAATCGCCACGGCGCTCTTTCTCGAGCACATTCGAATAAATGCGCCCCGAGCTTACCGAGTCGGTTTTCCGCGCTGCTACGCCGGTGAAACGTTCATAATGTCCAAGGTCCAGATCGGTTTCGGCACCATCGTCGGTGACAAAAACCTCGCCATGCTCAAACGGGGACATCGTGCCTGGGTCGACGTTCAGATAGGGGTCAAGCTTGCGCAGGCGAACGGAGTACCCTCGCGCCTGCAACAGCGATCCCAAAGCCGCCGAAGCCAGTCCTTTGCCCAAGGACGAAACCACACCACCAGTGATGAAAATAAAACGCGCCATAGTTTTTCGGCTGCTCCCGTGAGACGTCAAAATCAGCTGCCCGACGGTTCCGAAAAACCGCTGCATCACGGGACTTCACGTATAAAGGATTCGCGTCAAAAGCGCAAGAGAACCGCAAGATGCTGTTGCAGTCCTCTTTTAGGTTTCTAGGTTTTGTGGATCAGTCCGCTTGCGGGATCAGTGGCGCGTTGTCGCCCTGTGCCGGTGGCAGAAGATCATCTGCCGACGGAATCGCCGGAGTGCTTTCTTCGGTGGAAGCCGGGGCCGGAACGCCCAGACGATCAATCACTGAGCTGCCCGAGGATTTCTGTGCAGCCAGAATGGTCAGTGTGATCGAGGTCACGATAAAGCAAGCGGCCAGAATCCAGGTCAGCTTGCCCAGCGCGGTTGCCGCTGCGCGGCCCGTCATGGCGCCACCACCACCGCCACCCATACCAAGGCCACCGCCTTCGGACCGCTGCATCAGAACAACGGCAATCAGGCCCAAGGCCAACAGAAGGTGGATGATGAGAACGACGTTTTCCATGGTGGTCCTGTACAGCGTGGCGTGTATCGCGTGGTACTTATGCAAGTTTGTCCGCGGGGGCAAGTCAGGAGTTGGCATCACGACGTGTGATATACCATATCACGGCAAAGGGACTGGACAGAACGCTGATGAGTGACGCAGGCTGCGGCCCATGCCACATGACGATCACGACCACCCGCACGCCCTGTTACCGCCGGAACCCGCACTGCGCGTCAAAGCGCTTGAAACGATTCTGACCCGTAAAGGGCTGATTGATCCGGCGGCTCTGGATGAGATTATCGACACCTATCAAAACAAGATCGGCCCGCAGAACGGCGCGCGGGTTGTTGCCAAAGCGTGGAGCGACCCGGCTTTCAAGGCGGCCCTGCTGGAAGATGCCACACCTGTTGTGGCGGATCTTGGCTATTACGGTCGACAGGGCGAACACATGGTTGTTGTCGAGAACACGCCAGCCCAACACAACATGGTCGTCTGTACCTTGTGCAGCTGTTACCCATGGCCGTTATTGGGTATCCCGCCCGGCTGGTACAAGTCGGATGCCTACCGCGCCCGCGCCGTGCGCGAACCGCGCAAGGTGCTGGCCGAATTCGACGTCACCTTGCCCAAAGGTACATCAGTGCGGGTCTGGGATTCGACCGCTGAGATTCGCTACCTCGTCCTGCCCATGCGCCCCGAAGGCACAGATGGGATGAGTGAAGACGAACTTGCCTCGCTGGTGACACGTGACAGCATGATCGGTACCGGCTTTCCCAGGGTGGCCTCATGACCCGCGTGCACGACATGGGTGGCCGTTTCGGGGATGGGCCGATAAATCCCGAAGCAGAGGATGCACCTGTCTTTGCCGAGGACTGGCACGCGCGAGCCTTGGCGGTGACGCTTGCCTCTGGGTTTCTGGGGCAATGGAACATCGATGTGTCCCGCCATGCGCGCGAACGCCTCTCACCCAAGGATTACACGCGGTTTTCGTATTATGAGAAGTGGATCTCGGGCCTGGCCGATCTATTGGTAGAGAACGGAGTGTTGACCCATGAAGATCTGCGGGGTGGCGGGAACGACGAACCGCACCCGCTGGCAGAAAAGATGCTGAAAGCAGAGGCCGTGTCCGCAGCATTGGCCAAAGGTGGTCCCGCAGACAGACCCTCCAATGTCGCTGTGCGCTATTCAATTGGACAAGAGGTTGTCACGACTCGGCCCGCAGCAAATCGCCTTGTGGACGGTGGCCACACACGGTTGCCGATCTATGCGTCCGGCGCCAAGGGGCGCATCCTTCGCCTGCACGGCACACATGTTCTGCCCGATTCCAATGCGCATGGATTAGGCGAAGCGCCTGAACCGATCTATGCGGTGGCGTTCCCGGCATCCGAACTTTGGGTCAGTCCGGAGCATCCCGACGACGAAGTGGTGCTGGATCTCTGGCAAAGCTATTTGGAGCCCACATGAACAACTGTGTCACCCATACGGCCCCAGAGCCCGTTTTTGACCAACCCTGGCACGCGCAAGTCTTTGCCGTCACAGTCGCGCTGAACGAGGCGGGCCGTTTCGCGTGGTCCGACTGGGCGGCCCGTTTCGCGGACACATTAAAGCGAAATGGAATAGCCCGGGACCTGGATGGTGGCGACGATTATTTCCAGGCGTGGTTGGAAACCCTTGAGGATTTGCTTGCCGATCAGGGCGCCGCGCCACCACAGGATGTAAAAGCGCTGCACCGGGCTTGGGAGGACGCGTACTTGACAACGCCGCATGGGCAACCTGTGCATCTACGCTGACAAAAATTGGGGGCTCTGCCCCCGCCGCCCGTTCCGGGCGACTCCCCCGAGGTATTTTGAGCAGATGAAGCAGGGGATCCGTTCTTCATCTGGCCAAAAATACCTCCGCCGGAGGCATCGCGCGCCCGCGCGATTATCATCTGCGGCGAAATATCGGTTTCCCTGCCGTCTGAGCCCCGCTATACGAGCCGGGTTTGATTACTCAGCACGAAAAGGACCGGATATGGCCAACGTGGTTGTTGTCGGCGCTCAATGGGGCGACGAAGGAAAAGGCAAGATTGTCGACTGGCTCAGCGAACGGGCGGACGTGATCACGCGTTTTCAGGGCGGGCATAATGCCGGCCATACGCTGGTGATCGATGGCGAAGTCTACAAGCTGCACGCGCTGCCCTCGGGCGTTGTGCGCGGCGGCAAGCTGAGCGTGATCGGCAATGGTGTCGTGTTGGACCCCTGGCATCTGGTCAAGGAAATCGCGACCATCCGCGCACAGGGTGTGGAGATTACTCCTGAGACACTGATGATTGCTGAGAACACTCCGTTGATTCTGCCGATCCACGGAGAGTTGGACCGTGCGCGTGAAGAAGCGGCCAGCAAGGGCACAAAGATAGGGACCACTGGGCGCGGAATTGGGCCCGCCTACGAAGACAAGGTCGGGCGTCGTTCCGTACGCGTCGCCGATCTGGCGGACGAAGCAACCCTTGAAGCCCGCGTGGATCGTGCCTTGCAGCATCATGACCCGTTGCGCAAAGGTCTGGGGATCGAGCCGGTTGATCGTGATGCACTGATCACTCAGTTGAAAGAGATCGCGCAGGAGATTTTGCCTTTTGCGGCTCCGGTTTGGAAAGTGCTGAATGAAAAGCGTAAAGCTGGCAAGCGCATCTTATTCGAAGGGGCGCAAGGTGCCCTTCTGGACATCGATTTCGGCACTTATCCTTTCGTGACCTCGTCCAACGTGATCGCGGGTCAGGCCGCTACGGGCGTTGGGATTGGGCCGGGTTCGATTGATTTCGTGTTGGGTATTGTAAAAGCATACACCACACGGGTCGGCGAAGGACCGTTCCCGACCGAGCTGGAAGATGCGGATGGTCAGCGCCTTGGTGAGCGCGGCCATGAGTTCGGAACGACGACAGGCCGCAAACGCCGCTGTGGCTGGTTTGACGCTTGCTTGGTAAAACAAACTTGCGCGACCAGCGGAGTAAACGGCATCTCGTTGACCAAGTTGGATGTTCTGGACGGGTTTGAAACACTGAAAATCTGTACCGGGTATGATCTGGACGGCGAACGTTTGGATTACCTCCCAACTGCGGCTGACCAGCAGGCGCGCTGCACCCCGATTTACGAAGAAATGCCGGGCTGGAGCGAGTCGACGGAAGGCGCGCGCAGTTGGGCTGATCTGCCCGCCAATGCGATCAAGTACGTACGACGGGTCGAAGAGCTGATAGAATGCCCCGTAGCGCTTTTGTCCACCAGCCCGGAGCGGGACGACACCATTCTGGTGACCGACCCGTTTGCAGACTGATGGCCGAAGAAAACAAACCAGGCCTGAGTTATAAGGCGCGCCGCCGGTGGTCGTTGGTAATCCTTGTAATTGGTCTGCCACTCTACATTGTGGCTGTGGTGACAGTTGTGAACTGGCTGGATCGCCCCCCGATTTGGGTGGAGCTTTTGGTCTACGTCGTCCTGGGCGTTCTTTGGGCTTTGCCGTTCAAGTTCATCTTTCGCGGTGTCGGGAAAGAAGACCCCGATCAGTCCTGAGCCACTTGAGATGTCGGCGCTTGGTTTGGCCAGCTGAGCACTGCGCGTGCAAACGCGCGGTACTCACTTGTAAATTCCTTGGCCATGCTGAACGGTGTAGGCCAAGGGGTCGTCAGCGTCGCCTCGACCTGACCTGGTACAAGAGTTAGCTCTGCGTCGTGTTTCGCGGCCAGGCGTCTCATTTTTTGGTTGGTCGCAAGGCAAAGCATGTGAACTTCCCTGATCCCTCGGTTCTGAGCGATTGTAATCAGACGTGACAACAAGGCATCGCCAATCCCCTGATCTTGCCAGGCTTTCTCGACGGTAAATGCGGCCTCGGCGACGTGGTGCCTATGATCAGGTATCAAACGCAATTCGCCCACGCCTCGAAGGCACGAATCTGGGAAGGCTCCGAATATGAATGCTGCATCTGCAAGAATGCCGGAGAGATAGTTTTGCAGCCCCTGCGACGGAACATGTGTGCCAAAGCGCGAATATAGTGCCTCATCATCCAAGCTGTTGAAATGGCTTTCTATCAAGGCCTGGTCGTATTTTCGAAGTCGTCGAATCATGATGTCTTGCATAGCAATACCTCTGTCTGAAACGGGTGTCATGACGAGATTTCTGCCGTGAGATTACACCAGAATTCTGCGACGCAGCATAAATTTTTAAGCATTTCCACTAACAGGAGTTTTTTCCGCCGCGCTTTGCCAAGACTGCAACAAAAAAGGGCCGGGAATTACCCGACCCTTTGTCTTTTGATGTTGTTGCAGTTAGCCGACTGCGCGCTCGTCATCTGGGCGGAAACCGATCAGATTGGAGGCCGCGAACCGGCCACCACCAGCCTTTTCGATTTTCCCATCGCGCAGCAGTTGGCCAAACGACCGCAGGCTTTCTTCGCGATTGAACTCGTCCTGCTTCAAAGAGCGGACTTTGTTCATCAGTTGCGGGCGCGAGAACTGTTCCTGGCCTTCGATGAAGGAAAGATAAGCTGCTGCTGCTTCCAACAGATCGGGCAGTGATTGTGCGCCTTGATCCTGTGCAAACTGCGCAAAGCCGCTTTCTTCCGATCCGGTATCTTCTAGATCCGAAGTGACGCGACGAGGCATGACAGGACCAGTTGGTTCGCTTTGATCGTCCACGCGCTGTTCGGCAACCAGTTTCAGCGGGGCCGGAGCGTCTGCTTCAGGGCGCGCGCTTGTAACCTTCACTTGGGGGCGGCGGGGGCTGACAACGGATTCCAGATCGCCGCGATACTCGGCGTCCTTCGAATGTGTAGCGGCTTCGTCGTCAAGCTCTGCTTCTGTCGCGGCAACCGCTGTGCGCAGGTGCGAATAAGTTTCACGCGCGTCGCTGCTTGAAGGATCTTCCATGTGCTCGCCGGTTTTGGCCATTAAGCGAAGGACATCCTGTTCGGGATCAACATCATCAGTCAGTTTTTGGCTCGAGCGTTCAGAAAACTCAGATTCGATCTCGGAAATCTCGCTCAGCAGGTTCTCTTCATCTTCTGCGGTCAGCAACCCATGCGTCTGAGTGTCCTGATCATCCTGGGCAGTTTCGACCGTCACATCCTCGACGTTAAGGATGTTTGGAACGTCCTCTTCTTCGAGTTCTTCCTCGATATCTTCTTCCAGCTCCGCAAAGAGGGGTTCGGCAGGAAGTTTCGCCGCTTCGGGAGCGTCTTCAAGGTCATCGGCTTGCACGTGCTCGGGGGTCATGGGCACATGCATTTCTTCGGTTTCCGCAGTTTGCTCTTCTGATTCAACAGTTGGGAGTTCTGCTGCTTCAGCTTCTTCCGTCTCGTCAGACGTTGTTGGCGCTTCGGCTGAAAGGTCATCTGTCTCTTCTGCGTCAGCCTCATCGATAACAGGCTGCTGCGGCTCCTCAGGCATTGGCGCCGCAGGTTCGGCAAAATCTTCTGCTTTCAATGCACCAGCTTCAAAAGCTGCGGCTACTGCGTCCACAGGGGGGGTGGAACTTGCCAGCAGAGATGTGTCTTCGTCTTCGGAATATGCTGAAGGAGGAACATCCGAATGAGAGACAACTGCGCGAATGCGCTGCAGCTTGGCCGAGATGCTGTCAGCCGCTGGAGCAGGGGGTTCTCCGACTGGTTCCGCATCGGCAAGTCCGGCTGGGGCCGGATTGGGTGGCTCGTGAGTGGGGGTGTGTGCCATGGTCATCGCGCCGGCTTGCGGGGCTAGCTCCTGACGGGGGGTCTCAGGTGTCTGTGTGGCGCGCAAAAGAAGTCCGGATTCGTTCTGGCTGGCTTCCACCCGTTGGGACGCATCGCGTCTGGCAATGCGTGTCAGCATCTCGGCATCAGGTTGAGGGGGTTCAGAGCCGAAATAGCGGTCATCTGCTGCAAGATCGCGAAAATACTCGGCGATGGCTTTCATCGTCTCAAAGGAATCGTCAAATCCTTCCAAAGTGCAGGAGAAGGTTCCATAAGAAACGGTCAATACCTTGTTATTCTGTACCATCAGACGCACGTCCTTTACAAACTACGAGAGCCAGCTTACCCGGAATCGGGAGCACACACTGGCTCGGAACTTTCTGCATGAACCTATCATTTTGTGGTCTTAATGTGTCCAAATCCGGGAAAAATGGCCAATCTTAATAAAAACGAGATCATTGTACGCTCGATTGATCCAATTGGTCTGTTCGGAGGGGGATTTGTCGGTGCCGAGGACCTGAATCTGGTGCTGAATCGCGTCAAATCGGTTGTGGCCGCTGATGGTGGTGCAAAGGTTTTGACAGAATCAGGTCATATCCCGGATGCCGTTATCGGCGATTTCGATTCGCTGAGCGCGTCGACACAGGCAAAAATACCGACCGAGCGTCTATTCCCGATCCGCGAGCAGGATAGTACGGACTTCGATAAAGCGTTGCGCAGCACGCAATGTCCGCTGATTTTGGGTGCGGGGTTTCTGGGGGGGCGGCTGGATCATCAATTGACCGTATTGAATACCCTGGTCAGGCGACAAGATCAGGCGTGTATTCTGTTGGGCGAACATGAAGTGGTTTTTCACGCACCGCCACACATCCGTCTGCCAGTTGATCCCGGCGACGTGGTTTCGCTGTTTCCTTTGCGCCCGGTTACAGGGCGCAGCACCGGGTTGGAATGGCCAATCGACGGGTTGAAATTCGATCCAGCAGGTCAAGTGGGCACATCGAACCGCGCGCTGGCAGAGGTCGAGTTGCATATGGACGCGCCGGGACTATTGATCATGATCCCGCGTTCTGCGTTGGATCCACTTATGCAGGTGTTTCTGTCGGAGCAGACCGGGCAGTGGCCCGCTCGCGAAGAATGACATAGAGCCCGGCAGCGATTGTTATCGTAATGCCAAGCGCGGCAAGCCCGTCAGGCAGGTCGCTGAAGATGACCCAGCCGATTAGGGTTGCAACAGGGATTTCCAGGTACTGCATCGGTGCCAGCGTGGCTGAGGGCGCATAACGCAACGACCAGGTCATCAGCAGGTGTGCAACGGTTCCCAAGACCCCGATCGCAATCAACAGCCAGTACATGTCCGGGGCAGGCAGGGTCACAGAAATCTCCCACACATCCAGATGCGTTCCGATCACCAGAACCGGGGCCAGTACCAGAGTCGCAAGAACACCTGATACCGCCTGTAACGACACAGGGTCTGTCTCTTTGGCGATTTGCCGTGTGACCAGCATAAACAGAGCAAACACAACAGCGACGATAAGGGGCAGCAGTGCAGGCGCGCCAACCTCGGCAAAGCTGGGTTGGATGACTAGAAGCGTGCCGATGAAACCTACGATGCAGGCGATCAGACGGCGTGCGCCAACCTCTTCACCCAGAACAAACTTGCCCAACAACAACATGATAAACGGCATAACAAAGGCGATTGCGATGGCATCCGCCAGAGGCAGGAACTGCAACGCGCTGAACATTGCGGTGATGCCAATGATGTGCAGAAACGTGCGGATTATCGTCAGTCGCAGGATGCGGCCACGCATCCGCCAAGGTCTGCCGGTCAGTGCAACCAGAGGGATCAGGATCAGGGCCTGAACTGCAAAGCGGACCGTTACCAGCAACCCCAGTGGGGTGGTCTCGCCCAACAGTTTGGCCATCGAGTCGCCCAATGGGGCAAGCAGGCAAAAGCCAAGCATTAAGACAATGCCAAAAACGGGACGATCCTGAGTCATGTCCGCGACGCTAGCCGTTTCACGGTACAGTGGAAAGGCTGGATGTTAGTCTTTCGGCAAGGGCTGAACCTTTGTGTAATCTGGCCCAATGCACGTGGGTAAACCGTCATCAAGGTGCAGCCAGCTCAGCTTTTCTTCGTGGGAAACATGCAGCGTGGGCTGCAGGTCATCAGGCACCTCTAATGTCGCCACGTACAGATGCAGCACATCCGACATCTTGGCCGAACGGAACGAGATCGGTGTACCGCAATGCGGGCAAAAGCTGCGCTCAACTCCGGGTGAGGAGTTAAAGCGCTTGGGTTCTTCCCCGGTCCAGCGCCATTGGCCGTCGCGGACGGCGAAGTAGGTGGTCATCGGGGCGGCGCATTGGCGACGGCAACTGTCGCAGTGACATGTCACGCAAGACAATGGCGAAGAGTCGACTTCGTATTTGATTGCGCCGCACAGGCAATGTCCACGCATTACGACCCCCACATTATTTTGCGATCAGCAGTTTGGCACGTTCACCGCCAATCCACCAAGCGAGGTTTCCTTATACTTCTCGTGCATGTCATGACCCGTCTGGCGCATGGTCTCGATTACCGAATCCAATGGCACGAAATGTTCGCCATCCCCACGCAGGGATAATGACGCGGCGGACACTGCCTTGATGGCTCCCAATCCGTTGCGTTCGATACAAGGCACCTGAACCAGACCCGCAACGGGATCGCATGTCATGCCCAGGTGATGTTCCAGAGCAATCTCGGCGGCGTTCTCTACCTGTTCAGGTGTTCCGCCCATCACGGCACAGAGCCCAGCAGCGGCCATGGCAGACGCGCTGCCGACCTCGGCCTGACATCCTGCTTCAGCGCCTGAGATCGAGGCATTGAATTTGACCAGCCCGCCTATCGCAGCAGCGGTCAGCAGGAAATCTTCGATATGGCTTTCCGAAGCGCCAGGCACGTGATCCAGATAATAGCGCAGCACCGCAGGTAGAACGCCGGCCGCGCCGTTGGTAGGGGCCGTTACAACCTGCCCACCGGCAGCGTTCTCTTCGTTGACCGCCATCGCGTAGACGCTCATCCAGTCGTTGATTGTGTGTGGGGCGGTCAGGTTCATACCACGTTCAGCCATTAGAGCATCATAAATGCCCTTGGCGCGACGACGTACTTTCAACCCACCCGGAAGGATACCGTCTGTGGCTAATCCCCGTTCGATGCAGGCGTTCATGACCTCCCAAAGACGGGCGGAGCCTCTGGCAAAGCTGTCGGCGCAACCCCGCGCGATTTCATTTTCACGCTTCATGTCAGCAATACTCTTGCCGCTGGATTTTGCCATCTCCAGCATCTCGGCCGCGGATTTGAAAGGGAACGGCACCGGAGCGCCTTCGTCGGTTGCTTTGCCCTCGGCCAGTTCTTCTTCGGTCAGGACAAATCCGCCGCCGATGGAATAGAACACCTGTCGCAGGATCACGTCACCCTGTGCGTCCGTTGCCATCAGAATCATGCCATTGGCGTGCCCGGGCAGGGTGTTGTCATAGTCGAAAACCAGATCGGCTTTGGGGTCAAACTGTAGGGTTGGCAACCCTTCAGGGGTGACCGTATGCGTGCTGGCAATATCTGCCAAAGCAGCCTCGGCTTTGTTGTTGTCATAGGTGTCCGGTACAAAACCGGCCAAACCCAGGATTGTCGCCCGGTCGGTCGCGTGGCCGACACCGGTAAAGGCCAACGAGCCGTGCAGCGACCCTTTAAGACCGGAAAATTCAAACGGCGAGGCACGCATCATATCAAGGAAGCGCGCAGCAGCCACCATGGGTCCCATGGTGTGGGAGGAGGACGGGCCGATGCCCACTTTGAACATATCGAAGACAGAGAGAAACATATCAGATAGCTGAGCCTTCTGGAGGGGTTGGGTGAACAGGGGAGGTGAACGGGTTGGCCCCAAGACCTTCGGCCAAAATGGCCGAGCGGGTCGCCGGGCGTGTTTCAAGCTTCATTAACAGCGTTTGCAGGCAAGGCGTGTCTGTCAGTTGATACCAGCTTCGGTCTGTCATAGCAGGGTAAAGCGCCATCCAGCGCATCATGCACGCGACATAGTAGGTCAGAACGGAAGGGTGATCTGCACAGAACCAACCCGGCGCGCTTTTGGCCATTGCGTCCAGCAATTGAAGGTGACGTCTCAGGCGAGGATGTGTAGCGGCCCGCAATTTGTCGGCCTGCCGTGGGTCGATGTATTTCTCGGCATAAAACACGATACGCAGATCGGCGTGAAGCGTGTTGGACGCAAAGAACAACCACTTCAGAAAGCCTGCGCGTTCCGGGTCATCTTTTGCAGGGGCCAGCTGGCCATGTTGTTCGGATAGCCAAAGCAGGATGGCCGCTGTTTCAAAGATTGGCCCTTGCAGCGTTTCCAACACTGGGATTTGACCGTTGGGATTGAGTGCCCGAAAGGCTGTACTGTCCTGCGCATTCTGGCGCCGATCCACCAGGACCGTGTCAAAAGGCGCACCTATCTCTTCTAGCACCAGGCGGATTACCAGCGAGGCGTTATCAGGGGTATAGTGCAGGCGGTAGGGCTTCGACATGGCGGCAACTTATAGCTCAAAGATGGTCTTGTAAGACATGATTGCGACGTTTCCGATAGGAAACGCGTAGTACTTTGGTATCTTTGAGTTCGCTGGGTCACAAATTGGGGTCGCAGTCACCCGAGGCTTTCCCTATAACTTCGGCAGGCCAACTTTGGAAAGCTGCCATGACCGGAGATCTATCGCCCATCGACACTGCAAAATACGTGGCCGCGTGCCGTGCGGCCGAGATGGTCGAAGACGGAATGCGTGTGGGCCTGGGAACGGGATCTACAGCCGCTTGGTTGGTACGCCGCTTGGGTGAGCGCGTACGAGGCGAAGGCTTGCAGATCAAGGGCGTGCCCACGTCGACCCGAACGGCCCAGCTTGCACGTGAGGTTGGAATCGAGGTCATTTCCCTGGATCAGGCCGGATGGTTGGACTTGACCATTGACGGCGCAGATGAGTTTGACGCGGACCTGAACTTGATCAAAGGCGGCGGTGGTGCACATCTTCAGGAAAAGATTGTCGCCACGGCCAGCGATCAGATGGTCGTCATCGCAGACGCCGGAAAAGAAGTTGAAACACTGGGCGCTTTCCCGCTGCCGGTCGAGGTGGTTCCCTTTGGCTGGCAAACCACGCGGACGCTGATCGAAGAAGCGCTGGACACAATGGATGTTCTGGGGACCACCTCTGCGCTGCGCATGAACGGTCAGGCCCCTTTTGTAACCGATGAAGGAAACCACATTCTGGATCTGCACCTGCAACGCATCGGCAATCCGCGCCAGATGGCGCTGATCCTGAATCAGGTGCCGGGTGTGGTGGAAAATGGTCTGTTCGTCGATATCTGCGACAAGGTCGTTCTGGGCCACGGAGATGGCAGGGTCGAACTGCGGGACATCAATGCAGGTACCATCCAACTGGACCAGTTGTTGAGCGGATCCCGCGATAACCTGTTTTCCGATGTTTCGGACTAAGTTTGATGCTCTTATCTCCGACAAGCGCCCGTGAATGTTTGAATTTTCTGTGCCCAGGGGTTGGCGCCAGGGTTTTTGCGCCCAGATATCCAGAGGATTTTGCAAGTTGAACGAAGGAAACCGGCATGAGCTTTGACTATGATCTTTTTGTCATCGGCGGAGGCTCGGGGGGGGTCCGTGCTGCGCGTGTGGCGGCGGGTGAAACCGGTGCCAAAGTCGCGCTCGCCGAAGAAGACCGCTATGGCGGCACCTGCGTGATCCGGGGCTGTGTGCCCAAGAAGCTGATGGTCTTTGCCAGCGAATACTCGGGCATGGTGGGTGATGCACAAGCTTATGGCTGGGACATTCAACCCGGTGCATTCAACTGGAATACCTTCCACGGCAAGTTGGTGACGGAACTGGATCGGCTGGAAGGTATCTATCGTAACATCCTGAAAAACAACGGAGTGGAAAGCTTTGATCAGCGCGCTCGTCTTGTGGATGCGCACACAGTCGAATTGACTGATGGTACCCAAAAAACCGCTAAGCATATTCTGATCGCCACGGGTGGCCGTCCGGTCGTGCCTGATTTCCCGGGATCAGACCTGGCGATCACCTCGAACGAGATTTTCCACCTGGACAAGTTGCCTGAAAGCATCCTGATCGTCGGCGGTGGCTATATCGCCAGCGAGTTTGCCGGGATCATGAATGGGCTGGGCGTCAAGACAACACAGTTTTATCGCGGCGCGCAAATCCTGCGCGGCTTTGATGAAGAAGCGCGCGGTCTGATCTGTGAAGAGATGCGCCAGAACGGAATAGACGTGCGACTGGGAACCAACGTGCTGGAAATGACCAAAGACGGGGACCAGATCCGCGTCAAGGCAACCGATGGCACCGAGGATCGTTTTGACGTCGTTATGTACGCCACGGGCCGTACGCCAAATGCCGATAACCTTGGGCTGGAAGACCTGGGCGTTGAACGCGGTCGCAAGGGTGAGATTGTCGTAAATGAATACAGCCAGACCGCAGTGCCTTCGATTTACGCTATTGGTGACGTCACGGATCGGGTGAATCTGACACCGGTTGCGATCCGCGAGGGAATGGCTTTTGTAGAGACCGTCTTCAAAGGTAACCCGACACCTGTGGATCACGAACTGATCCCGACAGCGATCTTTACGCAGCCGGAATTCGGAACTGTTGGTCTGAGCGAAGAAGAGGCCGCGGCGCAAGAACCGATCGAAGTCTATGCCACGTCGTTTAAGCCGATGCAGAAATCGTTCGCGGGCGGAACGCAGCGGGTTCTGATGAAGATTCTGGTCAGTCAGGCCACACGCAAGGTTCTTGGCTGCCATATTGTCGCCCCCGGTGCTGGTGAGATGATCCAGCTTGCCGGAATCGCCGTAAAGATGGGGGCGACCAAAGAAGATTTTGACCGTACTGTCGCCGTGCATCCGGTGATGGCCGAAGAACTGGTGACAATGCGGCAACCTGTGCGCACGGCTTGATTTGCAACCGCGCGCACACAAGTTACAAAGGACGCCGTGATCACACGGTCAAACACAAGGGAACATGTACATATGGCGGGCAACAGCGGTGGCCCCTGGGGGGGCGGAGGCTCTTCCGGTGGCGGAGGAAATCGGGGAAATAACGGGGACGGGCGTCGCCCGCCCGAAGGCGATGGCCCGCAGATTCCCGAGATCGATGAGCTGATGAAGAAGGGCCAAGAGCAACTGCGCGTTCTGATGGGCGGTCGCGGCGGTTCGGGCAAAGGTGGCAGTGGCGGTCAAGGCGGCGGTGGTCCGGCCTTTACCAAGGGCACGATTGCAATTGGCGTTCTGGTCGCTGCAGGTCTTTGGGGTCTGGCGAGTTTCTACACCGTTAAACCGGAAGAACAGTCAGTTGAGTTGTTCCTGGGTGAATTCTCGGCCGTCGGCAATCCGGGCCTGAACTTCGCGCCCTGGCCGTTTGTCACCGCCGAGGTCATCCCGGTGACACGCGAACAGAACGAAGACATGGGCGGTGCCCGTGGCAGTGATGACGGCCTGATGTTGACCGGTGACGAAAACGTCGTCGATATCGATTATCAAGTGGTCTGGAACATCAATGATCCTGCCAAATTCCTGTTCAATCTGCGCGATCCACGCCAAACCATCCGCGCTGTGTCGGAATCTGCGATGCGTGAGATTATCGCGCAGAGCGAACTGGCGCCGATTCTGAACCGGGATCGTGGTATTATTGCCGACCGCCTGCAGGAACTGATTCAGGCAACGATGGACAGCTACGACTCGGGCGTGAACATCGTTCGTGTGAACTTTGACAAGGCTGACCCGCCGCAAGACGTGATTGCTGCCTTCCGTGATGTTCAGGCCGCTGCTCAGGAACGTGACCGCTTGCAGAATGTTGCGGACGCCTACGCGAACCGTGTGCTCGCCGAAGCCCGTGGTGAGGCTGCTCAGGTTCTGGAAGAGGCCGAAGCGTATCGTGCCCAGCAGATCAACAGCGCACAGGGTGAGGCCAGCCGTTTCAGCGCGGTTCTGGAAGAATACTCTAAAGCGCCAGATGTGACCCGCAAGCGCCTGTATCTGGAACGGATGGAGCAGGTTCTGGGTGACGTGGACAAAATCATTCTGGATGAGAACTCTACTGGTCAGGGGCAGGGGGTTGTACCCTATCTGCCGCTCAATGAGCTTCGCCGCAATTCCGGACAGGAGAGCAACTGATGCGTAAAACGACATTTATCCTGCCGGTCGTCTTTCTCGCGATTGTTGGCGTTTTATCTTCGATTTTCATCGTGGATGAACGCGAGCGGGCACTGGTTCTGCAATTTGGCCGGGTTGTCACGGTCAAGGAAGAGCCTGGTCTGGCGTTCAAAATCCCGTTGATCCAGGAAGTGGTGCGTTACGACGACCGCATCCTTTCTATCGATGTGCAGCCGCTTGAAGTAACACCTCTGGATGATCGGCGTTTGGTGGTTGACGCTTTTGCCCGCTACCGGATTTCAGATCTGGAGCAGTTCCGTCAAGCCGTTGGTGTTGGTGGCATTCCGGTTGCCGAAGATCGTCTGGACCGCATTTTGCGTGCTGAAACCCGCGAAGTTCTGGGTTCGGTATCCTCGCGCGACATCCTCAGTTCGGACCGTGCGGCGCTTATGCTGCGCATCCGTAACAGCGCCATCGCCGAGGCGCGAGCGCTGGGCGTCAACGTGATCGACGTGCGCCTGAAGGCGACTGATCTGCCGCAAGCCAACCTTGAGGCAACCTTCGACCGGATGAAGGCGGAACGGGAACGTGAAGCAACCGACGAACGCGCCCGCGGTAACGAAGCGGCGCAACGTGTTCGCGCCCAAGCCGACCGGACCGTGGTTGAACTGGTCTCGGACGCTAATCGTGAAGCCGAAATCATTCGCGGTGAGGCGGACGCTGAGCGTAACGCGATCTTTGCCGAAGCCTTTGGCAAAGACCCGGAATTCTTCGAGTTCTACCGCTCGCTGTCCGCCTATGAGCGTGCGCTGGGTGGCAGCAACAGCTCGATGGTGCTGAGCCCGGACTCCGAGTTCTTCAACTACTTGAAATCGCCCACAGGGCAGGCGACCCAGTAATGGGTATGATCCTTCTGGCTTTCGGGCTGGTGCTGATTGTCGAGGGGCTGGCCTATGCGCTGGCCCCTTCGCTTATCGAGCGTATGCTCGAAGCGTTCCGGTCAATACCTGAACAGGCGCGCCGTTTGATGGGGCTGCTATGCGTCATCAGCGGGTTGATCCTGCTTTGGGGCGCGCATCAACTGGGTTTTTGAGGCCAGAGCTTCACTTGGCGGTGATTTCCCCGCGATCCCGAGTTGCTAGCCCGACCAAACTGACTACATTGGTTGACAAGACAGACCGTGTACTGGCGGTTCTGGCAAGAATGTCAACAAGGAGAGCTCAAGTGCAGGCGAAAGCGCGCAGTGTATCCGTCCGGTGGGACGAAGTGAGTGTTTGGATGCGGCTGATGTGGCTGGCCTTTGCCGGTTCGCTGCTTTTGCTGGCGCAAACTGTTGCCGCACAGGCAAGGGGCGAAAGCCTTGCACCGTTGGCCGAAAAGATCAGCCCTGCGGTGGTGAATATTACCACGAGCACACTGATCGAAAACCAAACAGGGCCTCAAGGTATCGTGCCCGAAGGTTCCCCGTTCGAGGATTTCTTTCGCGAGTTTCAGGATAGAAACGGCGACGACGACAACGACGCTCCGCGCCGCAGCAATGCCCTGGGTTCGGGTTTCGTGATCTCGGAAGACGGGTTTATTGTTACCAACAACCATGTCATTGCCGAGGCCGATGAAATCCTTGTGGAATTCTTCCCGGGTGACGGTCAGCCCAGGAAAGAGCTGGTAGCCAAAGTCATCGGAACTGATGAGAAAACCGATATCGCTTTGCTCAAGGTCGAGGCGTCCGGCCCGTTGAAATATGTAACCTTCGGGGACAGCGATGTCGCGCGTGTGGGTGATTGGGTGATCGCCATGGGCAACCCGTTGGGGCAGGGCTTTTCCGTCTCGGCTGGTATCGTATCGGCCCGTAACCGGGAACTCAGCGGGTCTTATGACGACTACATTCAAACTGATGCCGCAATCAACAGAGGCAACTCGGGCGGTCCGCTTTTCAACATGGATGGTGAAGTGATAGGCGTGAACACTGCGATCCTGTCACCAAACGGTGGCTCAATCGGAATCGGTTTTTCGATGGCCTCGAACGTTGTTGTCAAAGTTGTCGATCAGTTGCGTGAGTTTGGCGAAACGCGCCGTGGGTGGTTGGGTGTGCGTATTCAGGACGTAACACCGGACATGGCCGAAGCCATGGGGCTTGAGAAGCCCGGAGGCGCCTTGATCAGCGATGTACCGGAAGGCCCGGCGAAAGAGGCGGGGCTGAAGGCCGGCGACGTGATCACCAGTTTTGATGGTGTCGAGGTCGAGGATACACGCGGTCTGGTTCGTCAGGTAGGCGAAACCGAAGTCGGAAAGGCCGTGCGCGTGATCGTGCACCGTGATGGCGGTACCCAGACTGTGCTGGTTACGTTGGGTCGTCGTGAAGACGCAGAACGTTCCGAAACCGGCGAACCGGAAGCTGAGGAGGCCCCGGTTGATGAGAATGCGGATATTCTGGGTCTTACCATCTCACCATTGACGGATACGTTGCGCGAAGATCTGGGCCTGGATGCGGATGCCGAAGGCCTGGTGATTTCTGACGTCGATCAGGCGTCCGAGGCTTATGCCAAGGGGTTGCGGGCTGGTGATCTGATCACCGAGGCAGGGCAGCAAAAAGTGGAAACCATCGGAGATCTGGAGCAGCGGATGGAAGAATCGCGCGAAGCTGGCAGAAAGTCTTTGCTGCTATTGGTGCGCAGGGGCGGGGATCCACGGTTTGTGGCGCTGAGCCTGGAGGAATAAGAGCAAGAGGCCGGGATAAAATTCCGGCCTTTTTCGTTGTTCGCCCGGTATTGTGGGCAGGAGCACCAGCAACAAAAAAATGAGCCATACGCAATAGTTGCGTATGGCTCAGATACAGGGAGAGGTCAGTGGACAGATATCGGGGATGATTCTCTGACCTCCTACGGTAACAACTTCACCCTAGGTCATGTTGGAACGTGGGTCTGTGAACAAGATCACACCGACTCAGATCAGGTCGGATTCGGCTAACTCACGTAATGCTGCAAAGTCCTGAATCAGCAATCCGCCGCGGGACGCTTCCACGACATTGTCACGTTTCCATCCAGAGATTGTTTTGGACACCGCTTCTCGCGTCGCCCCGACAAACTCGGCCAGTTCGCTTTGCGACAGAGTAATGCGTTCGGACGGGTTGTCCTGCAAACCAGACAGTTGCAGCAGCCTTCGCGCCAGTCGAATGGGCATGGGCAAAAAGACCTGCTCGTTCAACTGAGACCCCATGTACCGCATCCGCAATCCGGCCAGCCGGATTAAATCCTCTGCGAGATCAGGATGTCGCCGGATCTGTTTCAAGACGTCATTGCGGCGCACACGCAGAACACGCGAGGCTTCGGCCGCAGCAATGGTTGCTGTGCGCGGGCCATTGTCGAACAGGGCGATCTCGCCAAAAACTTCACCGGGGCGCATAAGAGTCAGGGTCAGCTTGCGCCCGCTCATGGCCAGAAAAGACACTTCAAGCGTGCCGTCCAATATTGCGTAGAGCGCGTCGCCCTCGTCGCCTTGTTCAAAAAGTGTGTCGCCTTGGGCCAGGGAAATTTCGGTCGCTTGAGCCGAAAGCATTTCTCTGAGCCCGTCGGAGGCTTCGGAAAGGAAGCCGCTGTTGGGGAAGGCCGTCATGTATGCACCGATCTTGGGCGAGGTGAGTGAGTGGGTAGTCACTCAATTTCACATAGCTCGGCTCATTATCCAAGAATTTTGTTTGTTTTGGCGGACCTGGCTGATGTGACGGGAGCTATTTCTGTTCCGGGTCCTCCATATAGTGCTGCAACATGCTGAATTGCAGCATCAGAAAAGCCATTAGGGCAATGGGAAAGCCAAAGGTCTCGATCTTGACCCACATGTCGGTAGACATCGTGCGCCAGACAAGTTCGTTTGCGGCGGCCAAAACAGCAAAACAGCCACACAGTCGGCGGGTCAGAATCATCCAGCCTTCCTGCTTCATTGGAAGCAGTTCTTCCAAAACATAGGCGAGATAAGATTTCTTTTGCAACAGGCCGACGCCCAGGATCAGGGCAAACAGGCCGTAGACCAGCGTGGTCTTCATCTTGAAGAACCGCTCGTCATTGAACCAAGCGGTGAGGCCACCGAAGAAAAGCACCATGAATGCGGTGAATATTTGCATCCGGCTGAGTTTGCCGGTCAGGTACCACAGGATTGCCATGGCGCCCAGCATCAGGGGGACAAAGATGATCGTTGCAACGATAAAGCCGGAATACTCGACGCCACCAATCAGAAAACTATCATCGCGCAGGCGCAGGTAGATGAAGAAGAAGGCCAATGGGGGGCCAAGCTCGAGCACCTGTTTGAGAAACGGGTTGATGTCTTTTTTGCCTGTCATCTGTATATCCTGCTGTTTACCCGCCCATTTCAACTATTACGGCACCAAGTGCAATCAATGCCATCAGGGCAATACGCCGGGGGCCGACGGTCTCCTTTAACACAAGCCAGCCGATCAATGCCGCAAAGACGGTTGAGGTCTCGCGGAGAACCGCGGCCTCGCCCACTTTATCCAACCGGGTGGCCAACATGATTGCTCCGAAAGACAACGGAGCGATCAGGCCTCCGGCCAGCCCGCGCAACATCAGGGGGCCGACAGCTGGGCGGTCAATCATGGCGCGCCATCTGAGAAAGGCATAGATGGGCATGGCTGCGCCATCAATCATGAAAAACCAGGCCAGAAAGGTGAACGGGTCGGCGGTGGCGCGAATGCCGTAGGCGTCATACGTGGTGTAAAGCGCCACAAAGAGGCCGGTGATGATCGCCAAGACCAGCGCGATACCCAGCGTGTCGCGGTTGGTTTCCAGAAATCGGAAGTTGTATGCGGCCAACCCGAATATGCCGGCAAGCAGGGTTGCCACGCCCAGCCACTGCACTGTCGTGAACGTCTCGCCGAACAACAGATATGCGCCGATGACGGTGAACAATGGCCCGGTTCCGCGCACGACCGGATAGACAACCGTGTAGGAGCCTTTGGTATACGCCATGGCCTGAAGTGTCTTGTAGGCGATATGAATCAGCCAGACGAGCGCGAAGATCGGCCACATATGCGGTTCGGGCCAAGGCACCACAAAGAAGGCAAAAGGCGCGGCCATTAGGCAGTAACTGGCATCAATGGCCCCACGAGAAAGCCACGGATCATGACGCCCCTTTTGCAGGGCTCCAAACACGGCATGAAGGAAAGCCGCCATCAGGGCTAGTCCAAGCGCAAGCTGGTGGCCTGCTTCGGTCCCTTCCAGTGAGATCAGCCAGTTACTCAAAGATGCCAACCTTTTGCTGGGCGGTGAGGCTGGGGGTTTTCCACCCCCAGACCCCCGAAGGTATTTTTAGCCAGATGAAGGGGCGGATCAGCCTTTGTCGAGACCGGTCAGGGCGGCGGCGAATTCTTCGGGGTCGAAGGGGGCGAGATCGTCGATCTGTTCGCCCACACCAATGGCGTGGATGGGCAGGCCGAATTTGTCCGCCAAAGCGACGAGTACGCCGCCTTTGGCGGTGCCATCCAATTTGGTCATGACCAATCCCGAAACGTCAGCCAGCTTGCGGAAAGTCTCCACCTGGCTCAGGGCGTTCTGTCCTGTTGTGGCGTCGAGGACCAGCAGGGTGTTGTGCGGCGCTGTGTCATCGACCTTGCGGATGACGCGGACAATCTTGGCCAGCTCTTCCATCAGGTCAGCACGGTTTTGCAAACGGCCTGCTGTGTCGATCATCAGCAGATCGGCACCTTCGGCCTGTGCGCGGGTCAGGGCATCGAACGCCAGACTGGCGGGGTCCGAGCCTTCTGGCGCGGTCAGCACAGGAACCCCGGCCCGATCGCCCCAGACTTGCAGTTGTTCAACGGCCGCGGCGCGGAAGGTGTCACCGGCGGCGATGACAACTTTCTTGCCCGCTTCTTTGAACTGGCTGGCCAGTTTGCCGATGGTCGTGGTCTTGCCCGAGCCGTTGACGCCGACCACCAGCACCACTTGCGGGCGTTTGGGATAGATCGGCAGGGGCTTGGCTACCGGCTCCATCACGCGGGCCACCTCTTGTGCCAGCAATTGCTTGATTTCACGTGTTGAAAGTTTGCGGCCAAAGCGGCCCTCGGCCATGTTCGAGGTGACGCGCAAGGCCGTGTCGACACCCATGTCAGAGGCGATCAGCAGCTCTTCGAGTTGCTCCAGCATGTCGTCATCGAGTGTGCGGCGTATTTCCGTTGTGGTGCCACCGCGATTGAACAGGCGGTTCAGGATGCCTTTGGATTCCGGTATCTCGGGTGGAGGCGCGACCGGCGTGGGATCGGCAGGGATTGGGGCGGGCGGCTCAACAGGTTGTGGCACCGGCGCGGGTTCCGGAACCACGGGGACCGGTTGCGGTTCGGGCTTTGGTTCGGGGATCACCGGGTCAGGCGCGGTCGTTTCCTCGCCGCCATCTTCGACGATGGCTTCCAGCCCCTCTTCCAGGCGAGAGGAGGATTTGAACAGCTTATCCTTTAGCTTTGAGAAAAACGCCATGTAGTGTCTCCGCAGGTGTTCCCTTCACCTAATGCGGATTTGCGGCAGTTGCAAAGGGTCACGCGAATGCAAGGACAAAACCAAGCTGTGCGCCCCAATAAAGGGGCCAGACCAAATAGGGCGTTGCCTTGAGGGCCGGATGGCTTGGTGGCAGCAGGAACTTTTCAGTCGCAAGGACCAGATCGGACGCGATGAAGGCGATGGCGGCGGGAAAAGCCCACCGCAAAGCGCCCGTGTCCGGCAGTGCCAGAACAGTGATACCCATCCCAAGGATGATGGGGATATAGGCCAGAACAGGCCCTTTCAGATCACCGGCGCGGGGTGCAAGTGTCGTGGCCATGATGATGCCCAGAATGACGAGAGACCATACCGTTGCGGGCGCGTTCCAGATTAGGCCAGCGTTACTGGTCGGGTAGGTCATGAACAGCGTGATGTAAGCCAGATGTCCGCCGGCAAAGGCGGCAATGCCCGACATAAACGTGGCATCCGTTTCGCGCGATAACAGTGCGTCGCCCGTTGCGCATAAGATGAGCGCCAAAACCAGCAACCAGGGTCCGCCATTCAAAAAGGCGATCATGGTCAAGGCAGCCACGGAAGCGGTTTTCAATACCGTGCGCAAGGCTGAGGCCGGGCGCGCTGTCAGCGGCAAATAGCCAAGGGCACAGCCGAGAGCGATCCAAAAGAGTACGTTGGTCATGGGTCCCCCGACAGTTTCCAAACGACTTCATCCGAGGTGAATATTGAAATCAAGCGCTTACGTTGAGTTAAGGGAACTGTGATGAACCCAGAGGCAAAGGGTGAATGGCACAGCTTAAGCGCTTCTGGCAGAATATACTTATGCTTAGATACTGGATGATTCTCGCTGGCTTTGCTGCGCAATCCGTTGCGGCCCAGACCCCGTTGTCTGGACCGGAATTCGATAGCTACACGCAGGGCAAAACTCTGTTCTACGGGTTCGAGGGGCAGGTATACGGGGTTGAACGGTATCTGCCGAACCGGCGTGTGATCTGGTCATTTCTGGATGGCAATTGCAAGGAAGGTGTCTGGTATCAAAGGGATGAGCAGATCTGCTTTGTCTACGAAGACAGGCTCGACCCTCAATGCTGGGTTTTTACGCAATCTGGCGGCGGTCTGGTTGCGCAGTTTGAAGGCAACCCGGAGGCGACGGAGTTATATGAGGCCGAAGAACTTGGCGAGGAAATGGTGTGCTATGGGCCTGAGGTTGGTGTGTGATCGGGGCACGCGCAGGTCTTCATAACTGATCATCACGTGGTTCTGATAGGCAGACCTTTCCGCCAGTGTCTCATAATACCGGCGCAGGTTTGGGAGTGCTGCGCGGGATATGTCGATATCGTAATAGCGATACAGGACGTGCCCCAGCTGAATGTCGGCCAAGGTCAGGTCGGTGCCGCACAGGAACGCGTGTTGGGACAGTTGGGCGTCTGCAAGTGTCAGCTTGTTTTCCAAAGTGGTCACAGCTTGTTCGATTGCCTGCTGGTCCTGTTCCGCCTTTGGGATTCGGGTAACCTGCCAAAACACGGGCACGGTGAATGCCATCGCGACGTTAATCTTGGCCCATTCTGCCCATTTGTCGACTTTGGATTGTTGCCCCGGATCGCGGGGCCAAAACCTTTGAGTCCCATATGAATTGGCTAGGTAGCGGAGAATTGCACCGGTTTCCCAGAGGGGCGGACGGTCGCCATCGCGTATGACAGGGATGGTTCTGTTTGGGTTCAATTGATGGAATTCATCAGTGTCCAGTCCTCCGAACCTGTGTCCCAGATCGTGGCGGCGGTAATCCAACCCCAACTCACCGATACACCACATCAGGGCCTGAACATTCGATGACGTTTTGCGGCCCCAGATGGTCAGCATGGCTTAAAACAGTGATCCCTGATCCGGGGCGTCCGGTTTGGGTTTCTTGGGCGTCGGTTTTGCGGCTGAGCCAGTGCTCAGAACGCCATCTGCGAACTCGATGTCAAGCGCCGCATGTGTGGCCGCCTGGGCTTTGGTGGTGATCACGTCACCGTCCGCACGGACGACCGCATATCCCCGTTCCAACGTGGCTTTGTAACTGAGCGTTTCCCGCAGGCGGTCGGTGGCCTCAAGTTGTTGCTGAAGGCGTTCCAGCCGCGTGGTCTGAGCGGTGTTCATTCGATCGTTAAGCCGGGCAAGGCTCTGCCGCTGCTGGTCGATCTCGCGCTGAATCGGGCGCAGAGACAGGCGTGACGACAGGTTGCGCAGTGACTCCTGACGCGTTGTTACCAAACCGCGTAGGGTCGAGGGGCGTAGGTGGGCCGACAGTTCGACGACTTGCAGACGGCGGTTTTGAACGCCATGGGTCAAGGCGGGTGTCAGGCGATCTGCAATCAAATCAAGGCGCTGGCGTGGGGTGTTCAACAGGGTTTCCGGACGCGGCAAGGCGCGGGACAGATCGTGCAGCCTTTGCGTTCGGCGTTGAACTGCATCCGTTGCCGCACGGGACAACCGCGCACCTTGCTCTCCGGTCCATGCAAGCAACTCCATGCGGACGGGCACCGCAAGCTCTGCTGCGGCAGTGGGCGTGGGCGCGCGACGATCCGAGACAAAGTCGATCAGCGTTGTATCGGTTTCATGCCCGACGGCTGAAATCAGCGGTATGTCCGAGGCAGCTGCGGCGCGGGCGACGACCTCTTCGTTAAAGCCCCAGAGGTCCTCGATAGACCCGCCGCCGCGGGCGACGATGATCAGGTCGGGCCGGGGCAAAGCTCCGCCAGGCGTCAATTGGTTGAACCCTTCAATAGCTCGGGCGACTTCTGGTGCGCAATTCGCCCCTTGGACGGCCACGGGCCAGATTAGCACCTTACGCGGGAACCGGTCCCTGAGGCGATGAAGAATGTCACGGATCACAGCACCCGAAGGCGATGTCACCACACCGATGATATTCGGCAGATAGGGCAACGGCTTCTTTCGCTCGGGCGCAAACAAACCCTCGGCTTCAAGCTGTTTCTTGCGTTTCTCCAGCAAGGCCATCAATGCGCCTTGTCCGGCGACGGATACCTCATCGACATTCAGATTGTATTTCGATTGCGCGCCAAATGCGGTCAGGCGCCCGGTGACGACAACCTCCAACCCTTCTTCCGGCACAACAGACAGGCCGGAAATCTGCCCTTTCCAAGTTGTACAGGCCAGAACGTTCCGGTCATCTTTGATGTCATAGTACAAATGCCCGGAACGCGCTTTGAATACGCGCCCGACCTCACCCCGCACTCGGATTCGCCCGAAAGAGCCTTCGAGCGTCCGTTTCACCTCTCCCGAGATCTCGGAAACGGTGTATTCGGGGGTATTTTGGCCCGGAATCGGGTCATCAAGCAGATCGGACATTTCAGCGCCTTGTTTCAAATGCCGGGCCAGCTTAGAACGCCGCGCAGGCAAGGCCAAGCAGATCGGAGAGCATTCATGAACATCCTCATTCTCGGTAGCGGCGGGCGCGAACACAGTCTCGCCTGGGCGGTGTTGCAAAACCCAAAATGCGACCGTCTGATCGTTGCTCCGGGCAATGCCGGAATCGCTCAGATCGCGGACTGTGCAGCGCTGGATACTGAAAACGGCGGGGCTGTTGTCAGCTTCGCCGAAGAAAACGCGATTGACTTTGTGATTGTCGGACCCGAGGCACCTTTGGCTGCCGGGGTGGCTGATCGCTTGCGCGAGGCCGGAGTTCTGGTTTTTGGTCCCTCCGCCGAGGCGGCGAAGCTGGAAGCGTCGAAAAGCTTTACGAAGGAAATCTGCGACGCGGCCAACGCGCCCACCGCAGCTTATGCCCGGTTCACCGAAGCCGAACCTGCCAAGGCCTATATCCGCGAACAAGGCGCGCCGATTGTGGTGAAGGCTGACGGTCTGGCCGCAGGCAAGGGCGTGATTGTTGCGATGGATGAACAAACCGCACTGGACGCTATTGACGACATGTTCGGCGGCGCTTTTGGCGGTGCTGGTGCGGAAGTTGTCATCGAAGAGTTCATGGAAGGCGAAGAAGCCTCGCTTTTTGTTCTTTGCGATGGCGAGAACATTCTCTCTGCCGGGACGGCTCAGGACCACAAGCGTGTTGGCGAAGGCGATACCGGGCTGAACACGGGTGGCATGGGCGCGTATTCTCCGGCACCGGTGCTGAGTGCTGAGGTCGAAGCGCGCGCAATGGAAGAGATTGTGCGCCCGACCATGGCAGAAATGAAGCGTCGCGGCACGCCGTTTCAGGGAGTCCTTTACGCTGGGTTGATGATCAAGGACGGACAACCACGCCTGGTGGAATACAATGTGCGTTTTGGCGATCCCGAGTGTCAGGTGCTGATGATGCGCCTTGGTGCGCAGGCGATGGATTTGATGCATGCCGCAGCCGAAGGGCGGCTGGGCGATATGCGGGTGAACTGGGCAGATGATCACGCGATGACGGTTGTGATGGCGGCCAAAGGCTATCCGGGGTCTTATGAAAAGGGTTCGGTCATCATGGGGCTGGATGCTTTGCCCGAAGACAGCAGCAACATGGTGTTCCATGCCGGTACCAAGGCTGTTGAGGGTCAGGTGCAGGCCGCCGGTGGGCGAGTGTTGAACGTGACTGCGCGCGGTGACACGCTGCAAGAGGCGCGGGAACGGGCGTACAAGATGGTTGATGGTGTGAATTGGCCCGAAGGGTTTTACCGACGCGATATAGGGTGGCGTGCATTGGATAAGTGATCGGGCAGGGGGCTTTGCCCCCTCGGCCTGCGGCCTCACCCCCAAGGTATTTTTAGCCAGATGAAGAGGCGGATCAGCAGTTCAAGGCCTGTGCGAGGCTGTTGGGGCCTTTGAAAGGGCCGAGATCGATTTTGGTCCAGTCATTGTCATAGGAAACGCTCATGATCCGTGACCAGTCGGCGCTGGCCACGATCAGTTCTGGGCGTTCGCCGCAGGTGCGCAGGCCGCCCGAGATGAAATCCTCACCGATCTTGTGGTTGGTCAGACCGGGTATCGAAGCGATCTGGGTCAGGGCGTTGTCTTTGTAGCGCCAGATGCGCAGTGTTTTGGCAAGGTGCGGACGGTCGATATAGGCGATTTCGATATTGCCGTCTCCGTCCAAATCGGCTGCTCCGATTGGGGCGAGCCAGCGGAAGCGGGTGCCGATATGAGGTGTGGAGGCGATTTTTGCGCCGCTTGCGTTGTAAATGGCCAGCTGCGCGCCTTGTTGATCCTGAGATTCAACGACAATCGCTTCGAAAGTTCCGTCTGCATCAATATCGATAAGTCGTGGTGTGAGATCTTCGAAGACGCGATCTTGCGGCAGGCGAACGATTACGGTTTTTGGGTTTGAGCCGGTGTTTTGAACACGAAGTTCCAATGCACCATATTCAACAGTGTCGCCCAAGACCCCGTGCGCGTAGCGTGTGGTCGGTTCTGTGAATTTGGCCGCTTTGATTTGATCGGCAGCTGTCGCGGTGCCTAAGGTCGATCCCCAAAGGCACAGAGATGTCAGTGCGCCGCGTGTCCGACGCCACCAAAGGCGACGGGAGGGACGCGGCGCTTTGGAATGCATCAGATCTGTTTTTCCGGCATTTGCACGATCAGACCGTCCAGCGCGTCGGTGACCTTGATCTGGCAGGTCAGGCGCGAGCGGGCCGGGTCGGGCTCGTAGGCAAAGTCCAGCATGTCTTCTTCCATGTCATCCTTGCCCGGTATTTTTTCGACCCAGTCGGGGTGGACATAGACGTGGCAGGTCGAGCAGGCGCAGGCGCCGCCGCAATCGGCCTCGATGCCGGGAATGTTGTTGTCACGGGCCCCTTCCATGACGGTCAGTCCGTTGGCGACCTCGACAGTGTGTTCGGTACCGCCGTGCTCGACATAGGTGATCTTTGCCATTGCGTGCGTCTTCCTTTTGCGATGTTCGAATTCTTCCTTAGTCAAGGCATTTAGGTCTTTCCAGCCTCATTTGCGACTCCTGAGGCCGTGTCTGGACTTTCTTGGTGTTTGTTCTATTTTTGTTCTCATGCTTGTTGCCCCTGTTCATTCTGTGGTTTCCAGTCGGAACTGGCCACGCCCGCCATCTTGTTTGCCGTCAAATCAGTTGACAGCACCGCCCGAGGGCGCGCGCGTGGCCGTGGCCGGGCTGGTGATCCTGCGGCAGAGGCCGGGGACGGCAAAGGGGGTGATCTTTCTGACGCTTGAGGATGAGACCGGGATCGTGAATGTGGTGGTGTGGCGCAAAATCTACGAACAATTTCGCCGCGCGGTGATTTCAGGTCGCTTGCTTAAGGTGACGGGCCGGATGCAGCGGGCGCATTCGGTGACTCATGTAATCGCGGAAGAGATCGAAGATATCTCGGGCATGTTGGATATGCTGGTGCAGGGGGAAGGGCATTAAAGCAATCTGTGTATAGTACGGCCTCTGGACAGGGCGCTTTGCCGGTCATAGCTCGGATAGGATCGAAGCAGGAAAGAGGGCGCGATGGCAAACGGACATTTTCTGTGGACGGACCTGTCCACCTACGACATGCGCGCTGCCAGAGCGGACTATGCCAGAATATTCAATTGGGCATTTGGTGAAGAAGACACTTATGACTTTGCCACTATCGGCGGGCAGGAGGTGGCGGCCGTTTTCCGAATGCCTGATCGTTTGGCGAAAATGAACATGCCGTCTTTTTGGATGTCCTATGTGCACGTCGATGATCTGGACGAAAAGGTCGAACAAGCCCGGACACATCAGGGTGCCATCATCGAAGTGGAGCCTCAAACCTTTGGCGACGCCGCGCGTATCGCGCTGGTTCGGGATCCATCCGGTGCCGGGTTCACGATGTATGAGGGTCCAGACATACAGGCCGGAGCACCGGGTGCTGGTAAGGTCATAAGCCGTTTTCACCACGTTCCTGATATCAAACTGATCGCGCCGTTTTATGCGGACCTGTTTGGGTGGCGCTTTGAGAAAAGCTCGGCAAGCCCATGGCCGCGCTATGATATACGCCATCCTGAAGGAACCTTGGTTGCTGAGGCCGAAGAGGTGCCCGAGGCCATCCGCGGAAAATTTCGCTACTGGATGCCCTGTTTTGGCGTCAAGTCGGTGGACGATTCCATTCGGCAGATCAAAGTCCGGGATGGGCATCACCATAATGACTTGCCAGAAGGTCGTGCATTGGTTTCAGATCGGCAAGGGGCTCATTTCATGATCCAGAATGTAGGTCAGGATACTATTGCGGTCAGTGAAAGCCCACGTGCGGCGGCCCGAAGCACAACTGATGGTTTGGCTTGGAAGTCCCTGCTTGCGTTGGTTTGTGTCTGGCTTGCTGTGATTATGGATTTGCAGGTGTTTTGGGGCGTGCTGTTTCTGATCTGGACTTGGCTGGCGCTGAAATCAGGGCGTGCTGATTTTGTCGAGCCAATTGACCGTTCGAATCGACCGTTTATGTTTTGGCTGATCACGGGAACATGGATGGTTCTGAGTACCTGGGTGATACTCGCCTCGGTTTTCGGCGGCGGATGATCATGTTCACGCGGCGTGTACGCTAAAGGTAAATTTGATCTGGTTTCAGCAGGTTGGCACCTAAGCACAAAACTGCGCTTGGGTTTGCCCAAACGTGGTGTCTAATTCCAAAGCGCATAAGAGGCGTCTTTCCGCCAATCTGGTGCGTGTTGGTCGACTCTGTGTCACAGGGCAGGTAATTGCGTGTGTTGTTACGCCTCAGCCTGTGTCCGAGATCAGGTTTGATCGTGCAGCACTCAACGTCTTGTCTGAGCCACTCGAGATGCCCAACGTAAAACAACATGGATCGTTCGAAAAAGCCGTCGTTCTGAATGACAACCTGATTTCTGACCGTATTGCCGAACTCTCAGAGCTTGTGCGGTCCAAGGGGTGCATTCACGCCGCCAGAATGATCGAAGAAGCTCGGAACGTCTATGCGTTCGAGAAAAAGCACCTTGAAGCCGCTGAGGCATACCGATCAAAATTTTGGGACCTGCAATCGCTGTCGTTGGAAGAACCGGAAAAACAGCAGCACAAGATTCCGAATTTTCGATCAAGGCGTTCTGGAGTACCGAACGATTTCTTGTCCGATTTTGCAAAACGACCCGTCGACCAGGTCCAGGAAAAAGCAGTAGGGCGGCCAGCCCTGGTCCTGACATCCCGGATGCGCGTGGACGGAAGAAATTTCACAGCACTGCGCAGTGGGAATCGTGGCAGCAAGCCATTGGGATTCCTTGTAGAACCTGAGTTCAAGTTTCGCTGACTGACCGTAGTGCGGGCAAAGCTATCAGGGCAGGTGATCGCGCTCTGAACCCAAGAGGCACAAATATGCGCTAGGATCGCCCCAAGGCATGCAGTGACCCTAGGGGTTGTTTTTGCGCAGAACCTCCTCACCAACTCGAACTACGTCAAGCAAAAAGCCATCAATATCATCGCGTCTCGTTCGATGGTTGTTGAAGGCACAGCGAAGCCCGTGCCTGCCTTGGACAGTTGTGTCAGAGGCTACGGCAAGGCCGCGTTCCTGAAGCCGGAGCATAATCTCTGTGTTGAGAGCCTTCGCTGCACTCTCATCCGCCGCCACATATCTGAAGCACACGATGTTGAGGTCTACCGGAGCAACAAGTTCCAGCGTTGGATGAGCTTCTATCTGGTGTGCCATATAGCGTGCATGGGCGATGTCTTGTGAAATGAGGCGGCCAAACTTTGCGGTACCATGTTCCCGCAGCGCCATCCAAATCTTTAGAGCTCGGAAACCACGGCTAAGCTCTAGCCCGTAATCGGCAAGGAATTTTCCTGCGATCATCCCGCGTTCCTGCAATTGAAGATAGGCACCATGCATTTCGAAGGTCGCGAAATGAGCCTCGGCATCTTTGATCAAAACGGCTCCAGCCTCGAAAGGTGCGTGCAGCCATTTGTGAGGGTCGATTGCAACCGAGCCGGCCCGCTCCATCCCTTTCACAAGATGCGCGTGGTCGGGTGCAAGACGTAATACGCCGCCGATGCATCCATCCACGTGAAACCAAAGCCGCTCTCGATCACAAAGATCCGCAAGTGCGGTCAGGTCATCTATGGCTCCGGTGTTCGTGGTGCCCGCCGTCCCGATCACGCAAGCTGGCTGCAACCCCTTCGCACGGTCTTCAGAGATTGCGGCCTCGAGCGCGTCGAGTTGAATCCTCTGGCGGTCGTCGCTTTGTATCTCGACCAGCGCTTTTGAGCCAAGGCCGAGGGTTTCCAACGCCTTTTGGTGGCAGCTATGGACCTGATCGGATGCGTAAAACCGCAGCGGCTTTTCCAAAGCAGAAACACCTTCTTCGCGCACATCAAAACCGGCGGCCAGGTTACGGATGACCGTGTGCGCGATCAGGTTTGCCATTGACCCGCCGCTGGTCAGGGTTCCACTGGCGCTTTCAGGAAAGCCAGCGATTTCCTTTAACCAATCGACAACCTGCTGTTCTACCTGTGCCGCGCCTGTGTTCCCGCCCCCTAGGTTGCTTCCTTCTACGGCGGCAAGGAAATCACCCAATGCCCCGGTGAAGTTGCTTGCTCCCATGTACCACCCCCAAAAGCGGGGGTGAATATTACCCATCGGATAAGCACGTACGAATTCCCTATAGTCGCCATAGACCTGTTCCAATGTGCATGGGTCTTCCGGCAAAGCCTGTTTCAGATGCGCGCGGACATCATCGGGCATAGGTTGCCAAACCGGGCGTTCTCGCACCTGCTCTAGGTGGTCAATTGCTTCATCTATTATGACGTGCGCTAGGGCCCGTGCGGCGTTCCAGTCATCTGGATCAAGTGTTTCTTCTTTGATGTTTCGCATTTGCCGCCACCTCCCTCGTCCGAGGAAGAGTGCGTTAGAACCACTTTCAGGGCAACAACTCCGTGGTCTTGGCATTCAGCAAAAACGGTTTGCGTCCGCTCGCCCGCCGCTTGGTGCTTGATTAGGAATATGTGCTTGGTGCAGAGCGTGATTTGCAGAAGTGGCAAATCCTCAAATCTCGGTGTAGGCCTCGTAAGGGCTCAACACTCGCCATAGATCCTTATCACCGCTTGAACAGAACACCTTGCGATTGCTTGTCCCTGTGATCGCCGCGCAGGTCTGCATACAACGCGCGACCGGCCTGAACGCCGGGACGGGCACCTACGGTTTCAAGCCAGCGGGCGAAATGGGGTGTGTCGTCGATCTTGTGCTGTTGCCCTTCCCACAGACTGGCCCAACCCCAGATCGACATATCCGCGATGGAATAGAAATCGCCTGCAACATATTCATTGTCCGCCAGCCGACGATCCAGCACACCGTACAGCCTGGCGACCTCGGCGCGATAACGGTCCTTTGCATAGGGCAGGTCCTGTGGTGGGTCCAGTTGAGGGGCGTATTTTAGAAAGTGATGCGCCTGACCGGCCATTGGTCCGACGCCGCCCATCTGCCACATGAGCCATTCTTCGACCGCGATCTGGTCCCGCTCGGTCTTGCCATAGAAGCGCTTGGTCTTGCGGGCCAGGTACATCAGGATCGCACCGCTTTCGAACACGGAAACGGGCGCACCGTCAGGGCCATCGGGATCGACGACAGCAGGCATCCGGTTGTTGGGGGCGATTTTCAGAAACTCCGGGTCGAACTGATCGCCTTTGCCGATATTGATCAGGTGAGTCTTGTAGGGCAGCTCCATCTCTTCCAGGGCGATGGACACTTTCCAGCCGTTTGGCGTGGGCCAGAAATACAGATCGATCATGGTCTCTCCTCAGGTTGAAAAGATCATGAGGGTTTCTGCGCAATCGGCAAGAGGGCTTGCGGCAGGCGAAGCGCAAAAAGCTGTGACTTCGGGCGATACCATCGCAGGGAAGGCCCGTCGGACCTTTGATTACAGATCTGTGACGACGGGCTTGTCGGGGTTGACGACTCTGCATGTGCGGCGTAAGGCCAACATCACAGACCACGTGGCGATTTGTTACCGGATTGCGGGCCACGCTAAACAACACCGCTAAAAGGTCAGGATGAAAGACCCCTTTCGCTTGGCCGCGTCTGGGGTTTTTTGTTTGCCTCTGCCAGAGGCTGAAAGGAATGAGATGAGCGAGAACTGGAACAAACGCACCCAAGCCGTCCATGGCGGCATCCGTCGTAGTCAGTACAACGAGGTGAGCGAGGCGATTTTCCTGACGCAGGGCTTCGTTTACGAAAACGCAGAACAGGCCGAGGCCCGTTTTCTGGAATGTGGCCCCGACGAGTTCATCTATGCGCGCTATGGCAACCCAACCGTGTCGATGTTCGAACAACGCATCGCGGCGCTGGAAGGGGCCGAGGACGCCTTTGCGACGGCGTCGGGCATGGCGGCTGTCAACGGTGCGTTGACCTCGATGCTGAAGGCTGGTGACCATATCGTGTCCGCCAAGGCGCTGTTTGGATCCTGTCTGTATATCGTCGAAAACATCCTGACCCGCTTTGGCGTCGACGTGACTTTTGTTGACGGTACTGACCTGGAGCAGTGGAAAGCGGCGATCCGCCCGGACACCAAGGCTGTCTTTTTTGAATCCATGTCGAACCCGACGCTGGAAGTGATCGACATCGCGTCGGTTGCGGAACTGGCTCATGCCGTTGGCGCCCTTGTCGTGGTGGATAACGTTTTTTCGACACCGGTCTTTTCGCGTGCGATCGAACAGGGTGCCGATGTCGTCGTTTATTCAGCAACCAAGCACATTGACGGTCAGGGCCGCGCGCTGGGCGGTGTGATCATCAGTACACGGGATTTCATCCGCGGCACGGTCGAGCCATACCTGAAGCATACCGGCGGTGCGCTGAGCCCGTTTAATGCTTGGGTTATGCTTAAGGGCCTGGAAACCATGGCGCTGCGCGTAAATGCACAGGCCGACAGCGCGCAAAAGATTGCTGAAGCGCTTGAAGGGCACCCGGCGCTGGAGCGTACCCTCTATCCCGGTCTGAAAACTCATGCGCAGAACGCGCTGGTGCAATCGCAGCTTGGCGGCAAGGGCGGCACAGTTCTGTCGCTGGACATCAAAGGCGGCAAAGACGCTGCCTTTGCGTTTCTGAATGCGATGACGATCCCGGTGATTTCCAACAATCTGGGCGACGCCAAATCCATCGCAACGCACCCGGCGACGACGACACACCAACGCCTGAGCGACGCGCAGAAAGTTGAGTTGGGCATTTCGTCAGGACTCATTCGTTTTTCCGTTGGTTTGGAAGACGCAGATGACCTGCTGGCTGATATTCAGCAGGCTTTGGAAGTCTCGCAGAAATAACCAGTTCCAGCGCGCACCTTTATCGTCGGGGCATTACCTGACGTCCGAGTGCCGCTTGAAAACCTCTTCGGACGGGGTGCTGTCCTGCCGATAGAACCAATAAAGGGCGCAAACCGTTGCAAATTGACGGTTTCGCGCCACTTTTTTCGATCCGGACTGCTAATGGCAACGTATCGGGATAGACTGGAAAACGAACCTCAGTCGTATATAGTCCGACGATCACTCGAGGAACTGCAGCCGATGAACGTTCACCCGCGCGACATTGATGAAACACCAGACCGTGAAAAAGCCGCCGAAGCCCTGAATGTGCTGCGGCAGTGGGCGAAAATGGCGTCTGTGTCTGAAATCAGTCAGTTGGACCCGGCCATCGCGCGTCTGGTGCCGGGGGTGGCCGCTGTAAATTATCCTTCGCTCTCACGCGAGTACCCAGAGGATTTTGCAGTAGATGCAGCTTACAGGTCGTCATTGCCGGACTTGCAGAATGGCCCGTCTAGCCTGATCCGTGGGGCGAAACAGCAAATCCAGCATGTGGGCATCTCGAATTTCCGCCTTCCGATCCGGTTTCACCGGAAACAGGGTGATGACCTGACGCTTGAGACGTCGATCACAGGTACTGTTAGTCTGGAGGCCGAGAAAAAGGGCATCAACATGTCCCGGATCATGCGGTCGTTTTACAAACATGCAGAACGTACATTCAGCTTCGAGGTGATGGAAGCGGCGCTCGACGACTACATGACCGATCTGGACAGCTTTGATGCCCGCATTCAGATGCGGTTTTCTTACCCGGATAAAGTAAAGAGCCTGCGCTCGGGTTTGGAAGGCTATCAGTATTACGACATAGCCTTGGAACTGGTCGAACAGAACGGCGTGCGTCAAAAGATCATGCATCTGGACTATGTCTATTCCTCAACTTGTCCGTGCTCTCTGGAACTGAGCGAACATGCGCGGTCGATGCGCGGACAGCTTGCAACCCCGCATTCTCAGCGCTCTGTCGCGCGAATTTCAGTGGTTGTGGATTGCGACGCGGATTGTTTGTGGTTCGAAGACCTCATCGCGCTGTGCCGCAGAGCGGTTCCTACCGAGACACAGGTCATGGTCAAACGCGAAGACGAGCAGGCGTTTGCCGAGCTGAACGCCGCCAACCCGATCTTTGTCGAAGATGCTGCGCGCCTGTTCTGCGCCGAATTGTTAGCTGATCACCACGTGGGCGATTTCCGTATCGTGGCTAGCCACCAAGAGAGCCTGCACAGCCATGACGCTGTGTCGATTCTGACCGAAGGCCCAACCTTTGAGGCGCCCAGTCTGGACCCGAGATTGTTCACAACCCTGTTTCATGTTGGGTGAGTTCCCCGCTGTAAGCGGTTAGAATTTAATCAGGGATTACGTCGATCAGCGTTCTTTCGCCGCAATGCAGCAAAAATGCTGCAAATGCGCATTTTTTGCCTGTATGTTCGAAGGGAATGCAGCAGACGCATGCCTGCCTTCGGGAAGGTGTGCGTCCCCGAAAGGACACCGAGACGTGACACGCCTTGGACTGCAAGACCCCAACCGCCGCGCGGCGTGTCTGCGTAGGCAGGGTGCCTTACACCAAAAACTCGGGCTGCATCGGTTTTACAGGAGAAACATGTAATGAATCCGATTACCCATTCACTGGAGCTTCAGGCTGCGGCATTGCGAGTTGCAGGCTATGCAATGGCCAACCAGATGAAGATCATGCAGATCATGGCTCGGTCTGCGTTCGAGTTGCCAATGGCACCCGTGCATACCATACACGCGGCTGCATCTGCCCCGGCACCGGTCACTGAGAAACCAGCTAAAAAGGCGGCGGTCAAAGCAAAACCAGCCGGAGCACGTGCGCTCAAAGCAGCGTCCAAGAAGACGACGAGCGCGAAAAAACCTGTGAAGAAGAGTGTTGTGGTGGCACCTAAACCCAAAACGGTTGAGTTTTCAGCGAAACCACGTGCTGCTGCCACAATTAAGGTTGAACCTGCCGCCAAAGCCAAGCCTGCACCTGCGCCAAAACCGGCACCTCAGCCGAAAGCAGCAGCAAAGCCGGTTGCCACCGCCACGAAGCCCGTTAAACCCGCTGCCCGAAAGGCGGCACCTGCAACGTCTTCTGTCGCCAAAACCGCTCCGGCAAAAGAAACCTCAGTCCAATCTGCAGCACCTGCGAGCAAGACACCTGCAGTTGAGCCCAAAAAGACGACCCCGCTTGAAAAAGCCGTTTCGACACAGGCGAAACCTGCATCGCGTACGCGCAAAGCCGCCGCGTTGAAACCCGCGCCTTCTGCGGCTCAAACGAAACCGGCACCAGCGGCTGAGCAACCTAAACCGCAGACGCGCAGAACTCGGGCTCCATCCAAACCTCCGGCGATGCCTGGGACAGAGACGAAATCCGACACTTAACTCGGATCATCTGCTTGACACGGTCGGGTTGGCGCGCCAACGCTGCGCGTCATGATGGATCTTCGCCCGGTCGGATATGTGATTGGCTTGCTGGTCGCCATTCTTGGGGCGACCATGCTGTTTCCTATGCTTGCCGACATGATCGAAGGGCGTGGCGAATGGCATGTGTTCTTGGAAAGCGCGATCATCACGATGCTGACCGGATCAGTTCTGGCGATGAGCTGTTCCAACGGCGTGGGCGAGGGGCTCACGATCCGGCAGACTTTTTTGCTGACGACCGGCGTCTGGGTTGCGCTGCCGGTATTTGGTGCGATCCCGTTCCTTTTTGGTGAAACCGAGCTGCGCTTTGTCGATGCCTATTTCGAGGCTATGTCGGGGCTAACAACAACAGGCTCAACGGTCATAAGCGGGCTTGATTCGCTGCCGCAGGGGCTTTTGCTGTGGCGTGGTATTCTGCAATGGCTAGGCGGCATCGGCATCATCGTGGTTGCGATGGTGTTCCTGCCGGAATTGCGGGTTGGTGGTATGCAAATCTTCCGTTCGGAAGGGTTTGAAACCATGGGAAAAATCCTTCCACGTGCGCAAGAGATCGCTGGCCAGATTTCCCTGATCTATGTGTTTCTGACCGTGGTGTGTGGGTTGGTTTATGCCGCGCTTGGGATGAGTTTTTTCGACGCCACGGTCCACTCGATGACAACGATTGCGACGGGTGGGTTTGCTAACTATGACGCCTCATTCGCGACATTTGCGGGTCCGGTGGAATATGCGGCAGCGGTGTTCATGATTTTGGCAGCGCTGCCCTTCGTGCGGTATGTACAGCTTGCCAATGGTCACACCTCTTCCTTGTGGGAAGACAGCCAGATCCGCGCCTTCTTGGCGACTGTTCTGGTGCTAGTCATTATCATGACCGTCTTTCTGACATCGGTCTTTCCGCATCATTGGGAACAGGCGTTTCGCGAATCTCTTTTCAACATCACCTCGATCATCTCGGGCACCGGATATGCCAGCGTCGATTACATGGGGTGGGGCAGTTTTCCCGTCATGTTATTTTTCTTGATTGGGCTCATCGGGGGCTGCGCCGGCTCCACGGCATGTTCAATCAAGATCTTCCGTTACCAACTGCTACTTGCATCAATCAAAACTCAGATCAAAAGGATCAGGTCCCCGCACGGGGTGTTTGTACCGCTTTATGACGGACGGCCCGTGGGGCGCGATGTCTTGACCTCGGTGATGAGTTTTTTCATGTTTTTCGTTCTGTCGATGGGAGTGTTATCCTGGGCCTTGGCCCTGACCGGGCTTGATTTCATCACTTCAGTATCCGGAGCAGCGACCGCTTTGGCCAATGTCGGCCCCGGTCTGGGCAGTCAGATCGGACCGTCAGGCAATTTCGGGGGCCTCAACGACACGGCCAAATGGCTGCTGACAATCGGAATGTTGGTCGGGCGTCTCGAACTCTTGGCCGTTTACGCGATCTTCACCGTTCAATTCTGGAGAAACTGATGCAAAGACCCCTTGGCGCGCAAATCTCGCATATGCTCAAGGATCGTGGCGTGGATTTGATTTTCGGTATTCCTGGCGTCCACAATCAGGAAATGTATCGCGGCATCGAAGAAGCTGGTATCACTCATGTTCTGGCCCGGCACGAGCAAGGCGCTGGGTTCATGGCTGATGGCTACGCGCGAGCAACCGGTAAGCCGGGTGTCGCCTATGTCATCACCGGGCCCGGTCTGTGCAACATCATTACACCAATCGGTCAGGCCTACAGCGATTCCGTTCCGATGCTGGTGCTGTCATCGTGCCTTGATGAAACGCACGCAGCGCGGGGGCAGTTGCATCAAATGAAAGATCAACGAGCAGCAGCCGGAACAGTTTCTGATTGGTCCGCACAGGCCGACTCCGCGACCGCTGCATATGGGTTGGTGGAACGCGCTTTTGAGGAATTCGAGCTGTCACGTCCACGTCCCAAACATATTCAGGTGCCAATCGCGCAGTTGGAGGCGGATGCCGAACCTGCACCGTTCCCCAACCAGCCTGCGTTGCGCACCAAGGCTTTGCCGCCAGACGTTTCGTCCGTTGTCTCGATGCTGAATCAGTCGCGCAGGCCCTTGTTCATCTTGGGTGGGGGCTGCAAGTCCAACGATTGGCGGCAGATTTTGACGCAGCTGGGGGCTGCGTGCTTTACCACCTATGCCGGGCGCGGGTTGGTCGGGGCGAACTATCCGTTGGACTTCGGATCCATGCTGCCACGTCCTGGAAGCGCCGAGGTCATTGCCTCGGCTGATCTGGTAATTGTCGTTGGGGCGGAGCTTGGAGAAGTCGATTTATGGCGGAATGAGTTGGGGCATAAAGCACCGCTGATCCGTGTGGATCTGGATCCGGAGGTTTTGTCTGATCACCACCGCGCCGCCATCAAGCTGCAAGCGGACAGCCAGAGTTTTGCCCGTGCGTTGTGGCAGGCCACCGAGGACAAGAAGCCTGCGCGCGGCTGGTCGGCCGAGGAAGTGGCCGAGGCTCGTGCACGCTGGCGCGCCGAGGTGGACGCGGAACGGCCCGGAATCGTGCCGATCGCGGATGCTTTGCGCGAAGCTATGCCGGCCGACTCGATGATCTATTCAGATATGACCCAGTTCGCCTATGTCGCGAAAGAAGTTTGGGATATGGCTTATCCTCATCATTGGCATCATCCAACGGGGTATGGCACCCTTGGTTATGGGTTGCCTGCCGGGATCGGTGGGGCCGTGGCCAGACGCGGAAAGCCAACGGCAGTTATCGCGGGGGACTATGGTTTCCATTACACGATGCAGGAACTGGGCGTTGCGGTTGAGCTGGGTTTATCTCTGCCGATCATCTTGTGGGACAATGGCAAGCTGAAAGAGATTGAAGACAGCATGGTGCGCAGTCAGATCGCACCCAATGCAGTCGTGGCCCGAAACCCGGATTTCTGCAAATTGGCTGAGGCTTTCGGAGCCTTGTCGGCGGCACCGTCGACATTGGCAGAAATGCAGAGCGCCACCCGCGCCGCCTTCGACGCACCGGTCCCGACGCTTATCCATGTGACGCCAGATATTCTGTGAAAAAGCGCCGCGCGGGTGCGCGGCGCTTGGAAACTTGCTGGTGGCTGCGGTTTATTCCCAGCAGTGCACCAGAACCGTCATGCCTGTTGCGCGACGGCTCAATTCATTGGGCGAAATCTGTGTGGTTTCTTCGCTGGACAGACCGGACACGCCAGCCTGAGTTAGGATTTCTGTCAGCCTCTCGTTCGTGGCCGCCAGACTGACCGAAGCCGGCAGGCTGCGCCCTTCGGATGGTGTGGGCAGCAGCATCCCGACCACATTGCCGCTGTCATTGAAGATCGGGCCGCCTGCATCACCGGGCTGCGCGTTCAAGGCCAGGCGTTTAACACCTGTCTCACCATTCAGGCCACGCACATCGGCGACTTGCCCATATGTCAGAGTCGGGGCACCCAAAGCCCCTTGATAGGAGAAGCCCGAAACCGCGACGTCGGATTGAAGACGCGGCAGGGCAGCGCTGAAAGCGGCCACGCTCATCGGCGCCAGCGCCTTGGTTGGACGCAAAACCGCAACGCCAATGTCGTTATCGGCCTTGGCAAGCTGCACCTCCTGATCCCCGTCCAGAGTGATCCGCGTGCAATTCTCGACGGCTTCCGAAACTGTCAGAACGGTTCCCTTTTCATCCGCAAAGAAACCGGAACGGGAAAGGCGCGGTTTACGGATTTGCAGGCCGGACATCAGATCAATGCTTTGTGCGGCGTCTGCACCTGCAGCAGCGTCGAGCACCTTGTCTGTGGTGGTAAAACTGGAGGCCATAGCCGAAAGAACCCGCAGGCGGCGCGCCTCGTCCCCTTCGGGCCAGACCAAAGTGAAGCCTTTGATCTGGCCGTCTGTCAGGCGCGCTTGCGTAAAGGACACAACGCCATTGCCGCGCCCTTCAAGGGTAAAGCGGTCTCCTCTCAACTCGCGCTGGCCGTTAAGCGGAACGATTTCCAGCGATTGCATGACCTCATACAAGGCGCGCAGCGTGCGCTTGTCGCCGTCCTGACTGATCAAGAGTATCTTTGCGTTCAGGTCAGATGCGCTGTTGAAGTGGGAAAAGGGGGCTTCATAGCGATCAAAGCGGACAGCATCCAAAGGCAGGTCCATCGTGATCCCAGCCGCGTCATCCTTGTATTGGGCCATCCCAACACTTGTCAGTGGCGCATTATAGTCGTCTATCAAGGCTTTGCGCTGTGCAGTTGTCAGCACACCGGTTGCCTCGTACCCATTGAAACGTTGCCAATCGCCCATTGAACGGCGCGTTCCCTGACCGAAGGCCCCGTCGATGGTCGAGTTGTAAAACCCTTCTGCCTGCAACGCAGTTTGCAGATCCTTGCGCTCTTGCGCGGTCAGCAAACGTTCGGATTGCAGGGCCTGAGCGCGGGTTTCATCCGCGTCCTGAGTGGGTGCGATTGTCAGGGTGTCTTCGGCCTGAGCAATAGGCGCGACGGGTGCCGCTATGGTGCCGCGATTCAGTACGTTTGCGCCGACGGGCCAAAATTGCTGCCCCAGTCCGCTGGAAAAGGCGATGAAGCTGTCACGGGGGATTTGACCCTCGGATCGATAGACCCTCAGCACCTGTTGGGCATCCGGCCGCGCATAGGGGCCGATCACGACCGCATACCATCCGCTGTTCAGTCTGAAGCCGTTCACATCCGGCAAGGCGCGGGCGTAAGCCTGCGCGCGTTCCTGAGCCTCTTGCAGCGTCGGCTGCGCTTCGATCTGAACCCATACGCCAGGGTCTTGCTGCGCGGAAGCGGCGCGCAGGCCGACCACAAGAAATAATAGAAATGCTTTAAATACGCGTGTCATTGTCTGCCTGTGTTCTGCAATGTTTGTGCTTTGGCGCAGAATACGCGATTTCAGGTGCCAATTGCCATGCCGCGAATACGGGGAATTTGCGGTGTGGCCGCGCAGATACAGCCAAGCACCAAAGCCCCGTTGACGCCCCTTGGCCCCTTGCATAGGAAGGGCCAAACCGACCGGAACCGGGCGCAAGGATGCCCAGAGGGAATGCTATGACCGAACCGAACAGCGCACCGCGTTCATTTCAGGAGATTATCCTGCGGCTTCAGACCTATTGGGCCTCTAAGGGCTGCGCAATTCTGCAGCCCTATGACATGGAGGTCGGGGCAGGGACGTTCCATCCCGCGACCACTCTGCGGGCGCTGGGGTCCAAGGCCTGGGCCGCGGCCTATGTTCAGCCGTCGCGCCGTCCGACCGACGGGCGTTACGGCGAAAACCCCAACCGGTTGCAGCATTATTATCAGTATCAGGTTCTGATCAAACCCAGCCCGCCCGATCTGCAGGAGCTTTACCTGGGCAGCCTCGGGGCCATCGGCATCGACATGGACCTGCATGACATCCGGTTTGTCGAGGATGACTGGGAAAGCCCCACCTTGGGTGCCTGGGGATTGGGTTGGGAAGTCTGGTGTGATGGAATGGAAGTCAGCCAGTTCACCTATTTCCAACAGGTCGGCGGGCATGATTGTGCGCCTGTCTCGGGCGAGCTGACCTATGGTCTGGAACGTCTGGCCATGTATGTGCTGGGTGTCGACCATGTGATGGACATGCCGTTCAATGATCCGCAGTCCCCCAGCCCGTTGACATACGGTGACATCTTCAAGCAAACCGAAGAGGAATACGCCCGCTGGAACTTTGACGTGGCCGACACCGAAGTTCTGCTGCGTCATTTCGAAGAGGCCGAGGCCGAATGCGCCGCCATTCTGTCACAAGAGCATGATGATCCAAAAACCGGTAAGCGCATCATCATGGCGCACCCGGCCTATGATCAATGCATCAAGGCCAGCCATATCTTTAACCTGCTGGACGCGCGGGGCGTGATTTCGGTGACGGAACGACAGGCCTACATCGGCCGTGTACGAGCACTGGCGAAACGATGCGCGGATGCGTTCGTTCAGACCGAGGCGGCTGGGTTCCAAGCCTGATGGGCCAATCAGGCCAGCCCCGGCAACAACGCTTTCAGGCCGTCAGCGATCATACTGATCGCGATTGCCGACAAGATCATGCCCATGAAGCGGCTCATGATCACGCGCGCGTTGCCAGAAAGGCGTTCAGCCAGCCATGCCGCATTCCAGAACGTGATCAGCAAAAGGGCGACGACGCCAAGGAATACACCTGCAAAAACAATTGCTTCAACAGGTTTTTTCACGTGATGTGCGTACAGGATCAAGGTCGTGATGGTTCCGGGGCCAACAAGAATGGGAAAGGCCAAAGGGTAGAAGGCGACGGTTTCAGCCGCCGGATATTCTTCTTTCTCGTCATCGGTTCCATGGTGCGAGCTGCTTTCGTTGCCGTTCAACATGTTCAAACCGATCATCAAGACGACCAGACCACCCGCGACTCTCAAATGGTCAACCGTTATTCCGAACAAGCCCAGCGCCTGACTGCCGACAGCTGCAAACGCCCCGCCAAGGATCAGGCAATAGAGGGACGTCTTAACCGCAACCTTGCGCTGATCGGATGCCGACAGATTCTGCGTCACGCTCAGAAAGACGGGCAGGTTCGTCACTGGGTTCATAATGGCAAAAAGTGCGCCGAAAAATCCAACGGCAAGAGTGGATTCCATAAGGTTCGCCTCGGTTCGTTCTGTTCTGCGGAGAAACGTGGCCTATTTCTGAAACACTTGGAAGTACCTGCATAAGGGGAAGCATCGAAAGATGACTGGAAAAATTCTGGCAATCATCCTGCTCATGTCTGCGGCTGTTGCAGGCGCTGGCATGTATTACCTTCAGGTCTACGGGTATTACTATGAAGTTGAGCCCATTCCGGGTGAGGATGTGTTTCTGTCGATCGACGCGGCCCAGCCCTCGGTGGCTATTTCGTATACATCCTTTCAGGCCATCGACGCAGACAGCTCTCCTATCCGGTATCGCGCCTGTTTTGAAACCGATGCTGCGCTGGAAGAGTTGCGGGCCACCTACCTGACAGCGGATGAGGCAAAGCCGCTGACGGCTCCGGGTTGGTTTGACTGTTACGATGCAGTGGCCCTGGCTGATGACTTGAAATCAGGCAAGGCGCAGGCGTTCATTGGTCAGAAAAACGTGCATTACGGTGTGGATCGCATCGTGGCTGTTACCCAAGAAGGCAAAGGCTTTGTTTGGCACGTTTTGAACAATTGTGGCGAAAAGGCCTATGACGGCACCGTCGTCGGAGAAGAGTGTCCTGAGCGTCCTGACAGCTGAATAACCTTGCTGGGCTGGTCCTGAAACCCGCCGCTTTTGCAAATATGACCGGTGTGACACGGCGATATGACCCATCTCCTATTGCCTTTATCGTGCTCCCCCTTGTATCCGCCTTCTTTGTGGATATCGCTAATGCCATCGTCATTCAGACGATCGTCAATTTCTAAGGACCGACAATGCCTGACCTGCTGATCGAACTGTTTTCCGAGGAGATCCCCGCGCGCATGCAGACCCGCGCCGGTGAGGACCTGAAAAAGCGGATCACCGATGGTTTGGTTGAGGGTGGTTTGACCTATGCTGGGGCCGCTGCCTTGACCACGCCGCGTCGCCTGACGCTGGCGGTCGAAGGCCTGCTGGCGGAAAGCCCAACGATCCGCGAGGAACGCAAAGGCCCTAAAGTTGGCGCGCCGGACAAAGCTATCGAAGGGTTCCTGCGTGGCGCTGGCCTGACCCGCGATCAGTTGGAAGAGCGCGACACGCCCAAAGGTGCAGTTTACTTTGCGACCATCGAAAAGGCGGGTCGCCCGGCGGCTGACATTGTGGCTGAGGTGCTGGAAACCACCATCCGCAACTTCCCCTGGCCCAAATCCATGCGGTGGGGCAATGGCCCTTTGCGTTGGGTCCGTCCGTTACATTCGATCCTGTGCATCCTGAATGATGAGGCAGGCGCGCAGGTCGTGCCGCTTGAGGTTGAGGGCATCACATCTGGGGACACAACCGCAGGCCACCGCTTCATGGCGCCGAACCGGTTTTCGGTATCGTCGTTTGACGATTACGCCGCCCAATTGAAACGCGCCTTTGTCGTGCTGTCGCCCGACGAACGGGCCGAGCATATCTGGAACGACGCCCAGAACATGGCTTTTGCCGCCGGACTGGAGGTGGTCGAAGACAGGGGCCTGCTGGCAGAGGTCGCCGGGCTGGTTGAATGGCCGGTGGTGCTGATGGGGCAGATCGACGACGAATTCCTCGACCTGCCGCCTGAGGTGCTGCAAACCTCGATGAAGGAACACCAGAAGTTCTTTTCCGTGAAGAACCCTAAAACGGGTCGGATCGAACGGTTCATCACGGTTGCAAACCGCGAAACCGCCGACAATGGCGCGACCATTCTGGCAGGGAACCAGAAGGTGCTGTCGGCCCGTTTGGCGGATGCGAAATTCTTCTGGGAGAACGACCTGCGTGTCGCCAAATCGGACATCGCCCAATGGACCCGTGCGCTTGAGAATGTAACCTTCCACAACAAGCTGGGCACACAGGCCGAACGGATCGACCGTATCGCCGCGCTAGCCCGCGAACTGGCCCCGGTGACCGGTGCGGATACCGATCAGGCCGAGAAAGCCGCGCGTCTGGCCAAGGCCGATCTGAGTTCTGAGATGGTCTATGAATTCCCTGAGCTTCAGGGGCTTATGGGACGCTATTACATCGAAGCCGCAGGCGAAGACGCCGCCGTGGCCGCCGTGGCGCAGGAACACTACTCGCCGCTGGGTCCATCGGACGACGTACCGACTGCACCGCCGTCGGTGACCGTGGCGCTGGCCGACAAGCTGGACACGTTGACTGGGTTCTGGGCGATAGATGAGAAGCCGACCGGCTCGAAAGACCCGTTTGCGCTGCGCCGTGCGGCGTTGGGGATTATTCGGTTGGTGCTGGATAACAATTTGCGACTTCACTTGGACAGATACTTTGACAGTCAATTGGTGCGGGCGGAAAGCGCCTCAAACAATGCATTGAGGTCTGAAAGCATCAATGATCTGTTGGACGAAATTGCAGAGCATGGCGTATTTGGCGCGGCTTTCCAGACGTTTAAAGAGAAACTGGGAGAGCTGCCCAATAGCGATTTCCTGAGCCTGGAAAAGAAAATACCTGACACGTCAGACGACCTCCTCTCCTTCTTCCACGATCGCCTCAAAGTCTTCCTCCGCGACGAGGGCATCCGTCACGACATCATCGACGCCTGTATCGCGATGGATGGCAATGACGACCTCAACCTGTTGGTCAAACGCGCCTGTGCTCTGAACGCGGTGATCGCGACCGAGGACGGCGAAAACCTCGTGCAGGGCTTTAAGCGCGCCAACAACATTCTGACGCAGGCCGAAGAGAAGGACGGGGTCGAATACTCCTATGGTGCGGATGTGAAATTTGCCGAGACAGACAGCGAAAAGGCGCTGTTCGCGGCGTTGGATCAGGCGCAGGCGCAGATCGAACCGGCGTTGAAGGCCGAGGATTTCCCGACCGCAATGGCCGCCATGGCTGCGCTGCGCGGACCGGTAGATGCATTTTTTGAGGATGTACAAGTCAACACCGACAATGACATTGTCCGGCGTAACCGTCTGAACCTACTTAGCCAGATCCGCCAGGTCTGTTCCAGCGTGGCTGATCTGACCCGGATTGAGGGCTAAATAACTGGGCGCGCTGCAAATGCGCGCCCACAACACCCTTGCGCGAAAGGCGCAACCGCTTATGCTGCACGCAAACCAAAAGGTGCTGCAGTGCAGAATAATCCGCATACTACGCTCATAACGTCCGACGCTCCTGTCATGGCGAACACTCATGGCGGGCGGGCCAAGTGTTTGCAACGGCTGGTCCGCCTCGACCTACCGGTGCCGCGCACGGTTGCCCTGTCTTTTGAGTCCGTACATCAAATCGCCGAAGGCGAAATTCCGGATCTGGCCGCGATCCTGGAACAGTTTGACCCGACGACGTTGCTATGCGTTCGGCCCAGTTCCGAAGACCCGGATTGGGGCGGGCCCGGTGCGGTTCTGAACATCGGAATGAACGATGCGTGCTATGTGGACCTTTCCGAAACCATGGGGGCCGAGGCTGCAGCGGCGCTGTATCTGAGATTTGTGCAAAGCTATGCAATCCACGTGGCGCGTCTGGACCCCGATCTGTTCGATGACATCGAATTGGACGGGAGTGAAGGTCTGAGCCAGTCGTTGCGGGCCTATGAAGACGAAACCGATGAAGCCTTTCCACAGGATCGCGGAGAGCAATTGATCGGTGTTCTGCGGTCGATGGCGCGCGCATGGGATGGAACCTCGGCGCGCTTGTTGCGGCAGGCCAAAGGGGCTCCGGCGGATGCCGGGCTTGGGCTGGTCATTCAAGAGATGATCCCCGGTGTAGGGCAAGGGGAATGTGGTTCCGGTGTCTTGCAACTGGTCGATTCCACAACCGGGATGCCGCAGATCACCGGACGCTACCTGAGCCAGAGTCAGGGTCGGGATGCTCTGGGCGAAGACGTTGCCGCGCTGTTCTTGGAGAAAGACCCGCGCGGACCATCGCTTGAGGAAGTGGCGCCAAAGGCTTTTGCAGAACTCAAGGAACAAGCCGCTTTGATGCGCGAAAAGCTGCGCGAAGAGATGCAGGTTGAGTTCGTCATTCAAAATGGTGACGTACACATTCTGGACGGCGTGAGGGTGCAGCGCAGCGCCCGTGCGGCCATGCGGATCGCAGTGCGACTGGCCGAGGATGGCATAATCCCGCAGCAAGAGGCGGTCATGCGTGTGGACCCTCATGCGCTGAACGAATTACTGCACCGTCAGGTGCACCCTGACGCCAAGCGCGACGTGCTGACGACGGCCATCGGGGCCAGTCCCGGTGCGTCGACCGGCAAGATCGTGTTCACCTCGGCTGAGGCGCAGGCCAGTGCCGCGCGTGGTGAAGCTTGTGTTCTGGTGCGCCGCGAGACCTCGCCCGAGGATGTACGCGGGATGCATGCGGCCGTGGCTGTGTTGACGGAAAAAGGCGGGATGACCAGCCACGCGGCAGTGATCGGGCGCGGCCTTGGTTTGCCCTGTATCGTCGGCGCGTCCGACATGCGGTTTCAAACAAAGAAAAAGATGCTGACCGCTCAGGATGGGCGTGTCTTCAAGACCGGCGATGTTCTGACCATCGATGGCAGCTCGGGCCAGGTTCTGGCAGGGCAGCCTGCGATGCTCGAGGCGGCGCTGGACGATTGTTTTCAGACGCTTATGGCCTGGGCCGATGCAGAGCGTGACATTGATATTCGCGCCAATGCTGACACGCCTGCGGATGCGCAAACAGCCCGGAATTTCGAGGCACAGGGGATCGGCCTGTGCAGGACCGAGCATATGTTCTTTGATCCTGGTCGTCTGATCGTGATGCGCGAAATGATTTTTGCACAAACCTCGTCCGGTCGGGCGGCAGTACTGGAACGCCTGCTGCCAATGCAACGCGAAGATTTCGTGCAACTTTTCCGGATCATGGAAGGTAAGCCTGTCTGCATTCGACTGTTCGACCCTCCGTTGCACGAGTTTTTGCCCACCACCCGCAGCGGGCAAAGGGAACTGGCCGAAGCGCTTGACTTACCAGTCTCGGATGTTGAGCGGCGGGTTGCGGCCATGAGCGAGTACAACCCGATGCTGGGCCTGCGTGGCGTCCGACTGGGTGTGACCGTTCCCGAAATCTATGACATGCAGGCGCGCGCAATATTTGAAGCCACGCTGGAGGCCCGCCAGAACGGTGCCGCGGTCGTGCCCGAGGTGATGATCCCACTGGTTTCGGCAAAGCGCGAGGTTGAGTTGGTCAAATCCCGCATCGACTCGGTCGCGGCGGCTGTTGCGTCGGAACAGGGGCAGGAGTTCGACTATCGGCTGGGCGTAATGGTCGAAACCCCACGCGCCTGTTTGCGCGCGGAAGAGATCGCCCCACAAACGGCATTTATGAGTTTTGGTACAAACGACCTGACGCAGATGACCTATGGCCTGTCGCGGGACGATGCCGGTCGATTCATGTCGGCCTATGTGCAACAGGGTGTCTTTGGTGAAGACCCGTTTCATGTCCTTGACCCCGATGGGGTGGGGGAATTGTTGAAACTGGGGGCGGAAAGAGGGCGCGCTGCAAAACCTGACGTGACCCTGTCTGTGTGCGGCGAACATGGCGGAAACCCCGAATCAATCGCCATTTGCCGGGATTTGGGGTTTGACTACGTGTCGTGCTCTCCGTTCCGGGTTCCGGTGGCTCGGCTGGCTGCCGCTCAACTGGCGATTTCGTCCAGACTTGGGGGTTGACAGGACCAGGTATCCCAAGGATTAGTGGGGTACATGGTCACTCGTGGGCGAAGTAATTCTTCGCGACGGGCGATTTTCCACTTGCTTTTTTCAAAAGGCTGGACCTTTGCGTCTGGTTGCGTTAGATGCCTCGTCGCGCCCGCCGGGGGAGGGTATGGCGCGTGAAGTGCCTGTGCGAGGTTATCTGATGCTACGTTATATACTGGCTGCTGCCACATTGGCGGCAACCGTGCTGCCAAGTGCGTCCTTCGCCGAGAGGGAAGCAACCGAAACCGCAAAGCAAGAGCTTGTGGCCCGTAACGAATTGCCTGGCCAACGGTTTCGCGATTATTTCCAGCTGTTCCAGCCGCGTAAAGCCGCTGAGCCTGTTGAAGTGACCTATTCCAAGGATTGGCTTGATCAGCAACCTAAAGCAGCTGGTGACGACAACTGGAAGTGCCTTTCCGAGGCGTTGTATTTTGAAGCGCGTGGTGAAAGCGTCCGCGGTCAGTTCGCTGTGGCTGAAGTGATCCTGAACCGTGTCAAAAGCGGTCGTTTCCCGGATTCGTTGTGCGGTGTCATCCGCCAAGGCACAGGGAAAAAATACCAGTGCCAATTCACATACACGTGCGATGGCCGCAAAGAGGTCATCCACGAACAGAAAGCCTATGAGCGCGTGTCGAAAGTGGCCCGTGCGGCGATTGATGGCGTCGCAAAAGAACTGACCGAAGGGGCAACCCATTACCACACCACTGCAGTTCGTCCATCGTGGTCACGTGTCTACAAACAGACCGCGCGGATTGGTGTGCATATCTTCTATCGCCACAACTACCGGACAGCGAGCAACTGATTGACGCACCCGCGCTGGAAGCTTGGTGGCGCGATGCAAGTTGCAGTCTATATTACGGGCCAGGAGGCCCGTAATGCTATTTACTCGAAGGCACATACTTAAAACTGCGGCGGCAGCGTCTCTGTTGCCGTTTGCGGCCCGGGCCGGATATCTGATGCTCGAGGCGCGCGAGGCGCAGCAGCGCGTTGCGCCCGACGGGTTTCCTGACACCACAGTTTGGAGCTTCGATGGCACTGTTCCGGGAACCACCATAAGGGTCGGGCAGGGCGCGCGCGTTCAGCGCCAACTGTTGAACGCGCTACCCCAGCCGACTTCGGTCCATTGGCACGGAATCCGCATAGACAATTCGATGGATGGTGTGCCGGGCCTAACGCAGGATGTGGTCGAAACGGGCCGTTCATTTGATTACGACTTTGTCGTTCCTGATGCGGGTACGTATTGGTATCACGCGCACAACAGGTCAATGGAACAGGTTGCACGGGGCCTTTACGGGCCGCTGATCGTCGAGGAGGCACAAACGCCAGATGTCGATCAGGACCTGATACTGATGCTGGATGATTGGCGGTTAGACCCGGAAACGGCTCAGATAACAGACGATTTCGGCAACGGCCATGACCTGAGCCACGCAGGTCGGCTTGGCAATATCGTCACCGTAAACGGATCGTTTGATCCAGCGTTTTCTGTGCAAAGACATCAACGGCTTCGATTGCGCTTGATCAATGCCTCTAACGCCAGGATCTATGATCTGGATATTGATGGTCTGTCCGGGTGGATCGTTGCTTTGGACGGTATGCCGCTGGAAACTCCGTTGGAACTGTCAGGATCGTTTCCACTGGCGCCTGCACAGCGTGCGGATCTGATTGTCGACGTTGTCACCGAAGGTGATACAGCAAGTCTCGTTAGTGTGGAAAGGGACGGTGCCTTTGGTCTGGCGCGTTTCGACGTTACAGGCGATGCAGCAAAGGCGCAAAGGCAGAGCGTGTCAGCATTGCCGCCTAACCCTTTGCCGGAAATAAAAAATATTGAAGACGCGCCTTTGCACAGAATGGTTTTGCAAGGCGGCGCGATGCGATGGTTGGAAGGCGCCAGACTTGGTGAAACTGAATTGTCGGGGCAAGAGTTGGCGCAGCTTGGCCGGTTCTGGGCGCTAAATGGCCGTGCTGAACGCCCTAAGGATCCGTTTCTGGATGCAGAAATCGGCAGTCTGCACCGTGTTGAATTCGTAAATGAAACGGCATTTCCGCACGCGATGCATTTGCATGGTCATCACTTCAGGCTGATTCTGGGTGATGGGTCGTTTGGCCCCTGGAGGGACACTGTTTTGGTTGGACGAGGGCAGACTCGTCAGATCGCTTTGGTCGCGGACAATCCGGGGGACTGGCTGTTGCATTGCCATATGCTAGGACACGCCGCATCCGGTATGATGAGCTGGTTTCGGGTCACCTGACGCCGCAATCGGCGGTTGGAATGGCGTTTGTATAAGTGCTATAGGCCCCGGCAACGCCTATAGTAGGCATACTTTGCAACGAGCCCAAAAAGGCCTGACCTATGAGTTCTGAAATCCGCCTGGCATTCGCACACCCGTCCGAGAGATCCGAGGCAACCTCAACCCGGGGGCCGCTGGATCGGATTTCGCTGCGCGATCACATCGTCGAAGTTGAGATCGGTGCTTTTCAGGCTGAGCGAGGAACCACCCAAAGGATTTGTTTTAATATCGTGGTCGAGGTGCGCCCGCTGGCCGCCGAAATTGACGACGACGTGGACCGCATCCTGTCCTATGATCGCGTCACCGAAGCAATTGCATTTGAGTTGGCCGCAGAAAGATTGAACCTGCTTGAGACGCTGGCCGAGCGTGTGGCCGAACGCATCTTGCTCGAACACCAAGCCGTAAGGGTTTTTGTTCGCATCGAAAAGCTGGATCGTGGTCCGGGTGCGTTGGGGGTCGAAATCGTGCGCGGAAAGGACTCGGTTCATCACGACGTGGTCGAGGAAGAACGCCCGCATCCGCGCCTTGTGTACCTGTCGAACGAAGCCATTTCCTCGGACAACCTGACCGGTTGGATTGACCAGTTGGAAAACCGTCAGCGTCCATTGATCCTTTGCGTTGGGGCGTCGGATTTGGCTGCGCCCCAAACTGGCCACGCGATGACGCAGCGCCGTATTGATTTGCTGGCCATTGAGCAGAATGCTTGGGTTCTGGCGGCACGAGATCACCGTTGTGTTGTGGTTTCGACCCGGACGGAACTGGATTGGGCGATGAAGAACGGCCAGATTTGCGTCTGGGCCCCTTCAAAGATCGTTTTGGACGCTGTGGATGGCCCGTCTGCCGCACCATCGGATGCTGTAGCCCTTGCTGCCTGGTTCGCTGCGACCTTTGAAGCCAGCGAAATGCTGGTGATCGGCGGGGCATTGCCGAAAGAACCCAAAACGCCTTTGCGCGCCGTTGCCGTGGATCAGGCCCTGCTGTGAGTGTTTACTACAGGCCACTGGTTCAAAATGGCCCGGCCCGCCCTGCAGGTGCCGTTCCGCTGGCAGGGCAATCGCTCTGGTTTACCCATGTTGAAGCTCTGCGGCGCGGGGGGGACCGTGAGATTGTTGCGGTATCAGAGGTTCCTTCAGACCATCTGGACCGTTTGACCCAGGCGCGGGCAGACATTGCAGGTCTGGACATGCAGGTGCCGCATATCATGGGCATTCTGAATGCCACGCCAGACAGTTTTTCGGATGGCGGCGTCCACAGCTCGGCGGAAGCCGCCCGTATGGCCGCTGCTGGAATGGTTACGCAAGGGGCGACCATTCTGGATATCGGTGGGGAATCCACGCGCCCAGGTGCAGATTTTGTTCCCGCCGAACAAGAGATTGCCCGCACCCGCCCTGTGATCGAAGCGATACGGTCAGAAACGGACGCTCTGATCTCGATCGATACGCGCAAGGCCAGTGTGGCCAAAGCTGCCTGCGATGCCGGGGCCGGACTGGTGAACGATGTCTCAGGCTTTACCTTTGACGCTGATCTGGCACCGTTTTGTGCGGCGCAGGGCGCACCTGTTTGTGTCATGCATATGCAGGGCGACCCGGCCACGATGCAGGACAATCCGCACTACGACAATGTACTGCTGGATGTGTATGACTTTCTGGAGAACCAGATTGCTCTGCTAAAGGACTTTGGCCTCAGCCGCGATCAGATCATTGTTGATCCAGGGATTGGCTTCGGCAAGACCGAAGACCACAATCTGACCTTGCTGCGGAATCTCAGCCTGTTTCACGGTTTGGGCTGCCCGATCCTGCTGGGCGTGTCACGCAAAGGTTTCATTGGTTCGATTGGGCAAGAGCCGTGCAAGACGGCGCGTGCACCGGGATCAATTGCGGTGGCTTTGGCAGGATTGTCTCAGGGCGTGCAAATCATTCGCGTGCACGACGTGGCCGAGACCTCTCAGGCCTTGCGCCTGTGGGCTGCTGTCCGGTAATCCGGTCTCAAGACAAATCACGGAGTGACACGTATGCGCAAGCTGTTCGGAACTGACGGGGTGCGGGGCACCGCCAACACGCATCCGATGACGGCGGAAATGGCCTTGCGCATCGGGGCTGCGGTTGGGCGTTACTTTCGCCGCGACGCGACAGGTGTGCACCGGGTTGTCATCGGTAAAGATACACGTCTGTCCGGTTACATGCTGGAAAACGCGCTGACGGCGGGTCTGACCTCGACGGGTATGAACGTGCTGCTTCTGGGGCCCGTACCAACGCCTGCTGTTGGGCTCATGACGCGGTCCATGCGCGCTGACTTGGGGGTTATGATCTCGGCCAGCCATAATCCGGCAGAAGACAATGGCATCAAGTTCTTTGGGCCCGATGGCTATAAGCTGTCCGATCAGGCAGAGATCGAGATCGAAAAACTGATCGACGAAGGCGTCCGGCCCGCGCAGGCGCAGAATATCGGCAGGGCGCGTCGTGTAGATGATGCGCGGTTCCGCTATGGCGAGCGTGTTAAGTCGTCCTTGCCCCGTGACGTGAGTTTGGATGGTCTGAAAGTGGTCATCGATTGCGCAAACGGTGCGGCCCACCGCACTGCGCCCGAGGTCCTGTGGGAGCTCGGCGCTGATGTCATTCCAGTTGGTGTTGCGCCCAACGGCAAGAACATCAACCTCAATTGCGGATCGACAAAGCCGCAACTGGCCGCAGAAACGGTTGTGGCCCATGGGGCAGATGTCGGCATCTGTCTGGATGGCGATGCAGACCGGGTTGTTGTGGTTGATGAAACCGGTCAAGTGGCCGATGGCGATCAGCTAATGGCATTGCTGGCGACGGCATGGAAGAAATCGGACCAGCTGAAGGGCGATGCCCTGGTGGCGACGGTGATGTCCAATCTGGGCCTCGAACGCCACTTGACAGGGCAGGGGCTGCGTCTGGAGCGCACGGCCGTTGGCGACCGCTATGTGGTTGAGCGGATGCGGGAAGGCGGGTTCAACCTTGGCGGTGAACAATCCGGCCATATCGTGATGAGCGATTATGCCACCACCGGTGACGGACTTATGGCCGGTCTGCATTTTCTGGCGGAAATGGTTCTATCGGGGCGTAAGGCGTCGGATCTGTCGAAACAGTTCGAAACGGTGCCGCAGTTGCTGAAAAACGTGCGCTATGCAAGCGGTCAAACCCCGCTGGAGGTTCAGAGCGTCCAGGCTGCCATTGCCGATGCCGAAGCGCGTTTGAACGGGCAGGGCCGGTTGCTGATCCGCAAATCCGGGACCGAGCCTCTGATCCGGGTCATGGCCGAGTGCGAAGACGACAGGCTGCTGACACAAGTTGTCGATAGCATCGTGGCCGAGGTCGAAGCTGCTACGGGTTAACGTCCGAGCAAAACCTTGCGCAGGCTGAACCATTGGCTGATCGCCATGCCGGTCAGGATCAGACCCAAGGCAATGTAAAAGCGCAGGGGCAGGGCCTCGGACAGGATCCATGCGCCGAACACCATCGACCAGATCGGCACTTGATAGTTCACCAATGTTAGGAAGACCGATCCGGCGCTGCGGGTGATCGACACGCGCAAGAGGGTGGCAAAAGCGGTTGGGACCAATCCCAACACAATCAAAGCGATCGTCGGGCGTGGCCCTTGCCACGTTGGCAGACCTTCGGTGACCAGCATTATGGGCAGAAGAAGCATAGCTCCTACAACCAGCGTCAGGGCAGCCAAAACCAAAGGGTCGACAGGTGGACAGCGTCGGGTCAGCACAGATGAGCTTGCGTAACACAGGGCTGCCGTGATGCAGGCCAGCTGCGCGAGGGGCTCTGCCCCTTGGCCCAATTGTGCAAGGCCGGGGCCGATCAGCACCAATGCGCCTGAAAACCCAAGGCACACCCCCAGAAAACGGCGCAGATTCAGGGGTTCATCCGAGAAGAAGTGGGCCAGCGGCAGCACCATCAGCGGAACAGCTGCCATAGACAGCCCTGCAAAGGCGGATGGTACAAACTGCTGCCCCCAACTCAGCAGCATGAAAGGCACGGCCGTGGACAGGACACCGATAAGCACAATCGAAGTGCTAAGAGCGGGTGTCAGAACCGGCAGTTTGCGACCGGTCACCCACATCAAAAGCAGCAGGGTCACAGCGCCCAGAGTTGTCCGAGAGGTCGCGACCGTGATCGGGCCGTAGCCTTCAAGCGCCATGGCCACGACCATGAAGGTCGCGCCCCAGATCAGGCCCAGCGTGAAGACACCGCTCCAATCCTGTTTTGTTGGCTGTTGCACCATCGGTTTTCCTGTCGGGGCTGCGTGAAACTGAAAAAAGGTTAATCTGACCGGGTGTTTATGTGCTGCGCCGCTTTTTTGTGCAAACGAAAAAGGGCGACCACCGGGGCCGCCCTTGTGCTGACAGAGGTCAGGCTTAGTTCTTTTCTTTGTCGACCATTTTGCCGGCCGAAATCCACGGCATCATGCCGCGCAGCTTGGCACCGGTTTCTTCAATTTGATGCTCGTCATTCGCGCGGCGCGACGCTTTGATGGTCGGCTGGCCCACGGCGTTTTCCAGCATGAAGTCGCGAACGAATTTACCCTGCTGGATGTCGTTCAGAACCTCTTTCATACGCGCTTTGGTTTCGTCGTATTTCAGGATGCGCGGGCCGGTCACATACTGACCGTATTCGGCTGTGTTCGAGATCGAATAATCCATGTTGGCGATGCCGCCTTCGTAGATCAGGTCAACGATCAGCTTCACTTCGTGCAGACACTCGAAATAGGCCATTTCTGGCGCGTAACCGGCCTCGACCAGCGTTTCAAAGCCGCAGCGGATCAGTTCGACCAGACCGCCGCACAGAACGGCTTGTTCACCGAACAGGTCGGTTTCGCATTCTTCGCGGAAGTTGGTTTCGATGATGCCCGAGCGACCGCCACCAATGGCCGAGCAGTAGGACAGGCCGATTTCCAGCGCTTTGCCTGTCGCGTCATTGTCAACGGCGACCAGGCAGGGCACGCCGCCGCCTTTGGTGTATTCGCCACGTACGGTGTGGCCGGGGCCTTTGGGGGCCATCATGATGACGTCGACGCCTTCTTTCGGCTCGATCAGGCCGAAGTGGACGTTCAGGCCGTGAGCGAACGCGATCGCAGCACCCGGCTTGATGTTGTCGTGGACGTATTTCTTGTAGGTTTCAGCCTGCAACTCGTCGGGCATGGTGAACATGATGACGTCGCACCAGGCCGCCGCTTCGGCGATGCCCATGACTTCCAGACCTTCCGCTTCGGCTTTCTTGGCCGAAGGCGAACCTTCGCGCAGGGCGATGACCAGATTCTTGGCACCCGAGTCACGCAGGTTCAGCGCGTGGGCGTGACCCTGCGAGCCATAGCCCAGGATGGCCACTTTTTTGTCTTTGATCAGGTTGATATCGCAATCGCGATCGTAATAGACGCGCATTTCGCCGGTCCTTTCTGGTTAGATTGCGGCGGTTTTACATGCCTGATCGCGTATTGGCGATAGTGTTGAGCTTGAGTTTTTGTGAAAAAGGTGAAGAATAATTCTTCAAAACTATAAAATGTGAAAAAATCATGCTTGATGACATTGATCGTCGCATCTTGCGTCATTTTCAGGCTACCCCAAGCCTGACCACTGCGGAGCTGGCCGATCTGTGCCGGATCAGCGCTGGGGTCTGTTGGCGGCGGATTGAAAAGATGCAGGCGGCCGGGATCATACAAGGACAAGAGGCCATGATTGACTGGGTTGCCATGGGCTATGCGGTCGAAGTTTCGCTTCGCGTTACTCTGGACAAGACACAGGCGCGTGCCTTTGACGATTTCACCGAAGCGGCGAGAAATGTGCCGGAGGTGGTCGAGATCCAGACCTTTCTGGGTCGGGTGGACGTGCGACTGTCGGTCATCGCGAAGGATATGAACCATTACCAACTACTGTATCGCGACCGTATCCTGACCTTGCCCCATATCGCCGATATCGAGGCGCTGATGCACATCGCGCGGGTCAAAAGCGATGAGGTGTTACCTGTATGATCGAGTTGGATGAGATTGATCGACGCTTGCTGCGTGTTCTGCAACAGGACGCGACACAGAGTGCCGGTGCCTTGGGTCGCAGGTTTGGATTGTCGCAACCGGCCACCTGGCGCCGAATCCGGCGACTGGAGGAAGCAGGAGTTATCAAGGGGCGGCGCTTGCGTCTGAACGCCGACGCGTTGGGTTTCGGGGTGACGGTGTTTCTGGGTATCAAACTTGGCCGCAAAGGGCAGATCAATCTTGAGGACTTCGAGCGCGCGGTGAGTGCCATCCCCGAGGTCCAGACAGTCGAGCACGTGTTGGGCCTATATGACTATCGCCTGCGCGTTGTTGCGCGGGACTTGTCTGACTTTGAGCGCGTATTACGACGTCGAATCATGACGTTGCCCGGTGCAGGGGATGTTGAAGCAAACGTTTTGCTCAGCGAAGAACGCTTGCCTGGGCCCCTTGGCTGAAACGCCTCAGTATTTGGTGCGGATACAGTAGCCGGGATGATGTGTCATCCGGGCAAAGGTCAGCGGCTTGTCCTCTTTCCAGGTGGTGCGCTCCATCTGAATCATCGATGTGCCGGTCGTCGTCCCCATGAACTCTGCCAGTTTTGCATCGGCAGAAATGGCGCAGAATGCAACTTCAGCTTCGGTGAACGGCGCGGCATTCAGTAACCATTCATGTGGGCCCTGTGCGCACAGGTCGGCATCTTCCACTTCTGGAACTGCATCGATATTGATCCAGCGTTCTTCCAATTGAAACGGTCGGTTGTCCGCGTAGTGCATACAGGTGACATGCAACACGCGCTTGTCACGAGAAATATCTATTTGTGAAGACAGCCAGCGAGGGCTTTCCACCACGTTCCGCTCGACCAGAGCATACCGATAGGTTGCGTTCTGGCTTTCGATCGTCTGTCGTGCGAGTGAGAATTCAAGCTTGGCGTGTTTGCTGGGTTCTTTCTTGACCCGCGTTCCGCGTTTACGCTTGCGTTCGACGAACCCCTGATCGGCCAATTCCCTCAGGGCGCGGTTCACTGTGGCACGCGCGCAATTAAATTCGTCTGCCAACTGTGTTTCCGTTGGCAAAAGAGACCCTTGTGGCCAGACACGGCTTTCAATACGTCGTTTAACTTCGTCTCGAACGGACTGGAAGCTGATCCGCTTTTGTATAGTCACGGGTAGAATTATCCCTTCAAGTATAAAGTGTGTGCATCTGTTCAGAAGCAATTAGAAGTGTAAAGGGGAAGGTGACACTAGTTGGCGTCAAATGTGGTGGTGTTGGCGAGATTTGGCGCAGATTTGTACAAATCTGTGTGACATGCCGTAACGTCACTTTTTGTCGCGAAAGTACTTTACGGGCAAAGGCAAAACGATCAGGTTCTCGGAAGAGTTTTGGAAAGGATCAAGAATGCCTGCGTTGTTGGACACCGTTGACCCGAACGGACTTCAAGAGTTTTCGGTGGTATTCACCGATCGTTCGCTGAACCATATGTCCCAGAAGTTCCAGCAGGTCATGCGGGACATCTCGGACATGTTGAAGGGGGTATACAACGCAGACGGCGTTGCGGTCATTCCCGGCGGCGGTACCTATGCCATGGAAGCCGTCGCCCGTCAGTTTGCGCGGGGGACGGATGTTTTGGTGGTTCGGAACGGGTGGTTCTCGTACCGATGGAGTCAAATCATTGAAAGCGCGGCCCTGACGCAGAGTGCCACGGTTATGAAGGCGCGTCAGACAGGCAATTCCAGCCCGTCGCCGTTTGCGCCCGCACCCATTGACGAAGTTGTCGAAGCCATTCGGTCACAAAAGCCGGGTGTTGTCTTTGCCCCGCATGTCGAAACATCGGCAGGAGTCATTTTGCCGGATGATTACGTGGCCGCGCTGGCTAATGCGGCGCATGAGGTCGGAGCATTGATGGTACTGGATTGCATCGCATCCGGTTGCGCCTGGGTGGACATGAAGGCGACAGGTGTCGATGTTCTGATTTCTGCCCCGCAAAAAGGGTGGAGCGCATCGCCTTGTGCTGGCCTTGTCATGTTGTCCGAGCGGGGCGAAGCCCGGTTGCAAGAGACCAACTCCGACAGCTTTGCGGTTGATCTGAAAAAGTGGCGTCAGATTATGCAGGCGTATGAAAACGGTGGTCATGCCTATCATGCAACCATGCCCACGGACGCATTGTTGGCTTTCCGCGATACCATGGCTGAGACCAAAGACTATGGGTTCGAAAAGTTGCGCGCGGCGCAATGGGCGTTGGGAGATGGTGTGCGGGCAATGCTGAAGGACAAGGGCATCGTTTCAGTAGCTGCTGACGGTTTTGGCGCGCCCGGCGTTGTGGTCAGCTACACTTCGGACCCCGACATTCAGAGCGGCAAGAAATTTGCAGCGCTGGGGATGCAGATTGCTGCTGGCGTGCCCCTGCAATGTGATGAACCCGAGGGGTTCAGCACCTTCCGCCTGGGTCTGTTCGGGCTCGACAAGCTTTATGATGTGGACGCAACCATTGCGCGCTTGAAACGGGTGCTGGATCAGGTTCTGTAAACGAACCGGGCCTTAGCGGACGCCAAGGCCCATCTGCATCAGTGTCTTGCGTACGGGCGGCAGAGAATAGAGCGCGCTCAGCCCCATGGCCCGTGCGTCACGCAACGGACGCGCCTCGATCATCGAGGCGCGGTTCAACAGGTCGATGCCCCTGACGCGCATTTCGACCTCGGTATGGCGGGCCTTGTGGTATGCATCCAGCATCTGAGCATCGCCCAATCCTTCGGGACGGGCCTGTGCCAAATCCAGCAGACAGCGCAGATCACCCAAAGACATGTTCAACCCCTGAGCGCCAATCGGCGGCACCACATGCGCCGCTTCGGCCATAAGGGCAATGCGTTCGCCAGCCAGCCGCTCAGCAGACTGGCTGATAATAGGCCAGATCGTCCGGCGCGACGCCAACTTCAAGGGGCCAAACAACCCGCAGGATCGTTCGGTCATTGCGGCCTCAAATGCTTCAGGCTCGAGGTTCAGAAGGTCGATTGCCTTCGGACCACGCTCCATCCAGACAATGGCTGAGGACGGCTGCCCTTGCCAATCGGGTAAGGGGACTAGCGTGAACGGCCCGCCCGATCTGTGAATCTCGGTTGAAACGTTTTCATGCGGAATGGGGTGGGTGACGGCAAAAGCCAGCGCTTTCTGGCCATACCGTGTTGTGTGAACCGATATCCCGGCGGCATCGCGCATGGGCGAATTGCGGCCATCGGCGGCCAGCACCAGGTTACACCGAACGCGGCTGCCATCGCTCAGCCCAACGCGGGCTTCGGCGGTGCGGGTGAATAGGCTGGTCGTACCTGTGCCGGGGCGGAAATCGACATTGGGAAGTTCTGCCAGTCGCGCCACCATTTCCCGGCGCAGCAGCCAGTTGGGCAAGTTCCAACCAAAGGGTTGATCAGAAATGTCGGCGGCATTGAAATCGCGCACAACGCGCGGTTCGGGCACGTCACCGCCTGCGTCTACGATACGCATGATTTGCAAAGGCGCTGCATGAGCGTCCAGACGCGCCCAAAGCCCGCACTGTTCGAGCAATCCGTGCGCGGGCTGCAGAAAGGCAGTGGTGCGCAGGTCCGATCCGTCCACATCCCGCTCAGTGATCGGAGGGGTCGGGTCCACGCAGGTCACGTCAAAGCCTGCTGTTCCGAAAACCGCTGCTGCGGTCAAGCCGGCGATGCCGCCGCCGGAAATCAGGATGTCACAACTGTCAGTCATGGCGCCTCTCATCGGTTTGGGCAGAACCTAGTTCGGTTCGACCCCAAGCGCCAAGTGACATCCTGTCCCGTGCCTCAGCCCCGAGAAATAAGGACGAGAATCAAAAACATCACCGGCACCATCATCAGGGCAGGAATGAAGAGACCGGGCAGGCCGAACAACATGATGGAACAGCCCCACATGCTGAAAATCGCACCGGCGGTGTAATACAGATCTTCGGCCTTGCCATTGACCGCATCGCGGGCCAGCCATCCGAATACAGGGATTGCAAAGAAAAGGCGCTGCCAAATCGGCAGGCGGCCGGTCATCTCGATCGCGGTCATTGAGGTCTCCATCTGTTCGTCGCTGACGTGCATATAGGGACGAGGATGCAGGTGCAGAATGTGCGGATCGTCGCAGTGTGACAGCCTATCGCAGGCGAGCCAGAAACGCGGTCAAATCGTCCGTGTGATGGTGGATGTGATCTGCGTCATGCGGGTCAGGCGCCACGTGCACTGTGCGCATTCCCATCTCGTGCGGAGCCGCCAGATTGCGCGGATCATCCTCGAACATGGCGGCTTTTTCAGCTTGGATACCATCCTGGGCAAAGATGGCCTCAAAGGCTGCTTTTTCGGGCTTGGGCCGATAGCCTGCATGTTCAACGCCATAGATTGCATCGAACAACCCGGAAAGGCCGCGCGCGTTCAGCACGCGTTCAGCGTAAGGGGCGCTGCCATTGGTGTAGACAATGCGCCGCCCAGGCAGGGCGCGTATGTGATCGGCCAGGTCTTCATCTGGGTCCATATGGCTCATGTCCACCTGATGGACTGCGTGCAGATACGGGTCGGGGTCCAGATCATGTTCGGCCATCAAACCGGCCAGCGTGGTGCCGTATTCGCGCCAGTAATGCGCCCGCAAACGGTCCGCCTCGGCTTGATCCACACCTATGGCCCGCATGACATAATCCGTCATCAGCACCTCGATCTGATCGAACAGACGCATGTATGGCGGGTACAGGGTGTTGTCCAGATCGAACACCCACTGTGTGACATGAGAAAAAGCCGGTTTGACCATAAGCAGGGTGTAGGGCGCGGGCGCGGTGTTTTCAATGCTCTACTTGATCGTTCCCCCTTTGGACGGATAGACATGTCCGAACGAGGAGATAATGAACCCCATGAGCCAGACCCGATCCCCAACCAAGGATGCCTATAGCCTGATACTCGAAGCTATCGACGTGGGTGTCTACAAACCCGGTGATCGTCTGGTGGAAAGCGAGCTGGCCGAACGGTTCGGAGTGTCACGCACGCCGATCCGCGAAGCGTTGCAACGGCTCGAGACACAGTCACTGTTGGAACGGGACGGTCGGTCGCTGATCGTGGCGTCGCTGGATCACAACCAGATGGCCGAGCTTTACATCGTACGTCGGGAACTGGAGGGGTTGGCTGCAAGCCTTGCGGCCAAACATGCGACCGAAGAAGAGATCAAGGTTCTGCAGGAGATGGTCGTCGAAGATGACAAGCTGATTGATGACCCGTCGGCATTGTCGCGTGCAAACCGGCGCTTCCACGAACAGATCCATCTGGCGTCTCATAATCGCTATCTGGTGCAGCAACTTGATCTTGTGCATCGCACAATGGCGTTGATGGCAACCACCTCTCTGGCGGTGCAGGGGCGTGGTGAAATCGCCCAAAGTGAGCATAAGGGCATTGTCGAAGCCATTGCCGCAAGGGATGAAGAGGCAGCGGCTCGAGCGCTGAAGGATCATATCTCGATCGCGTTCATGATGCGCCTGAAACAGGACGCAAGCCTGCGCGACAAATAAGTATCAGGCCAGCGGCTGATCTTCGCTGGCTTGCCCATGTTGGGTTTTGTCCCAGAAGAATGGATTCGTTGCCAGCTCCCACAGAGCTTTGTAGGCTGCAACCACGCCCAAGGGGTAGTACAAAGCCATGGTGGGAAACCAGGGCAACAAAAAACGCCGCTCTCGTGCCGAAACGGCAAGACAGCCAACGCAGATATTCAACGCCTCAGTCGTCAAAAACAACAGCACCAGCGCCGTAGTCAGATTCTGTGGCAAAACGGGTGCCAGCGGATTGGAAAGCCCCAACGTTGAGAGCCAGAATACCCACAGAACAGGGGCCAGCAAAAACTGACCCAGCGTGCCTAGGAAAAACGCCTGAAGCCCCAAAAACTGCGCGGCGCCCAGATCGCGCAATAGTCTTTTTGCTGAGCGCATGTGCACAAGATACGTCACCATAAAGCCCTTGAGCCAGCGTGAGCGCTGTTTCACCCAAGGCCAGGCGCGAAAATTTGCCTCTTCATAAGTTGTAGTGTCCACCAGTTCGGTTCGGTATCCGGCCCGGCACAGCCGAACGCCAAGGTCAGCATCTTCGGTCACGTTGTGTGCATCCCAGCCTCCCAATTCCAACAGCTTGTCTCGACGGAAGAAAAACGTTGTCCCACCCAACGGGACGACAAGCCCCAAGCGCGCAATTCCGGGCAGAATGATGCGAAACCAGCTGTTGTATTCGATGGTGAAGCAGCGTGAACGCCAATTTGTGCGTGGGTTGTAGTAATCCAGACTGCCCTGAAGACACACGACCTCGGGCGGAGCCTGGGAAAAATGCGCGACGACCCGTTCGATCTGATCCGGCTGCGGTGCGTCTTCGGCGTCCCAGACACCCACATAGTCGCCGCGGCAAAAGTCCAAGGCATAGTTCATGGCGCGCGGCTTGGTGGTCAGCCCGTCCAATTCTGGCACCTCGACAATCCGCATCCAGCTGGGCAGGTCAATCTTCGCCAAAGTTGCGCGCGTGACCTCATCTTTTTCTTCCAGCACCAAGATAACGTCCAAGAGCGCCTTGGGGTAGGTCAGGCGTTTGAGCCGTTGGACAAGCGCATTCGCAATCTCGCGTTCTTTGTAAAGGGGAACCATGATCGAAACGCAGGGTTGTCGCAGGGTGACAGCTGCATCAGACGCTTCTGGCTTCTGACGAAAGCTGTGGCGCAAATAGGCAAAAGTACCGGCAAGGCGAAGAACAGCAAAGAGAATTAAAGTTCCCACAGCCGCGGCAAGCAGGGTCGCCAACACAAACCACGGGAAAGCAAAAAACAACGCAATAATTCCAAGCGCTGAAACAGACGGTACGATGCGCGACCCAATCGTCCAGTTGCGGCAACTCTGATCCGCATCAACCCGTGTTTCTGCAGCCTCTGCCAAAGGGCGCGAAAACTGTCGGGCAATAGTGCGGTCGATCTGATCAGAAGCCGCAAGAACTGGAATGATCGTGTAGTCGCAATCCCGCATGTTGTTTGTGACAGCTGGAAACCGATCCGGACGCGCTGTCGCAACCAACAGAAGCGGGCCCACGCGCATCCACGGAATGACGTTGTGTTTCAACCAAAAGCCAACTGGTTTCAGGTCGCACAGCCCCGGCATGGGCGGGATCTGTTCCAAGTTCGCAATCTGCCAGCCGGACTGGACAGACAGGGCATGCAAGATGTCTTGCCGGGTGGCAAATCCTTCACCCACCAAAATTTCGCCCAAAGGCGCGTTTTGCTGGGATTGCAAATGCAAGGCGTGGTCGAGTTCCGACTGCGTCAGAGTTTCGGCTTCTACCAGACAGGTGCCCAGCGGTTTTCGAAATCCGGGAGCGGGGATCGGAGAAGCGGCTGTGAAATTTTGGAGATTAAGCTCAACCATAAAAAGAACCCTGGCACAGTTACCCGTGCTCAGGGTTGTTCGATCAAGGTTAACGTGCCGTTAACACTGCAAAGCTTGAGAGTTATGCGCTCTGTTTTTTCTTTTCCATGGCGTCAGCGAAACGCTCGAACAGATAGAAACTGTCCTGAGGCCCGGGGGATGCTTCCGGGTGATACTGCACCGAATAAACGGGCCGATCTGTCATGCGAATCCCGCAGTTCGACCCGTCAAACAAAGATTGGTGGGTTTCCACAACGCCATCGGGCAGAGACTGAGCATCAACCGCAAAGCCGTGGTTCATCGAAGTAATCTCAACCTTGCCGGTATCCAGATCCTTGACCGGATGGTTGGCGCCGTGGTGGCCGTGGTTCATCTTGACTGTCTGACCGCCCAAGGCCAGTGCCAGCATTTGGTGGCCGAGGCAGATGCCGAAAACAGGCAGATCGGTGGTCTCCAGTACCTCTTTGATCATAGGCACAGCGTATTCTCCGGTCGCTGCCGGATCGCCGGGGCCATTCGACAGGAACACTCCATCAGGCTGATGGGCAAGCACCTCGGCGGCAGTGGCTGTTGCGGGCAGTACCGTTACATCACACCCAGCTGACGCAAGACAACGCAGGATGTTGCGCTTTGCACCATAGTCGACGGCCACAACCTTGTGCACCGGGGCTTCCTGACGCTGATACCCGTCAGGCCAGGCCCAACGCATTTCGTCCCAGCGATAGCTTTGAGCACAGGTCACATCCTTGGCCAGATCCATGCCCTCCAGACCGGCAAACCCACGGGCGGCTGCAACCAGTGCCTCGATGTCGAAATTGCCTTCGGGGTTATGGGCCAAAGCAACATGAGGTGCGCCTTGTTGACGGATAGCACGTGTTAAACGGCGGGTGTCGACGCCGCCGATCGCGATCCGTCCGCGACGGGCCAACCAGCCTTTGAGCTCCTCGGCCGATCGCCAGTTCGAGGGCTCGGTCGGATCCCATTTTACAACCATGCCTGCAGCAACCGGGTCGCCGGTTTCATCATCTTCGGGGTTCACGCCGACATTGCCGATATGCGGGAAGGTGAACGTCACGATCTGACCGGCGTATGACGGGTCTGTCATGATTTCCTGATAGCCTGTCATGGCTGTGTTAAAGCACAGCTCGGCCACAGTCTGCCCGGTGGCGCCAAAGCCATTGCCATAAAACAATGTACCATCGGCCAATGCCAGACATGCGGTGGGCTTGGACGGGGCGTTCTGGGCCATGGCGCGACTCTCCTTCAAGGTAAACCGGCGCATACCTAAGGGGGTTAGGCGCGTGGGTCAAGCCTGTTCAAATTTTTGGCTATTGTTGTTTTTCAAAGACTTAGATGTAATGGCTTCCTGTTGTATCAGGCTTTTTGTTTAGATATGGTCGGGGTTCCGTTGTCATGGGGATGGACAAACCAAATGGACATGCGATCACGGGTGAACACAGCCCTGAAGCAAGCAATGAAAGACAAAGCGGCCGAGCGTCTGTCGACGTTGCGGTTGATCAACGCGGCTATCAAGGACCGTGACATCGCCGCGCGCGCCTTGGACAATGAAGAGGCCAAGGGTTGCGGCGATGCTGAGGTACTTGAAATCCTTGGTAAAATGACAAAGCAACGCAAAGAAAGCGCCCGTGCCTATGAAGAAGGCGGCCGTTTGGATTTGGCCGAACGCGAGATGCAGGAAGTTGCGGTCATCGAGGAATTTCTGCCCAAGCAGCTGGATGATGACGAGGTGTCAAAGGCGATTCAGACTGCGATCACCGCAACCGGGGCCGGATCCATCCGAGACATGGGTAAAGTCATGGGCGAATTGAAGACTCGTTACACCGGACAGATGGATTTTGGCAAAGTTGGCCCGATGGTCAAAGATCACCTTTGCGCAGCGTCAAACGGCAACTGCTGAAAAAACAAAATGAACGATGACCTACTGCGCGACCCGTTCGCGCAGTCTTGTGCTTAGTTCGTCATAAAGCGTTATCCGCTCATCTTCCGATAAAAACGAACCGATCTCGACCTCGCGCCCATCACCGACAAGCGTGACATAGTGAGGGACGGGTCCACCTTTCTCGTGCATTTCCGTCCTTGCCCAAAAGCGATTGCAGGACCATTCCTGTTGGTCTTTGCCGGGTGTGTAATGCACCAGATGCGCTTGCGTATCAGACAGCGTCAGAACCTCGAAAACGCTGCGTGCGCGATAGTTGGTCTGAATGGCCAGCCAAAGGCCAAATACCGTGATCAGAAGAAAGGGTAACAGCCCCCACAGAACCACAGACCCCAGCATGGCCAGCAACGGGATCAGGCCAAACATGAACACCGAAAGTATGGTGATAAAAGCTCCGCGCGGAGGCAGAGAGTTATGCGGCCAAAGGCGAAGCTCTTGTTCCGTTTCGGATGTCTGATTCCATGTATACGGCATATCGCGAACATAGCGCAGGACTGTCTTGTGTCGACGGGTTTTGACTAGATGACGTGACCGACACGCGCCCAGGACAGGGCATCGTCCAAACGGTCATCTCCCCAGAACACTTCTTGGCGGACGACAAAACTTGGGGCGCCGAATACGCCCAGCTTCATAGCTGTTTCTGTTTCGGCTTCAAGCGCTGCGGTGACGTCATCACTGCGCGCCCGTCCCAGCGCCAACCTGGGGTCTTGCTGGCATCGTAAAAGGGCTTCGGACAAGGCGTTCTCGCTTCCGGCTTCAATCCCTTCTTCGAACCAGATACGGTACAGCGCCTGGGTAAAGGATTTACCCCAACCTTCAATCATTCCCAGCACGGCGACCTGATTGGCCAGAGCCAGATCTGAGACAGGGTAGGGCGCAGGCAGGTTGGCGTGAATGTGGTACTTGGCGCAGCGGCGTTCGATATCGCGCCACATATAGGCCGATTTGACCGGCTTTCCGGCAAAAGGAGTGTTCTGTTGGGTCGACATCACGGTACGCACGTTAAACGGCCGCCAGTTCACTGTGGCGTCATGTTCGGCGCACCACTCGTCCAGACGCATCACGGTTAGGTAGCTATAAGTACTGCCGATCGAGTACCAAAAGTCGATTTCAGGCATAGACGACCCTCCGGCTGTCTTGCACTGATATAATACCCGATTTTGTCCTGATTGGCGAACGTCGGGTCCGCGCAAAGAAAAACCCCGCCACTTGGGCGGGGTTTCTTTGGATCGGAATGGGATCAGTGCGCGTGGCCTTTGTCCCAGTCTTCCTGCTTTGGCAGTTGCTCGAACGTGTGTTCAGGCGGTGGCGATGGCAGGGTCCATTCCAGTGTGTCGGCGTATTCGTTCCATGGGTTCGGACGGGTCTCTTTTGCGCCACGGAACAAAGCGTAGAACACGATGCCGAAGAACAGCAGGAACGAAGCGAACGATATGAACGCGCCAATCGACGATACGAAGTTCCACTGAGCGAACGCTTCGGGGTAGTCAATATAGCGGCGCGGCATGCCTTGACGGCCCAGGAAGTGCTGCGGGAAGAAGGTCAGGTTGGCGCCAATGAAGAACATCCAGAAGTGAACCTTGCCCCAGAACTCGGAATACTGACGGCCTGTCATCTTCGAGAAGTAGAAGTACACGCCAGCGAAGATCGCGAAGACGGCACCCAAGCTCATCACATAGTGGAAGTGTGCCACCACGTAGTAGGTGTCATGATAAGCACGGTCGACACCGGCCTGCGACAGAACCACACCGGTCACACCACCAACGGTGAACAGGAACAGGAAGCCGAAGGCAAACAGCATCGGAGTTTTGAACTCGATCGAGCCGCCCCACATGGTCGCAATCCACGAGAAGACCTTAACGCCAGTCGGAACAGCAATAACCATCGTTGCCAGCATGAAATAGGCCTGCTGACGCAGCGACATGCCAACGGTGTACATGTGGTGCGCCCACACAACGAAGCCCAGAACACCGATCGCGATGATCGCCCAAACCATCGGCAGGTAGCCAAAGATTGGCTTGCGCGCGAAGGTAGCGATCACGTGGCTGATGATGCCGAAACCGGGCAGGATCACGATGTACACTTCCGGGTGGCCGAAGAACCACAGGATGTGCTGATACAGGATCGGGTCACCGCCACCGGCAGGGTCAAAGAAGGTGAAACCAAAGTTGCGATCCATCAGCAACATGGTGATCGCGCCTGCCAGAACCGGCAGCGACAGCAGAATCAGCCACGAGGTGACGAAGATTGACCAGCTGAACAGCGGCACCTTGAACAGGGTCATGCCCGGGGCACGCATGTTCAGGAAGGTGGTGATCATGTTGATCGCGCCGAGGATCGAGGAGGCGCCCGATACGTGCACGGCGAAGATCGCAAGGTCCATGGACATGCCGCCCTCGGTCGTGGACAGCGGCGGGTACAGAACCCAGCCTACGCCTGAACCAAGCTGGTCGTTACCACCGGGGCTGAGCAGCGAGGCCACACCCAGAGAAGTACCGGCGACGTAAAGCCAGAAGGACAGGTTGTTCATCCGCGGGAACGCCATATCCGGCGCGCCGATCTGCAACGGCATGAAATAGTTGCCAAATCCGCCGAACAGGGCGGGAATGACCACGAAGAACATCATCAGAACACCGTGATAGGTGATCATAACGTTCCAAAGATGCCCGTTGGGGGTACATGGGTCGGCCATGAAGCCTTCCAGACACATGTACTGAACGCCCGGGTGCATCAGCTCGAGCCGCATGTAAACGGTCATCGCCACCGAGATCAGACCGGCTAGGGCCGATACGATCAGGTACAGAATCCCGATGTCCTTGTGGTTGGTCGACATGAACCAGCGCTGGAAAAAGCTGCGCTCGTCTTCATGGTCGTGACCATGAATGGCTGCGTCTGCCATTATAGGTGCCTCCTGTTGCAACTGCACCGCGCAGTCGGACCTCTCCAACGCGCGGGATTCCTGCTGGTTTTAGATTGCGAAGAGGGCACCTTCAATGGCCGAGTTTGATCTGGATCAAGATTAATTGTCGCGGGCAGGGGGTTGCCGCGCGATTTTCAGGCCTCGAACGGCATCTATCTGGGAATGCTTGCCCGGTTTTCAAGCCGTAGATGGTGGCCCGCAAGGGCGTTTGGCAGAGTTCCGCCTTGACCGTCATGGGCAGGCGTCTCAGAACTACGCCAACACCCGCAATCCGGAGACCAAATATGGCTGACTACGATCCCGACAACATCTTTGCCAAAATCCTGCGCAATGAGATCCCCTCGACCCGCGTGTTCGAGGATGATGAGACGTTGGCCTTCATGGATATCATGCCGCGTTCGGACGGTCATTTGCTGGTGATACCCAAATCGCCGTGCCGCAATGTGCTGGACGCCACGCCCGAGCAACTGGTTGCCGTGATGAAGACGGTGCAGAAAATGGCACAAGCAGCGAAGGCGGCATTTGATGCAGACGGAGTGACGATCCAACAGTTCAACGAAGCCGCAGGCGGGCAGGAAGTTTTCCACTTGCACTTCCATGTCCTGCCGCGTCATGAAGACGTGTCGATGCGCCCGCCCGGAAAGATGGGTGATTTCGACCAGATCGCGCAGCACGCCGAAAAGATCAAAGCCGCATTGTAAAGCTGAGTTTCAGTTATCCGCCGTAACGAATTTCGGACCTACACCCCATCAAAGGGCGCGGCGTTTACGCGCGTATCAATCAGGGGAAAGAGAATTGCCGTTCCGATTTGGGGTCGGAACGGCAGACTCGTAACAAAACACTTCTCGGATTTCGAGGGCGAACCCTGGATCACCGGTTAACATACCACTCACTCTTGATTGGCAGTTTCATACTACTCGTTAACGGCTCCTTTGTATCTAGTTGAGTTAAATAATGTCTAAAAAAAAACGATAAACCCGGCTTAAACACGGTTAATTGCTTCAGGCGTCGGAAACAGAGCTAACCGCTTGAGCGTATTGTTTTGAAGCTCGCATGATATCACCGATTCGCTTTGCTGAGATACAGGGTGGCTCACCCGTCATTCGAACCAAAGACATCTACAAATGTCTTCTCTAACGCGGCATCAAGATCAGCCATGGTCACAGGAAGTCCTAGATCGACCAGAGAGGTCACGCCGTATTCGCTGATCCCGCAGGGGACGATTCCCGAGAAATGCTCCAAATCGGGTTCGACGTTGACCGAGATGCCGTGAAAGCTGACCCATTTGCGCAGGCGCAGACCAATGGCTGCGATCTTGTCTTCCGCTGCCTTGCCCGTCACCGTGAGCGGCTTGTCGTCCCGCCGAACCCAAACTCCAACGCGTCCGTCGCGGATCTCGCCGTGTACATTGAATTCAGCCAGGGCCGAGATCACCCAGGTTTCCAATTGCTTTACAAACTGGCGCACATCCCGTCCGCGTTTGTTGAGATCCAGCATGACATAAGCCACACGCTGACCCGGTCCGTGATAGGTGTATTCACCGCCACGTTTGCTTTCATAGACCGGAAACCGATCAGGATCGGTTAGGTCCTCGATCTTGGCTGAGGTGCCGGCAGTATACAGGGGCGGATGCTCCAGCAGCCAAACGCATTCTTCAGCGTTGCCGCGTGCGATTTCGGCAACGCGGGCCTCCATGAAGGCCACGGCGTCGTCATAGCTGGTCAGACCATCGGTGATTTTCCATTCCATGCCGGCCTCATATCTGTGCAAAGCGGTCAGGGAAAGGGGTCAGGCGGCCTCGGACAGGCATCGTTGCAACATCTGAGCATAGGTTTCGGTTCCCTGTGCGCCGGTCAGCAGGTATTTTCCGCCAAACACCATGGACGGCACGCCGGAAATACCCCGGCTGGTCCAGAATTGCTGTTTCTCGCGCACGGGGCCCGTGTGTTGGCCACTCTCAAGCGCTTGCCGAGCAGCTTCCGCATCAAGCCCGACTGATCGAACGGCATCCAGCAAAACCTCGGAGTCCGAGACGTCCTTCTGCTGGGTAAAATTCGCATCAAACAGAGCAAGCTTCAGCGGGTGTTGCTGACCTTGCCCTTCTGCCCAATCCAGCAACTGATGTGCGGCAAACGTATTTACCATCCGGCTTTCGTCGCCGAAGTTGAACGTAAACCCCAGCTCTGCGCCAATCGAAGTGAGTCTGTCCCGCGCTTGCTGGCTTTGTTCGGCGGTGGTTCCGTATTTCTCCATGATATGCTCGCGCAGGTTTTGACCTTCGGGTGGCATATTCGGGTTCAGTTCGAACGGATGCCAGCGCAGCCGGGCCAAAACACCCATTTGCTGCAATGCTGTGTCCAATTGTTTAAAGCCAACAATGCACCACGGGCAAACCACGTCTGAAACGATGTCGATCTGTACAATGGGGCGGTTCTCGGTTGAGGTCATTTGCGGTTCCTGTCAGATCGGATGTGTGGTGATCATTCAGCTAGATAGGTCTGCTTCCGAGTAATTTAAACCAGAGCGTTTTTGCCTCTTCACATCGTGCGCGCCAACGTCTATACGCCGCTCTACCAAGTCACAGGTAGTGCGGTCGTGGCGGAATTGGTAGACGCGCAGCGTTGAGGTCGCTGTGGGGTAACACCCGTGGAAGTTCGAGTCTTCTCGACCGCACCATAATTTTCTGAAAATTATTTTAATTTCAGCAACTTAATGAGAAATCGCATAAGTTGGACCACCTTTTGGGCCACCTCATGCGTGCTGCTTAGGTGGAGGTTCAAATCCATCGTTATGACTGCCATCGATTAACTTGGGCAAAGATGCAGCTCTGCCGTGGGGCTCTGTCGGTGCTTTGGGATTGAAGTTTCTTTGGGATTCAAGTGACATGCCTCGGTTGAAGGTCTTTCGCAAGACTTTCACCTTGGTGCAAGCTACCGCTATCTTAGAGTTCCGTTTCCACCAAGTAAGGCAGGACTTTCACTGCGGGAGCTCCAGCTTTCTCTATTCGATGAACAAAGAGGCGCTACAATTTGCAGCGCCTCTTACTTAAGCTTCAAAAAAGTTCGACAATATTACTCGTCTGAACCAGGATGAAAGATCATCTCAGTACTCCAAGAAGTGTTTCGTCGTTCTAACGGAACCTAGTTACGATTGGGTTAATTGTCTAGTGACAATCACCGGAAGTGGCGGAGCCAAAAGGTTGATTTAGTCTAGGTGGTTTTCTTCGACCTGCATGAAGGGGGGGATGACCTTGCTTCCTTCGTTCGCAAGCGTCCTCATATCTTGTAGCTGCTGGGTGAGCTCCTCACTTGGTGTATTTAAGTAAGTCCAGCAGCTAAAAACCGTTTCCCCGGGTTTAAGCAGTTGTTCTGCAATTGAAATTTGCTCTATGGCTTCGTCATGTGCGCCCAGCCCCATTTGTGCCAAGCCTAGACACTGTCTTGCATTAACAGATAGGTTTGAGTTGCGAGCTTCTGCTCGCTCGATAATGTTTTGCAAGAGTTCAATGGGCGGTTCTCCGTCAATAGCCCACGTCGCCATAGCGCGATTAAACAGGTTCTCAACCACGTATTCGGATGGGTCAGAGGTAGAGAACTTATCAATATGCTCAATTGCTTGGTGGAATTGACCAGAGGCGATTAAGCACAAAATAGCGTAATTGCGGGCTTGTGTCCTCTGATCGGTCGGCATTCCGCTGAAGTTGGACAGCTCCAAAAGTCGTTGGGCACAAAGTGGTGTCGCTTCGCGCCACAACATTAGATTCGAAACGACAGACAGCAATATGGCGAATTGCTCGTCTGGACGATCTAGGGCGACCGCTACAGCGGCCAACCATTCGTCAGAAAGCTCTTTCAAAACTTGAATTGCAGGAATGAGTTCGAAGACAGTTGCCGTCTTTGACCGCAATACCGCTACCAAGTCAGCTAAAGAATCCCTAGTGCTATCGGAGGATGATAGGGATTTTACTCCTCGGATCAGGCGCGCCCTATCAATCTCGTGGCCACAATCAATGGCAATGCTGAGCGCTTCGATCTCTTCGGACTGATCGCCAAGAGCGTCGAAAGCTTGAGCTGCCAAAAATCCTACTTCCCCGTCATTCGGGTGAAGGAACAAGATATTGCGTGTTTGTTCGTGCAGTCGTTCGCGTTTCTCTACATTTCCTTGTTGCCTTGCAGTATCTAGTTCGGAGGGGACTAAGCTAAGTGTGTATAGAGCTCCTTCTCGATCTGCTAAATTCCTGCCAACGATCTTAAGCCGCAGTTCATCCAACTCCCGCGAAAGTTTGGAATTTGGTCGAGCAATCGAAAAAGGGCTTTTTGAGAGAATATCAAGGCTCTGATAGTGGTGAATTGTGGTTGAGAATTCTTGGCTTTTGTTCAGTTTTTCCGAGGCATCATGAAGTAGTTCCGCCAGTATTCCTTTCTCGTCGTCCAAGTCTGGAACGTTCGTGGGAGTAATGTGCAGGTCAATTTTTGAGTGCCTATCTTGATTTTCATCGCGAATGCTTTTCACAATTGGAGTTAGGCCTGTAATATTGGAATCATTTGGTAAAAACATAATACTCACGGCATCAGGTAGATGGCGCGTGCAAATTCCTCCAACATCAGTGTGTCCGGTCCTGCTATCAATGAGGACGTAGTCGAATCCGTGTCCTTTGTATTGTGCCCACTGCTGCTTCATGTCTTCAAAGAAGAGATAGCCGTCTTGCTTTTCGTACAAGATGCTCCAGTCAATGGAATTTAGATCGTCTGTATAGCTGCCATCAGAATGGCGTCCTGCTGGCATCACCCAAATCGGGTTATTTTTGACATCACATTCAACGATAAACTCTTCACAGTTCGGAGCGATACCGGTGTTGCGATACGACGAAACGTAGTCCACCAACCCTTGCGAGTTCCGGGCATTCTGAAAGATATCAAAACTAGGTAGGCTGGGGGCTTCTAGATCAAAGTCAACCGCGAGCACTTTTCTACCAGATTCAGCGAGCATCGCGGCAATGTTGACTAGAGCCAATGTTCTGCCGACTCCCCCTTTGTAGGAGTAGAATGTTACGACGTACATTATGCGGCCTCGAGTTGTCTACAGTGGCTTGGTCTTAGGGAAAAGCTGCGTGCTCTCTGGCGTGTTGCTTCAGAAATCTCTGTACGGAAGACCGAGGTCCAAGACTGAGCATTTTTGACAACCAAGTCTTCGATCAGGGCCCGAAGTTGATTGTCAAAGGCTTGCCCCTGAATCACTATGCCAGTTTCCCAGCGTTTGATTGACGCCACGCCGATTCCTGTGTGCCTCGCAAATTGAGCTTGCGACATACCCAGTTGTTCGCGCAGTCCTAATATCTCCTTGGGTGTGAGCCTTCCCAGATAATTACAGACTGCTTCGTGCTTTATTGCTTCGGCACCTTCTGCAAAGTATCCGTCATCACAAGAAGCGCATTCGACCACTGGTACGCGTACATTCAAGGTTACCAGTCTATCCCCGGCTCTATAGTCAAATTCATGATCTACCATGGAAATCGCAGCGCCCTCTGCGCCGCAAATCTCACAAACCTGAGTGGGAATTGCAGGTCCATTAAGTGCATTATCCATATCAGTAGTTCCTTTTCTCACTTACGTGAAAGCTACGCCCTATCACCTTGTTCTCTGCGATCTCCAGCTTGATGTAGATGCTTTCATTGTGGTTTCCCGGAACAAGCATCACATACCCCGTTTTCCCAGGTGGCTTGTCCAACGTCATAACCTCGACATCGACGCCGTCATCTAGACATTGAGCAATGAACTCCCAAGCTCCCGCGTTGGTAAACGCCTCAATTGTGCCCGGTACGCAAATGGTTTCCGGTGACCATCGGTTTGGCCTCTTTCTCGTCCAAGTTTCCGTCCGTGTCCGGGTCGAGCGGCATAGTTTGGCGAGCTGCTTGCGTATTTCGTCAGGCACTGCCATTCCAAAATGCTCGTTCGCTGAGATGTTCTTTGGTATCATATGATACCGACCTTCTTGGATGTCAACTGCATTCTTTGCTCTGAGTTCTAACTATTCCGAAAACATCTCTAACAAGAAAAGAGAGCGTAATCACTTTATTTATGGGCGAACTTGTATTCTTTTTCGTGTGGGAAAACATTGGGTTATCGGTTGTTGCTCATTTGCCTGTTTTGTAGTCAGTCCTATGCCTGAAATCAGGTCGTCATATGATTCCGTCACATCTTCTTCTGATATCTCGCGCCCTTCTCCGGATAGAGAAAGCAATTCAACCAGCCTTATCTGGAGCTCGCGGACCAGCATCATATCGCTTTGCTCACCCTCGCGCACTTCTCCGTAGGCATTGGCGTCTAGTGGGTTTTGGTCGGGACGCCCATACAGTCCGATGCGTTCTCCCATTCTGGCGAACTGAGCTTCGGCTTGGGTTACCGTGTTGAGGTATGCCCGTTTTTCCTTTCGGTCTGTGGCGGAATGGTAGCCGGCCCACGCTTCCGCACGCACTTGCCTGAGTGAGGACACACTCTCCATAACGAAGTCACGCGGCTGCATGGATACGGCCTCTTTGCGAAGGTCTTCCAGCAGTCTCTGCTTCCACCTGTAGGCGGTGTCCACAGAAATGCAGAACGCGTCCGCGATGGCTTTGCCGGAATAGTTCTGCATCAACATCGGATGAAGCAATTGCCTGATGATTTCCCATTGTTGCTCAGAGCGCAGGCGACCAGATTGCCGGATCATTGTGGCAGGTGATTGCACAACTTCGGTATCGGGTTGCGTTGGGTTGGGTTGCTCGGTCATTTTGAAACCTTTTCGACTATGGGGGTATTTTGCGGCGTTACCATCGCGCGCACATTTGCTCATCCGGTCACCATCGGCTGAACCGTCAGCGCGCTTAATGCTTCGTACCCAATCAGTGTGAAGCTGTGTAAAAACTTCACTGCGCCGGGGCGGGCAGTTCTTTTCGTGCGATCTGAATGGTGGAGGCCAAGTAGATCGACGCTTGAGCGGTTTCTCTGACGCTCTTGAAAAGGGCTGTTGAGGGACGTAACAAAACCAAGCGCTTAGTTGGATCTGCGCTCGGTCGCAGCAAGCTAAATCGTACCGAGGTTTTGCGGTCAACAGTCACGGGATAATGAAAATGAGACTTGTCGTATCCACGATGAAAGACGAAGGGCCGTTTATTCTTGAGTGGATCGCTCACTATCTCTCGATCGGTTTTACGCATTTTATCGTTAACTCGAATGATTGTTCGGATGGGACGGATGCCATCCTGAAAAGGTGCGAAGAGCTTGGGTTCCTGGCGCATATTGATAATCCGGCTCCGTGGAAATTCGGACCTCAGGCATCGGCCTATGCCAACGCAATGCAACATCCCTGGTCATCCGAGGCCGAGTGGATTCTCGTGTGTGACGTGGACGAGTTTCTGGATGTCCGTATCGGGGACGGTACGCTGGACGACTTGTTTCGCGCTTTGCCACATGCTGATGGGTTTGCGGCACTGTGGCAGATGTTCGGGCACAACGGGATTGTTGAATTCGAGGACCGGTTCGTTGTTGAGCAGTTCACGCGTGCGGGCGAGCTGGGGATGGTCATGCCGCAGAATGTGCGCGCATTTAAGTCTTTGACCCGCAACAACGGGTCCTATCACGCGATCAATACACACCGCCCGCGCGGTCCTGTTCGGGGCAAGGCCGAAAATTTTGCTTGGGTGGATGGTGACGGAGATCCTCTGCCGCCTGCCATGCGTCGGCGAGGCTGGGCGTACACGACAACAGGAGCAGCCTTCGGAACCACGTTGTTCCGAATGAACCACTATGCCGTCAGATCTATCGAAAGCTATTTGATGAAACGGCTTCGAGGGGATGTGAACACAACGGCTTTTCACCCAAAGATGGAAGCGACGGGGCGGGCCTACTGGCACATGCACTGCTTTAATGTGGTCGAAGAGCGGTCGATCCTGACAAAGCTGAGCCGCCTACGTGAGTTTCACACACGTTTGTATGAAGACAACGTATTGAGAGACCTTCATGAAAACGCAGTGAAGTTTCACAAGTCCAAGATTGCCACGATCCGTGAAACAGAAGCTGCCAAGGGCTTTGTTCAGAGGTATCGGAACTTTCGCAGCGGGCAGTATCTAAAAGCTCTGGATCTTGGTGTTCTGGAAGAAGCAAATGCTTCATTTGACATTGAGATGTACAAAGACCCAGAGGTTAGTTTTGCTCAGGTCGCCAAGTGGAACCGGATTGGTCAAATGGCAATTGCCGGAAACGCCAAGTCCATGAATTATCCGTGGTTTGTTCGCCTGGATTCCCTGGAAACGCCTTTGGATTTTGAACAAGCGGCGGCAGAACATTCCAAGATCACAGATCCAAAGCAGGTCGATCTACCGTTTGATCCCAAAGATACTGATTTGTTGCCGTCGCCCGCCAAAGAAGTCAAGCGAACGGCGAAGCAACGTCAGAAATTCCTCAAGTCGATCAGCGGCAAGAAGTCTTGGGTGCTGATTGGTCAGGTCGAAACAGAAATCGTGCAGGAAATCCTGGATTTGGGAACTGTGGCGCAACTGACAATTATTGCGCCTTGGGGCTTGTCGTGGAACGGGTTTGCTTGTGTGGACACAACGCAAGACGCTGATTTGCAGGCGCTTGACCGTGCATTTTATGCATTTCTCGAGTATTTCCGCGAACCCATTCTGTCGGGAAAGCTGCGTGTATACCGGGCGATGCCAGCCTTGATGCTGAAACTGTTCGAGGATCAAAGCGTTGGCGTCGTGATCATTCGAGGCGTCCGGGCAGAGCGTGTGATGCTGCAGCTACTGAGGCGAATAGACAGGGTTTTGGCACCAGGTGGAAGCATTGCTTTTACGTCTTATAGACGCGGCAAAGGTTCGTACTCGGGCATGTCCGCAGCAATTAACAGGTTTCTTGCGGGCAACGCTGCCAGCTATAGGATCACCAGCCTGGAACCACCGTGGCTTGGGATCGACAAATTACCTCCGCTCAATAAAGAATAAGCCAAGCTTCTGGCTCTTGCGCGGCTGACATGGTAGCGATCAAAAAAAGAATAAGGCTGGATGGACGCTGTTCGGTAGTGCCCGCCGCATAAGCAGAACGAGGTTGAGATGGCAAACGAACCCCAAATCATCGGTGCCGTGCCGGGGCATAAGGAAAAGCCTAAAGCCGACAAGGTTACCAAGCGCAAGAATACCAAGGAAGCGATCCGCCGCACGTTCTTGTCGCGCCTTCCCAAAGGGGGCGTAGCAGTTGAGATCGGTGTTTGGCAGGGTGAGTTCTCTCCGACCATTTTGAAACTGCTTGAGCCCAGTCAGCTGTTTCTTATCGATCCGTGGAAACACATCGGGGAAGAGTCGCACACCACTGCGTTTGTCGGCCGAACCGAAGATGAAAAGATGGAGGCCATCTTCCAGAAGGTGGTCAAATCTTTTGAAAAAGAGATCGAAGAAGGCAAGGTTGGCATTATCCGAGACTTTTCTGTCCCTGCGCTCGAATTGTTCGATGACGAAAGCATTTCGTTTGCCTATGTCGATGGCGACCACTCCTATGAAGGCGTGACTGCCGACCTCGTGGCGCTGTTTCCCAAGATCAAGCCCGGCGGGATCATGGCCTTTGACGATTACCACCGTCGCGGATGGTGGGGTGACGGCGTGATCCGTGCGGTGAATGAGTTTCTGGGCAAACATCCACGTGCCCTGCGTATCCGGGCTATTGCCGGCGCTCAGATCGCCATCGAAAAGATTGTGCCGCAGGATGACAGTAAAGGGCAAACTGGCTAAGCGGTAGGATTGAGTGACAACGATGGTCAAGCCTGAAAAAATTCTCATCACTGCGATGAAGAACGAAGGGCCCTATATTTTGGAATGGGTCGCCCATCACAAGGTGTTGGGGTTCGACAGAATAATCGTCTACACAAATGACTGTACGGACGGCACAAACCAAATACTGCGCCGTTTACAAGACTTGGGCCATGTCGAGTTTCACAAAAATCGCGTTGGAACAGGCGGTATTCATCGTTCCGCCCTTAGGCAGGCGCGCCGTTTGCCAGTGGTGAAAAACGCCAAATGGATTCACGTGGGCGATGCGGATGAATTTCTGAATATCCACGTTGGTAATCACAAAGTTGATGATCTGATCGAAGCAACGCCCGGTGTCGACGTCATCTCGATCCCGTGGAAGATTTTTTCCAACAACGGTCGACATGTGTTGCGCGATATGCCCATCACGCAGCAGTTCTTTGATGGTGAGTTGGACTATGAACAGGGCGGGGCCGGGCGCCGATTTGTAAAATCCATGTTTCGACAGGGCGATGTGTATCTACGCTATGGATTGCACAACCCTCATCCCAGAGCCGAGTTTCAGGCGGCCGTCTTCAGGTCGGTCCCCGGTGGCCACGCAAAGGAACCGGCACCCTTCGGCAATCACGTCTCACCTCCGTTTGGTTTCGAAGTCGCGCAAATCAACCATTATGCGGTTCGGTCCACCCAGGCTTATCTGGCCAAGCGCAGCCGGGGCAGGGCGAACCACTCGTCTCAGACCCTTGGAACGGACTATTGGGATCGCTGGAACCGAGGTGGTGCGCAGGACGCAACGATCTTGCGATACAAGGATGAGGTAGACGCCGTGTTGGAAGAGTTCCGCGCAGATGACCGACTCAAACGGTTACACAGAAAATCGTTCCGTTGGCATAAGGCACTGATTAACGATCTTCTGAAGCAACCTGACTATCATGAACTGTACCAGAAACTGCTCGCCAAACCGGCTGTGGAATTCGTCAAGAAGGACCGTACTGTGCGGGAACGACTTTCAGCAGAGCCCATTCCTGTGCCCGATGAACATCGATCAGAATCCTAACAGACCCCCCCTCGGAGAATATTGAAATGGCTGCGGATCGCTCTCTGCCGACGATTGGGATGCTCTGGATGGAAGGGCGTCTGAGTTTTCTGGAACAGATGTGCATGTTGTCCTTTGTCGAACAAGGGCACAGAGTGGTTCTGTTTCACTACGGGCAGGTGGAAAACGTGCCTTCTGGTGTCGAATTGGTATCTGCCAACGAGGTGCATGAGCCGAAACAGTTCATTATGAACAATCAATTCAAAACACCTGTACCGCAATCTGACATTTTCAGACTTCAGTTGATGAAAAAGACGGACTTCCTGTGGTGTGACACGGATGTTGTGGCGCTGGCTTCGATCCCAAAAATAGATCATATCTTTGGCTATTACAACCGAGACACGATTTGCAATGCTGTGATGCGGCTGCCAGCCGACAGTCCGGCGCTAGACGCGTATATCGACTACAGCAAGGACCCGTACCCCATCCGCCCTTGGGTTGAAGGAGAAGAACGGGAAGAGCTGGAGCGCATGAAGAGTGCTGGAGAGTTGCCGCACGCTTCAGATCAGGAACACAGTGTTTACGGTCCGGGCGTTATGACCTGGTATCTGCGTCAACACGATGAGTTGAAGCATGCCAGCCCAATCCCCGTGTTTTATCCGCTACCGTTCCGTCAGGCAGGGCAAGCCAACGACATTCACGTTCGAGAATTCAGAGAGACCTATATCAAGGAAAATACTCTTGCCGTGCATTTGTGGGGCCGCCGAATGCGGTGGTGGATCGCCAATGGGATCAAACGGCATTCCTTCCTCGACAGGCGCCTGCGGAACTTAGGCATCCGCGCCAGCGATGCGCCTTTGCCGCGCCATGGCAGAAAAGGACCCAAGCCGATCGAGTTTCCGGCAAATTTGCCTGGGCTTCGCGCAACAACCGAAGATATTCGAAAGGCTACGGGTGGGGCAATGTCAACGGCCTTGCTGTCCGACCGGGAAGACTATCTGAAGGCAGCACAGGCCGAGTTGGACAAGATCACTGCTGGCAATCTCTTTGGTGTAAACGACCCACCGCCTCAGGGGTTTTTGCGAGGCTGGGATCACTACCGCAGCGATGCAGCGCGGCTGAATACGCTCGCATTGGCTATGTTCAATTTCGCCGAAAGCCATCGCCATCTACCCGATCTCTGTGACCCAAGCACATTTATGGAAAAGCTGTTGGTCATGAAGCTTTTGGGGGCTGTCCCACAAGCGTTCATCGCCGACAACGACATGGCTTTTGAAAGGCTGCCGGATCGCCTGACCGTGCCTAAGCGAGTGTGGCATGCACATGTTCCGGGCTTGCCGGACAAGCTTGAATGCGAGCCTGGGCAGTATAGCCTGAAAGGCTCAGCCAGCGCATCGCACCAGATTTCTCTGTCGCTTCCAATGGACGATGCTAAGCGTAATGAGGCGAACGCTCAGATGGCGGCGTGGCACAAGACCAAAACGCCAGAGGGTTTTTGGACCGGTGATTGGTGGCGCGTTACCAGCAAGCCATCCTATTGGATCGAACAAGATCAGAATGTTGGTGAACAGTCTGTCACTGAATGGCAGTTCTGGGTCATTGCGGGGTGCGTGACTTTGGTGCAGGTAGATCGAGACAGCGCGCGCGGACGCATTCAGATGTTACACGACCGCGACTACAATTATCTGGCGCATGAGCTTTTTTTCCCTAGCAGTTCGGATACAGAGCCGAAGCCTGCGCAATTCAATGACATGATTCAGATCGCTGAAACCCTGGCAAAAGATGTCGAATTTGCCAGAATAAAATTGTGCTTGGTCGGGGAAAAGATCTGCTTGCGCGAATTTGCTTTGTCTCCAACTGCGGGAAAGCAGAAGATACGCTCAGATGCGCTGGATCAGCAATTGGGCGCTGCATGGGTCGGAACATCTTTGTTTCCAAACGCCAGTTAGCCTGCGTTAAAAATCCAGTAGGCGGATCAAATGTTGCTCAGGCTCATTCAACAGCAATCTCTTGGCGCAGCTTTCCGGTCGTTTTGTCAAAGATCAGAACACGGTTGTCGTCCGTGACAACTGCATACCAGTTAGAGCCGATGGTCAGCGCCTGGGCCTTCGCACCGTCCGGCAACTCGATCTGATCCGGAAGGGTGGGGGTGCGGTCCGATAGGCGGATGACAATCAGGGCGAATGTCACTAGAACCCCGCCAATCATCACCGCGGTCAACAACATGACCATCCGCCGCAGCAATCGCAGCTGCGGTGTTTCCTGCGGTTCTTGGGGTTCGGAAGGGACAGTCATGGGCACCCGCCAGATTGAGTTTCAGATCGCGGCTGATCCGCCGTCACGCCTTGATAAGGCGCTTTCGAGGGATGTGCCAGACGGTGAAAACCTGTCGCGCACCAGGTTGGCGCGTCTGATCGAAGAGGGTGCGGTTCAGATCGACGGGCGCGAAGCACGTGACCCTAAGGCAAAAGTCTCGGAAGGAGCACATATTACCATCGTCGTGGCCGAGGCCGAAGACAGCCATATCGGCCCCGAAGACATCCCGCTTGAGGTTGTCTTTGAAGATGCGGACGTAATCGTTGTGAACAAGCCCGCAGGCATGGTCGTGCATCCCGCGCCGGGTTCGCCAAGCGGCACTCTGGTGAACGCGTTGCTGCACCATTGCGGGGATGATCTGTCAGGTGTTGGTGGGGTAAAACGTCCGGGCATCGTGCATCGGATCGACAAGGAAACCAGTGGCCTTTTGGTGGTGGCAAAATCGGACGCTGCACACCACGGCATGGCCGAGCAATTCGCAGCCCATAGTGTCGAACGGTATTACCGCGCCGTGTGCTACGGAGTGCCGGACGCAAACGATCCACGTTTGCGCGGTGTCAAAGGCGTCAGTTTCGAACCCGGCAACATCATGCGCGTGACCACGCAGCTTGCGCGGCACAAGACAGACCGTCAGAGGCAGGCGGTTCTGTTTCACGGGGGGCGCCACGCAGTAACGCGTGCACGGGTTGTTGAGAGTTTTGGTACACCCGCAGGGCTGGCCTTGATCGAATGCTGGCTGGAAACCGGACGCACCCATCAGATCCGTGTGCATATGGCTCATGCAGGGCATGGGCTGGTCGGAGACCCAGTTTACGGCGGCAAGCGCAAGCTGTCTGCCAAGGCGTTTTCGCTTTCGGCTGCTGAATCTGTCCGCGATTTCCCGCGTCAGGCCCTTCATGCAGCGGTTTTGGGCTTCGAACACCCGGTGACCGGCGAAAACCTGCGGTTCGAGGCTGACCTGCCGCAAGATATGAAATCCCTGATTGCAGGGCTGCGCAAACCAGTGTCACAATAAGCAAAGTCCCGTGAGAAAGAGTTTCTTATCTTCCCTTAACAGAAGTTTAATTTCAGACTGATAACAGCACCTCTTGAATAGGCAGGGTTCCTTACCCATATCCTATGTTAAAGACTTAAACATTTGTCGGAGGGACATCATAATGGCAAACTACGCAAATCTCCCCGCACCGACGCCCGAGGGCGGCCTGAATCGCTATATGCAGGAAATCCGCAAGTTTCCCCTGCTGGAGCCGGAAGAAGAATACATGCTGGCCAAGCGCTGGGTCGAAGAGCAGGACACCGAATCCGCGCATAAGATGGTGACATCTCACCTGCGTCTGGCGGCCAAGATCGCTATGGGCTATCGCGGCTATGGCCTGCCTCAGGCCGAAGTGATTTCCGAGGCAAATGTGGGCCTGATGCAAGCGGTCAAACGGTTTGATCCTGAAAAAGGCTTCAGGCTGGCGACCTATGCCATGTGGTGGATTCGCGCCTCGATTCAGGAATATATCCTGCGGTCGTGGTCGTTGGTAAAGCTGGGTACAACCTCGGCTCAGAAAAAGCTGTTCTTCAACCTGCGCAAGGCCAAGGCCCGTATCGGCGCTTTGGAGGAAGGCGACCTGCGTCCTGAAAACGTCAAGCAGATCGCCAATGATCTGGGTGTGACCGAAGAGGAAGTCATCAGCATGAACCGCCGTATGTCCGGTGGGGATGCCTCGCTGAACGCGACCGTTGGGTCCGAAGGCGAGGGCACGATGCAATGGCAGGATTGGCTGGAAGATGAAGATGCCGATCAGGCGGGTGACTATGAGGCGCGCGATGAATTGGAAGCCCGCCGCGAGTTGCTGACCGCAGCACTGGATGTTCTGAACGATCGGGAAAAGGACATCCTGACCCAGCGCCGGTTGATGGATCAGCCGGTGACACTGGAAGAGCTGAGCACGCAGTACAACGTCAGCCGCGAACGTATCCGTCAGATCGAGGTGCGCGCGTTTGAAAAACTGCAAAAGAAAATGCGGGATTTGGCCCGTGAAAAAGGCATGCTGGCAACCAGCTGACCGAAAAACCAGCCCGCAATCTCTGCGGGCTGGTTTGTTTCGCTTCAAACGAAAACAAAATCGTCTTCAGAGAGCTGACCTGGGCGAACACCAGTCAGTACGATGCTGTCGCCATCGTCCAATTCAATCTCTGTGCGCAAGAACCCACCAGAGATGTCGTCTTCGATATCTTCATAGCTGGTAATCCCGTCATATCCGGACAGATCAATCTTGTCTTTGCCAGCGCGAAAATCGAGGATCAAGTCGTCCCCACCTCCGTTCTCCATGACGAAAGTATCCTTGCCGCGTCCGCCGATCAGGATGTCATCGCCAGCACCGCCATCGATCAGGTCAGCGCCGCGACCTCCGTAGATTTTATCGTGGCCATCATCGCCGCGCAAAATATCCTTGCCGCGCCCGCCAAAAACGATGTCATTCCCGTCGCCGCCAAGGGCTACGTCATTGCCTTTACCCGCTTTGATAACATCGCGACCACCACCGCCATGGATGTAATCCTGACCCTTCCCGGTGAAAATGAACTCGTCAGTGTCATCACCCAGAATGAAATCGGTATTTTTCTGACCCAGTATGCTTGATACCGATACCGGAAGCAGCACGCCGTCCAGCACGTGAATGATCCCATTGGACGCATCCACGTCAAATGCAACCAGGTTTGGGTCAGTAATAGCAGCGTCCGCATCAACCAAGCTCGGTGGTGACGTTTCCAGGTTCAGTTCAAGAGATGATCCCAGAAGGGTGTTAATCTCAGCACCGTTACCCAGCGCAACCACGGCGTCTTTGGTGAATTCTCCGTCAACCACATGGTACTTGAGGATATCGGTCAGCAAGGGCAAAGGATCTCCGCCACCAAGAAGCGTGAGTGCCTTGACGATAAAATTCAGCGCTTCCGCCTCGTCATCGCCCGTGAAGCCAAGGGTTTGGGCCAAATTTATGAACGCTGAATTCTTTGGTGCGAAGACCGTCAAATCCACTTCAGGGCTATCCAATGTTTCGACCAGCCCTGCTGCAATCGCTGCTTCACGCAATATGTCAAAGTCATCCGGGTTGTCGTCAAAGGTGCCCGGCGCGCCGCTGTTCAGGACAATCCCGGTTATGGTTTGCTGATCCTTGGTTGTCGTCTGCATATCCGTCGTTTTTGGTTTCTCCCACCCAATTGGTTACGTCTGATCAAGACAAGCGGCAGACCTAATTGCGCTGCACACCTGTCGATATGTTTGCTACGGGGCAGACACGGAAACGGATCAGGAAAAGTGAATAAGTGGCGGCGGGCCAGCTTGTATGCTACGGGAAAGGCGTGCTTTATTTCGATGACATTTTGAAAGCGTCACATCGTGTATTGTTGCGATGATCGAACAAATTGGCGTGGACAAATAGGGAGGGCGCGATGCAAAAACCTGTTCAGTTTGGCGTTTTGGGGGCCGCGAAATTTGCGCGGGAATATATGGCGCCAGCGATCCATTCCGCCAACGGCGCGCAGTTGGCGGCCCTGGCGACCTCTGATACGGCAAAGGCGGATCCTTTTCTGTCTTTTTGCCCTGACCTCCAAGTTCACAACAGTTACGACGCGTTGTTGGCGGACCCAGGGATAGACGCAATCTACATCCCTCTGCCCAATCATTTGCACGTCGAATGGAGCCTGAAGGCCCTTGACGCTGGCAAGCATGTGCTATGCGAAAAGCCGATGACTATGCGCGCAGATGAGTTTGACGCGTTGATCGCCAAGCGCGACCAAACCGGCCTGCTTGCGGCCGAAGCTTACATGATCGTGCATCACCCCCAATGGCAATTGGCCCGTGATCTGATTGTGGATGGGGCCATCGGGAATTTGGTGCATGTGACCGGTGCGTTCAGTTTTGACAATCGGGCGGATACCGGGAACATCCGTAACCGCGCTGAAACCGGCGGCGGCGGTCTGCGGGATATCGGCGTCTATGTGATCGGCGGTGCACGCTTTGCCACCAGGGAAGAGCCCGTGTCCGTACAATCTGCAATCCGTTGGCAGGATGACATCGATGTCTTTACGGAAATCCGGGCCCAGTTCCCGGGGTTCACCTATTCCGCCTACGTATCCATTCGCGCGCACCCTCATCAGGAAATGGTGTTCCACGGCGAGCAGGGCCTGATCCGCCTGACAACCCCTTTCAATGCCCGAGTGTTCGGCGAGGCACGAGTCGAGCTGCACCGTCCAGGGCTAGAGGTTCAGATCACCCGTTTCCCAGGAGCGGATCACTACAAACTACAGGTCGAAGCGTTCTGCCGTTCGGTCCGCGAAGGACTGGACTATCCCTGTCCACTGGAGTTTTCGCGCGGCACGCAAGAGATGATCGACCGCGTATTTGACGGCGCAGAGCCGCTGTAACTTGCTAAGCGACGGCGGGACCAGCTATCGTATCCTCCTGTGTTTCAGGAGGTGAGTCATGGCCGGAGGTTGGGCGCGTGACGGCGCGGTAAGCGAACAGATCGAAGCGTCGATTTCGGATGAGCTGGCGCGGATGCAGGCACAAAAGCGGCCTGTGGGGGAAAGCCGGACACATTGTGCGGAATGCGAAGAACCCATTCCCGAAAAGCGACGCATCGCACTGCCGGGCGTCAAACTTTGCCTCGATTGCCAGCAAGAACGCGATGGCGCGTTCAAATTGAGGGGTGGAGTGAATCGTCGAGGTTCGAAAGACAGTCAGTTGAAGTAATCGGAACAAAGCGATGCTCAGCCCCAAACTGACGCAAAATGGTCTGGTTCTGGGGTTCCTGGCAGCGTTCCTTTGGGGCACGCACAGCGTTATTGTACGTTATCTCACCAGCGATCTGGGCGGGCTGCAAATCGCTGTAACACGTCTGTTTGTCGCCGCTCTGGCGATCTATTGCATGTTACGTGTGATGCGGGTTTCAGTATCGATTAAGTTGGGCGATTGGAACTTTCGGCTCGCAGTCTTGTCGACGGTGATCAACTACATCCTATTCCATGTTGGCCTTGAATACACAGGCGCGGCAAGTGCCATGGTATTGGAGAATACTGCTCCGTTCTTTGTTCTGATTTTCTTGTATTTCTTTTCCGACACGCAGGTGACACGTGCAGATGTCTTTGCCACGGCGCTGGCAATTCTGGGTGTTTTCCTAACAGTTTACCGGGATTTTCAGGGCGGCGGAGACCCTTTTTATGGCGATCTTCTGGAAATCGGAGCCGGGCTAAGCTGGGCAGTGTTTCTAGTTTCCAGCAGCCGTGCAATGCGCAGCTCAAAATCAACAGAAGAGCGGTTGAACTTCCTTTTCGGTATTTTCCTGTGCGCGGGCGTGCTGTTGCTGCCGTTGGCAGCTTTTTTGTTTAAGCTGCCAACAGCCAACGACGTCTTGTTTTTGACCTTGTTAGGCGTCCTGCCTACCGCATTGGCCTATTACCTTTGGTATGAGGCGGCCGCTCGGGTTTCAACCTTGACAGCCACGTTGATGTTCGCGGCGTCCGTCGTATTTACTTTCATCAACTCAGCCTTGTTTTTGGGGGCCACAATCACTCCAATTGCGGCCCTTGGGGCTGTTTTGATTATCCTGGCCATATTCCTTACAACCAAGAACCAAAAATGATCAGCCTTCCATCGCCTCCAGCTCGTCAATAAAGCCAGAAATCATCGACAGGCCCTTGTCCCAGAACTTCGGGTCGCTCGCGTCCAATCCGAATGGGGCCAGCAGTTCCTTGTGATGCTTCGATCCGCCCGCGCGCAACATTTCGAAATACTTGTCTTCGAACCCGTCCGCTCCGCTTTCGTAAACCGAATAAAGCGCGTTCACGAGGCCATCACCGAAGGCGTAGGCGTAGACATAGAAGGGTGAGTGGACAAAATGCGGGATGTAGGCCCAGAAGGTCTCGTACCCGTCCATGAATTCAAATGCCGGGCCAAGGCTTTCGGCCTGAACGCTCATCCACAATGCGTTGATGTCATCCGGGGTCAGTTCGCCTTCGCGACGGGCCGCATGTAGCTTGCATTCAAAATCGTAGAATGCAATCTGGCGGACCACGGTGTTGATCATGTCCTCAACTTTACCGGCCAGCAGCACCTTGCGCTGTTCCGGGGTTTCGGCTTGATCCAGCATCTTGCGGAAGGTCAGCATTTCGCCAAAGACCGAGGCTGTTTCAGCCAGCGTTAGCGGGGTAGAGGACAGCATCTCACCCTGATCGGCGGCCAGCACCTGATGCACGCCATGGCCCAGCTCATGCGCCAGGGTCATCACATCACGTGGTTTGCCCAGATAGTTGAGCATCACATAGGGGTGGACATCAGTGACTGTCGGGTGCGCAAAAGCACCTGGCGCTTTGCCAGGCTTCACCGCCGCGTCGATCCAGCCCTTTGAGAAGAACGGCGATGCGATCTCGCCCATGCGTGGGTCGAAGGCATTGTAAGCGTCCATGACGGTCTTTTCGGCTTCGTCCCAATTGACGACGCGTGTGTCTTCCATGGGCAAGGGCGCGTTGCGGTCCCAGACCTGCATCACATCCAGACCGAGCCATTTGCGCTTCAGCTCATAATAACGGTGGCTCAGCTTGGGGTAGGCGGCCACAACTGCCTCGCGCAGCGCTTCGACCACTTCGGGCTCTACATCGTTTGACAAGTGACGCCCGGTCTGCGCGGTGGGCATTTTACGCCAGCGGTCGACGATTTCCTTTTCCTTGGCCTGTGTGTTGTGAACACGGGCAAAGGTTTTGATGTTGTCCTGAAACACCGATGCCAGTTCCCGCGCAGCCGCTTCGCGCTTAGAGCGATCCTGCTCGGTCAACAGGTTCAGGGTGCCTTCGATATTCAGCTCTTCGCCGTCAACGTCAAAGGTCAGTCCAGCTATGGTTTCATCAAACAGACGTTCCCACGCATCACCTACAACGCCCAGATCGTGCAGGAATTTTTCCAGCTCATCGGACAGCTGGTAAGGCTTCATCGCTCTGATGCGGCGGAAAACGGGCTCGTAGCGTGCCAAATCGGCATTGGCGTCGAAATGAGCCTTTAGCACATCGTCGTCGATACGGTTGAGTTCCAGAGTGAAAAAAACCAGCGGCGTGGTGAAAATCGTGATTTTTTCCTGCATGTCTGACAGGAACTTGGCGCGCTCGGAATCCGTGGTCAGTTGATAATAGCGCAGACCAGCAAAGGACATGATGCGTCCGGCAATGGAATTGATCTTTTCATTGCGCTGTACACAATTCAGCAAGCCGGCTGCGTCCAGCTCGGCCAGTTTGCCTTCGTAATCCGCGGCAAAGGCGCCGCATTCGCCTTCCAGCCAGCCCAGGTCACGCTCAAGCTCGGGCGCTTCTTCCGAGGTGTAGAGATCGCTCAGATCCCATTCCGGAAGGTTACCAAGGTTGTCGGCACCGCCCATTGCGTTTGCGTCACGGACGGGAAAGGGAAGGTCGCGCATGGATCACCTTTTGTAGATATCTTTTGCAAACATCTAGGGCCGGCGCGACCGGATCACAAGCGGACAGTCCTTTGAGTGGGCAAAGGGGCCGATCTTTTCAGCCCACGGCCTAGCCGGTTGGGTTGGACTGAAAATGCGCGGCCAGCTGATCCAGAACCGGACCGCGCACTTCCAGTGCCTCCATCAACACTTCATGCTCGCCATCCGGGATTTCGACAAGCGTGCCGTTTGGCCAGTTTTCCATACGTGTGCGTATCGCCTTGCGGTCGACGATCTGTTCGTGGCTGCCCAGAAAGGTCAGGCAAGGTGTGTCTGGGGCGGGGTGTTCCATCAGCCAGGTGCATTCGTCCAGCGACTCGCGCAGCCAAAGGTTTGAAGGCGCACCAAGCGCCAGTTCGGGATGGGCCTTTAGTTGATCCTGCATCATCTTAAACATCGCCGCATCGCGGGTCAGCATGTTGCCTTCAAACGGTTGCGACAGGACATAGCTTTCCAGGGTTGTGGTCGGAGGTGTCTTTTCACCAAGACCAAGCGCCGTACCCCAATAGGCTGTCACACGACTGAGGGGTTTCATAACCGGGGTGAAGAAAATACCCCACATCGGTCCGGTGAAAGCACAGGCGGCAAAGCACTTCTGCTCTATCACGGCGCGTAACCCAATAGCACCGCCCATTGAGTGTCCGATCACATGCCAGGGTTTCGGCAGATCCAGCGCACGGGCAAGATCTAGCGTCGCCTGAACGTCATGCTGGTAGTCTGTAAACTGATCGACATGGCCAATACGAGGGTTGTCCAGCAAACGGTCCGCCAGGCCCTGACCGCGCCAATCAACCGCCAGCATGGCAAAGCCGCGTTGGATGAACTCGGCTGCGGTGCTTCCGTATTTCTCGATATATTCGGTTCGACCGGGAAACATCAGCACCGTGCCATGCGCATCGCCTTCGGGTCGCCAATGACCCACACGGATTCGAATCTGGTCAGAAGTCATCAGCCAGTGGGCGCTCCCACCGGCGGGACCGCCGGCCACGTCTTCAAAAAAAGGGGCCGGCGTCAATTCCATCAGGCCAACACCGATGCGAGTTTCATAGCAACGCCCATGTCGCCATCAATGGTCAGCTTGCCCGACATGAACGCACCCGTAGGGTTCAGCTCACCGCTGAGGATTTGCTCGAACGTTTCGGCGTCAGCGCTCATTGTAACGTCCGCATCATCGTCACTGACGCGCGCGCCGTCTGCGTCCAACACGATTGCGCCCAGATCGGCGATAGCAAACTTGGCCGAGGCGTCGAATGCGCCGCCTTCCAGTTTTTCATTCAGCGCGGCTGCCGCCTTTTCAAGAATCTCGCTCATGCTTTTCCTCATTTTGTTAGTGCGCCGTGAATGGACATCCCCGGTCGCAACGCTACACTGACGATTGTTATGAGCATTGCAATCCACAATCTCAAAGGTACCGTTGCGGCACTTGTTGTCCTAGTCACGTTTTCCACCAGTTGCTTCTCGCAACAGGCGGATTTGCGGGATGAAGACGCGCTGCTGCAGCAACTGGCCCAATCCACGCCCGAACAGGCTATGGCTCTGGATCGGCAGTTGCAGGCGCTGTGGGCACAGTCCGGTTCAGCTTCGGCGGATCTGTTGTTGGAACGAGGGCGCGAAGCGCTTGAAAACGGAGATGTAGACGCCGCACTGGATCATCTGACAGCGTTGACAGATCACGCACCCGAATTTGCGGAAGGCTGGCATGTACGTGCCTCGGCATTTTTTGGAATTGAACGGTTCGGAATGGCGGCTGCTGATTTGGAGCACGCATTGACCCTCAACCCCAACCATTATGAGGCAATATACGGGCTGGGTTTGATCTTTGAGATTATCGGAGAGCCTCAGAAAGCCTATGACGCGTATTCGCGGGCCTTGGCTATACATCCCCATCATGAAGAAGTAACCAATGCGGTGAATCGACTGAAGCCTCAGGTTGAAGGCGCAGCGCTGTAAGGTCTGGGGCAGGGGGCAATGGTGAGCGGGTCATCCCGAGTAGTGGCCGTATTGGGCCCGACAAACACAGGTAAAACCCACTACGCAATCGAACGGATGCTGGGATACCGCACCGGCGTGATTGGTTTGCCGCTGCGTCTGCTGGCGCGCGAAGTCTATGATAAGATCGTTGCCATTCGTGGCCCGTCGGTTGTGGCCTTGGTAACGGGTGAAGAGCGCATCGTGCCGCCGCGCACCCAGTATTGGGTCTGCACGGTCGAGGCCATGCCTGAAGGCATGGGGGCAGATTTCGTTGCGATCGACGAAATCCAACTTTGTGCCGATCCCGAACGCGGCCACGTCTTTACAGATCGTCTGCTGCGATCCCGTGGCACGAACGAGACGCTTTTCCTAGGCTCTGACACTATGCGCGGCCCCATCGCGGCGCTTGTTCCCGAAGTGCAATTCGTAAGGCGCGAACGGATGTCTCAACTGGTCTATTCTGGGTCAAAGAAGATCAGCCGGATGCCTGCACGCAGCGCCATTGTCGGATTTTCGGTCGACAATGTTTATGCCATCGCGGAATTGCTGCGCCGTCAGAAAGGGGGGGCGGCCGTTGTAATGGGGGCGCTCAGCCCACGAACGCGGAATGCTCAGGTTGACCTCTATCAAAACGGCGAAGTCGATTATCTGGTTGCCACCGACGCCATTGGGATGGGGCTGAACCTGGATGTGAATCATGTCGCGTTTTCATCTCTGACCAAATTTGATGGCCGCCGGATGCGCCCACTGGCCCCGAATGAACTGGCGCAGATTGCGGGCCGGGCCGGTCGCGGGATGTCTGATGGCACCTTTGGTGTGACGGGCGAGGCCCCGCCGCTGGACGAAGGTGTGGCGCAGGCCATCATGGACAGCCGCTTTACGCCGATGAAAAAGCTGAACTGGCGGAATGCCGCCTTGCGGTTCGGCTCCATCGACGCGCTGATCACTTCGCTTGAGGTCAGCCCAAATGATGAGCATCTGATCAAAGCGCGCCCTGCGGATGACCTGAACGCGCTCAAATCTCTTTCGCAAGTGACCGAGGTCGTAGCCCGCGCCAGCGATCCGCAATCCATCCGTTTGTTGTGGGACGTGTGCCGAATCCCCGATTTTCGCGGCATCAGCCACGCAGAACACGCCAGCTTGCTTGAAGTGATCTATGGTCACCTGCACGAGCGCGGATCGATCCCGGATGATTTTATGGCGCGGCAGATTCGCCGTATCGACCAGACCCAGGGTGACATTGATACGTTGTCCAAAAGGTTGGCATATATTCGCACTTGGACATATGTTGCGCAACGAAACGGCTGGGTCCGAGACGAATCGCATTGGCGTGACGAAACACGCACTGTAGAAGACAGACTGTCAGACGCGTTGCATGATCGTTTGACTCAAAGATTTGTGGACCGGCGTACATCTGTTTTGCTGCGCCGGCTCAAACAGAAGGAGGCCCTTTTGGCCGAAGTAAATGACAAGGGTGAAGTGACCGTCGAAGGCGAATTCGTCGGTCGTCTGGAAGGGTTCCGGTTTACACCGGACAAAAGCGCGCAAGGGACCGAGGCGAAAGCTTTGAAATCGGCTTCTTTGCAAGCACTCGCGCCGCAATTCCATCTGCGCGCCGATCGCTTCTACAATGCGCCCGATACCGAAATTGATTTCACGGATCAGGGTGGCCTGATGTGGGGCGAATATGCCGTCGGCAAGCTGGTTGCCGGGGCAGAGCCTCTCAAGCCGATGGTCGAAGTTTTTGTGGATGAGGCCGCAGGGCCGGATGTCGAACAGAAAGTGCAGCGCCGGTTGCAGCACTTCATCGACCGCAAGGTCGCTGCGCTTTTCGAGCCGCTGCTGAACCTGTCGCGTGACGAAGAGTTGAGCGGTCTGGCGAAGGGCTTTGCGTTCCGCATGGTCGAGGCGCTGGGCGTTCTGCCGCGCGGGCAAGTCGCGCAAGAGGTCAAGGATCTGGATCAGGATGCCCGCGGCGCGCTGCGCAAGCACGGTATCCGCTTTGGCCAGTTCACGATTTTCATGCCGCTGCTGCTGAAACCAGCACCTACGCGTCTGCGTCTGGTGTTGTGGGCGTTGTCCAGCGGTTTGCAGGAATTCCCCGAAGCGCCGCCTCCGGGTCTGGTCACTGTACCTGTCGCCAAGGATGCGCCGCAGGGCTATGACACCATGTGTGGTTACCGTGATGCGGGCGAGCGTTCGATCCGGATCGATATGCTGGAACGTCTGGCTGATATGCTGCGCGCCGAAGACAGCCGGGGCGGGTTCGAAGCCAAGCCCGACATGCTGTCGATCACGGGCATGACGTTGGAACAATTCGCGGACCTGATGCAGGGCTTGGGCTACAAGGCCGAACGCGGTGAGCGTGAAAAGGTGAAAGCGGTTGCCTCTGAGCAACCTGCGGCGGAAGCGGTGGAACAGCCTGTCGCTGAAGATTCTGCGGCACCTGAGGCTACGTCGGAAGAAGCCGCCGCACCCGCCGAGGCGTCAGCCGAGGCCACAACAAGCACCGAGGCGGCAGCCGAGGCACCAGCGCCTGACGCCGCACCGGATGAGCCCGAGGTTGAGGTTTTCTATACCTTCACCTGGGGCCGTCAACGCCAGCAAAACCGTGGCCCGCGCCGCGAGCAGGGGCAGGGCAAAGGCAAGCCCCGTGGCAAACCCCAGGACGGTCGCGGCAAGCCGCACGGCAAGAAGGGCGGCAAACCTCAGGGTGCCAAGACCTTCTCGTCACGGCCTCCGAAAAAGGAAAAGGCCATTGATCCCGACAACCCATTCGCTGCGGCGCTTATGGGTTTGAAAGACGGCAACTGACACAAGATGGCCGAGGCCAAGCTGCGGATCGACAAATGGTTGTGGCAGGCGCGGTTCTTCAAGACCCGTAGCCTGGCAGCCAAGCAGGTCAGTGGCGGCCATGTCCGATTGAACGGAAACCGGGTGCTCAAACCGGCGCAAGCCGTGGCACCCGGAGACGTTCTGACCTTTCCCCAGGGCCGTATCGTGCGGGTTGTGCGCGTGGAAAAACTGGGCGAACGCCGCGGTCCGGCCCCCGAGGCGCAAACGCTGTACTTCGATATGACGGAAAAACAGGACGTGCCTCCTAAAAATCCGGGGTTCGAAGGAAAAGGTCGTCCAACCAAGAAGGATCGGCGCGCTCTTGATCTTTCTCGCACAGAAGATCGCTGATCCCATCTTGAAGAGCGGGCCAGACTGAATTAGCTAGTCGAACGAACCGCAAACGGGAATCCGCTCATGACCTATGTTGTCACCGAAAACTGTATCGCCTGCAAATACACAGACTGCGTCGAAGTGTGCCCGGTGGACTGTTTCTATGAAGGTGAGAATACATTGGTTATTCACCCGGACGAATGCATCGACTGTGGTGTTTGTGAACCGGAATGCCCGGCAGACGCAATCCGCCCGGATACTGAGCCGGGAATGGAGCAATGGGTTGAGTTCAATCGCAAGTTCTCGGAACAGTGGCCGGTGATTGTTACAAAGAAAGACCCGCTTCCCGACGCTGAAGAGCGCGACGGTGAAGAGGGTAAGATGGAGAAGTATTTCTCTGAAGCACCCGGCGAAGGCGGCTAAGCGATTCGCGAAGAAAGCGCACGGCACAGCGCGAAGATCTTGAAATAAAGCATTGTGCGCGCAGGTAATTCGAATATTTTCCTTTGGGTAAACTTTCGGGTGTCGTATTTTTGTGATATACTCAGTTTTCATATGATGACCGAGATTGGGATGCGCTCCGTAAGTATGCTCGCTTTGGAGTACTGAATTTATGACAGAAACGCCGCCTGACGGGGCTGAGACAGTCCCGGCACGTGGTGCTTTTGTTGTCTGTGTCCCGGTCCGTAAGCAAGGAAAAAACTGAATGACAAAGTCGAAAAAGCTTGAGTTCCGCCCCAACGACTATGTTGTCTATCCCGCCCATGGCGTGGGTCAGATCATCTCGATTGAGGAGCAGGAAGTTGCGGGTTTCTCGCTCGAGCTGTTCGTCATCTCATTTGAGAAAGACAAAATGACACTGCGGGTGCCGACCAACAAAGCAACCGAATCCGGTTTGCGGTCGCTCAGCTCGCCAGATGTCATCAGCCAGGCGATGAAGACATTGAAGGGCAAGGCCAAGGTAAAACGCGCCATGTGGTCCCGCCGCGCCCAGGAATATGAACAGAAAATCAACTCGGGCGACCTTATCTCGATTGCCGAAGTTGTTCGCGATTTGCATCGCACCGACGATCAACGCGAGCAGAGCTATTCCGAGCGTCAGCTTTACGAAGCTGCTCTGGAACGCCTGACACGTGAGGTTGCAGCTGTTTCCGGTGCTGGCGAAGTTTCGGCCGCCAAGCAGGTAGACGAAGTCCTGACCTCGCGCGCCGCCTGATTGCAAGAGAATTGTGATTAAGGCCGCTCTAATTGGGGCGGCCTTTTTCGTGGCTTGGTGATTTGCACAACTGTCGTTAATTTCACTGTGTATGCAGCATGATACAGGGTGGATATGAAGCAGACGGTGAAATACCTGTATATCGGGCACGACCCGATTTCGGTCTGGTTTCGTTATGGTCTGATCCTTTTCGATATTGTGTCGATCATCTTCTTTGTCGCCACCGCTCATTTTCCTCAGGGGTCGGGCGTCACGGTCGCAAGCCTGCTGATTGGCTTTGTGATTTTTTTGGATTTCTCAGCGCGGCTTTGGATCGCCAAGGACCGTTGGAAGCTGCTGCGCCAGATTTACACGCTGGCGGATATCGTTGTTATCGTCTCTCTGGTGCTTGATCCGTTCCTGACGGGTAACCTTGCGTTTTTGCGGATTCTACGCGCCTTGCGGTTGATCCATTCCTACCACCTGCTGCGGGACTTACGACGCGACAGCAATTTCTTCCGCACCCACGAAGACGCGGTGATCGCCGCCATCAACCTGATGGTTTTTGTCTTCGCAACTTCGACCGCCGTTCTGGTGTTCTTTATTCCCGCAGATTCGCAAACGCCCTATATTGACGCACTCTATTTCACCATGGCGACCCTTACGACCACCGGGTTCGGCGATATCACCTTGCCTACGCCAGGGGGTAAGCTGTTCTCGGTTTTTATCATGGTGGTGGGTGTGGCGCTTTTTGTCCGGTTGGCGCAGGCGATTTTCATGCCTCAAAAGGTTCGCCACAAATGCCCAAGCTGTGGCTTATTCCGACATGACCCGGACGCTGTGCATTGCAAACACTGCGGCGGCACCTTGCGCATCGAAACCGGGGGTGCGTCTTAAACCAGCGCGGCGCAGACCAGCAGAAAGGTTATCTCGGACACCAATTGTGTGGCCCCAAGAATATCGCCGGTCTGGCCACCGATCTTTTTCTTGGCGACAACGGCCAGGGCGGCTGCGCTGGCTGCCGCAAAACCCATCGCAGGTATTGCATCCACACCTATGAGCAGAAGGGCGAGTGCTACCGCCAGAACAAGTGCAGCGATGACGGAAATCGTCTGCGGTTTTCCTACAGAATGGCTCAGGCCCGATGTGCGGGCATGAGGTAATCCAGCCATCACCGCAGGCATCAACGCTCGCGAGACAATGCTGGCTGCTAAAACTGCGCCCACCGCACCAGCCGTCAGCAAAGCAGCGATAGCCGATATTCGCACCAGTTGAGACACGATCAGGGCAAGCACGCCGAAAGTCCCAATATGACTGTCCTTCATGATCTCCAACCGGCGGTCGCGGGTGAACCCGCCCCACAGGCCGTCGAACGTGTCCGCCAGGCCATCCTCGTGCATCGCCCCGGTTGTTGCGATCAGCGTGGCCAGTAAAAGACCGGCCGCCGCCAGAACAGGTAAACCCAGCGCCAGCGCGCCCCAGCCCACAAGGCATGCGAGTCCTGCAACCAGCAGACCGACAATCGGAAAGGCCCAGGTTGCCTGAGCTTGCCGAGAAAACACTGGATCCGGCAAACGCGGCAGGGGCAGGCGGGTGAGAAGGACCAGCGCCAGCCGAATATCCCGCAGAGAAAAGGGTTTCGTGTCGTTTTTATGCACGCCCGTGCCTTTCGGGGTCTTGTCGGTTTCGGTGCTTCGGTTAAACACACTGCACCACTCTGATGCAATGAGGCTTTCATGTTGCCTGAACTGAATGATTTGAATGCGTTCCGTGCTGCACTAGCTGCAGCTCCGGGTCCGGATGCCGCTGCGGTGCATGGCGCGGGTGAGCGTAACGGACAACTGACTAAACCGCCCGGCGCGTTGGGTCGGCTTGAGGATTTGGCGATCTGGTATGCGGGTTGGCGTGGGGATGCCCGCCCGCAAATTACCGCACCACAGGTCATCGTCTTTGCCGGAAATCATGGTGTTACGGCACAGGGCGTATCGGCCTTTCCGCCGGAAGTGACCGTCCAGATGGTTATGAACTTTGAACATGGCGGCGCGGCGATCAATCAGCTGGCCAAGGCAGCAGGCGCGACAATGAATGTGCATGCACTTGAGCTGGACAGACCCACTGTGGACTTCACCCAGGCCCCGGCCATGAGCGAAGAAGATCTGCTGAGTGCCTTGCGTACCGGTTGGCAGGCCGTTGATCCGAAGGCCGATCTGCTGGTTGTGGGCGAGATGGGTATTGGCAACACCACTCCAGCAGCGGCTATCGCCTGCGCACTGTTTGGTGGGGATGCCGAGGATTGGACCGGGCGTGGCACCGGTGTCGACGATGCAGGGCTGGCCAATAAAACCCGTGTCGTAGCAGAGGGCGTCGCGAAACATGCGTCAGAAGATGGCCTGGAGATTCTGCGCTGCCTTGGAGGGCGTGAGATTGCCGCGATGGCCGGGGCGATTGCCGCCGCGCGCGTGTTGCGCATTCCGGTCATTCTGGATGGTTTCATCTGCTCTGCTGCTGCGGCGTGCCTTTGGAAGCTGTCGCCTAGCGCGCTGGATCACGCTGTCGCGGGGCACCAAAGCGCGGAAGCGGCACATGGTGCCGTATTGTCTCGGCTGGGCAAAGACCCGCTGTTAAGCCTTGGTCTTCGGCTGGGCGAAGGATCTGGCGGGGCATTGGCGATCAACATCCTCAAAAGCGCCGTGGCCTGCCATTCAGGTATGGCCACCTTTGCCGAGGCTGGGGTATCCGACGGGTAATGACTTGCCTGACCCAATCGGGGTTTTGGGTCAGGCAGATTTCTTGGCGTGTTCTTCCGCCAGTTCGAGCAGCGCAGTTTCCAGATCCTTTTCCAGTTTCTGAGCGCGCTCGATGTATTTCTTGTTTTCGGCTGTTGGCAGGCCAGGAACCCACAATTCAGCCAAATCACGAACAGACGTCCTGTCGTGGTGGTAAAAGGTCTGTTCAGCTTGCGCGGCCTCATACTCACTCAGCCCTATATTCTCCAGTACATAACGGCCTGCGCGCAACGAGCTGTCGAACAGTTCGCGCACGATGTCGTTGGCACCAGCTTGGTACAGCTCGTACACGTGGGTCCGGTCTCGGGCGCGGGCGATGATGTGCAGGTCAGGGCGCTGTCGTCTGGCATAACTGACTAGTCGCGTGACTTGCTTGTGGTCATCCATCGCCGCCACGAGGACCGAGGCTTTTTCCAACCCCGCAGCGCGCAACAGTTCAGGACGCGTCGGATCGCCCAAAAAGCCTTTTACACCAAACCGGCGCATCAGCTGGACGGTTTCGATATCATGGTCCAGAACCACCGTTTTAAAGCCGCTGGCCCGCACCAGCCGGTTCACGATCTGACCAAACCGGCCAATGCCAGCAATGATCACTGGGCCTTTTTCGTCGATCTCATCAGGTTCAGGCTCTTTGGACGTATCGCTTATTTTTCGGGACAGAAGGTCATAGATGATGAACAGAAGCGGGGTGATCAGCATCGTCAGGGCAATGATCATCAGCAGTTTCTGTGACAGGTCAGGCGGGATAACGTTCTGCTGCGTCGAAAAGGCCAGCAGAACGAAACCAAATTCACCGGCTTGTGCCAACCCCAATGTGAACAGCCAATGATCTCGGCCTCGCAGCTTAAAGGCTCTACCGACCAGAAACAGGATGATGCCTTTTGCAAGGATCACAAGCAGTGCCAAGCCGATCAGGTCAAGCGGGTCATCGAAGAAATAGGCAACGTCGATCCCGGCCCCAACCGTGATAAAGAACAGCCCAAGAAACAGCCCTTTGAACGGTTCAAGGTCGCTTTCCATTTCATGGCGAAACTCTGAGCTGGCCAGCACGACACCCGCCAGAAACGCGCCTAAAGCGGGCGACAGCCCAACAAGCGTCATCAGGAAAGAAATACCGACCACAATCATAAGCGCCAGAGCGGTGTACATTTCGCGCAGGCGCGTCGCGTGTATAAATCGAAAGAGAGGTCGGGTAAGATAGACGCCTGCCAAAATGACAAAAGCAATTGCGCCAATCGTGACCAGTGTGACAGCCCAGCCCGGCAATCCTTCAACCAAGGACAGACTGTGATGACCCGCGTCATGCAGATCACCCGCCCCCCGATCAATCGAACCGTCTGCTTCGATGTGAGGCATCGCAGGTAGGGCGAGCAACGGAAGCATGGCCAATATTGGAATGACTGCGATGTCTTGCGTCAAAAGCACCGAAAACGTCGCGCGACCACCATTTGTCTGCATCAGACCTTTTTCAGACAAGGTCTGAAGGACGATAGCGGTCGACGACAGCGACAGGGTCAACCCAACGGCCAACGCAACGGACCACGGGTGGTTTGCATACATCGCCACCGCAGCAATCACCGCGGTCGAAAGTAAGACCTGTAGCCCCCCAAGACCCAACAATCGGTCGCGCATGTCCCAAAGGGCACGAGGTTCAAGCTCCAGCCCGATCAGGAACAGCATCATCACAACACCAAACTCGGCGACATGTTGAAGGTTTTCCGTTTCGGCCCCGACCAGCCCCAGCATCGGTCCAATGATAATCCCGGCGGCCAAATAGCCCAGCACCGACCCAAGCCCCAGCCTTGCGGACAGAGGCACCGCAATCACAGCCGCAGCCAGATAGATCGAAGCCTGGTATAGAAAATCGTCCATGAGTCTCCTCGTGAGCCCGTTCAGGTGGGCAGCGGGGCGTCGCGTTTTAGTTGGTCCATGACTATCTGGCTTTGGACACGGGCAACAGCAGGATGCGGCAGGATGACCTGATGGAGCAAGCTGTTGAGGGCGGAAAGATCGTCGCAATAGACGTGCAGCAGGTAATCTGCCTCTCCTGTCATCGTCCAGGCGCTGGTAATTTCGGGGCGGGTATCGACCATGCGGGCAAAGCTCTGGGATTGTTCGGGGCCATGTGTACCCAGATGAACCTGAACAAAGCCTTGAACCTGCAAGCCAAGTTTCAGCGGATCGAGCCGGGCGGCATAACCTGTTATATAGCCCTCGGCCTCAAGCCGTTGTCGGCGTCGACCTGCCTGGCTGGGTGAGAGATTCAGCATTTCACCCAGTTGGTGCGCGGTCAGATGTGCGTCCTTTTGCAAGGCAGATAGAAGACGTTTGTCAGTAGCATCCAGCACGTGCGGAGGAATCCCGAATTTTTTGCGATTCATGCGCGTTTTACGCGTCTACTTTGAGTTTACACGAAAACAATGCGCAGAAACAGCGTCTGGAAAGTCATATTTTTGAATCAGCAAAAAAACTTCCTGTCTTCAAAGGAGACGCGCCATGGGTCCTTTCCCGCACAACGCCCCGAAATCAGTGATCAGTGAAGAAAACCCCGCCGGAACCGACGGGTTTGAATTCGTTGAATTTGCCCATCCCGAACCGCAAGAACTGCGCGATCTGTTCGCCAAGATGGGGTTCGATCTGGTGGCCCGGCACAAGGACAAGCCGCTGGTCGAACTCTGGCAGCAGGGGGATGTCACCTATATCCTGAATGCTGATCCAGAGAGTTTTGCGGACAAGTTCGTGGCCGAACACGGCCCTTGCGCCCCGGCGATGGGGTGGCGCGTGGTCGACGCGCAAAAAGCATATGAACACGCTGTTTCAAAAGGGGCCGAGCCCTATGACGCAGATGACAAAACGATGGATGTTCCTGCTATCAAGGGCATTGGTGGATCGCTGATCTATTTCATCGACCAGTATTACGACACTTCGCCCTACAATCAGGAATTCGAGTGGATCAGGGAATCCAAGCCGCGTGGCGAAGGGTTCTATTATCTCGATCACCTGACCCACAATGTCTACAAGGGTAACATGGACAAGTGGTTCAAGTTCTATGGTGACTTGTTCAACTTCCGTGAAATTCGTTTCTTCGACATTCAGGGCAAGTTCACGGGGCTGTTCAGCCGCGCATTGACATCACCCTGCGGTCGCATCCGAATTCCGATCAACGAAGACCGGGGTGAGACCGGGCAGATCGTGTCGTACCTCAAGAAGTACAAGGGCGAAGGGATTCAACACATCGCTGTGGGCAGCGAGGACATCTATGCCTCAACCGACGCGATTGCAGAGAACGGTTTGAAATTCATGCCCGGACCCAACCGGGCCTATTACGAGATGTCGAAAGATCGTGTGACGGATCATGACGAACCGCTTGATCGCATGATGAAGCACGGCATCCTGATCGACGGTGAAGGGGTTGTGGACGGCGGTGAGACCCGCATTCTGCTTCAGATCTTCTCAAAGACCGTGATCGGCCCGATCTTCTTTGAATTCATCCAGCGCAAAGGCGACGATGGGTTTGGTGAAGGCAATTTCCAGGCTCTGTTCGAATCCATCGAACGCGAGCAGATCGAAAGTGGCGAGATCTCTGCAGCCTGAAACTTACGCGAAACGCCGGGGTAATCTCCGGCGTTTTGACGCTCAACTGCGGGGCATCGAAAGCGTCACGTTACGGCCTTTTTTCTGATACCGCAGTTCGCTATCGCTTATGGCGATGACCTTGCCACCGTCGATGCGGTCTCCAACCTTCAGTTTCTTGTACCGGCCACTGGGCAGGCGGACCAAGGCACGGCGGTTGGCAGGCGTGCCATAAACGCCAATCAGGTTCAGCCTGCGCAGATTGATGGCGTTGTCGATAGTAGCCTGCCGGGCGACCGATGCGGTCGAAGGTATCTTGGGTGCCACGGTCTTGGGTTGAAAAGATTCTGCGTCGTCAGAGTTTTCAACAAGTGCCGCTGTTGATGCCAGAGTGGACGGCTTCGCGACGGTCGGTCTGGCAGCAACCAGTCCAGCCGGTCGCGCCTTAGGTCGGGGAACGCGCATAATGGCCAGCTCGGAAACAGGAACTTCGACCTCTTCTGGGGCTTCCAGGCCTGCAGGGCGCGCTTTGGGTCGTTTTCCGGCAAGTTCCTCCAGCGACTGGCCGCCCAGTTGCTGACGTTCGAAGGTCTCTTCAATGTCGCCGGGGCGCGGTTTGGGGCGCAAACCAGCCAGCCGTTGATCAACTTCTTCAACAACAGGTTCTTCTTCGAACCGCAGCGGTGCCTGAGGCGGCGCTTTGGAAGGGCGGCCCAGGTACACAGTGATCCCTTCGGGATTCAACGCGCCTTCGGGTGTGGGAACAACAAGTCCCCGGTCATCCAGATCGAAACGTGAGCCTGCAACACTGGGTAAATCGTCGCTCTGAAATGGTTCGTCCGTGTCGAAACTTGATGCGGGTGGTAACGCGACAGCATCTGTGGACAGATCAGACTTGTCGATGGATGTCAGGTACAGGTCTTCATGCTCAGCGATTTCCGGTTCTTGCAGAGGTGCAGGGGGTGATACGTCAATGCCAGTCTCAGCAAGGATTTCTTTTGGGGCGTCGGGGTCTTGAGCAATGGGTTCGACCGGTGTCGGAGCAACCTTGAGCGCCTCAAGGATCGCCGCGTCCGTAGGTGACAACTCTGGCTGTGCCTCAGCCTCCTCCGCTGGTGGTTCGGGGGGCGTGTTTTGCTGGGCGTCGGCAGCTGCCACCTCAGGGTCTGGCTCAGGGGCGACCTCGGGGTTTGGTGCATCTGAATTCAGCTCAGCCTGCTCTGACGTTTCCTCTGACGATTCGGGAAGGAAGGTTTGTTTTGGCTGGACGACCGCGATCTCTGGCTCCGGCTCTGGAGAGGCCTCGGGCGATGAGACTTCCGGTGCAGTGGGACTCAGTTCAGCCTGCTCTGGTTGATCTGTGGGTCCAGAAGCCAACCATGCGCCAAAAACTCCGCTCAGAAGAACTACGGCAGCAAAAGCTGGGATGGCATGCCGCTTGGAGGCAGGGCTTGAGGTGGCATGTGCTGCAGGGGACGTGTCAGGCGCTCGAAATGTTTCCGGCGCAACTGTGCCCGCAATAGGATGAGCGGGCAGGCCGGGGGTGTCTGCCTCATCGTGCGAATCCGCTTCATCGGGCTCTGAAGTCAGTGTTGCATGCGGCTGATCCACAAGTGGCTGATCAGGTTGCTCTGTAAACACCGGCTCGCGCGGGAAAGACCCAGCGCTTTCTTCGGCGCTGAACAGTGTCGGCACAAATCCATGGCCTGCGGCAAAGCTTCGCGCTTCGGCCAAAGTCTCATTGGCGACTACAGCGACATGGGTTGTGCTGCCGATTGTTTGGCTGTCGTAGCTGAGATCAGACAGGGCATACGGGGTCGCATCGGCCAATGCAGCCTCAATACGTGCCTCTCGCTCGTCGGGCGGTAACTCTCCGGTTTCGACGTCCAGAAAGCGCACCTGATCTGCTGGCAATACGACTTTGCAACTCAGATCGTTTTCCAGCGCAAAGGCCTTTTCCCGCAACGCCTGCATTTGTTCGGGCAGGTCCTCAGCATCCAGCGGAATCGAGCCGACAACATACCAATCGTCATCCGATTGGTGATGCAGAGTTATTCCGGTTGTAGAAAAAGAAAGCGCAAAGGCGGGTTTCATAATCCGGAGGAACCATAATTATCATCGTCAATGCAAACGACTTTGCGTTCGCAGACCGACATTAAAGCAGGAACCCGCCGAGGGAAAGAAAAAGGCTGGGTCTGCTCTTGTATGGCGACGGTCCGCTAACCCATCTTAAAGTAGAACAAATTGGAGTGATAACCTTGAAGACATTCGCTTTTCTGGCCGCGATGATGGCAGCAACAGCCGCAGGCGCAGCCCATGCGGAAGAACGTCGCATCACCGTGGACGCCAGCGGGACGGTGCAAATCGCGCCGGATATGGCGACGATTACCTTGGGTGTAACAAACGAAAATGCCGAGGCCGGGGCGGCCATGCAGGCGACCTCGGACGCGGTTGCCAAAGTCCTTGCGCGGCTGGCCGATATGGGCATCGAAGACCGGGACGTTCAAACCCGAGATTTGTCGCTGTCACCAGTTTGGTCGGGACGGCATGGGCAGAATGGCGAAAAGCCCGAAATTACAGGGTTCACCGCGTCGAACCGGGTTTTTGTGCGGGTTCGCGATCTGACACAGTTGGGGACGATCATGGATGTGGTCATTCAGGACGGTGCCAATGATTTCGGCGGGCTGAGCTTTGGTGTGCAGGATCCCAAACCGCTTGTGGCGCAGGCCCGTGCGCAAGCCGTAGGAGAAGCCACCGCCAAGGCCGAGCAGTTGGCGCAGGCGGCCGGTGTCACGCTTGGCGCGGTCCAGACAATCTCGGAACGTGTGGCTGGTGTCCGCCCGATGGCCGAGATGCGCGCCATGAGCATGGCTGATGCGGGCGGGGTCCCTGTTGCAGGCGGAGAGGTTTCAGTCTCGGTCAGTGTCTCGATGGAATTCGAGATTTCGGACTAAGATAGTGCCTTCGCACGGGCCATCAGCGGTTTGCGTTGTTGGCCTGCTGCATCGAAATTGTCCGGTGAAAGCCAGGCTTCGAACGCATCCCGAATGCGCGGCCATTCGCTATCAATAATCGAATACCACGCAGTATCACGGTTGCGTCCTTTGTAATGGGTCGCTTGCCTGAAAATCCCTTCAAAGCTAAAGCCCAGCCGCTCTGCCGCACGGCACGATGGCGCATTGAGTGCGTCGCATTTCCATTCATAGCGGCGATAGCCCAATTCATCGAACACCCGCTTCATCATCAGATACATGACTTCGGTGGATTGTGGTTTGCGCTGAAGCAGAGGTGAGAAGTGGATATGCCCCACCTCAATTGCGCCTGCAGCGGGCTCGATCCGCAGGTATGAGGCCATGCCGACCGGTACGCCTTCGCCGTCCAGAACGGTGTGAAACATCGGGTCCGCATCCATGCAGGTGGCGCGGGCCCAATTTACGAATGCAGGCTCGTTGTCGAAAGGGCCGTAGGGCAGGTAGGTCCAGTTGCGACCATCCCTGTCATTGGCAAACGCCCGGAAAAGTCCGGGCGCATGCCTGTTCACGTCCAAAGGCACGACAGAACAGTACCGTCCTTCCATCGGAGTATACGGCGGGGTCGGGCGTGGAAACTCGCCCGAAACCGGCAGGCCGATGGGCTGGCCAAGGTCGTTAGTGTCGTGCCCGGCCATCGTCAGGCGCTGGCCTTGGACAGGGCCTGATCCAGATCGGCGATCAGGTCGTTTGCGTCCTCAATCCCGATGGATACGCGCACAACACCCGGACCTGCACCTGCAGCTTCTTGTTGTTCCGGCGTCAACTGACGGTGGGTGGTCGAGGCCGAGTGGATGATCAACGAGCGCGCATCGCCCAGATTGGCCACATGGCTGAAGATTTCCAGCGCGTTGACCAGCTTGATGCAGGCGTCATAGCCACCTTTGACGGCAAAGGTGAACAGCGCACCGGCACCGCGTTTGTATTGCGACTTGACCCGGTCGTGATAGGGCGACGAGGGCAGACCCGCATAGGTGACATATTCCACGCGGTCATCCGCTTCCAGCCAGGCCGCGATCTTCTGGGCATTATCCACGTGACGCTCCATCCGCAGTGACAGGGTTTCGATCCCCATCAGCGTATAATGCGCGGCTTGCGGGTTCATGGTCATGCCCAGATCGCGCAGACCGATGGCGATGCCGTGGAAGGTGAACGCCAGCGGGCCAAATGTTTCGTGGAACTTCAGCCCGTGATAGGCCAGCTCCGGTTCGCTGAGCGAGGGGAACTTGTCATTTGCCGACCAATCGAACTTGCCCGAATCCACGACGCACCCACCGGTGACAGTTCCGTTGCCGGTCAGATACTTGGTGGTCGAGTGCACAACCAGTGTCGCACCGTGTTCAATGGGACGGCACAGGTAGGGCGTGGCCGAGGTGTTGTCGACGATCAGCGGAATGCCAGCTGCATCAGCTACGTCCGCCAAGGCACGGATATCGGTGACATAACCGCCTGGGTTGGCAATGGATTCGCAGAATACAGCACGGGTGTTTTCGTCGATTGCGTCCTTCACCGCGTCCAGATCATCTGTATCGACAAACTTGGCTGACCAGCCAAAGCGTTTAATGGTTTGGCTGAATTGCGTGACCGTTCCACCGTACAAACGGGTCGAGGCGACAACGTTGCAGCCCGGGCCCATCAAGGGGAATAGCGCCATGATCTGTGCCGCGTGACCAGATGAGCAGCACACGGCCCCAACACCGCCCTCAAGCGTGGCCACGCGTTCCTGCAACACCGCGACGGTTGGGTTGGTCAGGCGCGAATAGATAAAGCCCACTTCTTGTAGGTTGAACAGGGCCGCCGCATGGTCGGCGTCGCGAAAGACATAGGCCGTGGTCTGATAGATCGGTGTCTGGCGCGCTCCGGTCGCCGGGTCGGGGCGGGCGCCCGCGTGAATCTGCAGCGTGTCGAAACCGTAGGTGGGGCCGTCAGACATCTTGAAAATCTCCTGTTGGAATTTGTGTTGCTGAATCTTTAGGTGAATGCGCGCTTGCGCACAACGATCCTGTCAGCGCAGCCACAACCCTTTGCTTTTGATCGTGTTGCGAATGGCCTGTTCGCGCCGCGGCAGGTTGTTTTGATCAAACAGGGCGCGGATTTTTGCACCTTTTCCCTGAAGGACCAATTTTTTCAGCGGATCATACTGTTTGAGGACCTTCTTGACCTTGTTCGGAGCCACAACGGCCTCCAGAACGTCGATCACATGATCACTTTCGCGGGCGTAGAGCAGTGGGAACAAGCGGTAGTGACAACTGACAGAGCCATCAAGCAGGCCTTCGGGCAGCGCATCCCGACCTCCGCCGAATGAATGTATCACAAGCGGAAGGGCAGCTTGATCCAGCCATGGATCAAGGTTTTGGCCCGTCAGTTCGGGTATGTGTTCATCTCGGATCGCTTTGGCATAGTCCAGATAGCGTTCACCAAAAACCCTCGGGCATTTGTAAAAGAAATAGCCTGCGTTGAAATACAGATACCGCCGCCAGTAATCATGGGGTTGGCTGACATCTAATGAGCTTTCAAAATCCAGCCCGAACCGCTGATACAGCGCCCGCCAGATGCCGTCGAGGCCGGGGCCGTAGAGCGTTGGTTTTGGCCATGTCCCCTCAACCTTCAACGATGCGCCAGGACGGTCGAAGTCAAAGGGTACAGTTGTGATGTCACCGGTGATCAGCGTGTCGGTGTCAAAGAACACAAAGGGCTCATTTTCGGGCAAGGCCAAAAGGGCCTCGATCTTGTTGCCGTATGGGTAGCTTTCGCCAAAGACATGCGAATCAAAGGGAAGAACTTCGGCATCCAATTGCGTCAGCGCTTTGAGAACGTCTTCGTCCTGAATGCTGGGGTTCTGATTCCAACGTGGTCCCGATTTGGGCGTGGCGACAAACAGTTTGCCTTCAAATCGCGGTGAGCTGTGCCGCAATGATGCGGCAAACAGCAGGGCTTCGTATTGCAGGCGATTACTTTGTCCGACAACAGCAATGTTAAATTTCTGTGGATTTGCCTGCATCTGCGCCCGTTCCTGATGAGTGCGCGACCCGGCACCCTTCGTCCCGGAGTACAACACCTGACCCGAACCGTCAAAAGCCGAAAGCTGAATGCACTGCCGGGTAATCTCATTTTTTCAAGGTGGTCATCTGAAACAGCTGAATTGAGCGCTGACCAATGCACAAAGGCCTTTGTCATTGACGGCAGATCAACCGAAAAGGACAAGATATTCGAGAAATGGATCGGTTGCACTTACCGCCTGGTACGCAAACGCCGGCCATCGCGGCGCGCGGGTTTGGACCGAGTCCGATCATCTCATCACAATGACTGAGGTTTCTTAGCCTCAAAATTACACAAAGCCGGAGGAAAACCGGCTTTTTGCCCGGGTTTTTCACTTTTTTGACCTTTTGATAAATTTTACCAATTGATAAAAAAATTTTTTGTGGCAAGCTGAGGTCATAACAAACATATCTACAGGGAGTAGAGTGATGGCACAGGGCCAGATGGCACCCGGCATCGTCGCTGGGCGGCTTTCCAGCGATGAGCTGACCTCGAATTTCACCGATCTGCATCCGCCACTGGCCCCGCATGAGGCCGCCGTTGCCGCTGATCGATGCTATTTCTGCTATGACGCACCATGCGTGACAGCCTGTCCGACGGATATCGATATTCCGTTGTTCATTCGCCAAATTCAGGCGGGGCAGCCACAGTCGGCAGGGCGGACCATTCTGGAACAGAACATTCTGGGCGGCATGTGCGCTCGGGTCTGTCCAACCGAAACGCTCTGTGAAGAAGCCTGTGTGCGCGAGGCTGCAGAAGGCAAGCCGGTTGAGATCGGTAGACTGCAACGTTTTGCGACCGATGACATCATGGCCTCTGGCGCGCACCCATTCGAAAGGGCGGCACCTACGGGCAAGACTGTTGCTGTTGTTGGGGCAGGGCCTGCAGGGCTGGCTTGCGCCCACCGTCTGGCCATGTTGGGCCATGACGTCGTAATCCATGAAAGCAAGCCCAAGCCGGGCGGGCTGAACGAATATGGGATTGCCGCTTATAAATCGACCAATGATTTTGCGCAGGCCGAGGTGGATTGGCTGCTGAAAATCGGCGGGATTGCGATCGAGACCGGATCGGTGCTGGGCGACAGTATCTCGCTGGATGGCCTGCTTGAGAATTACAACGCGGTTTTCCTATCCATCGGCCTGGCTGGGGTGAACGCCCTGCGCGCAGGCGGTGTTGAAAAGGATGGCGTTCGTGCTGCCGTTGATTTCATCTCGGATGTGCGGCAGGCAGATGAACTGGTAAACCTGCCCGTTGGTCGCAACGTTGTCGTCATTGGCGGCGGCATGACAGCGGTAGATGCTGCTGTGAAGTCCAAGTTGCTGGGCGCGGAACATGTCACCATTGCCTACCGTCGCGATCGCGACGCCATGGGCGCCAGCCGGTATGAACAGGACCTTGCCGCCTCGCACGGCGTTCGAATCCTGACCAATGTGCAGCCGGTTGCCGTGCATGGAAACGGAACTGCTGCTGAGATCGAACTGGAATATACCTCCAGCCAGAACGGTCAGCTCACTGGAACCGGCGAGACAATCCGCCTGCCTGCAGATCAGGTGCTCAAAGCCATCGGTCAGACGCTGGATGGCGCGCCTGAAGGGCTGACGCTGGACGGCAATAAGATTGCTGTCAGCGGGGCTGGACGCACCTCAATGTCGGGTGTCTGGGCTGGTGGGGACTGTGCGGCGGGGGGTGAAGACCTGACCGTGACAGCGGTTGCTGAAGGCCGGGATGCAGCGATGGACATCCACGCGACACTCGTTTCGTGATAGAGTGGGGTATTCACCCCATTCCTTTCGCTGCTGAGGTATTCTCATGTCCCAGATCGAACAAGCTGTTGCTCAACACTATACCACCGGTGCCCTGACCGAACGCGTCCGCGCGGCGCTTGAGGCCAGCGGTATTGACCCGGACGCGGCCACCGTTGCTGATCTGAAGGCAGGGGATGAGTTCCACACGGGTGGTGTTCTGGCGACCGATAACCTGTTTGCTCAATTGTCGCCGACCCATGCAACCCGCGTTCTGGATGTGGGGTGCGGTATAGGCGGCACCTCGCGCTATATCGTGAATCGTTATGACTCTTCGGTAATCGGGGTCGATCTGACGCCTGAATTTGTGGAAACGGCCACCGTGTTGAGCGATCTGGTCGGGCATTCGGAAAAGGCCACTTTTCATGTGGGCAGTGCCTTGGACATGCCTGTGCCGGATGCGGGTTTTGACCTTGCAGTCATGATGCATGTGGGCATGAACATCGAAGACAAGGCCGGACTGTTTGCGGAAGTGTCGCGGGTGCTGGCCACGGGCGGAACTTTTGCCTTGTTCGATGTCATGGGCGGAGACGTGGACGAGCCGCTGGCTTTCCCACTCCCTTGGTCCACTTTGCCAGAGACTTCGTTCGTGCACGCGCCGGATGTGTACAAAGACGCAGCAGTGGCGGCGGGGTTGGAACTTGAGACCGAAACCGACCGCACCGATTTCGCGCTTCAGTTCTTCGAAGATGTCTTTGCCAAGATCGCTGAAAGCGGCCCCGCGCCGCTGGGGATCCACCTAATGATGGGCGAGACGGCGCCCGAGAAATTCCAAAACTACGTCACAAACCTCAAATCCGGGCGCATTCGCCCGACCGAAATGATTTTCAAGAAATCCGGCTGAGCCGGGAAGGGAGAAGCTATGGCCGATCTGACGACAAACTTTCTGGGCATTTCCAGCCCCAACCCGTATTGGCTGGCCTCTGCGCCGCCCACCGACAAGGAATACAACGTCCGCCGCGCCTTCGAGGCCGGGTGGGGCGGTGTTGTCTGGAAAACGTTAGGGTCCGAGGGCCCTCCGGTCGTGAACGTGAACGGCCCGCGCTATGGCGCGATATACGGCGCGGATCGGCGGTTGCTTGGTCTTAACAACATAGAATTGATCACGGACCGGCCATTGGAAGTGAACCTCGAGGAAATGGCGCGGGTCAAAGCGGATTACCCGGATCGCGCACTGATCGCTTCGATCATGGTGCCCTGCGAGGAGGAGGCATGGAAGGCCATCCTGCCGCGCGTTGCCGAAACCGGCGCGGATGGGATCGAACTGAACTTTGGCTGCCCGCACGGTATGAGCGAGCGCGGAATGGGCTCGGCTGTGGGACAAGTGCCGGAATACATCGAAATGGTCACACGCTGGTGTAAGCAGTACTACGACCGCCCGGTCATCGTGAAGCTGACGCCGAACATCACCGATATCCGTAAACCTGCAGCTGCGGCAAAGAACGGTGGCGCGGACGCCGTGTCGCTGATCAACACGATCAACTCGATCACCAGCGTCAATCTGGATACGTTCAGCCCCGAACCCTCAATCGACGGCAAGGGCAGCCATGGTGGCTATTGTGGCCCTGCGGTGAAGCCGATTGCACTGTCGATGGTGTCCGAGATCGCGCGGGCCGAGGCCACGCATGGCCTGCCGATTTCCGGTATTGGCGGCGTCACCACATGGCGTGACGCGGCCGAGTTCATCTCGCTGGGCTGCGGCAATGTACAGGTCTGCACGGCTGCGATGACCTATGGCTTTAAAATTATCGACGAACTGACCGCCGGTCTGTCCGAATGGATGGATGAAAAAGGGTACAGCAGCATTGACGAGGTGATCGGTCGTGCCGTGCCCAATGTCACCGACTGGCAGTATCTGAACCTGAATTACATCGCCAAGGCGAAGATCGACCAGGACCAGTGCATCAAATGTGGTCGTTGCTATGCGGCTTGTGAAGATACCAGCCACCAGGCGATTTCGATGTCGGATGATCGCGTGTTCGAAGTGATCGACGAAGAATGCGTGGCGTGTAACCTGTGCGTCGACGTGTGCCCGGTTGAAGACTGTATCTCGATGGTGCCGATGGCACCGGGTGAGGTCGATCCGCGTACAGGCAATGAGGTTCAGCCGACCTACGCAAACTGGACCACGCATCCGAACAACCCGATGGCCAAGGCGGCCGAATGAACCGATTTGGAAAGATCATTACGGGGCCGCTCTTGCGGCCCCTTTTTTCAAGGGGTCAAAAGCTTTCGATACAGCGTGTCCACAAAAGGGTCCGCCCCTTCAAACGGATCCTCTTCCCCCAAGATCGCACGCACCTGAACTTCGAAATCTGCGTAGTGCTGGGTCAGCGCCCAAATCGAAAACATCAGGTGATAGGGGTGCACCCGCGCGATTTTGCCCTGATCCATCCAGCGCGTCAGGATCACGGTTTTTTCGTCAACCAGTTCCTTGAGATCCTTGGACAAAGCCTCGTGGATACGCGGCGCGCCCTGCACCAGTTCATTGGCAAAAAGGCGGCTTTCGCGTGGTAACTCCTGACTCATTTGCAGCTTGCGCCGAATATAGGCCAGGATTTCTTCCATCGGATCGCCATCCTCGTCCAGATCGTGCAAAGGGGCCAGCCAGGTTTCCAGAAGACCCGATAGCAGTTCAGTATGGATCGCCTCTTTCGAAGGGAAATAGTACAGCAGGTTTGGTTTGCTCAGTCCGGCTTCGGCGGCAATCTGATCCACGGTCGATCCGCGAAACCCGTGGGCTGAAAACACGTTCAGGGCGGCCTCGAGGATCGCAGCACGGTTCTTTTTCTGAATGCGAGTCGGTGCGCGGTCTTTCGGCATGTTTTCGGCGTGTCTCTTTTTTCGACTATAGGCGCGGAATTCAGTGAAAATTCAAGCTGTGCCGCGCAATTTCTTGACTGATCTCGAACCCGTGATAGCGTGAGTTTGACCAGATGGTCAAATCAAGACACCAAAAGCGAGCCAAATCGCAAGCAAACAGGGAAGATGAACATGGCAGCTCCGGCGCAGAATCTCAGGATCAATGGCGACAGGTTGTGGGACAGCCTGATGGAGATGGCCAAGATTGGCCCCGGTGTTGCCGGTGGCAACAACCGCCAAACCCTGACGGATGAGGACGCAGAAGGCCGTGCTTTGTTCCAGAAATGGTGCGAGGAAGCTGGTTGCTCCATGGGCTTGGACCAGATGGGCAACATGTTCGCCCACCGTCAAGGGGCGGACCCTGACGCGTTGCCGGTCTATGTCGGTTCGCATCTGGATACGCAGCCGACCGGCGGGAAGTATGACGGTGTCTTGGGTGTTCTGGGGGGGCTCGAGATCATCAGGACCCTCAACGATCTTGGGATCAAAACAAAGCATCCAATCGTGGCGACCAACTGGACCAATGAAGAAGGCACGCGATATGCGCCCGCCATGCTGTCTTCGGGCGTGTTTGCAGGAATGCACACGCAGGATTGGGCGTATGATCGCGAGGATGCCGAGGGCAAAAAGTTTGGGGATGAACTGAACCGCATTGGCTGGCGCGGCGATGAGGAAGTCGGCGCGCGAAAAATGCATGCGTTTTTTGAGCTGCATATCGAACAGGGCCCGATATTGGAGGCCGAGGGCAAGGATATTGGCGTTGTCACGCACGGGCAAGGGCTGAGCTGGACCCAAATCACCGTGACCGGCAAGGATGCCCATACCGGGTCAACCCCGATGCCGATGCGTAAGAACGCGGGCCTTGCGATGGCGCGTATTCTCGAGAAAGTGGACGAGATCGCGTGGTCTCATGCGCCGCACGCAGTGGGAGCGGCTGGTCATATCGATGTCCATCCGAACTCACGTAACGTGATCCCGGGAAAGGCAGTGTTCACGGTCGATTTCCGCTCGCCCGAATTGGATGTGATCACGGACATGGAGAACCGTCTGCGGGTGGCGGCCGAAGACATTGTGGAAGACATGGGCTTGCAGATCGAATTCGAAAAAGTTGGTGGATTCGATCCGGTGAAATTCGATGATAGTTGTGTGTCCGCCGTACGCAACGCGGCCGAGCGGTTGGGATATTCGCATACGGATATCATCTCGGGTGCGGGGCATGACGCCTGTTGGATCAACCGCGTGGCCCCGACCGCGATGATCATGTGCCCATGCGTGGACGGGTTAAGCCATAACGAGGCTGAAGAGATCAGCAAGGAATGGGCTTCGGCTGGGGCGGATGTTCTGTTGCACGCCGTCGTCGAGACGGCTGAAATCGTGGAATAGGGGGCTCTGCCCCCGTCGCCCGATGGGCGACTCCCCCGAGGTATTTTTAGCCAGATGAAGCAAGCGGCGCAGACCGCATCAGGGAGTTTGAAATGAGCACTGTTATCAAGAACGGAACCGTCGTCACTGCGGATTTGTCGTACAAAGCGGACGTGCTGGTCGAAGGTGGTGTGATCACTGAAATCGGAATGGATCTGAAGGGCGACAAGGAGTTGGACGCCACCGGCTGTTATGTGATGCCGGGTGGGATCGATCCTCATACTCACTTGGAGATGCCCTTTATGGGTACGTACTCCAGCGACGATTTCGAAAGCGGCACGCGTGCGGCTTTGGCTGGTGGCACGACAATGGTGGTGGATTTTGCTCTGCCCAACCCCGGTGAAAGTCTGCTGGATGCGTTGAAACGCTGGGACAACAAATCGACGCGGGCGAATTGTGATTATTCGTTCCACATGGCGGTCACCTGGTGGGGCGAGCAGGTGTTCAACGACATCAAGACTGTGATTGAGACGCGGGGCATCAATACGTTCAAGCATTTCATGGCCTATAAAGGCGCGCTGATGGTGAATGATGATGAGCTGTTTGCGTCGTTCAAGCGTCTGGCCGAATTGGGTGGAACCGCAATGGTTCATGCCGAAAACGGCGACGTTGTGGCCGAGTTGAGCGCCAAGCTGTTGGCTGAGGGCAATACAGGACCCGAAGCGCACGCCTATTCCCGTCCGCCGCAGGTTGAGGGTGAGGCCACCAATCGGGCCATCATGATTGCTGATATGGCCGGGGTTCCGCTTTATGTGGTGCATACTTCTTGCGAAGAGGCACATGAGGCTATTCGGCGCGCCAAGATGCAGGGCAAGCGGGTGTGGGGCGAGCCACTGATCCAACATCTGACCCTGGATGAGAGCGAGTATTTCCACCACGATTGGGAGCACGCCGCGCGGCGGGTCATGAGCCCTCCGTTCCGTAACAAACAACATCAGGACAGCCTGTGGAACGGTTTGCAATCTGGAACGCTGAGCGTTGTTGCGACGGACCATTGTGCGTTTACGACTGAGCAAAAACGTTATGGCGTAGGGGATTTCACCAAGATTCCGAACGGGACCGGAGGGTTGGAAGACCGAATGCCCATGCTGTGGACCTATGGTGTGAATACGGGACGACTGACGCCGAACGAATTTGTCGCTGTTACATCAACAAACATCGCCAAGATATTGAATTGCTACCCTAAAAAGGGTGCGGTTCTGGTCGGCGCTGATGCTGATCTGGTGGTTTGGGATCCAAACAAGGCCAAGGTGATTTCGGCTGAGACGCAGCAATCATCGATCGACTACAACGTCTTTGAGGGTAAGGAAGTGCGCGGGTTGCCGCGGTTCACGCTGACCCGTGGTGCGGTAGCGGTGCATGATGGAGAGATCAGGACTCAGGAAGGTCACGGGAAGTTTGTGGCGCGTGACGCCAACACCCATGTCCATAAGGCTCTGAGCACCTGGAAAGAGCTGACGGCACCACGGCCCGTTGAGCGGACGGGTATACCGGCCACCGGTGTTTGATCTGTTTGGGCCGCTTTGCAGGCGGCCCTGACACCACTCTTTTCAAGGCAAAGTAATGAACACTGAAAGCACGACCCAGCCCGTCATCCAGGCAAGGCAGCTGGACCTGACGTTCCAGACCAACGATGGGCCAGTTCACGCGCTCAAGGACGTGAACCTGACAATCGACAAGGGTGACTTTGTCAGTTTTATCGGGCCGTCCGGATGCGGCAAAACCACGTTTCTACGCTGTATCGCGGCATTGGAAACACCTACGGGTGGCACGCTGACTGTAAATGACATGACCCCCGATGAGGCGCGTCGGAAACGGGCTTATGGGTATGTGTTTCAGGCGGCGGGTTTGTATCCGTGGCGTACCATTTCCAAGAACATCAAGTTGCCGCTTGAGATCATGGGATATTCCGCCGCCGAACAGGATGAGAGGGTGAATAAAGTCCTGGAACTCGTTGATCTTGCTGGCTTTGGGGGGAAGTTTCCCTGGCAACTATCCGGTGGGATGCAGCAACGCGCAAGCATCGCGCGGGCCTTGGCATTCGATGCCGACATCCTGCTGATGGACGAGCCGTTCGGCGCGTTGGATGAGATTGTGCGCGATCACCTGAATGAACAGCTTTTGGCGCTGTGGGCGCGGACCGAGAAGACAATTGGCTTCGTGACACACTCGATCCCCGAGGCGGTGTATCTTAGTACCAAGATTGTGGTCATGAGCCCAAGACCGGGGCGGATCACGGATGTAATCGATAGCCCTTTACCCAGAGAACGGCCATTGGACATTCGTGACACGCCGGAATTCATCGAGGTCGCGCATCGCGTGAGGGATGGGCTGCGGGCGGGGCATTCCTATGACGACTGAACTGAACGCAGATAAGATCAGACGCGCCGTGCCAAGTGACGTCAAGTCCTGCGCCAAGGTCGTTCACGACTGGGCGACGCAAACAGATTGGATGCCCGAGGAATTGCCGGTGGAAGAACTGGCGAACCTGATCCGGGATGCATTCGAAAGTCGTGAGATCTGGGTCGCCGGTGATCCGGTCGATTGCTATATGTCGGTTGATCCCGAGCAGCAGAAGATTGGCGCGCTGTATTGCAGCCGAACGGGGCAAGGCATCGGCAAGCGGTTCATCGATATCGCCAAAGAGGGAAGAGGGTTTCTTTGGCTGACGACCCACAGGCCCAACACCGCGGCGCAGCGCTTTTATCGCCGCGAAGGGTTTGAAGTGACCGCAGAGGAGCCTCCGGTACCGCCAGACACTGTGCCCGTCTATCGCATGGAGTGGCACGCATGAAGCAGGTCGTTGCCATACTCACAGTTGTCGCTGCAATCGCCCTGATTTGGTACGCGGCTTGTGTTCCGATGAATATCAAAGGTGTTCTGAGTGAGCTTGAGCGTGGCGGGGCCGAGGTTCAGCCGCCCACTGCAAGCGCGCGCCGCGACTTGGGCGAGTTTGGGCTGGTGGTAAACAACACGTTTGCGATCTCCGCCGCGTGGGAACAGAAAAAACCCCGTTTGCCTTCGCCCCATCAGGTCGTGATTGAATTGTGGGAAACGACTGTCGAGAAGAAAATCACCTCGAAACGATCGTTGATCTATCATGGTTGGGTGACGCTCAGCGCGACGATGCTTGGCTTTGTGATCGGCACGGGGTTGGGCATCTTGCTGGCTGTGGGGATCGTTCATAGCCGCGTGATGGATTTGTCTGTCATGCCATGGGCCATTGTGAGCCAGACGATCCCCATTATTGCACTGGCACCAATGATCATTGTTGTCCTGTATTCGGTTGGCGTTCAGGGGATAATCCCCAAGGCCATCATATCGGCTTACCTTAGCTTTTTCCCGGTTGTCGTTGGTATGGTCAAAGGGCTGCGCAGCCCCGATGCGATGCAACTGGACCTGTTGCAAACCTATAATGCCAGCCGGTCGCAAGGCTTTTGGAAACTGCGCTTGCCTGCGTCGATGCCTTACCTTTTCACGTCGTTGAAAATCGGTATCGCGGCGTCTTTGGTCGGCGCAATCGTGGGGGAACTGCCGACAGGGGCCGTCGCCGGGCTGGGTGCTCGTTTGCTGGCTGGCAGTTACTATGGCCAGACGGTGCAGATTTGGTCGGCCTTGTTCGCGGCCGCCATTCTGGCTGCCTGTCTGGTTGGATTGCTCGGATTGGTTGAGCGGATGGTCCTGAAGCGGATGGGGATGGCGCAATGATGTTGGTTATCTTTGCTCTGCTGCTGTGGGCTTTTGGCTGGTGGTTGAACAGCCGCCTGGCCAGTGGACCTCAGGCGGACAGTCGGATCGTACGCTTTCTGGCGCCGGTGATTTTCGGGTTGACCGTCGTAGGTGCGTGGGAGCTGTTGGTGCGCGGACTAGAGGTTCCGTTGGTCATCCTGCCAGCACCTTCCGCCATCGCGCTGCGCTTTGCCGGTAGCCTTGACATTCTGTGGGCGGATTTTGTTCAGACAATTCTGAAAGGTGCGCTCAGCGGATATGTCATCGGCTGTGGATCGGCATTTCTTATGGCCATTGCTGTGGATCGGTGGGACTTCCTGCGCCTCGGTCTTTTGCCTGTGGGGAATTTCGTAGCAGCTCTACCCATCGTTGGAACGGCGCCGATCCTGGTCATGTGGTTCGGGTTTGATTGGCATTCCAAAGCGGCGGTGGTCGTTGTGATGGTGTTCTTTCCGATGCTGGTCAACACCGTGGCCGGGTTGCGTGAAGCCACGGCGATGCAGCGCGATCTGATGGAGACTTATGCCGCAACCTATTGGCAGAGTTTTGTGAAACTGCGTTTGCCTGCGGCGATGCCTTTCATTTTCAATGGGTTGAAGATTTCAACAACTTTGGCTTTGATCGGAGCCATTGTGGCAGAGTTCTTTGGCTCGCCAATCGTGGGGATGGGCTTTCGGATTTCTACCAGCGTAGGCCAGCTGTCGCTTGATATGGTCTGGGCCGAGATCGTGGTGGCAGCGCTTGCCGGCACCGCCTTTTATGGCCTCGTCGCAGGCATCGAGAAGGTCGTGACGTTTTGGCATCCGTCACAACGTGGATAAGAAAAGGAATAATTCAACAGACCTCGAAAACGGGGCAACCAAAAGCAACTAGGAGATAAAAAGATGAACAAGCTACTTAGCGGGGCGGTTGCCGCCTTCAGTTTGGCAGCCAGTACGGCGCTTGCGGCGGACGAAGTGACGTTGCAGTTGAAATGGGTCGGGCAGGCGCAATTTGCTGGCTACTTTGTAGCAGAAGCGAAAGGTTTCTACGACGAAGAAGGGCTTGATGTCACAATCAAACCGGGCGGTCCGGACATCGCACCGGAACAGGTTATTGCTGGAGGTGGTGCCGACGTCATCACCACTTGGATGGCCGCTGGTTTGGCTGCGCGTGAACGCGGTGTTCCGCTGGTAAACATTGCACAGCCGTTCAAAACCGGAGGGCTTCAGGTCAACTGCCTGAAGTCCACCGGCGTTGAAACGCCCGAGGATTTCCCCGGCCGCACCATGGGTGTTTGGTTCTTTGGCAATGAGTATCCCTTCTATGCTTGGATGGCGTCCTTGGGCATCGAAACGGATGGCGCGGACGAGAACGGGGTTACTGTTCTAAAACAGGCGTTTTCCGCAGATCCCCTGATTCAGGGGCAGGCGGATTGCATCTCCACCATGACGTACAACGAGTACCGCCAGATCCTTCAGGCCGGTATCACGCCCGAAGAGCTGGTGACTTTCAACTATCTTCAGATGGGTTTTGGGATGCTCGAGGACGGCCTGTATGTCATGGAAGAGAACCTGAGTGATCCTGAATTTGTCGACAAGATGGAACGGTTCGTTCGTGCCTCGATGAAGGGCTGGAAATATGCAGCTGAAAATCAGGAAGAGGCCGCTGAAATCGTGCTGGAATTCGATGAGACCGGCGCGCAGGAGCTGGACCATCAGGTTTACATGATGGGTGAGGTCGCAAAACTGATTGAAGGATCAGACGGTGCGCTGGATCCGGCTGACTACGAGCAGACAGTGAAAACACTGCTCTCGGCCGTTTCTGCAGAGAACCCGGCAATTACCAAGCAGCCCGAAGGTGCCTGGACGCACCAGATCACGGATGCAGCCTTGAACTGATCCAAGTTGTCAATCCGAACAATTTCAACGCGGTCCCGATTGGGGCCGCGTTTCATATTTCCTATGCCGGATTTGTGTCTGTACTCATTCGAAAAACAGAGTAGTATTTACCTGTAAATAAACGCATTTCGTACGAAATACAGGCATCACGGTAGAAAATGCAAGGATTTGCACCAGAATTCAACTCTGCAATTTCTCTGATCCTGCATGGGGACTCAGAGCTTTGGGCGATTGTGCTGTTGTCTCTGAAGGTTTCACTGTTTGCCGTGCTGATTTCCGCGCTGATTGGGATGCCTGTGGGGGCTGCTTTGGCCGTTGCCGGGTTTCCTGGAAGACGCATTTTGATCGTGCTGATGAATGCACTGATGGGGTTCCCGCCCGTGGTCGTGGGCCTGCTGGTCTATCTGATGCTGTCCCGTTCAGGCCCTTTGGGTGTACTGCAACTTTTGTACACGCCAACTGCGATGATTATCGCGCAAGTGGTGCTGGTCACGCCAATCGTCGCGGCATTGACGCGGCAGGTGATCGAGATGCTGGCCGAGGAGTATTCGGAACAGTTGCGATCCCTCGGCGTGTCCAGGCTGGCTTCGGTTCCGGTTTTGTTGTGGGACGCAAGGCTGGCCTTGGTTACGGCCTTGCTGGCAGGCTTCGGACGCGCCATCGCCGAGGTTGGCGCGGTGATCATTGTCGGGGGCAACATCAACCACGTGACGCGCGTGATGACCACAACCATCGCGTTGGAAACTTCAAAGGGAAACCTCGCATTGGCGTTGGCATTGGGGGCGATCCTGATCGGGATTGCTGTGGCGGTGAACGCAATGGTCAGCGCCGTAAGCTTGAAGGCCGAGCAAGAGGGGTTGCGCCATGCGTGATGGCATCTGCAACTTGGTGAGCCGCCTTGAGGTCAAAGATCTTCGGATTCGCAGCAAAGGCCGTTCGTTGCTGGATGTGCCGTCGCTGGTTCTGGATGGTCCCGGACCAACCCTCATCCTTGGTCCGAACGGCGCAGGCAAAAGCCTGCTGTTGCGTTGTTTGCATGGTCTGATCGCACCGGATCGTGGGCGCGTCGTCCAGGACGGACTTCCGCTGAGCACGGCACAAAAGGCGCGCCAGGCTATGGTGTTCCAGCAACCGGTTTTGTTGCGTCGTTCGGTCTCTGCAAATCTGGACTTTGTTCTAAAGCGTCAGAGTATGGGGCGCACAGACAGAAAAAAACGCATCGCCGAATTGCTGGTCGAAGGGGGGCTGGACGGCAAGGCGCGACAGCCGGCTCGCTCACTTTCCGGGGGTGAGGCGCAGCGGCTGGCAATCCTGCGCGCCCTGGCGACTGAGCCCGAAACTCTGTTTCTGGATGAACCGACCAGTGCCCTGGACCCGAGCGCCACACAAATGATCGAGCGGATGATCCGGCGCGCCTCGGCACGTGGGGTGCGGATCGTTATGGTGACACATGACATCGGACAGGCGCGACGTTTGGCTGCGGATATTGTCATGATGCAGGGCGGTCAAGTGGTAGAACATGGGCCCGCGAAACAGGTATTGGATGCCCCCGAAAGCGAAGCATCGCGTCGCTATCTGGCGGGTGGGTTGGTTACTTAATAAGAAAAGACGGAGAACATGATGTTCCGGGCATTTATTCGGGCAGCAGCAGTTGCACTTGGCCTATCGGCAGGGGGGGTTTCAGCAGAAACGCCGTTCATTGTTGTTCAATCCACGACATCGACGCAGAATTCTGGACTGTTGGAACACATATTGCCGTGGTTCGAGGCTGAGTCTGGCATAGATGTGCGCGTTGTCGCGGTTGGAACAGGTCAGGCCATTCGCAATGCAGTCAACGGGGACGGGGACGTTCTGCTGGTCCACGCCAAACCAGCCGAAGAGAAATTTGTCGCGGACGGCTGGGGCGTTGAGCGAAAAGACCTGATGTATAACGATTTTGTTCTGGTCGGCCCAAAATCTGACCCGGCCGGTATTCGTGGAGGCACCGATATACTGGTTGCTCTGACGGCCATTGCAGAGGCCGAAGCCCCTTTTGCATCGCGTGGCGATGACAGTGGGACGCATAAGGCCGAGCTGGGCCATTGGTCGTCTGCCGGGCTTGATCCAAAGGGTGCTTCCGGCACGTGGTATCGTGAAACCGGATCGGGTATGGGCGCGACCCTGAACGTGGCCGGGGGCATGGACGCCTATACACTTACAGACCGGGCCACGTGGCTGTCTTTTGGCAACAGAGGCAATCTAGAGGTGTTGGTCGAAGGCGATCCGCGCCTGTTTAATCAATACGGTGTGATCCTTGTGAACCCGGAAAAGCACCAACTTGTGCGGGCGGCATCCGGTCAACGCTTTATCGACTGGTTGACGGGGCCGGACGGGCAGGAGGCGATCGCGTCCTTCAGGCTGGAGGGACAGCAGGTGTTTTTCCCCAATGCCCAATAAGTTGGCCTGCAGCCAACATCTGCGGGGCGAGTATTTCTGAAAAGATGAAGCGGTCGGCGGAGGATCAGCCGCTGGCACCATTGTGATGGATCGTACCGAGGCCCGAAAGGTCATAACCGCCGAATTCGCGGGCCCGTTGTGTGAAATGATCCGAGCGTAGCAGCGACATCAGTTTTTGCATCGGCGGATCGAAAAACGATCTGCGCCAGATCGCCAGGTCAAGCCTTTCGGAATGGGTGGGGACAAAGCCGAGGTTGTACAGCCCGGCCAAGGCACCCAGTCCAAAGCCTGCTTCGGCCTTTTGATCGTGCAGGGCAATGGCTAGCTCTTCCTCGGTGCGTGCGCGGCCGGGAAAAATGTTAAAATCGTCGTAAGTTAGGTCATGTGCTTCAAGTTGCGCATTGAACAAGTGCTGGCTGGCTGCACTGTCTTGCCGCAGGATGATGCGTCGCGATTTGAGGTCCTGGAACGATCTGATGTCCAATGCGCCCGGTGCCAGTAACAAACCGCGTTCTCGACGGGCGACTTCATAGAGGATCACCGGGGCTTCGCCCAATGAGTCGCGCAGGGATTTGGTATTGAACCCTCCGTCCTCGTGGATGTGCAGCACAGCGGCCTGCGCGCTGCGCTCGCTCAATCGTGTCAATCCGTCGAAAGAGCCATCATAATACGTTGCCAGCCCCGATCCGCTTTCGCGCAATGCCCAGTCCAGAAGGGGATCATGGCTGCCAGCAACGATCGGGGGCAGGGGCGGTTCCGCCACTTGAGGCCCAGACCGTGACGCGTTGAGCCAGGCGATGATCTCGGCCCGTGGGAACAAAAGCTTGCCCATGGCGCGCACACAAGGCACCTCGCCGGATGAGGCAAGGTCATAGGCTTTACGCTCGCCAATGCGCAAAAGATCGGCCAGTTCGCGGGTGGTCAGGTATTGAGACATTCAGTCCAGGCGCACCGCAGAACCAGATGTGCTGTCCGCGGCGCTGAACCCGATCTGGTCCAACGTCGTCGGGGCTGCAACTGTAATCACGACCATCGCGACAACCGCGGCTAAAAAGGCTTTCATAGTCTCCTCCGGTTCAGTTCTGGTCGTCCGTCGCACGGCGCAGAAAAGCGATCAGGTCGTCCCGGTCCTGCTGTTCTGTAATCCGTTGCATCGGCATCTTCGATCCCGGAATGTAATGATCCGGCCCCTTATCGAAAAGGGCATTTATTGTTTGTTCATTCCAAACAATATCAGAGTCTTGCAGCGTATCCGAGTACAAATATCCCGGCAGCGATCCGGCGGGTCGCCCAAAGATACCGTGCAGTGTTGGACCCGCCCGACGTTCGCTTTCGGGTGTCAGGCTGTGGCAGATCGAGCATTTGCGGGCGAATTGACGTTCGCCATTCTCCATTTCGTCGGGATCTTTCAGAAAACTGGGCTCGGTCGAAGCCATTTGCTGTTGATCCGACAGCGCACCCACGGGCCAGCTGTACATCGCCGCGTCTATGCCCCCTGCATGGATGTTCTGGCCATCATCAGAGAATGACAGCGCCCAGACCGGTCCGCGCAGCGTTGCGCGGAAATCCTGCGTGATGCGCCATTCGGTCGTGTCGATCATCATGATATAGCCTTCGCCGTCACCGACCGCCAAAAGGCTTCGGTCCGGGCTGAGCGCAAGGGCCAGGATCGGGCGGCGGTCCAGAGTGAAGTCGCGTTCTTCACCGGTTGTCAGATCGAGGATGCGCGTCACCCCGTCCACCGCGCCATAGGCGATCCAGTTTTCCTGCGCGTTGAAAATCAATTCGTTGATGCCAAATCCGTGCTCAACCAGCCGGTCCGTTTCTTCGCCGGTTGCGACATCCCACACGCGTAAGGACCCATCGACGCCAGCGGAAAAAAGCTTTGATCCATCCGGTGAAAAAGTGACCGCATTCACGCCACTGCCCGTGGGGCCGAACAGGGCGGGGGCAGTGCCATCGACGGGCCATAATCCGATTGTTCCGTCCCAACTGGCCGTTGCGACATGCGTTTTTGAGGCAGCTACAGAAACGATCTTGCCTTTGTGTTGGCCGACGATCTCTCCGCCCGGCCAGCGGCGGAGGGTAAAATCGTCTCCGGCGGAATAAATTGCTGTACCGTTGAAGACGACCGCGTTGACGGCTGCTTCGTGACCTTCCAGCCATTCGGGTGTCTGGTCCGACCATAGCCCGACAGAATTGTCGAAACTGGCTGTTGCGATCCGTCCATCAGGGGCCGTTGCGATACCCATGATCGGCCCGCCATGACCTTTGAGCGTGAAGAACTCCGCCCATGCGGGCAGGGGGATCAACGCACAGGCAAGGATCAGCCAGCGCATCTATTCGGCGGGTGAGGCCGCTGCCTTGCCAGCCTCTTTTTCCTGCACCTCTTCCAGCCACAACGAGTGGTGTTCCCGCGCCCATTGCTCTTCGACTTCACCAGTACCCATTGCATCAAACGCGCCCTCCATCCCGACCGAGCCGAGGTAGATATGCGCGATGATGATGGCGATGAAGACATAAGCGACCATCACGTGCCAGACTTGGGCGTATTGCATCTCTTCCTGAGGCGACATTTGCACGGGCAGGTTCAGACCAAGCGCCTGTGGAATGCCGGTGGCATTGGCAACCGAGAAGGTCTTGGCGAACATCGGCAATTCAAACGGAAACAGCAGCGACAGGCCGGACAGGCTGATCGAGACTCCCAGCAGTATGCAGGCCCAGAAGATGATTTTTTGACCTGCGTTGAATTTCTTGGCGGGTGGGTGGCTGTTTTTGCTGAATAAACCCCCACCGGCAGCCAGCCATTTCAGGTCTGTGCGGTTGGGGATGTTATGGGCAATCCAATTCACCGTGATGATGATCAGCCCCAGCATGAAGGCCCATGCCAGATTGTTGTGAAGCCATTTGCAGCCTTGCGCGATGGTTGCGAAACCTTCCTTGCCGAAGATCGGAATCAGGAAGTCGCGGCCATAGAGTGTCAGCAGGCCGGTGATCGCAAGCACGATGAATGATCCTGCAAACAGCCAATGCCCGAAACGTTCAAAACTGGTGAAGCGCAGAACGGTACGGCCGGTCTTTTCTCCGTCGATGCGAATCTTGCCTCGGATCAGGAAAAACAGAACGATGATGGCCAGCATTCCAGCGATGATGTAACCGCCATATTCGCGTAACGGCCCTGTGCGGAATTCCCACCACCACATGCCGCCGTCTTGGATCAGCACACTGTCGGCAGGTCCGCGCGAGGACACGGTGACGTCCGCCGAGCCAAAGCGCAGCGCGCGGTATACATCACTGTCGGACGATACGCCGCTGGGTCCAAACTGGCCCAGAAGGCCTTCGACATTGCCTTGGCCAGTGTTTTCCGAGCGATAGGTGTTATCTACTTTTTCGCCGCGTTGACGCGCGAGAATATCCTCAAGCGTGGTCGCACCACCGGTCGAGGCGCGCTCATTCGTGGTGGCTGGTTCCCCAGCTTCGTTTGTTTGCGCAACGGTGGCCTGTGCCAGCCCAATGGTGAACAGCAATGCGATGAGTAAGCGGAACATCTGAACCTCGGTCAAAATCCCTGATCAGGCGACCCACGGATGCGGGTCGCCTGTTTGGTTCATCAAAGACGGTCCTAGCCGTCTTTCTGGTCGTAGGCGGTGCCCCAACCCCATGCGCCGGACCCGAAGCCACGGGCGACAACACGCTCGCGGTAGATGGCCGACACAACGTCGCCGTCACCAGCGAGCAGGGCCTTGGTGGAACACATTTCGGCGCAGATGGGCAGTTTGCCCTCGGCGATCCGGTTGCGACCATATTTGGCGAACTCTGCGGTCGAGTGCGTTTCCTCGGGACCACCAGCGCAGAAGGTACATTTGTCCATCTTTCCACGCGATCCGAAGTTGCCCGCCTGCGGGTATTGCGGCGCGCCGAACGGGCACGCGTAGAAGCAATAACCACAACCAATGCACAGGTCCTTGGAGTGTAGGACGACCCCTTCTTCATTCTGATAGAAGCAGTCGACCGGGCACACCGCCATGCAGGGCGCATCCGAGCAATGCATACAGGCCACCGAAATCGAGCGTTCGCCCGGGTCACCGTCATTGATCGTTACCACCCTGCGGCGGTTCACGCCCCACGGCACCTCGTGTTCGTTCTTACACGCGGTGACGCAGGCATTGCACTCGATGCAGCGTTCGGCGTCGCAGAGAAACTTTGCTCTTGCTGCCATGTTCTCTTCTCCTCCCTTACGCTGACCAGATTTTGCAAAGAGTCGCTTTGGTCTCTTGCATCTGGGTCACGGAATCATAGCCATAGGTCTGGGCGGTGTTGGTACTTTCACCCAGCACATAGGGATCGGCACCTTTCGGGTATTTCTCCCTCAGGTCCTCGCCCTGGAAATGGCCGCCAAAGTGGAACGGCATGAAGGCCACGCCGGCACCGACCCTGTTGGTCAGCATCGCCATCACCTTGACCTTGCCGCCTTCAGGACCTTCGACCCAGACCTGTGATCCGTCGCGAATACCAAGGTTGTTGGCATCGCGTGGATTGATCTCGACGAACATGTCCTGCTGAAGCTCGGCCAGCCACGGGTTCGACCGTGTTTCATCCCCGCCGCCTTCATATTCGACCAGACGACCTGACGTTAGGATTATCGGGTAATCCTTTGAAAAGTCGTTCTTCTGAATCGAAGCATAAAGGGTGGGCAGGCGATATGCGTGCCGGTCCTCGTAGGTCGGATAGTCCTCCACCAGGTCGCGCCGGTTCGTATAAAGCGGCTCGCGATGCAGTGGGATCGGATCCGGGAAGGTCCAGACAACCGCGCGGGCTTTGGCGTTCCCGAAGGGCGCACAGCCATGCTCGATCGCGACCCTCTGGATACCGCCGGACAGGTCGGTTTTCCAGTTGGTCTCTGGTCCCGCAACGGCGTCGATGGCTGCGCGTTCCTCGGCCGTCAGATCGCCATCCCAACCAAGGTCCATCAGCATCTGCATCGTGAACTCGGGATATCCATCCTGAATTTCCGATCCAACGCTATAGACCCCTTCGGCCAACAGGTTGTCGCCATCCCGCTCCACGCCAAAGCGCGCACGGAAGGTCAGGCCACCTTCGGCCACCGGTTTGGACATGTCATAGAGGTTTGGTGTCCCCGTATGACCCATCTCCGGTGTTCCCCAGCAGGGCCAGGGCAGACCGTAATATTCGCCGTCGTTGGGCCCACCAATGGCTTGCAGCGTGGTTCTGTCGAACGTGTGCTGGTTGGCCATATGGCTTTTCAAACGTTCTGGCGATTGACCGGTATATCCGATGGTCCAGAGGCCCGCGTTGAACTCACGCGTGATGCTTTCAACATTGGGGGTTTCCGGATCGTCCATCTCGATATTGCGGAACAACCGATCCGCCCAGCCAAACTTGTTGGCGAACTTGGCCATAATGACCTCGTCCGGCAGGCTTTCGAACAGCGGTTCAACCACCTTGTCGCGCCATTGTAGCGACCGGTTCGATGCCGTGACCGAGCCACGGGTTTCGAACTGCGTACAGGCGGGCAACAGGTAGACGCCATCGGTGCGGTCATGCAGCACGGCCGAGACGGTGGGATACGGGTCGATCACGACCAGCATGTCCAGCTTCTCCATCGCCGTCTTCATTTCCGTCATGCGGGTCTGCGAGTTGGGCGCGTGGCCCCACAGAACCATGGCGCGGACATTGTTGTCCTGATCCATGTTGGCCGGGTCTTCCAGAACACCGTCGATCCAGCGGGAGACCGGGATGCCGCGCTCGTTCTGAAGCGGTTTATCCTTGCCTTCCTTGTCCTTGATCGTGGCGAACTGGCCCGCCAGCCATTCGGGATCTTCACCCCAGACACGAGCCCAATGACCCCATGCACCCTTGGACAGGCCGTAATAGCCAGGCAGGGTGTGGGACAGAACACCAAGGTCCGTTGCGCCCTGCACGTTGTCATGACCACGGAAGATGTTGGTGCCACCCCCCGAAGTGCCCATGTTGCCCAAAGCAAGCTGGAGCACGCAGTAAGCGCGGGTGTTGTTGTTGCCGTTGGTGTGCTGCGTACCACCCATACACCAGATGACTGTGCCGGGGCGGTTGTTGACCATGGTCCGGGCAACGCGCTTGAGCTGCGAGCCGGGCACGCCGGTTACACGCTCGGTCTCTTCCGGGTTCCAGTTGGCGACCTCGGTGCGGATCTGGTCCATTCCCCAGACACGGGTGCGGATGAACTCTTTGTCCTCCCAGCCGTTGTCGAAGATGTGCCACAGAATGCCCCAGATCAGAGCAACGTCTGTGCCGGGACGGAACCGCACATATTCATCCGCATGCGCCGCGGTGCGCGTAAAGCGCGGGTCGCAGACGATCAGCGGTGCGTTATTCTGCTCTTTCGCGCGCAGAACATGAAGCAGCGAGACGGGATGCGCCTCGGCCGGGTTGCCGCCGATGATGAAGATGGCCCGTGAGTTGTGGATGTCATTGTACGAATTGGTCATGGCGCCGTAGCCCCATGTATTCGCAACACCCGCAACAGTGGTCGAGTGGCAGATACGGGCCTGATGGTCCACGTTGTTCGTGCCCCAGTAGGCGGCGAACTTGCGGAACAGATAGGCCTGTTCGTTATTGTGCTTGGCCGAGCCCAACCAGTACACGCTGTCCGGCCCGGATTCCTGGCGGATGTTCATCATGCCGTCGCCGATCTCGTTGATCGCCTCTTCCCAGCTGATGCGCTTCCACTCGCCGCCTTCCTTTTTCATCGGATACTTGAGGCGGCGTTCGCCATGGGCGTGCTCGCGGACCGAGGCCCCTTTGGCGCAATGCGCACCCAGGTTGAACGGGCTGTCCCAGCCGGGTTCTTGCCCGACCCAGACACCGTTCTGAACTTCGGCGACGACCGTACAGCCGACCGAGCAGTGGGTGCATACGGATTTGATGTTTTCAACGGCGGTGTTTGCCGCTGTTTGGGCGCTGGCAGGCGTCACGGTTCCACCCGTGGCGCTGATCGCGGCAAGGCCGCCGATCGTCAGGCCCGAGCCACGCAGGAATGCGCGGCGATCGACGGTTTTCTCGCCGACCTGGGACAGGATACTTGTCCGCTGGGGGCGTCTCGCAACCCCGTTGGTCTTTTTCCTAAGCATTTCTTTCCTCCCTTGCTGGCCATGAGGATCACGGCTGGCTTGGTAACTGCGAAACCGACGTCAGGGCCAATCGCAACCGTCAGTCGGGTAAGTGACATCGTCCGGCTGGTGCGCCGGGCGCAGTCGAGGCGGCTTAGAAGCGCGCGCTTTCCAGATAGGCGCGGGTATGCGCTGTATCTTGCATGCGGGTCTCGTCCGTCGGCAGCTCGGCTGCTTCGGCTTGACCGCTCAGGCTGACGGCGGCAACGGCAGCAGGCGCTGCGGTTCCGGCCAGTTTGAGGAAGTCGCGGCGCGTTGCGCCTTCTTCCTTGGTCTTGCTCATGGGCTTCTCCTCTCCCATTTGCGATTTAGCGCCAATTCAGACGCTGGCGAGTGGCGGGTTATGCCGCCGTCATTCGGAAGGCCTCGCGTTCGATTTCCATGAACACCCGACCGGCGGTGCCGACCGAGGCATAGAGAACCGACGCTTCGGCGGCTTCCAAATCCGAATAGAAATGCGCGGCCCAAGGGCCGATATGTTTGTTCCAGAACGCTTTTTGATCTTCCAGTGTGGCCGGTGATCCGAAGCGACCCACGATCATCCCGGCCATCATTTCCATAAGCGAGGCGATATTGTCTTCTGGTTCAAACACATTTTGCGCACGGGTGATCCCGCGTACAGCCATGTCATTGCGCAATTGCGCCAGAGGTTTTTCGTTCAGGAACCCGGTCAGATAAAAACTGGCGTAAGGCAGCAGCTCACCACGTCCCAAACCGATGAACAGAGCGTTGAACTCACGCTCGGCAGCGGCGGGCTTGGTGACCTTGGCAACACGCGCCATAGCCTGAATGGCTTGGCCCAGATCAGTGTCGTCTCCGCTCAGCCCCGACATCTGGTCCAGAAGCAACTGATCAGGCGGGCCGGCCAAAAGCAAACCCAGAAAATTGTAAAAATCCGCGCGCAGCCGGTCTTCGGCTGAAATGTCTAAAGTCTGCGCGTTATTTGCGGTCATGGGTTATCCTTCGAATTCAAATCTCATGCGGCGCGGGGACGGGGGCAGTTCGGCCTCTTCCTGCGTGTAAGCTTCGGCCAGATCCACTTCAGGTGTTGGTGCGGCGGCTTCTGGTTCTTCCATGGCGACCGCGGGTTCGGACATTGGTTCATCCTCCGAGGGAGTTTCCTCTTCGGTGTCGTCTTCACTTGCCGCCAAGGCCTCGACATGGGCCAGCATCCCTTTGCCCACCTGGTAGGCGGTCTGAAGGTTTTCGATCACACAAGCTGCGTCGGTATAGTCTTCGCCGTAGTCAACCAGACCGTCCACGTTGGCCAGAACCGGATTCAGTCGCCACAACCGGCGCAAGGCCCGGCGACGCAACCGATCAGGCACCGCCTTGGCCATGAACCCCGTGACATCGTCGCCCGCCTGTAATTGATCCGGGTCAGGCAGGTTTAACTCGGCCAGTATGTCGGCGTCAGTCTTTTCTTCCAGTTCGGCGTGTTGTGCGGCTATGACCTGTTCTTCTGCCGCTATGACCTCAGCCTCGGCTTCTGCCTGTACGGCGGCCTTGCGACGGGACCAGAAATCGCGCGCCTGGGTCATTGCACAAGCCTCCGAGGTGCGCGGTAGACATCCGAGGCCTGTCTGATCCGTGGGTCGCCCTTGCCGTCCTCGACCAAATCCGTGCGTTTCTTGTCGCGGCGGCGCTTGATGAAAACTTCGTCTTTATGGTGTTTGAGCGCGAAATCCCGCACCCAGGCAATCAGCCCTTCGGTCATGGGGATCTTCTCGACGATCTCTTCACCTGTGTCGGCATAGTCCTGCCCCTCAAAAGGCGAGGCCGTGATAAGCACCGCGTTCAAAGGGACGTCCCCCTTCAATTCATCCCGCAACACCAGATAAAGCGAGGGTTGTCCGTCTGACAGGTTGACCATGTAGGCTTCTGTCTCATCCGCCCAAAGGGTCAGGGGCAGGGTGGCTGCATGGTATTCAACCGCATCGCCTTCGCGACGCAATTCCTGCCAATCGGCAGGACCAGCACCCGGCAAAACGGCTATGGCACGCCAACTCCATCGGGCCCAACGTGTGATCCCGGGTGTCTTGCGCACGATGACGCCAACTGGCATTTCGATCTGGCTTGCGGCCTTGGCCACTGGCTCCTCCCCGAAAGGCTCTCCCCTGCCTTTGCATGAACACTATGGTACACATTGTGTCTTTGTGCCAAGCCTGTGTCCTTAGACTTTGGTCGTATGTTTTGGTCGCAACTGCGTGAACGGAGCCGAAAACGCGTTTGTTTCCTTCGATTTTCTGCGCGAATGAGGGGTAAATAACTGCGCACGGCAGGGGGTTGAAGTTGCCGGGATGTGCGTACAGCCTAAGGTTCATGGGATGGGGAGAGCATCCCGCGGGAGGGAAAATGGGCACCAAACTACTGCTATGCGACTGCGCAGGAACTCAGGAATTGGATCCCGACAGGATCGAAAGCGCCTGTGGTGTCAGTTGCTCTAAGGTGCATACAGCGCTTTGCACGACCCAACTGCAATCTGCTGCCGAACTGATGCAAGACGGAGATACCGTGATCGCCTGCCTGCAAGAGCAGGACGTGTTCCAGTCCCTTGCCGAAGATTTGGATATCGACGTGCCTGGCTTCTTCGACCTACGCGACCGTGCGGGTTGGTCTGAACAGGGTACGGATGCAACGCCTAAGATGGCTGCACTGGCGGCTGAGGCGCTGTTGCCGCAGCCCGTCACACCCAGCGTCGATGTTATCAGCGAAGGAACCTGTTTCATCGTTGGCCCCGGCGCGGTGGGTTTTGATCTGGCTGAGAAGTTGGCGGGAACTTTGGCCGTGACTGTTCTGGCTACGGATCAGGCAGAGCCGACCTCGCGCGCTTTCGATGTGATACGCGGACGGGTGAAGTCCGTGTCCGGGGCGCTGGGTGGGTTTTCACTGCGTCTGGACGCCGTGCAGCAGGTCGTGCCGGGCGGGCGTGGTGCCTTTGCCTGGACCGAGCCCAGGAACGGAGCACAATCTGCCTGCGACATTATTCTGGACCTGACAGGCGGCGCGCCGTTCGTCCAGGCCCCCAACAAGCGCGAAGGGTATCTGAGGGCTGATCCAAAAGACGTGGTGGCCGTTGAACGCCTGGCTTTTGACGCCATGCAGCTTATTGGTACCTTTGAAAAGCCTTTGTACGTGAGATTGGAAGAATCCTTGTGTGCGCATTCACGGGCGGAACAGGTGGGTTGTACAAACTGTCTGGATATCTGCCCGACCGGGGCGATAACACCAGCGGGTGAGCATGTGAGCATCGACCCGATGGTATGTGCCGGATGCGGTGCGTGTGCCGCACTGTGTCCGTCGACGGCGATCACTTACGAGGATCCGACCGTTTCGGCGCTGTTGTCCCGGATGCACGTCCTGGCGCGCACCTATCGACGAGCAGGAGGGGCCGCGCCCCGGCTTTTGATTCATAATACGCATGGGGCAGAGATGATCCGGTTGGCTGCGCGCTTTGGTCGTGGTTTGCCTTCGGATGTTATCCCGCTGGAACTAAATGTTATATCCGGTTTTGGCCACGCCGAGATGCTTGCCGCTTTGGCGCATGGTTTTGCCCGTGTGGATGTATTGCTGGCACCCACAACCGAACGGGATTCGCTGGACCACGAGATTGCTCTGGCGCGCGCGATCGCGGGCGCTGATGGGATTGGACTGATTGATGAAGCTGATCCGGACGCCATGTCTGATCTGCTCTATGGTCAAGACGTGCCGCAACCTTTGGCCGAACCGGTTCTTCCATTGGGGAACCGTCGACAGATCACACGCTTGGCCGCGCAGGCGCTAAATCCGCAGGCAGACGCTCCATTGCCACTGCCCGATAACGCGCCTTATGGTGCGGTTGCGGTGAACACGGACAGTTGCACCCTGTGCCTCAGCTGTGTGTCGCTGTGTCCGTCAGGGGCTTTGATCGACAATCCGGACAAGCCGCAGCTGAACTTTCAGCAGGATGCCTGCCTGCAATGCGGAATGTGCAAGACGATCTGCCCCGAAGAGGCGATCACTTTGGTTCCACAGCTTGATCTGAGCGATGCGGCCCTTTCCCAGCAGGTACTCAACGAAGAAGAACCTTTCGCTTGTGTTGAATGCGGTGCGTTGTTTGGGGTGAAATCCACTGTGGAGCGGATCATGGAAAAGCTATCGGGCACACACCCCATGTTTGCCAGTTCGGATCAGGCGCGGATGATCCAGATGTGCGACAATTGCCGGGTTAAGGTGCAGTTTCAGCAGCAGGACAATCCCTTCCAGTCAAAGCCTAAACCACGGGTCGTTACGACTGACGATTATTATTCAGATAGAAAAGATCATTGAAGCTGCAGCGGAGCCCCCAAATCTGCGGCTTTCATCCGCGAGACAAACGCGAGGATTGCATCGAGATCGTCCAGAGTCATCTCAACAGGATGAATCGGAGAAGGGCGTTCGGGGTCAAATGGCGGCGTCAGCCCGTCGATCTGTGTAAACGCAGGATGGGGGTTGAGAGCAAAGAAAGCCTCGAACCGTTCGGACCAGTCCGGCATCGCGCGCAGGACGGCAAACGATGGGGTCGAGCCCAGCCCGTTCATTCGGTTTTTGGGTCCGATCACATGGCATCGTCCGCAATGGGTCATCGACAGTTCTTCGCCAAGCACGGTATTACCGTCAACGGTTTCCTCCGACTCAGTGACCGTCAGATCGAAGCTGGCGGTAAAGGGCGCGCCTTGTGCTGGCGCAAAACTTTCAACGGTGCGCTTTCCAATATCCGAACGCAGCCAATCGCGAAAGCGGGCCTGCCGCTTATTGTCTTCGATGGTCAGATGGTAGATCACATCATCGCGGGCAAAGACCGGATCGCCGGGCGGAGCGGGATTCAGGACCATAACACCTGTGTCATCCGCAATAACGCGAATCCCGGTCTTGAGAGAGAAGCGAGGAAGAATATGTTGCAACAGACCCGAGTCTTTCACCTCGGCCGGGGCCGCAAGGCCAATCGCCTCCTGAGACAAGGAGGGGGTGGCAGAGAACGTCAGGCTCAGGCACAAGAGGACAAAGCGCATGGCTCAGCCTAACGGGGCAGGGCGCGGTGCGTCAAATAAACTGAAAGAGACGGAGACACATGCAATGAGCGGCGACCAGAATTTGGTGACACGCACGCCCCTGTCACACGGGCATATCGAAGGGGGCAAGGCATGAGTGTTCGTGACGCGGTTCTGGCGAACCTGAAAAAGATCACTGACCCGGTGTCTGGTCAAGATATTGTCAGCGCAGGTATCGTGCGTGCGCTGAATGTCGAAGGTGATACCGTACGATTTGTGCTTGAGATTGATCCAAAGCACGCGGAAAAGATGGAGCCCGTGCGAGCGACGGCCGAGAAAGCCGCGCAGATGGTCGCCGGTGTGGCCAATGTATCGGCGATGATGACCGCGCATTCCGACAAGGCTCCGCCGGATCTGAAACCGAAACCCAAACCGTCGCAAACCGGGCCGCAGGCCGTTCCGGGTGTTGATCGGATCATTGCTGTTGCTTCGGGTAAGGGCGGTGTCGGTAAGTCCACTGTCTCTGCAAACCTTGCCTGTGCGCTGGCCGCTGAAGGACGGCGCGTCGGTCTGCTGGATGCGGATGTTTACGGTCCGTCGCAGCCCCGGATGCTGGGTGTGTCCGGTCGCCCGGCCAGCCCCGATGGCAAAACCATTCTGCCTTTGCGCAATCACGGCGTGACCATGATGTCCATGGGGTTGATGACCAACGAAGGTCAGGCTGTTGTCTGGCGTGGACCCATGTTGATGGGCGCATTGCAACAGATGATGGGGCAGGTGCAGTGGGGCGCGTTGGACGTTCTGATCGTCGACCTTCCACCGGGAACGGGCGATGTGCAGCTGACGCTGAGCCAGAAGTTCCAGGTGGACGGTGCCATCGTGGTCTCAACCCCGCAGGACGTGGCTTTGATCGACGCCCGCAAGGGGATCGATATGTTCAATCAGCTCAAAACCCCGATCGTGGGCATGATCGAAAACATGTCGACCCATATCTGCTCCAACTGCGGGCACGAAGAACATGTGTTTGGTCATGGCGGTGTTGCGTCCGAGGCGGAATCTCTGGGTGTACCGCTGCTGGGTGAAATCCCACTGCATCTGGACATCCGCGTGGCCGCTGACGGAGGCGCGCCCATCGTGGTCAGCAAGCCCGATAGTCCACAGGCCGAGTCGTTCCGCAAGATCGCACGCGACCTGATCTCAAACGGTTTCGCATGAGCCAGCCGGTCTTTCCCCCTTTGTTGACGGGTCACCCGGTTCAGGGTGGGGAAGACCCGTTTGACAGGGCGCAGGCAATGGCCGCGCTGGGATGCGACGCGGGAACGGTCGTTTACAACATTCAGGCCGACCGTCTGCGCGTTGCCATCGTCTTTGCGCCTGAGGTGCCGTTGCAGGATGCGATGGCAATGCTGCCACTGTGTGCCGTAGGGTTTCAGAACGCGCTGGGCGCTCTGGCCCCGCCAGAGGTTGCTGTGCATTTGGGCTGGGACGGATTGATCTGCGTGAATGGCGCAAAATGCGGGAAGTTTCGGGTGACCTCTTCGGATGTGTCCGCTGATCAGGAGCCGGACTGGTTGATCGTAGGTTGGGAACTGGCGCTGCTGCAAACCAGCGAGGCCCCGGGTGAAACACCAGATGTCACCGCGCTTTACGACGAGGGATGTGCAGACGTATCCGCCACACAATTGGTAGAAAGCTGGTCGCGTCATACTTTGACCTGGCTGAACCGCTGGCAGGAAGATGGTAACGCGCCGCTGCACGCTGAATGGATGGGTTTGCTGCGCGGTGTAGGAGATCCGCTGGATCATGGCGGTGTTTTTTTGGGTACGGATGAACGGTTTGGAATGTTGATCCGGGACGGATCCGAAACGCACCTGCGTCCCCTGACCGAAGTGTTGGAGAACGGAAGATGAAACTGGCCCGAGCAATTCACTTCGACGAAAGCGACATGAACGTGTTTCATTCTCCGGCGCGCACCGGGGAATGGTGTGTGTCTGGCGGGTTCGAGTTCTCGAATTGGAGCGATGCAGATCTTGAAGGCAAGGCGCGTCAGGCCTTTGCGAATGGCTGGCTGGGTCTTGAAACCTTTGGCCGCGTGACATTTGTGGCCGTGACGCAGATCGAACCGGCAGAGAAAGATCAGATCGCCCGCAATCTGGCCGACCATTTTGTGCAGTTCTATGGTGCGCCTTCAGTTGAGGCTGCGCTTGGCGTGGCGCAGGCGGAAGTCGATCATATGTCAGAGCTGTGCGAAGATCATGCGCCCAACACGCTGTTGACCGTGGCCAGAGAACTGTCTGAAACTGGCGTGCACGAAGCCTATCGTGTGATCACGCCGCAGGATGCGCAGCTTGAGGCTTTGGCAGTTCATGGATCCTTGGAAGACTAGATCAGATCGACAAATCCGCCGAACTGGCCGCGTTTGAAAATCAGGCCCTTTCCTGTGCGGTACATTACCTGCTCCACTTGTCCCACAATGATCAGATGATCACCGGCATCATAACGGGCGTGCAGACGGCAATCGAACCGCGCCAAACATTGGGTCAATTGCGGGCGACCGGTTTCATCCTCAGTCCAATCTGCATGTGAGAAGTCTGTGCCGTCACGCGCAAAGAGCAGCGCCTGCTCTTGCTGATCCTGTGCCATCACATGAATCGAATAATGTCCACAGCTGCTGAAAGCACCGAAACGGTACGATTCCTTGGCCAGACACCACAACACCAGCGGTGGGTCCAATGAGACCGAGGCAAAGGAATTCACGGTGATCGCGCGCGGTCCACCTTCGGTTTGCGTGGTAATCACAGTGACACCGGTGCCAAAACACCCCAGGGCCTCGCGAAAGGCCGGGCTTTGTTCCGGGGTGGGTATGAAAGTCTTTTCGGTCATTGCGCGCGTATTCCTTGGCCGCGCATCAGGTGCCACGCGAGGCTCGGATTGTCCATGCAAAGCTGACTGCTGCTTGCAATTTAAGCTGTCAGTTCAGGTCTTCCAGCAAGCGCCCGTGTTTTCGTGTTTCGATTATGACTTCACCGAAGGTCGTCATGCCGCGTGCCTGCAGAATCGGCAGCATCTTGACCAGCGCTTCGGCCGTGGCGACCGCATCGCCCAGCGCAGTGTGGCGCAGGGCCTCGGGGATCGTGATTTCCAGCCGTTCACACAGCGCGTCCAGCGTGTGTGTGTCGCTGGCTCCGAACAGCACGGCAGACAGCAGAACGGTGTCGAGGATCGGGTGATCCCATTCGACCTCCATCCGGTTGGCGTGACGGCGCAGGAACGCCATATCGAAAGGTGCGTTATGCGCGACGATCACGGCATCGCGCGCAAACTGGTGAAACACACGCCCTGCCTCGGCAATGTCGGGCGCGCCCTGAACCATGCGATCACTGACCTTGTGCACTTTGGTCGAAGCAGGTGGTATCGGAATGCCGGGATCCACCAGCATGTCCAAATGTTCACCCTGAACGATCTTGCCGTTGAGCACGCGCACCGCGCCGATCTGAACGATTTCATCTTTATGAGGAAGCAGTCCGGTGGTCTCGGTGTCGAAGACGACGAAACACAGATCCGACAAGGTGCGATTTTCAAACGCGTCATCCCCTGGCGTGTCGAGCAGCTCAAAATCGTAAACCAGAGGCCGCGCCTCATCAGGGGACATTTGGGCGGCACTGTCTTCGAAGACCAGCATGTAGCCGGGCGCGTCGCCCAAGGGCTTCATCCGCGCAGAATAGGTTTGCCGGCCATCTACGCTGTTCAGCGTGCAATACACGTCTTTGCCGGTTTTTCCCATTTTGGCATAGGCATCCGTCAGGCCTGTGGCCTCGATGTACTCGAAAAGCGACGCGTTCAGTCGAGGATGTGCAATCTGGGCCAGAACCTCGGCGGCCTGACCATCATACAGCACAATCTGATGCTTTGGGCTGGCCAGCAACATAGCGACCGGTATCTCGGTCAGCAGGGCGGTGAGACGTTGTTTCTCTGCTGCTAAGTACGCAGTTTCCGATGCTACGGCTTCGGCGGTTCGCATGGCGTTTGACGCGAGTTGTTCCGCCAGACCTGCCGCTGCGGGGGCCAGATCCCCCAGATAGCGCGCAGCCTGCATGTCCAGATCCGTACTGACCCCGGCATGCGCTCGGGCCCGTAATTGGGCCGACAGGCGTTCAATTGGCTTGGCAATATTGTCGTCAAACAGCAGCCAGACACCTGCGATCAAAGCCAGCAGCCCAAACGCGATTAGGATTTCTGCAAAAATGAAGTCACCCAAAAGGTCGGGATTTCCTGCGCGGGCATAGGAAATCCACAGCGCAACTGCGCTGATCGCAATCCCGCCGAATGCCAGCAAGCAGAAGAACAAAAAAATCCTGAGCCTAAGGCTCAAATTGGTGAGCATGATCAGACCCCGCAGGTGGTCTCGATGATTGGATCGTTGGCCTCGGCTGAAATCCAGTCCGCGTTAATCAACCGACCGTCATCAGCGAATTCAGCACCGTCTGCTAGATTGGCGCGGCTATTTTCAACACAGTTGACAGCTACCGGCACTTTTGAAACTGGAGCCCAGCGGCCAAAAAAGTATAGGTCGACAAGTCTTTGATCTGGAACATTTTCATTGCTGCGAACCGATATCGTGTCAATGGCGGCAAAACGATCGACGAAGGGCACCGCGTATGTCCAGGGGCGATAGAAAGCACGGCTTTCGACCTCTTGCACGATGGCCATTTCATCCGGCAGTTGATCGCGTGTGCGGTCATACCAGGAATACTCGCTGGCAATGGTCATGCCGATCATGCCCAGACCCGCCGCAACCGGAGTGGTCCATTTCGGCAAGCGCCCACCGGTCAGCTTGTTCAGCACAAGCACGACGCCCGCAAACGCGAAGCCCGCAAAGATAGTGCCGATCAATTCCAGAAACATGTGGTCTCTCCGTTCTAGGGGGTCTTAGCCCAGCATACCCTTGCCGTGGCCAACCGCCGATTGCATTGTTTTTACCACAACAAATGCATCGCGTAGATGACTTCGCTCAAAGTCCGAAAGATCGGACGGCGGCAGATAATTGTCGGGTTTTTCACCTGATTTAACCAGCCGAACCTGATGCTCCAGGCGGGTTTCAGCGATCAGGTCGTAAGCGTCCAGAAGATCCCGAGCCCCAGACGGGCTGAGGACACCGCTGGCCTCGGCCGCTTTCAGGCGGGCACGGGTGTTGGCTTCGGTCAGCTCGCCCTGCAACGTGTATATCCGGGCCAGATCTACGACGGGCACAACACCATTGTGCTTGAGGTCCAGCGTATTGCGGTGTTCGCCCGAGCGAATGGTGGCGAACCCGCGCAGCAGGCCAAGCGGGGGCGTGTGTTTCAGCGAGTTCGAAATCATATGCGCCACAAAGATCGAGTTCGCTCTGGCCGCTGCCAGTGTGTCGGCCTGAAGGTCGGCAAACAGCTCAAACGCGCCGCCGATAGGGCGCAGATCGAACATAACCGAGGCCAGCATCTGCGCCTCTGGGTTTGGCTTGGCGATCCATCCTTTGAAATAATCGCGCCAGACGCGCACCGGCTGACACCAGCGCGGATTGGTCGCCATCATGTCGCCGGGGCAGTAGAAGTACCCGCAAATGTCCAACCCGTCCGAGACGAATTTCGCCAGCTTGGTAAAATAGGCCATGTCTGCATCGGTCACATTGTCATCCAGCATCAGGCAATTGTCCTGATCCGATACACCGGTTTGTTCCTGCCGACCTTGCGATCCGCAAGCCAGCCACAGATACGGAACCGGGGGCGGGCCCAGTTCAATTTCGGCGAGCGCTAATAGGCGCCGCGTGGCTGTATCCGCGATATCGGTGATCAGTCGGGTGACAATTTCGTGCCGGTTCCCGCCGGCAACAAGCTGCACAAGAAGCTGCGGGATCTCTTCGGTCACGCGTGCCATTTCTTCGGCCGTGTCAGCCTGCGCAATGCGGCGCACCAGCTCGGCCGAGTTCACGGCCTGATAATGGGTCAGATCGGTCTGCGTCACGATCCCGACCAGCCGACCGCCTTCGGAAATCGGGATATGGCCAATGCCGCGCTCCATCATGATGTGCAGCACATCCGACCCGATATCGCTGGGCGACAGGGTCACAGGATTTGGTGTCATGATTTCAGAAATGTGCGTGGAGGCGGGCAGGCCGTCTGCAACGTATTTGCCCGAGATGTCCCGCAGGGTCGCAATGCCCTGCAAGCTTTCAGCGTCCGTGATGCAGAGCGACGAAATATGTTTGTCGCGCATGATCCGCGCGGCGTCCTGAACCGACGTGTCAGCGGGGCAGGTGGCCGGATTATGTGCCATCAGCACGTCGATCGAACTGGTGGCCAGGCTCTGCGGACCACTGCGGTCGCCTCGTGTGCGGTCAAAGAACTTCGCCACAACATCGTGGTTATCGATCAAACTCCGGACCAGATCAGGTGGCAGAACCATTAGAACTGACGGCGTATGCGTGCGGGCTTTGGTGGCGGCTTTGCCGTCTTTCAGCAGGCCCCTTTCGCCAAAGGAATTGCGCAGACCCAGATGAGAGACGATGGCACCGTTCTCATCGGTAATTTCGACCTGTCCTTCATAGATCACGAACACCCCGGGCAACTTGTGGCCCAGCTCATAGACCGAGGCGTCTTCCTCAACTTCCCAGACCTCGATCTGTTTGACGATCTGATCCAGGGCGTCGGAAGGCAACGCGTCATAGGGATGAACGGATTTCAGAAACCGGGCAATTTCGTCATGGGACAGGGGCATGTGTTGTCTCCGGTGTTCTGGTTAAAAAATCCCGCCCAGTGATGTGCTGGGCGGGAACAGTGGATCGAAAGACGCGGTCGAAGGCAAGAACCAACGACCGCATCAAGCTCATTTGTTCTGAGCTGCGCCCGCACCACGGGGAATGCGTACGCTTTCGACCAGATCCTTGATCTCCTGCGGAGTCTCTTTGGTCGCGCCTGCAACAACGTAGGCAACCGCAAAGTTGATCATCGCACCGATTGCGCCGAACGAGGTCGACTTGATCGGACCCAGCAGCGGGTCAGCATCGGTGAACGAGTTGGTACCCGGAATGAACAACCAGCCCTTGTGCAGGAAGATGTAGACCAGGGTCACAACCAGACCAGCCAGCATACCCGCAACCGCGCCGGTGTTGTTGATGCGGGTCGAGAAGATCCCCATCATCAGCGCCGGGAAGATCGAGGCTGCCGCCAGACCAAAGGCCAGGGCCACTGTTTGCGCCGCAAATCCGGGTGGGTTCAGACCCAGGTAGGTTGCGACAACGATGGCAACGGCCATTGCGATACGAGCAGCCAGCAATTCACCCTTTTCAGAGATTTGCGGGTTGATCGCACCTTTGACAAGGTCGTGGGACACCGCTGACGAGATCGCCAGCAACAGGCCCGCAGCGGTTGACAGAGCAGCCGCAAGACCACCGGCAGCGACCAGACCGATCACCCAACCCGGCAGGTTGGCGATTTCGGGGTTGGCCAGAACCAGGATGTCACGGTTGAACTTGGTCAGCTCGTTACCGACCCAGCCGTTTTCTTCCGCAATGGAAGCCATGGCTTCGGACTTGTCATTGTAGTACTGGATTTTGCCGTCACCGTTCTTGTCTTCCCAATCCAGAAGACCGGTTTTCTGCCAGGTTTTCATCCAGTCATAGCGCGGATCGGTGTCGATTTCCTCGACCGAGACAGCGCCACCTTCGATGCCACCATTGGGCCACATCATGTCGGTGATGTTCAGACGTGCCATTGCGCCAACCGCAGGGGCGGTCAGGTACAGCAGCGCGATGAAGACAAGAGTCCAGCCAGCCGACCAACGTGCGTCAGATACTTTCGGCACGGTGAAGAAGCGCATGATCACGTGCGGCAGACCGGCGGTACCGATCATCAGCGACAGCGTGAACAGAACCATGTTCAGCGTGTTCGAATGGTGGGCGGTGTACTCGTTGAAGCCCAGCTCGGTCACGATTGCATCCAGCTTGGTCAGCAGGGGCTCACCGCTTGCGGTGTCACCAAACAGACCCAGAGCAGGGATCGGCGTGCCGGTCAGCTGCAGCGAGATGAAGATCGCCGGGATGGTGTAGGCTGTGATCAGCACGCAGTACTGAGCAACCTGGGTGTATGTCACACCTTTCATCCCGCCAAACACCGCGTAGGCAAAGACCACACAAGCACCGATCAGCAGACCGGACGTGTTCGACACCTCAAGGAAGCGGCCAAAGGCCACGCCCACACCGGTCATCTGACCGATCACGTAGGTCACCGAGGCAACGATCAGACAGATCACCGCAACAACGCGTGCGGTCTGGCTGTAGAAACGGTCGCCGATGAATTCCGAGACGGTGTATTTGCCGAACTTACGCAGGTAAGGCGCAAGCAGCAGAGCCAGCAGCACGTAGCCACCGGTCCAACCCATCAGGAAGGTCGAGTTGTCATAGCCGGTAAAGGCAATCAGGCCTGCCATCGAGATGAACGAGGCCGCAGACATCCAGTCTGCCGCTGTCGCCATACCGTTGGTGACCGGGTGAACGCCGCGACCGGCGGCGTAGAACTCCGATGTGGAACCCGCGCGGGCCCAGATCGCGATGCCGATGTATAGCGCGAATGATGCGCCAACAAACAGCAGGTTGATGGTAAACTGATCCATAATCCCCGCTCTCCCTTATTCTTCGTCTACGCCGAATTCGGCGTCCAGCTTGTTCATGCGCCAGGCGTAGTTGAAGATCAGCACCAGAAAGACCAGGATCGATCCCTGCTGTGCGAACCAAAAGCCCAGATCGGTTCCGCCAACGGCGATCCCCGACAGCAATGGACGCAGCAGAATGCCGAATCCAAACGACACCAGCGCCCAGATTGCGAGGCTGATGTAAATGAGGCGCAGGTTGGCTTGCCAATAGCCCTTATCGGCTTCGGACGCCTGCGCGGAGTTTGTTGAATGATCCGCCATCGCGGGTTCCTCCTTCGCTTCCTCGTTGGGCGGCCCGTGCCCAATTCCTCCAGTGACGCGGACCGCTTCTCGATTGTACCAAACGCCCCGTGACGTCCGGCAAAACTTCTCTGTTCCGCCAAGGCGGTTCATTGAAGTATTCTTTTAAGGATCAAGGCCTTGCGGCCGATCTCCTCCCCTTACTTCATCGCGCCGCTGACGATTTCCTCCAGGTCGCGGGCGATGTCTTCAATCTTGCCCATGGCGTTGGTGCGTTGCAGCACGCCATGGCCTTTGTAATAGGTGATCAATGGCGCGGTCTGTGCGTGATAAGCTGCCAACCGCGACGCCACGGTTTCGGCATTATCATCCGCACGGCGCTTGAATTCAGTGTGACCACACTTGTCGCATGTGCCGTCTTCGACAGGCTTTTTGAACGTGTCGTGATAGCCTTCGCCACAGCCGGCGCAGGTGTAGCGACCCGAGATGCGGATCACCATTTCGGCGTCTTCGACCTCAAGGCTGATCGCAGCGTTGATCTTCTGATTGTTCGACGCAAGCAGTCCGTCCAGCGCTTCGGCCTGAACCGTAGTGCGGGGGAAGCCGTCCAGAATGACGCCCTTGGCGCAATCTGGCTGGGCCATACGGTCGCGTAGGATGGCGATGACGATGTCGTCACTGACCAGGTCGCCCGCTTCCATGACGGCTTTGGCGGCAAGACCTGCTTCTGTACCAGCCGCGACAGCCTCGCGCAGCAAGTCGCCTGTGCTGAGTTGAACCAGCCCGAATTTCTCTTCCAACATACGGGCCTGTGTGCCCTTCCCGGCGCCCGGAGGGCCGAGAAGGATCAGAACGGCGGGAGTGGTGATCGTGGCAGCGTCCATCACGTCCTCACTTATTCGCACGGTTTTCGATCAGATCTTCGACAACCGACGGGTCGGCCAGTGTCGACGTGTCACCCAGGCTGCCAAAGTCGTTCTCGGCAATCTTGCGCAGGATACGGCGCATGATTTTGCCCGAACGTGTTTTGGGCAGGCCAGGGGCCCACTGGATCACATCCGGCGAGGCAATCGGGCCGATTTCCGTGCGGACCCAGGTGCGCAGCTCTTTCAACAGCTCATCCGAAGGCTCGCGGTCATTCATCAAGGTGACGTAGCAATAGATGCCTTGCCCTTTGATTTCATGGGGATAGCCGACCACGGCAGCCTCAGCGACTGCGGCATGAGCGACCAGCGCGCTTTCGACCTCGGCCGTGCCCATGCGGTGACCGGACACGTTGATCACGTCATCGACGCGGCCGGTGATCCAATAGTCACCATCTTCGTCACGGCGGCAGCCGTCACCGGTGAAGTAGTAGCCTTTATAGTCCGAGAAATAGGTCTTCTCGAACCGCTCATGATCGCCCCAGACGGTGCGCATCTGACCGGGCCAGCTGTCTTTGATACACAGAACACCCTCGACGCCGTTGCCCTCGATCTCGACACCCGACTGAGGGTCCAGAACGACAGGCTGGATGCCAAAGAACGGCTTCATCGCGGAACCGGGCTTCATCGCATGTGCACCGGGCAGGGGGGTCATCAGGTGACCGCCGGTTTCCGTCTGCCACCAAGTGTCCACGATGGGGCATTTGCCCTTGCCAACGACGTCGTTGTACCAGTTCCAGGCTTCGGGGTTGATCGGCTCACCCACTGTGCCCAGCGTGCGCAGATCGCTCAGGTCGCATTTCTCGACAAACTCGTTGCCCTGTCCCATCAGCGCACGGATCGCGGTTGGCGCGGTGTAGAACTGATTGACTTTGTGCTTTTCACAGACCTGCCAAAAGCGCGAAGCATCTGGGAAGGTCGGAACGCCTTCGAACATCAACGTGGTCGCGCCATTGGCCAGCGGGCCGTAGACGATATAGCTGTGGCCGGTGACCCAACCCACGTCCGCCGTGCACCAGTACACGTCGCCTTCGTGGTAATCGAAGGTGATCTCATGCGTCATCGAGGCATAAACCAGATAGCCGCCAGTGGTGTGCACAACGCCCTTGGGCTGTCCGGTTGAACCGGATGTATAAAGAATGAACAGCGGATCTTCGGCGTTCATCTCGGCGGGCGCGCAGTAGTCGTCCGCCTCAAGCGCCATTTCGTTGTAGTCAAAGTCGCGCCCGTCGATCCAGGTGGTCTGACCACCGGTGCGCTTGACCACCAGACATTTCACACTGTCTTTGCAGTGCAGCAAGGCCGCATCCGCGTTGGACTTCAGCGGTGTCTTGCGACCGCCACGTGGCGCTTCATCCGCTGTGATCACAACCTTGGCGTCGCAGCCATTGATCCGAGCTGCCAGCGCGTCGGGCGAAAAGCCAGCGAAAACAATCGAGTGAATGGCGCCGATCCGTGCGCAGGCTAGCATTGCATAAGCGGCCTCGGGGATCATCGGCAGGTAGATGACAACACGGTCGCCTTTGCGCACGCCCAGCGATTCCAGGATGTTGGCCATCCGGCAGGTACGGCGGTGCAGTTCGGCGTAGGAGATATGCTGCGCCGGATCATTTGGATCGTCCGGCTCCCAGATGATGGCTGTTTGGTCGCCACGTGTCTTTAGATGGCGGTCCAGGCAGTTGGCCGAAACGTTTAGCGTGCCATCAGCGTACCAGTTGATCTTGACCGAGCCGAAGTCGTAGTTGACGTCCTTTACCTGTGAGAAGGGCTTGATCCAATCGACGCGCTTGCCTTGCTCACCCCAAAACGTGTCGGGGTCAGAGATTGAGGCGGCGTACATGTCAGCGTATTTCGCAGCATCGACATGTGCACGAGCAACAGTGTCTGCGGATGGCGGATAGGTCTTGGCATCTGCCTGGGCAGCGGTGGTCATCTTTGAGGCTCCTCCCTCTGGACTGGATTACGTTGGGTCGTTTTTGCCCGATTGTTCAGCAAAGTCGATCCCGTTCCTCCCCGGTCAAAGTATTACCGGGTTCAGAAAATAAATAAATAAATTGCCGTAATCTTTGGATTTGTTTGTAAAGAAATTTCGGCGCGTTGCTTATTTTTGTAAAAATTTACGGTCTAAATTGAATAAATTACTATTTAACAGAGACATAAATGTAACGATTACTCCTGGTGGTTTCGCGCGTTTCTACGGTCGGCAAACTTGGCCAGGTGTTCCTTGTGGTCTCGGATCTAGGAACACATGCGACCCTGAGGGTTGGCACATCCGAATGTTGGCGCTAGCTTCGTTGCAAGCGCTTCGGGAAGAGGCGCACCAAAGGGAGACAAAATCATGAAAAATATGTTGAGCGGTGCTGCCGTCGCCGCCTTGAGCTTTGCGTTTGTCAGCGAGGCTGCCGCGACCGAGTGGAATGCATCCGTCTGGGGCAAGCGCCGCGCATTTACGGAACATGTCGAAAAGCTTTCCGAGCTTGTCAGCGAAAAGACAAATGGAGAGTTCACGATCAATGTCAGCTATGGTGGCCTGTCCAAGCCACGCGAAAACCTGGATGGTATCGAAATCGGGGCCTTTGAAATGGCTCAGTTTTGCGCTGGCTATCACCGCGACAAGAACCGGGCGATCACCGTTCTGGAACTGCCGTTCCTCGGTGTAAACAATCTTGAAGAAGAGGTTGCTGTAAGCCACGCTGTATATGATCACCCGGCGGTCAAAGATGAGATGGCGCAGTGGAATGCCCGTATCATCATGACCTCGCCCATGCCGCAGTATAATATCGTGGGTACGGGCGAACCCCGCGACCAATTGGCTAAGTTCGACGGAATGCGTGTCCGTGCAACGGGCGGTTTGGGCCAAGCGTTCGAGGCTGTGGGTGGTGTGCCAACTTCAGTCCCGGCAACCGAAGCTTATAATGCAATGGAATCGGGTGTTGTGGATACAGTGGCCTTCGCCCAGCATGCACACTTGTCTTTCGGCACGATCAACGAGGCTGATTGGTGGACGGCCAACCTGAACCCTGGCACGGTGAACTGTCCCGTGGTTGTGAATATCGACGCCTATGAAGCACTGCCTGCCGAGCATCGCGAAGCGCTGGACAGCTCAATTGACGAGGCGATTGATCACTACCTGGCGAACTATGGCGGTCTGCTCGAACAGTGGGACAGTGTCCTCGAAGAAAAGGGTGTGCAGAAGGTGATGATCGACGACGCCGTGATCGAGGAATTCCGCACCAAAGCCGCAGATCCGATCCGAGAGAAATGGATTGCAGACATGACGGAACAGGGGCTGCCGGCGCAAGACCTGTATGATCTGGTTCAAACCACTTTGAAGCAGCAGCGCGGCGGTAACTGATCTTTTAGACCGGGTGCCCCGTCGGGTGCCCGGTTCACTTTCAAGAACAAGGAACCACCGGAATGGCAGGACAGGCCACGGTGCTGGAAGACGGTAGCCGTCTAAGCCAGCTGGACCGGCATTTGTTAAAGCTTGAACGCTTTCTTGCATTGATCAGCGGCATAGCGGTTTTCGGATTGATGGTTCTTGCCGTCGTTTCGGTCAGCGGGCGCAACGCGTTCAACGCGCCGTTGCCCGGTTATGTCGACTGGATCGAACAGGCGATGCCACTGATTGCTTTCCTGGGCATCTCTTTTGTGCAGCGCGACGGCGGGCATATCCGCATGGATATCGTCATCTCGCGGCTTCACGGCCGGGCCTTGTGGCTGTTCGAGCTGATCTCGGTCCTTCTGATCTTGGTGTTGATGCTGGCACTTGTGTGGGGCAGTTGGTCCCATTTCGACCGGTCCTTCGACTTTGGTGCGCCGCTCTGGAGCAGAGACAGTTCCATCGACATCGGTATTCCCTTGTGGCCGGCCAAGCTGTTAGCGCCCGTGGCGTTTTCAGTGTTGTGCGCGCGGCTGGTGCTTCAGGTGTGGGGCTATGGGCGTGCATTTGTGCTGGGGCTCGAGACCCCTGTGGCGGTTCCGCTTCTTCAGGATGCTGCGGCCCAAGCGGCGGCTGAGGCCGAACAGTTCGAAGGGCAGGACTAGAACATGGACACGATTGATATTGGCCTATGGGTCACAGGCGGTCTGCTGGTTCTGGTCGTTGCCGGCATGCGAGTGGCTTTCGCAGCAGGGCTGGCGGGATTGGTTGGGCTGGTCTGGATATTCTGGGCCAAGTTTGGCTATGACCCGGACCGGTTGGGCAAAGCCTTGACGGTTGCGGTCAAGACCGCGGGGCAGGTTCCGCATTCTAAGGTTGCAGCTCATACGCTCAGCCTGATCCCGACCTTTATCCTGATTGGCTATCTGGCCTACTATGCTGGCCTGACGCGCGCATTATTCGAAGCCGCCAAACGCTGGGTGGCCTGGGTTCCGGGTGGGCTCGCCGTGTCCACAATTTTCGCCACCGCCGGTTTTGCTGCCGTATCCGGGGCATCGGTTGCCACATCTGCCGTCTTTGCTCGCATTGCTATCCCTGAGATGTTGAAGGTGGGGTATAACAAACGCTTTGCAGCGGGTGTTGTCGCTGCGGGTGGAACACTGGCCTCGCTTATCCCACCCTCGGCCATTCTGGTGATCTACGCCATCATCGTCGAGCAGGATGTCGGCAAGCTGCTGCTGGCCGGATTCATACCGGGTGCGTTCTCTGCAATCATCTATGGCCTGCTGATTGTCGGGATTGCAGTGATCTTCAAAACCGTCGGTCCACCTGTTACTGGCTTCACCTGGAAAGAGCGTTTTTCCGCTTTACCAGGCGCCATTCCGATTGTGGCCGTGATCCTGATCATCATTTGCTTTGTCTACAACCCGTTCGGAGACAAAGCCTGGGGCACCCCTACGGAAGGCGGCGCAATCGGGGCCTTCATTGTGTTCTGTTTCGCCCTGTTTCATGGAATGCGCTGGAAGGAATTCAAATCCGCGCTTTTGGAAACGGCCAAGCTGACGGCCATGATCTTCTCGATCATCTGGGGCGTTCTGATCTATGTGCGGTTTCTTGGCTTCGCAGACCTTCCTGGTGCGTTTTCCGACTGGATTACCGGGCTTGAGATGTCCCCGATGATGATCCTGATCTGCATCCTTCTGGCCTATGCGGTGCTGGGCATGTTCATGGATGCAATCGGGATGCTGTTGCTGACATTGCCCGTCGTCTATCCAGCGGTCATGGCGCTGAACGGAGGTGAAACTGTGAGCGCAGCCGACAGCGCCTTTGGCATGTCCGGCCCGATGTGCGCCATCTGGTTTGGTATTTTGGTGGTCAAGATGGCCGAGTTCTGCCTGATCACGCCGCCCATTGGGCTGAACTGCTTTGTCGTGGCCGGGGTGCGCCCGGACCTGAGCGTTCAGGATGTGTTTAAAGGCGTGACGCCGTTTTTCATCGCCGATGCGATGACCATCGCATTGCTTGTGGCATTCCCGGGGATTGTTCTCTACCTGCCGTCGCTTGCGGGTTAGCAGGGGAGCGAGGCTCTGCCTCGCGCTCCGAGGTATTTTTGGGCCAGATGAAGCAAGGGATCCGATCTTCATCTGGCCGAAAATACCTCGGGGGAGGCGCGCGCAGCGCGGCGGGGGCAGAGCCCCCATGACTGCGTTTTACCCGGCTCGCATCAGCATTCCGAACAGATCGCGCGGATCATCCGGATCGGCCAGCATGTCCAAAGGCTCAAAGAAACCTGTGCCTTCAATCGCTTGTTTCACATAGCGCAGGGCCGAGAAATCTTCGATCGCGAAACCTACGCTGTCGAACAACGTAATCTGGCGATCATCTACGCGCCCTTTGGCGGTACCGTTGATGACCTGCCACATCTCGGTCACCGGATGATCCTCGTCCAGCGCCTGAATTTCTCCTTCGATACGGGTCTGTTCCGGGTATTCAACGAAAATGTCCGAGCGGAGCAGGATATCGCGGTGCAGTTCTGTTTTGCCCGGACAGTCGCCACCGATGGCATTGATGTGAACACCGGGGCCAACCATGTTGTCGGTCAGGATGGTTGCGTATTTTTTGTCTGCCGTGCAGGTGGTGACGATCTGGGCACCTTCGATGGCCTCCTCTGGCGTCGTGCAGGGAACAACAGTCAAACCCTTGCCCCACAGGTTTTTCGAACATTTTGCGGTTGCGTTAGGGTCAGTGTCGTAGAGCCGGACTGTACTGATGCCGCACATTGCCTTAAATGCCAGACACTGGAATTCAGACTGCGCGCCGTTGCCGATCATTGCCATGGTGGTTGCGTTTGTCGGGGCAAGATAGCGCCCGACCAGTGCCGAGGTTGCCGCTGTGCGCAGTGCGGTCAGCAGCGTCATTTCGGTCAGCAGTGTTGGATAGCCGGTATAAACATCCGCCAACAGACCAAAGGCCGTGACCGTTTGCAAACCTTCTGAAGTATTTTTGGGATGGCCGTTCACGTATTTGAAGCCGTAGGCCTCACCATCCGAGGTTGGCATCAGCTCGATCACACCATGCGGTGAATGCGCCGGAATGCGTGGGGTTTTGTCGAAGCTCTCCCAACGTTTGAAATCGGCTTCGATCTGTGCGGCGATCTGCGTGATCATCTGCTCGACGCCGATGTGATGAACCAATCGCATCATGTTGTCGACGGATACAAACGGCACGAGGGCCTTGTCAGAAGGTTGGGTCATCAGAAACTCCGGGTGGGGCGGTCAAAGATGCGGCGGCCCATAAGTGAGGCGGCCAGATCGACCATCAGTTTGGCGGTGCGACCGCGTTCATCCAGAAACGGGTTCAATTCGACTAGGTCCAGCGAACTGACCAGCCCGCTCTCATGTAGTAGCTCCATCACCAGATGGGCTTCGCGTTCGGTCGCTCCGCCTGGAACCGTTGTACCTACGGCTGGAGCTATAGCGGGATCGAGGAAGTCGACATCCAGCGACACGTGCAGCAGAGCGTTTTCTGCGCGCACACGGTCCAGAAAGGCCATCAAAGGGGCCTTGATCCCGTGTTCGTCGATGCTGCGCATGTCGGCCAACATCGCGTGATTCTGCTCCAACGCCAGCCGCTCAGCCGGATCGACGGAGCGTAGGCCGATCATGCCGACGCGATCTGTTGGGACCACCGCAGGCAAATGCGGGAAAGCGTCAAAACCCGGTCTTCCAGTAAAATATGCCACGGGCGTTCCGTGCAGGTTGCCGCTGCCTGTGCTGTTCGGTGTGTGAAAGTCGCTATGCGCGTCCAACCACAACACAAACAAAGGCCGATCCACCTGATCTGCGTAGGCTGCCATACCCGCGACAGTGCCCATGGACAGTGCGTGATCACCGCCCATAAAGATGGGCACGCCCCGACCAGCGGCCGCTTGTGCAGCTTGGCTGAGAGCCCGAGTCCAGCCGACACATTCCGGCAGGGCAAAAAGATGCGGGTGTTCGGGCATGCCAGTTTCTTCGGGGGTCACGTCGCCCTGGTCCTGAACAGAATGGCCAAGATCGGTCAAAGCTTCTTGCAGCCCGGCCACACGATAGGCGTCCGGACCCATCCGGCATCCCTGACGACGTTTTCCAGCGTCCATTGGCGCGCCGATGAGAATTATTTTTTTCATGTCCATGTGTCCATTTAGGCTGGCAGAGTGTCTTGCGTGAAGGCAGCAAATTGCTCAAAATGGGTCGAGAAAATCCTTAATGGGAAAAAGATATGGACGATTTGGATAATAGACTGCTCAATGCGTTGCAACGTGATGCGCGTGCCAGTCTGTCCGAGCTTTCGGAAACGCTGGGTGTAACGCGCACCACGGTGCGCAGTCGGTTGCAGCGCCTGAAACAATCCGGAGAAATCGTCGGTTTCACTGTCCTGACTCGCAGGGATCTGGCGCAAAGCCCGGTACGCGGTTTGATGATGCTTGAGATTGAAGGGCGCGGGACAGAACGCGTCATGGCGCGGATAGCAGCCTTGCGGCAGGTGACAGCAATACATTCGACCAATGGCAGCTGGGATCTGATCGCAGAAATCAGTACCGAAACCTTGGCCGAGCTGGATGAGGTCCTGTTTCAAATCCGCCGCTTTGACGGTATCACGCGATCCGAGACGAATTTGCTGCTGTCCACGCGCAAGGGGCGGCTCTAGCACTTTGAGATGAAAACAATTTGTGTCAGAGTTTTAGGGCAGATGATGTCTGAATATTCAGCAGACTGTCTGGCGCGGCAAACAGGCAGGGACGTGCAGGATGACCACTTCGCAGAAATCTGACGAACCTCTGGCTGTGCATTGGGCGGAACGTATGACGGCGATGCTGGAAAAGCCTTGGCTGCGCATCGCAATACCCGTTGTGATCACCGCAATCGCCCTGACTGTTTTGCACGATCTGTCGGCGCATGTGAAATGGTCGGATGTGCAGACCGATATCGCTGGAACGTCATGGAAGCTGATGCTATTCGCGCTTTGCTGGACGGCGTTCAGCTTTCTTTCTCTGTCGCTCTATGATGTTTTTGCGGTGCAAAGCGTGGCAGAGGGCAAAGTGCCCTTGCCTGTGGCTGGAATGGCAGGGGCAAGTGGTTACGCCGTATCAAATTGCCTTGGCTTTTCCTACATCACCGGTACTGCGATCCGGTACCGGATTTATGCGTCGCTGGGGCTGGATCTGGGACGTGTGGCCGGAGTAATCGCGACCTCTTGGGTGGCGTTCTGGATGGGGCTGGTGTTGATACTGGGCCTGCTGTTGACCCTGCATCCTGACGGCATATCCAAGGTGGTGCCGGTCAGCCCGACGGTGGAAACAGCCATCGGGCTGTCGCTGCTGGGGGCATTGGTCGTCCTGTTTATTTGGCTGTCGCGCGGGGGCAGGCGGTTGTCCTTCGCAGGCGTTGGTTTCGATTTGCCGGGTGGAAAGCTTGCCAGCCTTCTGACGCTGGCCGCGATCGGCGATCTGTTTGGCGCGTCCATGGTGCTCTATGTTCTGATGCCGGACGATCTGGGGGTTGGCTATCCGTACTTCTTCACAATCTATATCGCGGCCATTGCTGTGGGCATCCTCAGCCACGCTCCGGGCGGGATTGGCGTGTTCGAGGCTACGCTGATCGCGGGGCTGGGTGCATCGGGGCGGTCGGATGTTATTGCCGCGCTGCTGCTCTATCGTGTGGTTTACACGTTTGTCCCGTTTGTTGTTGCGAGCCTGTCAATTGCGGTAGCGTCGGCGCTGACGCAACGCCAAAGGATAAGTGGGGCCGCGACCTGGGTATACCGGGCCATCCGCCCCATGGTGCCCATTGTTGCCGCCGGAGTCGCAGCGGTGGCCGGGGTGATCCTGCTGGTGTCAGGGGCGCTGCCTGCCGGTTCACAGAACCTTGGTGTTTTGAAAGACGTTTTGCCGCTGTCCTTTGTCGAAGCCTCGCATCTGGTAGGAAGCGCCATCGGAGTTCTGCTTTTGCTGGTGTCACGCGGATTGTTCCGCAAGCTCTACCGCGCTTGGATAGTTGCGATGTTGCTGATGGTGGCAGGATTCTTTGCCTCGCTTGCCAAGGGCTTAGACATGCACGAAGCGGTGTCGATGTTGGGAACGATAGGCGTTTTGGCCTTGTTCCGTGGCGCGTTTTACCGGGTCAGTGGGGCATCAATTTTCCGCCTGAACATCCCATGGCTGATCAGTGTCGTGGTGCTGCTTGCCGTGATCTTCTGGATCGGGCTGTTCGCGTATTCCCATGTGGAATACCAAAACGCTTTGTGGTGGGAGTTTGCATGGAATGGCGACGCCTCTCGCTTTTTACGCTCGAGCCTCGTTGTTGCCGTGATCGTTGGCGTGGTCGCTGTGAACTCATTGTTTGGGCGTGAGATCCCGACACCGCAACGCACCGAAATTCCCGAGGTCGTCGAGCGTCTGGTGATGGAGAGTGATGATACTGAATCCCAGATCTCGTTGACCGGTGACAAGCAATTCCTGATCTCACCGGATGAAACGGCCTTCATCGCTTACGCCGATACCGGCAACGCGGTCATCTCAAAAGGCGAACCGGTGGGGGATGAGGCCGCTGGCCGCCAATTGATCTGGCAGCTTCGGGAAATGGCGGACCGTGAAGGAAAGCTGTGCGCGTTCTATAGTGTCTCGACCAAATACCTGCCGACCTTTTTGGATTTGGGCCTGTCGATCCTGAAAATTGGTGAGGTCGCGCGGGTGCCGCTGCAAGATTTCTCGCTGGACGGAAAGTCGCGCAAACGGTTCCGGCAGGCCAAGAACAGGGCCGAGCGGGAAGGCTATGTGTTCGAGATTATCCCAAAGGAAAACCTGGTACCTGTCTTGCCAGAATTGCGCGAGATTTCAGACCATTGGCTCAAGCAAAAGGCCGGCGCCGAAAAAGGATTTGCGCTTGGGGGCTTTGACGATCAGTACCTGTCTTATTTCGACCACGCGGTATTGCGCGATGGAAACACAGGCAAGATCAAGGCGTTCGCCAACCTATTCCAAGGCGGCAACAAATCCGAACTGTCGCTGGACCTGATGCGGTATGAGCCGGACAGCCCCAGCTTTGTGATGGATGCGCTGTTTGCCGAGATGATGGTTTGGGGTGCAGAGCAGGGTTTTCACTGGTTCTCGCTGGGGGCTGCGCCGTTTTCAGGCATAGAAAACCGGCAACATGCCTCGCTCTGGAACCGGATCGGAGGGTTCGTTTATGAGCACGGCGAACAGTTTTATCATTTCGAAGGCTTGCGCAGCTTCAAGCAGAAGTTCGACCCGGAATGGAGCCCGAATTATCTGGCCAGCCCCGGCGGGTTGGCCGCGCCGCGTATCCTTTATGAGGTCAATATCCTGATCTCAGGCGGGCTGCGCGGTCTGACAAAGTAGGTTCAGTTCAGGCTGGCACCGGTTGGGGTTTTCTGCAGCAGATCCCCCCAGTCGGTACGATAGGCCATTTCGGCCAAGACGGTCTCGGGCAGAAACTCCTGATTTTGACGGATCTGCCAACCGCCGCCTAAACCTTTGTAAACCGCGACCAGATTGCTGGACACTTGCTGACGCGCTTCGATTAGATTGGCTTGTGAGCGTAGCAGCGCGGTTTGCGTGTTCAGAATGCGCGAATAGCTGGCAATGCCGTCCGTGTACTGGCTGACTGCAATCTCAGCCGCCTTGCGCGAAGCGTCGACGCTTTGCTGATAGAACCCAACCTGTTTGCGTGCCTGCGCATAAGCGACCATTGCGCTTTCAACCTCGGAATACGCAGTCAGCACGGTGTTCTGGTAATTGGCGATCAGCGCCTGATAGGCGGCATCCTGCGCGCGGACATTGTTCTTGATGCGGCCATAGTTCAGCACGTTCCAGACCACACCGGCGCTGGCCAGACCGGTGGTGCTGTTGCCACTGAACAGGTCGCGCCCGCCCGAAGCCTGTAGGCCAATCGAGCCGGACAGCACGAATTGCGGATACAGATCCGCCATCGCGATGCCCACCTGCGCCGATTGCGTTGCTGCGGCCAGCTCCGCGGCCCGCACATCCGGGCGGCGGCGCAGCAGTTCGGCGGGTACACCCACAGCCACATTTGTCCGCGCGGACGGGATGCGGCCCGAGTTCCCCAACAAACTGGTCATCCGGGACGGCGTGACACCCAGCAGCACGGCCAGGGCATTCTTGGTTTGTTGCAGGTCACTTTCCAGCTCGGGCACCAAAGCTTTGGTGTTGTTGAGAAGGGCGGTAGACTCCTGCACGTCCAACTCGGTGGTGACACCGTTGTTGAAACGCAATTGGGTCAGGTCCGCAGAATCTTGCTGCAACTTGATGTTTTCGCGGGCGATTGCCAAAGATTCCTGTAACGCGCGGATATCGACGTACAAAGCAGCCACATCCCCGGTCAGTGTCACCAAAGCGTCGTCGTAATTGGCCACCTGAAGTGCCAGATTAGACCGCGCGGCCTGCACCCCGCGCCGCTGTGCGCCCCAGACGTCCAGCTCCCACTGGGCATCGAAGCCGACTTGCGAGGTCGAGAATTCGGTATCCAGCGGAATGATGCGGTTGATATCGGCAATGGGTCCAAGATTGTCGCTGATCTGCCGTCGCTGCAACGACCCGCCAATGGCCTGGGATTGCGGGTAAAGCTCACCAAATGCGATGCCCAACTGTGCACGGGCCTGCAACACACGTGCACCCGCAACCTGAAGGGTCAGGTTTTGCGCATAAGCTTCTGCAATCAGCTTGTTGAGGGTGGGGTCATTGAACGTCTCCCACCATTTCACCACGGGTGCGCTGCGCGATGTCAGGCCGCTTTGGCCGGTGCTGGGGGCGTTCACCTCGATCCATTGCTTCACGACCGGAGAGTTCGGGCGCACGAAATCCGGCCCCACTGGTGCACAAGCCACCAGAGTAGCAGCGCAAAGGGCAGTTCCCAGAAACCGGCGGAGTGTCATAGCGCGCTTCCTCAGATATCCAGCGGTCGGATGAAGTTGGCGAAGGAATAGAGGCGGATGTTGATGCGCCTCAGGAACTCAAAGCTTTTGCCCATACCGGTATAGATCGCTACGGCCGCATGGCCACCAGCGGGGAAAGTGTGGCCTTCAGGCAAGTCGACCGTGATCTGTACGGCAATCCGACCGGGCAGTTTGGGCAGTTCAAAACCCGGCAGGCGGCCCGACGGGATGAGTTGCCCTTGCCGGGTGGCCCACCAGATCGCCTCGACCTTGCCCGTCAGGATTTCACCGGGATAGAGGTCCAGCGCTACTTCAACCTCTTGTCCTGGTTCGACAAATTTCAGGTTCTGTTGACGGAAGGTGGCAAGGATATAGGGGTTGTCTTCGGTCACGAAGCTCGCGATTGCGCCCAATCGGACGTCGCCGACAACCAGACCGGGACGTGCCTGCTGTGACACGATCATCCCGTTTTCAGGCGCATAGATGGTGGTGTTTTCCAGAAAGTACTCGGCCTCGGCCAATTGGGCCTGAGCCTGAAGAATACCCGTGTTCACGCCGTCAATCTGCGATTCCACAGCCAGTTGTGCCTTTTCCAGATTGGCCTGCGCTTGTTTGACGGCAGCCAGATCTTCGGTCACCTGCTCGTTCCAACGGTCCAGATCGTCTTGCCGCGCTCCGCCAGCGGGCACCAGGTTCTCATAGCGGGCTTGTTGGGTCTGCGCATAGGCTAGTTGCGCGTTTGCGCGTTCTACAGCTTCGGTCGACGCGACCACATCCTGTTCCAGGATTTTGGCATTCTGCTCGGCCGCGACCAGTTGGGCCTTTGCATTGTCCACCGCCAGAGAAAACACCGTGTCATCAAAGCGATAAAGCGGATCGCCTTTTGTGACTTGAGTGTTCGGCTCGACCAGTACCTCGGTCAATATTGTTGGCTGCGTCAGTTTGGGCACGATCTGTATGGTCGAACGCACCACGTGGCTGTCTGCCGAGAAGGGCTGAAAAAACCGAAGCGCCACCAGAAAGATCAGCAGCAGATGCGCGCCCACCCAGAACGAGACGATGCCCCAGGCAATATTGAATTTCAAAAGTTCCAGCTTGAAGAAGATGAGCCAGACAAAAATGATGTAAAAAAGCGTGATGCCGAGGGCAACGAACATAGGTATTTCTTTCCTTCGGCCTTAGCTTTTCTGCGTGTTGTCTGTGTCCAGACGATCCTGATACTCAGGTCTGACCTTGCCGCCCAGACGTTTGATTTCGTCGCGAATGGCGTCTTTCTCTTCATCCGGGCCCCGGCGAATGTCCACCGTAACGCCATCATGGAACGCCCACATAAAGGCGTGAACCCAAGGAACCACGGCCAAAAACCCCATCCATCCCATGATCTTGACGGCTTCGGCATGCGGATGATTGCGCTTGATCGCGATCCGTCCCGGAAGCCCCATGAGAAACAGAAACACACCCATCACCGCTGCAAGAAGCAGGATCAGCGCAACAAATGTCAGATAGTCGTAATAGCCTAACGGCTGCCCCAATAGTCCCATGCTCGTGCCTCCTCTTCGGGCGAAGGTTGTCTTATCCTCCGTTGTCCGCGTCCAGTTCGTCAATCAATTTGTAGCTTGTAGGCGGGTCAGCGCAGATGCCGGGGCCGCATTCCAGAAGGGTTGACCCGGCATTCAGCACAGCCAGCGCCAGCATGACGAAAAAGGCAGTTTTGGCCAGTTTGTTGCCTCCAAATTTCGGCTCTGCAGACGCGTCGTGGTCGTACTGACGCTCAAACAACAGCATGACTGCCGTGCCCAGCAAGACGAGGAAGAAGGCGATTGCTGCCCATGTGTAATAGTGAAGCCCCAGAACCGGTGATCCGTAATGGCCTGTTCCGGGTACGATATGCAGCAGGATCTGACGGATCGAAACCGAGACCCCATACAGCGCAGCGATCAGAACAATCGCATAATGGTGGGGTCTTGCGCCGTATAGCAGGTTCAGGCCAAGCCCAACCCCCACGGCCACAAAACCGACCCGCTGCAACAGGCAAAGCGGGCAGGGCAGTTCATAGAGCGCAAATTGGTAAACATATGCCAGAACCAGAACGAGGCTGACAGCAAGCATTCCGATCGCATTGAGGGTTCGGGACAGTTCAGGTGTCATAACGGTCCCTTTACAGTTGAATGGTCAATTGGCTGGTGGCGTGGAATTTCAACCAATAGATGCTGAGCGCCAACGTGGCGAAAAACAGCAAACCCCCGGTCTTCGTCAGGTTGAAATAGTTGAGCCCCATTGTGACGGTAAACAGCAGAAACAATAACGCAATCATGGCCCGGTCCTTCCTTCCCGTGCACATTGTAATTACAGTGAATAGTGTCAGGCCGATCGGCATCTGACAAGCTGCGCAATTCACCCAAACGTTGAAGCGTGAAAGCTACTGCGCGCAGAGAACGACCTCTGTTTGCCATTCCCGACAGTGTTGCGGCAGATCACCCGGCAGATGAACATCTGTGTAAATCCTGTCGATTTCGGACATCGATGTGATCCGCGCAGGGGCTGAACGTTGAAACTTTGAATGATCTGCCACCAGAAAGGTACGCCGGGCTTGTGCGATGATCGTTTGGCTGACCTGAACCTCTTGGAAGTCGAAATCCAACAGATCTCCGTCTCGATCCAGTGCCGAGCATCCGATGACGGCCAGGTCAAACTTGAACTGCTGTATCGTCGAAACAGTCAGATTGCCGATCAGCCCGCCATCCGAACGTCGCAAGACGCCGCCCGCCACGACGATCTCGCAGTCGGGGTTTTCAATCAGGATGTTGGCGACGTTCATGTTGTTGGTCACGACCATCAGATTCTTATGGCTCAGCAATTGCCGTGCTACGGCCTCGGTTGAGGTGCCGATATTCATGAAGATTGAGGCGCCATCCGGAATATCAGAGGCGCAGGTCTGCGCGATGCGGGTTTTGGCATCCGCATTCAGCGCGCGCCGGTCGTCATAACCGATATTGGACACGCCCGAGCGTAGAACCGCGCCGCCATGAACCCGGTCAAGTTTCCCGGCATCCGCAAGTTCCGTCAGGTCGCGCCGGATCGTCTGTACGGTGACGCCAAACCGCTCGGCCAACCCTTCGACCGTGACGCGCCCTTCAATGCTGGCGATGTCCAGAATGTCGGATTGGCGGAACGAAAGAGACATGGGGCAGATCCAAAGCAATGCGCTCTTTCGTTTTTGTTCTTTTCTAGGGAATTGGCAAGAAGGGCTGTGAAAATTTCATATCAGCGTTGCAAAAAGAAAATAAACGAACATAAACATTGACCATACGAATGGTATTCTGGCTAATACGCCTGATCAGGCCTTGCGAGGAATCAAGGGATATGCAGCCGACGGATAATCAGATCACAGACCTTTTCATCATTGGTGGCGGCATTAATGGCTGTGGCATCGCACGGGACGCTGCTGGGCGGGGCCTGTCCGTTATGCTTGCGGAAATGAACGATTTGGCGTCTGCTACGTCTTCTGCTTCGACTAAGCTGTTTCATGGCGGGCTGCGATATCTGGAGTTTTTTGAAATCCGGCTTGTTCGCGAGGCACTGATCGAACGTGAAACCCTGCTGCGGGCCATGCCTCATATCAGCTGGCCGATGCGCTTTGTATTGCCTTACCACGCGGATATGCGGTTCGATTCCGAGACACCGACATCGCGATTGCTTAGCACAGTTATGCCGTGGATGCGCGGGCGGCGTCCGGCTTGGCTGATCCGGTTGGGGTTGTTCCTCTACGATAATCTGGGCGGGCGCAAAATTCTGCCCGGAACCACGTCGCTGAACTTGCGCACGGCCGCAGAAGGAACCCCTCTACAGGATAGATTCGAAACGGCTTATGAGTATTCCGATTGTTGGATCGAGGATTCCCGCCTGGTGGTTCTGAATGCACGCGACGCTGAGGCGCGTGGTGCGCAGATCATGGTGCGGACCGAGGTGATTTCGGCCGAGCGGGTGGACGATCTGTGGAGGGTAACTGTTCGGGATCGTGACAGCGATCAGACCCGTGTAATTCAGGCCAAAATGCTGATCAACGCCGGTGGCCCGTGGGTCGGCGACATCATACAGACGAAGATCCGCGTGAACTCGCGCGAGGGCGTCAGGCTGGTACGTGGCAGCCATATCGTGACGCCCAGGCTGTACGATCACGACAAGTGCTATTTCTTTCAGGGTGAAGATGGCCGTATTATTTTTGCCATTCCTTATGAACAGGACTTCACCCTGATTGGCACAACCGATCAGGATCATCCGGATCCGTCCACCGCGCCGGTATGTACCGAGGCCGAGCAGGAGTATCTATGCGCCTTCGCTTCGAAATACTTCCAACGCGCCGTGACCCGCGACGATATTGTCTGGACCTATTCCGGCGTGCGCCCGCTGTATGACGATGGGGCCAGCAGCGCGACAGCAGCGACGCGCGACTACACGCTGAAAGTTGACGCTCAGGGTGGGGCACCGGTCCTGAACGTATTTGGCGGTAAGATCACCACCTATCGCAGGCTCGCAGAAAGCGCGTTGGAAAAGGTGGCTGAGTTCTTTCCGGACCTGCCCAAACCCTGGACTGCCGGAGTTGCCTTGCCCGGCGGCGACTTTCCGGTGGATGCCGTAGATGCCCTGAAAAGCAAACTTCTGGCGGAGTATCCTTTTCTGAACGCAGCATGGGCAGCTCGGTTGATCCGCGCCTATGGGACCGAGGCGCCCGCAGTTATTGCTGGCGCTAAACTAGCGTCTGACCTGGGTGAAGATTTTGGCGCAACCCTGACCGCGCAAGAGGTTACTTGGTTGATGGACAAGGAATATGCGCGCACCGCCGAAGACGTCGTCTGGCGACGCAACAAGCTGGGGCTTCGGCTTAACGACGAACAGATCGCGCGGATCGATGGTTGGATGGCCGAGCGCCGCGCCGCGTAACAGGGGCGCATGCCCCTTGGCGATCGACCGCTGTTATGCTAGCCATCGGGCACGGTCGGCAGACACCGAGGCGCCGCTGCTCTGTTTCAGAGCGCTAAACCTGCCTTTAGGATAGGATTGACATCGCAACACTCAGGGCGTTGCTTCGTCAGGTCAGCGGCCAACGAATGCGCAGAACGCCCGATATGGATGTGTGATGAGCAAGACACCAGTCCCTTTGCATGTGGATGATCTAACCCCGTTTGTTCGTACCCTGGCCATCCAGTTGGGAGGGGCCAGCCCTTCGCACTTAAAACTGATGAACATGGTGGCACGCGCAGCCGGTTATCAGAATGTGCAACATATGCGAGCCGACAGCGCCGCCAGTCGCCGATTACAGGCGCGCTCGGACCCACCACCACCCAATGCGCGAGCAGTGGAACGCGCACTGCGTTTGTTCGATTCAAACGGCAGGTTGCAGCTTTGGCCTTCGAAACGTTCGGTGCAAAACCTTGCACTCTGGGCTGTTTGGGCCGCTTTACCCTCAGGTGCGTCCTTGCATGAGGCCGAGGTTAACGCGTGCCTCAACGCTGAACATTCCTTTTACGATCCGGCCACCTTGCGGCGCACGATGATTTCTTGCGGGCTGCTTACACGGCGCAGGGATGGATCAGAATATCGCAGAATCGAGCAGGAACCTCCAGCCGATGCGAAACAGGTGATCCACGAGGTTACCAGCCGTCGTCGCGCAAGATCACCCTAAGAAAAAACCCCGCCGTTGAGGCGGGGTTTTTGAGGATCAGGTGGCAGTCTCGGTCGGGCCGGGATCGTTTTTGCTGCCCTTCAGCCATTCCCTCATGCTTTGCATGAGGGCATACAGCACCGGAACCACGATCACACCAATCAGCGTCGCCGCCAACATGCCGCCGAACACCGCCACGCCAATCGCTTTCTGGCTTGCAGCACCGGCTCCGTTCGCCGCCAAGAGGGGCACAACACCCAAGAGGAAGGACAGGGCGGTCATCATCACGGCGCGGAACCGCTGATGCGCAGCCTCGGTTGCGGCCTCTTTGATTGACAGGCCATTGGCGCGTTGCTCCATTGCAAACTCAACGATCAGAATACCGTTTTTTGAGGCCAGCCCAACAAGCATAATCATGCCGATTTGCGTATAAAGGTTGATGTCACTGCCGACGATAGCGACAGCCGCGACCGCCCCAAATAGGGCCACGACCACAGATAGCAGGATCGAAACCGGCAATGTCCAACTTTCGTACTGCCCCACCAGGAACAGGTATCCGAACAGGATTGCGAGGCCCAGGATAATGATCACCAGACTGCCTGAGGCCAGCTGTTGCTGCGCCGTACCGGTCCATTCGAACGTGTAACCAGGGGGCAGGGCGGTGGCCGATTCCTCAGTCATCACTGTGATAGCGTCACCACTGGAAAGGCCTGGTGCGGGCACTGCCGTCACTGTGGCCGAGCGAAACAGGTTATGTCGCTTCAACAGAACCGGCCCCAACACGTTTTCAACGTCAATCAGTGTGCCCAACGGAACCATATCGCCCTTTTGCGAGCGGACATAAAGGTTCGCAATATCATCGACATTGTCCCTATAGGTCCCATCAGCCTGTATCATGACGCGATAGACGCGTCCGAACAGGTTGAAGTCGTTGACATAATACGATCCAAGCTGTGCCTGCATCGTCTGGAATACCTCGGCGACGGACACATCCAGCGTTTTGGCTTTTTCACGATCCAGATCCACGAATAGCTGTGGAACGTTGGCCCTGAAGGTGGTGTAAGCCTGCCCAATCTCGGGCCGCTGGTTCGCAGCATAGACAAAGGACCCCACGGCTGAGGCCAGATCCTGAGGCGAGCCGCCGCCAGTTTGCTGTACCTCCATCTCGACACCAGCCGACATGCCCAAGCCCTGAATAGGCGGTGGGTTGAAGGCCACGATCGAGGCCGCGGATTCGGCATTGGAGATGGCAAGGACCTTGGCCAGGATCGCATCGGCGCTTAGGTCTTCCTCTTGCCGTTCGCTCCAGTTGTCGAGGTTCACGAAGATCGCAGCGCCATTGGTGATCGTGCCGTTCAGCAGCGAAAAGCCATTGACCAGAACCGTGCTGGCCACACCTGGGATTTCGCGCAATTGATCGTCAAGGCGTGCAGTCACGGCCTCGGTCCGTTCTAGCGTGGCGGCGTCGGGCAGTTGGACATCAACAAAGAGATAGCCGTTATCCTCAAGCGGAATGAACCCGGCTGAGGTGTTCGACATGATCGTCCCTGTACCCATGCCAAGTCCAACCACGATGGCCAGCGCAATGGCAGGAAAAACCAGCAGTTTGCGCACAATGGCGACATAGCCGTTGCGCATTGTGCCGATAAAACCTTCGAAGACAGCCAGCAGCCCCTTGGGCGGGCCCGAGCGCGCACGCAAAACCAGCCCACAGAGTGCAGGGGACAAAGTCAGGGCGTTGATGGACGAAATCACAACCGCGGTCGAAATAGTGACAGCAAACTGTGAATACAATCGTCCCGAAATGCCAGGCATGAAAGTTACCGGTACAAACACGGCCAGCAACACCAGTGTGGTTGCAATGACTGGGCCGGTGATTTGGCCCATCGCTTTACGCGTTGCCTCGGCAGGGGGCAGACCTTCGTCTGCGATGATGCGCTCTACGTTCTCGACCACGACAATGGCGTCATCCACCACGATTCCAATGGCCAGAACCAGCGCAAACAGAGAGATCGTGTTCAACGACATGCCGAAGGCCAAAAGGAATGCAAAGGTCCCGATCAAAGACACCGGGATTGCGACGGCCGGGATAATCGTGGCGCGCCAACTGCCCAGGAACACAAACACAACCGAAATCACCAGAATAAAGGTCAGGATCAAGGTCGAGACCACGTCACTCAGCGATGCCTCGACAAAATCGGTGGTGTTGAAGGGCACGTCATATTCCACGTCCGTCGGGAAGGAGCGGGACAGGCGTTCCAGTTCTGCTTCCACGCGCTCGGACACGGCCAGCGCATTCGCGCCGGGTGCCTGATAGATACCGATCACAGTAGCTGGAACGGCCTGGAAATAGCCCGAGGCCGAATAGAACTGCGCGCCAAGTTCAGTTCGGGCGATGTCTTTCACGCGCACGATCGCGCCATCTTCACCTGTGCGGATTACGATATCGCTGAACTCTTCGGCGGATGTGAGGCGACCCTTGGACTTGATCGTGTATTGAAACGTCTGCCCTTCGGGCACCGGAGGGGCGCCGATCGAACCCGCCGATACTTCTATGTTCTGTTCGCGGATCGCATTGATCACGTCGCCCGGCGTGATGGACAGAGCGGCCATCTTGTCCGGGTCCATCCAGATCCGCATGGCGTATTCCAGGTTGGTCAGAACGTCCGCCTTACCAACGCCCTGCACACGCGCCAGCGCGTCTCGCAGATTGATCGAGGCGTAGTTGGACAGGAACACGCTGTCATAGGTGCCATCGGGCGACGTCAACGTGACCAGCATTAGCATGTTGGTCGATGATTTCTGTGTGACCACACCCGACGATGTCACTTCGGCTGGCAGCGAAGACATTGCCTGCGCCACCCGGTTTTGCACGTTGACCGATGCGATGTCGGGGTCGGTGCCGACCTCGAAGGTGACATCCAGCGAATAGGATCCGTTATCAGACGATCTGGACGTCATATAGATCATGTCGTCCACACCGTTGACCTGTGCCTCAATGGGCGCGGCGACAGTGTTTTCCACGGTTTCCGCATTTGCACCGGTGTAAGTGGTAGAGACGTTGACCACGGGCGGAGTGATATCCGGGAACTGCGCCACCGGAAGAACCAAATAGCCAATGCCGCCCATGATGGTCAGCACAAGCGAGATGACAAGCGCCAGCTTGGGCCGGCTAATGAACAGGGCTGAGAACATCAGTTATTCTCCTGGCTGTTCAGAGGCAACGACCGCGTCAACAGCCACGCCGGGGCGAACGCGTTGAAGGCCCTCAACAATCACACTTTCACCTTCGCGCAGGCCTTCTTTTACAATGATGGCCGTGCCAACAGCGTCGCCGGTGGTGATGTAGCGTTGCTCAACCATCTGCTTGTCGTTGACCACCAGAACGAACTCGCCGCGCTGATCACGCTGCAAGGCGGCCTGAGGCACCAGAACTTGCAAGGTTGGCTCCAGCGCTTCGATTTGTACGGTCACGAAGGCGCCGTCCAGGATCAGACGGGCGGCATTGTCGAATTGCGCCCGGACCCTGATTGCGCCTGTCAAAGGGTCGATGCGGTTATCGACAAAGACAATTTTTCCGGTTTCATCCAACTCGCTTCCATTTGGCAGGATCACGTGAACATTGGGGCTTTGCGGGCTTTCCGCCAAAGAGGCCGAGTTTTCGCCATAAGATTCCAGAACCGTCGTGAATACTTTTTCATTGAGGGAAAAATTCACGTAAATTGGTGTTTCGCTAACGATATTGACCAATGGAGGGTTGGTTGGACCGACCACGTCACCAACGCTGGTCGTGATGCTGCCGATACGTCCATCAAACGGCGCATGGATCTGCGTATAACTCAGGTCAAGCTCGGCTTGTTGGATCGCGGCATTCGCTGCCTTGACCTCTGCTTCTGCAACCAACTCGTTGGCGCGCGCGATGTCGCGTTCCGACTCTGGTGTGGCATCGCGTTTGTAAAGTTCTTCCTTGCGCGCAAGATCGACTTTGGCGAGTTCCAGATTGGCCTCGGCCCGGTTCAAATCGGCCTTGCGAGCTTCAAGCGTCGCTTCATACAGGTCGGGTTCGATGGTGAAGAGCAGGTCTCCCTCTTTGACTGTAGCGCCATCTTCGACTTCCCTGCTGTTGAGAAACCCGTTCACTCGGGCCACGATGTCGACCTTGTTGATTGCCTGAGCACGCCCGATGAACGAGGCTTCATCCGTGATTTCTTGGGTATAGGCTGCCGCAATTGAGACTTTGGGGGGTGCGCCTTCCTCTTGTGCGACAACCGGATACGCCAATCCGAGAGACAACAGCAGGGACGCTGTGGCCAGAGGCCTGCTGATCCGGTTGGATGAGAAACGTGTTGGGAACATGGCGAAAGCCTCGTGCGTGACAGAAACAAATGATGCCGGGCCCGCCGTATTGGAGGCCCGAGTCGGAAGAACTTCGCATCAGGATGACTTTTTTGACATGGTTTCTCAAGCGTGATGACGCCTGAACCTGTTGGCACTGGTGCGAAAAATTACTTCGCTTTGACCATGTTAGGTGTTCACTTTGATCATGCCCAAAAGCAAAACAGGGGCCACGCGGGCCCCCGAATACTGTCAGCATGCAACAAGATTAGTTGCGTGTGCCAGCGAATTTTTCCTGCCAGTCTTCACGCTGCTCATCCAAGATTTTGGCGAACAGTACATCGGGCACAGTAAACGCGCGACCCGCAGGCAGCGCGTCCAATGCGGCGGCCAAGTCATCGGGCCATCCCGTGTCCAGCGTGTTCATCGCGCTGAGCATTCGGGCCGAGGTATCGGGAATGAACGGCGCGCTGAGAACAGCATAAAGGCGGATCAGGTTCAGCCCCAGACGCACCTGAGCCGCAGCTTGTTCCGGATCTTCCTTGAAGGTTGACCATGGGGCAGCGGCCTGAAGATACTCATTGCCCGCAACCCAGATCGCCCGCAATTCCTGCGCGGATTTGCGAACCTCCATTGTTTCCATGTGGTCCTCATAGGCGCGGACGCGGCGGGTCAACTCGTCGATCAGAGCGTTTTCGCGTTCGCCAAATCTGCCGCCTTCCGGCACTGCTTCGCCAAACTTCGAGCGGCAGAACTTGGTGATGCGGCTGACAAAGTTACCCAAAACATCAGCAAGGTCCTTGTTCACCGATTGCTGGAAGTTTTCCCACGTAAACTCACTGTCGCTGCTTTCAGGCGCATGGCTCAGCAGCCACCAGCGCCAATAGTCGGCGGGCAGGATCTCAAGCGCCTGATCCATGAACACGCCGCGCCCCTGGCTGGTCGAGAACTGGCCACCATCATAGTTCAGGTAGTTGAAAGACTTGATGTAATCGACCAGCTTCCAGCGCTCGGATGATCCGGTGACTTCGTTATGCGCGTTTGTGCCCAATATAGTGGCCGGGAAAGACAAGGTGTGGAAGGGGACATTGTCCTTGCCCATGAACTGCACATAACGCACGTCTTCTGCGCCTTTGTCGGTGCGCCACCAGCGCTCCCAATCGGCATCGGTTCTACCGCTGGCATCCGCCCATTCCTTGGCACAGGCGATGTATTCGATGGGGGCGTCGAACCAGACATAGAAGACCTTGCCTTCCATGCCGGGCCAGTCCTGGTCACCCTTTTTGACCGGAACGCCCCAGTCCAGATCGCGGGTGATGCCACGATCTTGAAGACCGTCGCCATCATGCAGCCATTTCTTGGCAATTGATGTGGTCAGGACCGGCCAATCGGTCTTGCTGTCGATCCACGCATCCAGTTGATCCTTCATCGCCGACTGGCGCAGATACAGATGCTTGGTCTCGCGCACCTCAAGATCGGTCGAGCCACTTATCGCGCTGCGTGGCTCAATCAGGTCGGTCGGGTCCAACTGCTTGGTGCAGTTCTCGCACTGATCGCCGCGTGCGCGGTCGTACCCGCAATTGGGGCAGGTACCTTCGATGTAGCGGTCGGGCAGAAACCGACCATCCGCGTTGGAATAGACCTGTTTCTCGCTGACCTCACGGATCAGGCCGGCGTCGTCCAGCTTGCCTGCAAAATGCTGGGTCAGGCGCTTGTTCTGTTCACTGGACGAGCGGCCAAAGTGATCGAAGCTGAGGCCGAACCGGTTGGCGATATCGGCCTGAACCGCGTACATGTCAGCGCAGTATTCGGCCACGGGCTTACCGGCTTTGGCAGCCGCCAGTTCCGCGGGCGTGCCGTGTTCATCCGTGGCACACAGGAACATGACCTCATTCCCCCGGCCACGCTGGTAGCGTGCGTACAGGTCGGCTGGCAGTTGCGAGCCGATCAGGTTGCCGAGGTGCTTGATCCCGTTGATGTAAGGGATCGCCGAGGTGATGAGAATCCGAGCCATTTTGCGTGTCCACGTAACTGTCTGCGCGCTCGTCTACCTTATGTAACCCGCCAGCAAAAGGCCGGGTTTTGCGTGGATGTCCTGAAATGCCACGATCCAGTCAAAAAACGCTTTATCAATTGAGTAGCGATTGCAGTTAAACAGGTGTCTACACTACCCATAGGTTGAAAATAGAATCACGATCTCTTGTATTTTTATTATGACTACCCATATTGAGTGTATACAAAAGTATACAAAAACGAGGGCATATTCCTAATGTTCGACTTCCTGCTTGAGGGTGCATTCGTGCCCTTTACCATGGCGCTTGCGCTGCTGTTTGGCCTGCTGGCCCTGGAGCTGATTGCTCTGGTGCTGGGTGGAAGCCTGCTGGCAGGTGAGGGCGAGGTCGATCTGGATGCTGTGGATGTTCCGGATCTGGCTGTTGCAGACTTCGATCTCGACATAGATGCTGACATTGATCTGGGCGAATTCGAACTGGCCGAGATTGAGACGGACGTGCCTGATGCCGCCGCTGCCGGGCCGATGGCATGGTTGGGGATTGGCAAAGTGCCATTCATGATTTGGCTTGTGGTCCTGCTGGCGGGTTTTGGTCTGTCGGGCATCGGCCTGCAATTGGCGCTGCGTGATTTGTTGGGCTTTGATCTGCCAAGCTGGATGGCTGCGATCCCGGCAGCTGCATTCGGTCTGTGGTTTGCGCGCGGCTTTGGTACCGTGTTCGCCCGCCTGTTGCCGAAGACCGAGACTGAGGCGATGTCCGAAAGGATGCTGGCCCGCCGTCGCGGCGTGATCTCGCAAGGGACGGCGTCTCGCGGACGCGCGGCAGAGGTGAGGGTGATGGACCGGTTCGGAAACACCCATCACCTGCGCGCCGAGCCGCTGCAAGACAAAGACATCCTTGAGCAAGGCACTGACGTTCTGGTGCTGCGCGACAGACGGCGGGACCGGTTCGTTCTGGTCGGCTTGTCGGACTAACCAAATTATCAACTCTTAAATCGGAGGATTTTGCATGGAAGTTTCATTCCTGGCGATTACGGTCGTCACCATTCTGGCCGTCCTGCTATTCATCGGCCTTGTACTTGGCCGCCTTTATGAACGCGCGACCCGCGAAGTGAGCCTGGTGAAAACCGGGGCGGGCGGTAAAAAAGTTATCATGGACGGCGGTGTGGTCATCGTGCCGCTGTTGCACGAGGTCAGCCCCGTCAACATGAAGACCGTCCGCCTTGAAGTGCAACGCAGCGGCGAGGCTGCACTGATCACTCAGGACAGGATGCGCGTGGACGTGGGTGTCGAATTCTACGTCTCGGTCATGGCGACGGAAGAGGGAATCGCGCGCGCCGCGCAGACGCTGGGCTCACGCACGTTTGACGTCGAACAACTGCGCGAGATGATCGAAGGTAAACTGATCGACGGTTTGCGCGCCGTGGCCGCGCAGATGACCATGGACGGGCTGCACGAAAACCGCGCTGACTTTGTGCAAGAGGTGCAGAACGCAGTGTCCGAAGACCTGTTGAAGAACGGCCTGTCGCTGGAATCCGTGTCGCTGACTGCGCTTGACCAGACGCCGTTCGAAGCACTGGACGAGAATAACGCCTTTAACGCTGTGGGTATGCGCAAACTGGCCGAGGTGATTGCAGCCTCGAAAAAAGAGCGCGCGCAGATTGATGCGGATGCCGAGGTTGAAGTACGCCGGGCCGCGATGGAGGCCGAGCGTCAGAAACTGCTGATCGAGCAGGACGAGGCACAGGCGCGGATCGAGCAGACTCAGAAGGTTGAAACCCTGCGCGTGGCGCAAGAGGCCGAGATTGCGGCGCGGACCGAAGATTCGGTGCGCGAAACCGAACGTGCCCGGATCGCCCGTGAAGAAGCCATCCGCGGGGCCGAGATCGAGCGCGAGCGCAAGATCCGCGATGCTGAGATTGCGAAAGAACGTGAGATCGAAGTGGCCGAGCAGGAGCGTCAGATCATCATCGCGCAGAAATCCGAAGAGGAAAGCCGTGCGCGTGCATCTGCTGACCTTGCCCGGGCCGAGGCGACAAAGGCGACCGAGGCCGTCGTGACCGCCCGCGAAGTGGCCGAGGCTGAGCGCCAGAAGCAGATCGTATTGATCGAAGCCACGCGCGAAGCCGAACGTCAGGCGACCGCGATCCGTCTGGCCGCGCAGGCCGAGAAAGAAGCCGCCGCAGACCGTGCCGAAGCGCGTCGTGAAGAAGCACAGGCCGAAGCGGATGCGCTGAACATTCGTGCCGAGGCGAAGAAAAACGACATGCTGGCCGAAGCAGAAGGTAAGCGTGCGATTGTTGAAGCCGACAACGCTCTTTCTGCTGCGCAGATCCGCATGAAGGTCGATATGGCCAGGATTGAAACCATGCCGTCGATCATCTCGGAAATGGTGAAACCGGCCGAGAAGATCGACTCGATCAAAATCCATCAGGTTGGTGGGATCGGTGCCGGTGCTTCAGGCGGTGGCGCGGCCAACAGCGACAAGCCGGTGGTCAATCAAGCGCTGGATTCGATCATGGGCATGGCTGTGCAGATGCCCGCACTCAAGAAGCTGGGCGAGGAGCTGGGTCTGTCGATGGAAAACGGTGTCGGCGGAGTAGTGAACGGCGCGCTAGAGGCGACGCCGGAACCCGCAGAAGTGGTCGATGTTGTCGAGGAAGAAACGCTGCCGACTCAATAATATGCGAACAAACAACAAAAGGGCCGGGGATTTCCCGGCCCTTTATTATTCTTCCCGAGAGCGTTTCAGAAGGCGCCCGACGGTAAAGGATGTGCGCGGAGCGTAAACATAGTTCGTCCGCTCTTCTGGCGTTGGGCGAGAGCGCATCCGCGCAAGACCAAAGATGATCAATCCCAGATGTCCGACGGCCACAAATGCAAACAAAGCGCCGGGGCCGAACTGTTCGATCAGTGTCGAGGAAATATAGGGCGATGCAATAGCGCCCAAAGCGTACCAGAACATCAATGCAGCGGACAGCTCGACCCGTTCTTCACTGGTGGCAAAGTCATTCGCGTGGGCCGAAGACAGCGAAAAGATCGGAAAGGTCGTCAGACCAAAGAACCCGGCGGCCAGCATCACCCCAACCGTCCCAGCGCCGCTGGCGGCCATCGTGATCCCGCAGCTCAGTACAGCAGCGGCCGACAGCCAGATCAGAACCCAGCGTCGGTCATACTTGTCAGCCAGCCAGCCTAACGGGTATTGCGCCAGGGCTCCGCCCAAAACAAACGAAGCAAGGAAGAAAGCAATCTGGTCAATGCCCAGACCAACCTCTTGCCCGTAGACCGGGCCAACCATTCGGAAGGACGCAGAGCTGAGCGCTGAAACGATCACACCCGCGACGGCCAGAGGGGAACAGGCCCAAGCCAGCTTGGGCCGCAAGCGCTGTGTGTTGGGTGTTGGCGGCTGGTTCGCTCGGGTCAGCGTCAGCGGCAGCAGCGAGGCACAGCACAGGATCGCCAACAGGTTATAAGACACGTAAGATGCTGGCGGCAGAACCGCGATGATCATCTGTGCGCCAAGCGAGGCGCCCAGGTCAACAAGCCGGTAGGTGCCCATCGCCCGTCCGCGTGTTTCATTCGTGACCTTTGCGTTCAGCCAAGCCTCGATCACAGTGTAGCAGCCTGCGATACATGTTCCTGATGCGATCCTGAGGATGGCCCAGATATAGGGATCGTTGGTTAGGGTGTGGCCGATCAGCCCCATCGCGCCCAATGCAGTACAGACGGCGAAGGCGCGGGAATGTCCGACACTGCCCATCAGTCGTGGGGCCCACCAACACCCTACGAAAAAGCCGATAAAATGAGCCGATCCCAGCAGACCGATCTGTTCGGTCGTGAATTCCAGGGTGATGCCGGATATGGCGTCAAGCGGGCCAACCCCGCCTGTCGACAGTTGCAATAGAATGGCTGAAAGGAAAAGGGCGGCAAAGGAAATAATGGTACGCATAGTGATCTCAGATTGGCGTCATTGCCGCACAATGCGCGCACCTATTCGACTTTATCGAGTCGTTTTTGCGCTTTGTGGATCAACTTGCACGACTGATCTCGGCGTGGATGTTCAGACCGACATTGTCCCGAACAAGATCGGGATAACCCGACGCGCCAAAATCATGCCTGTTCAAGGCCCCCGTCAGACCGATAGACAGGTTTGTCAGGTCGTCAACCGTAGTGCCTGCCTTGCGATAGAGATTGGCGTTCAGCGTGATGGGGCGCGTTACACCGCGGACGGTCAAATCGCCGGTTATGCGGGCCCCGTCCGAGATACGCCCTTGCGCGCCAAGCTCAATTTTTGTTGAGACAAAACGGATCGTCGGGTGCTGTTTGGCGTCCAGTACGCTGGGGCTAAGCATGGGCATTCGGGCAAAGGGCAACCGAGTTCTGGCCTTGCTGACATCCAGCACTACGGTGACCTGGCTGTTTTGTAGTTGGCGCGTATCGACTTGGACGTTGGCGAAGCGTATCGGCATGGATCCCGTCTGCATCACGCCTGAAAGGTTGAAACTGAAGCCAACCCTGGTGTCCGTTGTCGACAGAACATAGGGGCTAAGTGCGGCAAGCGACGGTCGGGCGAAGGGCAGGGATGCAAGCCCGGCAAGGACAGTACGGCGGTTTACAAACGTCATGCCATGACCCTTTCCCGTCTGGGGCGGGATCGCTTGAGAAGCATCAGAACGATCGCGATGTTCAGGCCGTTCCAGAGAATACCGTTCACGAATGCCAGTTGGTAGCTTCCGGTGAGGTCGTAAATCCAGCCCGACATCCAGCCGCCAAGGGCCATGCCAAGAATGGTCATCATCAAAACAAATCCGACCCGCGCGCCTGCCTCTTGCGGAGGCATGTACTCGCGGACAACCAAGGCATAGCTGGGCACGATGCCGCCCTGGGCCAGCCCGAACATCAGGCTGATAAAATAAAGCGAGACCATCCCGTCATAGGGCAGGAACAAGAACAGCGCGATGCATTGCAGGACTGAGCCAATCAAAAGGGTCATGACCCCACCAAGGTGATCGGCCAGAAGGCCCGAGACCAAGCGGCTTACGACACCACCCAACAACATTAGTGACAGCATCTCGGCGCCCACCGCGGGGCCATATCCCAACCCGACGCAGTAAGAGACGATATGGACCTGCGGCATGGACATAGCTACGCAACAGCCAATGCCAGCCAAGCCAAGAATATATTGCAGTGTGCGAGGTGATACACCTGCACTGCGTGCGTTGATCTGGGCAGAGGCTTCGGCCGTACTGTGTGCCTCGACCGGGACCCGGCGGCGTAGGAGTAGGGACAGTGGGATAACGACGAGCAGTGTTAGAACGGCTAATGTCACATAGACCTGTTGCCATCCATCGCGCGCCAGAATGCCCGACAGCATGGTGGGCCAGATAGCTCCGGACAGGTAATTTCCGCTGGCCACCAACGCAACGGCAATACCGCGTCGTTTCATGAACCAATGCGATATATCGGCGATCAGTGGGCCAAATCCAATTGACGTGCCTAACCCAAGCAGAAGATGCGCGGCAGACAGCAGCATGATATTTGGTGCCAGCGTTGCCAGCACATAGCTTAGGGCACTCAAGATGGCTGCGCCGATCAGGGCCATGGTTACACCCAGCCGGTCTACCAACTGACCCAACCACATATTGCCCAGGGCAAAACCGATCATCGTAAGCGTGTAGGGCATCGAAGCTTCTGCGCGACCAGCGCCGAATTCAACCTCGACTGCGGGCATGACCACGATCACCGCCCACATCCCCACATTCGCCACTGTTGCAATGGCGAGTGTGATCAGAAGGCGAAGCCAGGAATAGCGGCTGTCGTGGATCGGGTGGCTCATGCGGTGACGCTAGGGTGCGGTAGGTGTTTTGACCAGTCACATCTTGCGTGAGCTATTTGTGTTCACGTCACAGCGTCTTCTGTTTCGGTGCGCTTCAGGTGTAAACCGGCGCGGGCCGCAGTCATGGTGGCCTGCCATGTGACCGGGGGCAGGGCGCGGGCCCGGCGGCGGGTCAGGGTCCAGCACCGGGCTTCGCCCTGATGGGCGGCAGCCATGTGCCAGCGTGTCTCGACCCCTTGCGCGCCACCGTCACCGGGTGTCAGCAGCAGGCCAAGCGGAGCCCGCCCCATCGTGCCGCCCTGTTCGGCGGCCAGATGCATCCGGCGCACCGGTGTCAGAACCGGCGCGCCCGGCAGGTCGCCGATGATCAACGGGATCGCCCCGCTGCGCAGCGCCTCTTCCATGCACCACAACAGATCTTCGGCGCGGGTGGGGTGGACAAAGATGAACCGGGCCGGATCGGCAAAGGGCATCATCCCGTCCGGGTTCAGCTGGCCGGGCTCCCACGCGGGAGAGATCCACAGTACGGGCCCCTGCGCCTGGCCAGCCAGCCACATAGCAAAGCTGCGCCGGGCGGGGCCGCATGCCTCGTGCACGCGGCCCAGTTGCAGGGTGATCTGATTATGCAGGTTCAATCCCGGAGCAGCACGCGCGGGTTTGTGATCGAGAAGCTGGGCAGACATGCGTGCAGATTAGCATGTTCTTATTTTGTTCTCAATGATCGAATGCAGCCCTGAAGAGGTCAGCGTGACAGGATCATGCGCCCGTCTGCGAACTGGATGTTCGAAAACCGATGCAGGTAATCCATCCCCAGCAGGGATTTGTGCAGCTCACCCTCATTGACCCAGGCCGAAACGTTTTGATCGGTGATGGGGCCAACCGTCAGGGTTTCCAGCCGGATCGGAGCGGTGCGCACCTCGCCATTGGCAGTCAGGGCGCGCCCGAAATAATTCAGTTGATCAGGATCGATACCTGCACGTTCCGCATCCTGCGCGCTCAGAACAATCTGGCTGGCACCGGTGTCGACAAGAAAGTTGATCGGCTCACCATTCACCAAAACGGGTAGGTAATAATGGCCATCATAGGCGCGGGGCACCTCAATCGTCTCGCCCGAAACGGTCATCTGCGGGGCGGGGCCAACCGAGGACCGGATATCCTCCCACAGGCCGATGACGGCAATGACTCCGACAAAGATGAACACCCAGGCCATTACCTGCTGCAACGTCTTGTTCAGGGACTGGCGGTTTTGCGAGACGAACCAGAAAGCAACCGCCAGGCCAAGCACGACCAGATAGACCAGTTGTCCTATGTTGACGTCTTCCATTCGGGTATCCCCACTTCGGTCAGTACTACGGTATATGGGGGTTTATGCGGCAAAACCAAAGGCTTTGAGGCCATCCAGAATGAACTGTACCGAAAGCGCCGCCAGCAACATCCCCAACAGCCGGGTCAGAACGTTCAGCCCGGTCTTGCCCAGAACGCGCGCCACTGCGCCGGATGTCAGATACATCACGAATACCATCGCCAGAACGACCAGCATGACGCCAATAACAACGGCAAGACCCTGAATGCCGGGCTGCTGGCCCGCAAGCAGGATCATCGTTGCAATCGAGCCGGGGCCAGCGATCAGCGGAATGCCCAGTGGGAAGACTGATGGGTCCGGGTGCTCCTCTTCTTCGGCGCTGCTTTCACGGCGTTTGGTGCGGCGCTCAAACAGCATGTCGAGCGCGGTCAGGAACAGCAGAACGCCCCCCGCAACGCGAAACGCCTCCATCGAGATGCCGACAAATCCTAGAAGAGCTTCACCGAAAGCGGCAAACAAAGCCAGAATGAAGCCTGCCGTCAGGCACGCCCGGATCGCAATGGATCGGCGCGTGTGCCAATCCATCCCCTGAGTCAACGCCACAAAGATCGGTGTTTGTGCAGGCGGGTCCAGGACAACGAAGAGCGTTGTGAACGCAGTAATTAAGAATGCACTGTCCATTTTAGTTGCTGCTCCGTTGCAGTGCCTGCAGGATTTTCAGGGCGTCTTTCGACAGGTTTGATGGCACATAGACATGATCGTGGTGATACCCAGCGACCATGTTTGCGGGAATGCCAGCCTGAGCCAGCGCGTCGGATACGGCTGCGGTCAAACCGACACCTTCCAGCGAAGAGTGAACCTGCAATGTGATGCAACGCATTGCGACGGCATCCTGCGGCGCCTGTGCGGTTGGCACGATGAGAGACAACCCCTCAGCCTCGACACAGCTCGCACGCGTGCCTTCTGGCCAGGTTTCGTTTTCTGACCAGACAACAAAGGCAAACTCACCAGGCTGCAAAACAGGATGCATACCGGCAATCATAGCGTTGGTATCCTTGATCGGTGTTGTCATGCTGTTTCTGCCTGTTCCAGCCGTTCTGCCGCAGCAACCCATAGTGCTTCGGCCTTTTGCATCGCCTCGGTCACTTCCGCGAATTTGCGGTTCCAGGTTTCCAGATCGTTGATCCTGTCGTCTTCATACAAAGCCGGGTCCGACAGTTTGGCCGAAAGCTTGTCATGCATATCCGTCAGCTTCTCGATCCGATCCTCGCATTTGCGCAAATCGGCCCGTAAGGCCAGCATAGCCTCGCGCGAGGGGCGTTTGGACTTGCTGACTTGCGGCTTTTCTTTGACCGGTTTGTCCCGCGCCAACAACAAAGATCGGTACGCTTCAAGGTCGCCGTCGAAGGGTTTGACTGTCCCGTCCGAGACCAACCAAAGCCGGTCCGCGACAAGGCTTAGAAGGTGCATGTCGTGGCTGACTAACACGACTGCACCGGAATAGGCGGTCAGTGCTTCGACCAGAGCCTCGCGGCTTTCGATATCGAGGTGGTTGGTCGGTTCATCCAGGATCAGCATATGCGGCGCATCAATCGTGGCGATCAGCAGCGAAAGGCGTGCTTTTTGGCCACCGGACAGACGACCAACCTCGGTTTCGGCCTGATCCGCGTTCAGTCCAAATCCAGCCAGCCGAGAGCGCCACTTGCCCGGCGCTTCGTCAGGACGCAGACGGCGCAGGTGGTCCAATGGCGTTTCGTCCACATAAAGCTCATCCACTTGATGCTGTGCGAAATAGCCGATGCGCAGCTTGTTGGAACGGCTCATCTTGCCCGCCATCAGGGGCAGGCGGTCAGACAAAAGCTTGGACAAGGTTGATTTGCCCTGACCGTTCTTGCCCAACAGGGCAATCCGGTCATCCTGGTCAATCCGCAGGTTCAGGCGGCGCAGAACCTCAGTCTCGCCATAGCCTGTCGCACCGCCCTCGATCTGGATGATCGGCGGCGACAGTTCTTCGGGTTCGGGGAAGGAAAACGCGCGCAGGGCGGCCTCTTGCGGGGTCGAGACAAGTTGAATGCGCTCGATCATCTTCAGGCGGGATTGGGCCTGAACGGCCTTGGACGCCTTATAGCGGAAGCGATCTACAAAGCTTTGCAAATGCGCGATGCGTGCCTTCGCCTTGGCGTTCTCGGATTCCGCCTGCGCCAGACGTTCGGCGCGTCGTTCGGCGAACTTGTCATAAGGCACCGCGTAATAAGTCAGCTTGCGGTCCTCGAGATGCAGGATCGAGCCGACAGCACGGTTCAACAACCCTCGGTCGTGGCTGATGATGATCACCGTGTGCGGATATTTGGCCAAATAGCTTTCCAGCCACAGAGCACCTTCAAGGTCCAGATAGTTGGTCGGTTCGTCCAGCAACAGCAGATCGGGCTGCGAAAACAACACCGCCGCCAAAGCGACACGCATCCGCCAGCCGCCCGAGAAATCGGAACACGGGCGCAACTGGTCTTCGTCGTCAAAACCCAACCCCTTGAGGATTGAGGCTGCGCGCGCCTCGGCGGACCAAGCGTCGATATCGGCAAGGCGGGTCTGGATCTCGGCAATGCGGGCCGGGTCATCCGCCGTCTCAGCCTCGGCCATCAGGGTGCTGCGTTCTGTATCAGCGGCAAGAACCGTGTTGATCAACGAGACGCCAGACGAGGGCACCTCTTGCGCCACACCACCAATCCGAGCGCGTTTGGGGACCAAGATATTGCCGGACTCCAGCGCCAGTTCCCCCCGGATCAGGCGGAACAGAGTGGTCTTGCCGGTACCATTCCGGCCCACAAGGCCAACCTTGTGCCCGTCTGGTATGGTCGCGCTTGCGCCGTCAAATAAAGGGCGGCCTTCAACGGCATAGGTGATGTCTTCGATCCGTAGCATGGGCCGCTCTTAGCAGAGGCGTGATGCCGCCGCCAGCGGCTTGGCATGTTCAAGCCTCATTCAATGTGTTAGCGCTGTGTCGTTTGCTTTTCTGATCGGTTTTTCCAATGCGCGCGGCCCAAACGCCCCCTCATCTGATCACGCTGATCTTTGCCACTGCGTTGTCGGTGCTGTCGCTGAACTTGTTCCTGCCGTCGCTGGCCCACATGAGCGAAGATTTCGGCGTGGATTACGGCCTGATGAACCTGTCAGTTGCCGGGTATCTGGCGGTTTCAGCCGTGCTGCAACTGATCATGGGGCCGCTGTCTGATCGCTTCGGGCGCAGACCGATACTGTTGATGTGCATGACCTTCTTCGTCATCGCCTCAATCGGATGCACACTGGCCCAGTCGATCTGGGTGTTCCTGGGGTTCCGTCTTTTGCAGGCCGCAGTGGTGGCCGGGTCGGTTCTGTCCAGCGCATCAATCAGAGACCAGTATCCGCCGAACGAGGCGGCCAGCAAACTGGGTTATGTGACGATGGCCATGGCTTTGGCGCCGATGCTTGGGCCGATGCTGGGCGGCGGGCTGGATGTGCTTTTTGGTTGGCGCTCGGGGTTTGTGCTTTACACGTTGCTGGGTGCAGGGGTGCTGGTTCTGCTGTGGTTTGACATGGGCGAAACCAACACGAACCGTTCTTCTACCTTTACTGCCCAACTGCGCGAATATCCGGATCTGTTTCGCGCCCGCAGGTTTTGGGGTTACGCCTTGTGTGCGTCGTTTTCGATTGGTGGATTCTATAGCTTTATCACTGGCGCGCCTCTGGTCGCGGCTGCCTGGTTCGATCTAAGCCCGGCGATGTTGGGTCTTGGGATTGGCATCATAACCGGTGGGTACATGGTCGGGAACTTCGTCACCGGTCGGATAGCGGCGCGGACACGCCTGACCACGATGATCCTGATCGGCCGGGTTGTGGCTTCGACCGGGCCATTCCTTGGATTACTTCTGTTTCTCACTGGCCTGGGGTCAGTCTGGGTGTTCTTCGGATCGGCCATCTGCGTTGGATTCGGCAATGGCCTGACCAATGCAAATGCCACTGCAGGGATCATGTCCGTGCGCCCTAAGTTGGCGGGCAGCGCAGCCGGGCTGTCTGGGGCAATGATCGTGGCGCTTGGGGCTATCCTGACCTCGGTGACGGGTGCATTTGTCAGCCCTGAAAACGGGCCCTTTCTGGTTCTGGGCATGATGTGGGCGTGCAGCTTTGCCGGGTTGTTGGCCGTAGTTTATGTTCGTCGTCTGGATTGGATCGACCCGCTGCCTGACACATTCTGAACCCCAAAGCGGCGAACGGGCCATCATAACACTTTTCATAAGCCAAAGACCGTGATACGCGGCGCGCGATGGATTTCGGCGCGGGCCCCGCGCCACATTGTAAGGAGAGGCCGATATGGCACTGGAACGCACATTCTCGATCATCAAACCCGATGCAACCCGCCGCAACCTGACTGGCAAAATCAATGCCAAGTTCGAAGAGGCCGGCCTGCGCATCGTCGCGCAAAAGCGCATCCACATGACCAAAGAGCAAGCTGGCAAGTTCTACGAAGTGCACGCCGAGCGTCCGTTCTATGACGAACTGTGCGAGTTCATGTCGTCGGCTCCGGTCGTTGTTCAGGTTCTGGAAGGCGAAGGCGCCATTGCAAAGAACCGCGAAGTCATGGGCGCAACCAACCCCGCAGACGCAGCCGCTGGCACCATCCGCGCCGAGTTCGCGGAATCGGTTGGCGAAAACTCGGTCCACGGTTCGGACGCTCCGGAAACCGCAGCGGTTGAGATCGCGTACTTCTTCTCGGGCATCGAACTTGTTGGCTAAGCCAACGCTTCTGCCAAATCATTGGGCCGCTCCAACTGGCGCGGCCTTTTTTGTTCAGATTTGCTTTAGATCTTGTGGTGCAACGCGCACGCCAATGGCATCCAGATCGGCGATCATCTTATTTTCCGGCGCGGCACTGTTGCCTGACTTTATGGCGTCAAAGCGTTGACGCAGGGCCTTCTTTTCTTCACCCTTGCAATCGTTCCACGGACGGCCCTGCAAGCCCATCACCAGCACGTAGTAACCGATGAAGTGGGCCTTAGTGCCTGCTTTGAGCAGGCGGGCATAGGCTTCATCCGGCCCGAGATCACGCAATTCTTCAGCCGAGTGAATACCCGCACGGGCGCAGGCTTGTTCGAAAGCCGGGCCAAGGTTTCGGATCGATGAAACAGGGTCGCTCATTCGTTCGTTTTACGTTTATCCCTGACCCCTGTCACCCGGGGATTACGCATGGTCAAAGCGGAATGTCTTGAAGTTTTTCCAAGCTTGAGATTGCATAAGGCTATGCTATCGCGGAGGGTCGAGTGTCAGAACACAAAAAGACCAGAGGTGGATCAACCGCAAGGAGGATGCCCGGGGCGTCTGAAGACCTGTTTTTTCTGCCCTCTGTGATGGACACGTCCGCTGTTGAAGCCGCCTTGCCGGGGTTCTCTGTTGTTGTTGAACAGGACAGCGAGGCCAAACCTTTTTCATTGCTGGATTGCCATGATCAATCTTTGCGGGCCAAGGGTTGGATGCTGATCGAAATCGGTGATGCGTTGCAATTGCTGCAAAAGGAACAGCGCCCATTGTTCCAGAACTGCTCAGGCAAGGGGCGGTTCATTCAGGATCTGCCGAGCGGTGAAGTGCAGGCGGCGTTGCGTGATTTTCCAAAGCTCAGAGCCCTCATGCAGATTGGGGCCGGTAAGTTAGAAGAAAAAAACTTTGTTGTGCTGGATGAATTGCAAAAGACCCAGGTCAGAGGGGTGATCTGGTCAATGACTTCAACCTCGGGGCAGGCCACGCTTGTCCGGCTTCAGAGGTTGCGCGGGTACGAACGGACATATCAAAAGGTCAGTACAGCCTTTGCCGATCTGCCAGACTGCGCGAAGGATGTTGAAGCGCTGTATGCCGGGTTGTTTCCTGGCATGGAGACCTATCGCGCCAAGCCCGATATCCAATTGGGAAGAGCGGAACCGTCCATCGAAGTTGCAGCAGATATTATTCACACATATCTGATGGTTGCCCGGCAAAACGAAAGCGGTATGGTTGCCGATATTGATACAGAGTTTTTGCACGATTACCGTGTCTCGCTACGTAAGATCCGGTCTGTGATCAGCCTGTTTAAAGGCGTCTTTTCCGAAGATCAAACCGTCGAGCTTAAGCGGGTGTTTTCCGACCTCATGGCACCGACCGGGCGCATGCGTGATCTGGATGTGTATCTTTTGGAAAAAGATATGTATTTCAATCTCATACCAGAGCATCTTCATTTTGGTTTGCAAGCGATGTTTGACCGGTTCCAGTCAGAGCGCGGGCAAGAATTGTCGCGCTTGTCTCGCAGATTGCGCAGCAAAGCCTATGCCACCTCGATGAAGCATTTGATCGAAACGTTCGACGGCATCGGTCAACTGCAACCCGGGCCAAATGCGGATCGGGGCGCGTACGACTATGCCTGCGCGCTGATCTGGAAACGCTATCGCAAGGTATGCAAAATCGCACGCGGCATCACCGATGACACCCCGGACGAAACGGTTCATAACCTGCGCATCGACTGTAAGAAACTGCGCTATCTGATGGAATTCTTTGCACCTCTCTTTGACGCAAAGGGATTTAAATTGATCCTCAAGCCTTTGAAAAAGCTTCAGGATAATCTGGGTCTTTTTAATGACTATTCCGTCCAGCAAGAGGCTTTGCTGACCTTTGTCTCTCAGCAAAGCAACACGCAGGGCCGTGTGGACGCCCAGGTTGGCCTGGCCGTTGGTGGATTGATTGCCGTGCTGGATCAGCGCCAAAAATCCGAACGCAGCCGTGTGATCGCCAGTTTCCAACACTTTGACAGCCCCGAAACCCGAAATCTGTTCCGCAGTTTGTTTCACGACAAAGAGGAGTGAGGAATGAAGATCATTGCCTGTTACAGCAACAAGGGCGGTGTCGGCAAAACCGCGACCTCGGTGAACCTGGCTCATGCATATGCACAGGCAGGCAAGCAGGTTTTGCTGTGTGATCTAGACCCTCAGGGCGCGTCGGGTTTTTATTTTCGCGTGAAGCCGTCCAAAAAGTTGACGGACGCGCGGTTTTTCGAGGACGTGGAACGGTTTACCAAAGCGATCCGGGCCAGCGATTTCGAAGGATTGGACGTGTTGCCCGCAAATCTGACCTTCCGCGATTTCGATGTTTTCTTGTCCCGAATGCGCAACAAGCGCTCACGCTTGAAAAAGGCGCTGGTGTCCGCCGGCAGCGATTATGACGTGGTCCTTCTGGATTGTCCGCCGAACTTTTCCACCCTGTCTGAAAACATCTTCAAGGCGGCAGATGAAATCGTTGTTCCCGTCATCCCCACGACTCTGTCCGAGCGAACGTTTGATCAATTGGTACGCTTTTTCGACGAACACAAGCTGCGCAAGAAGAAGTTGCGTGCGTTCTTTTCGATGGTGCAGAAACGAAAGGTTTTACATCAGGAGACAATGGCCTCGATGCGCAAGCTATATCCTAAACGGTTTTTGCAAACGGCGGTTCCATTTGCTGCGGATATTGAAAAGATGGGTCAGCATCGAGCGCCCGTCAGCACCTATGCCGGGCGCAGTGCAGCCTGTGTGGCCTATCGGGCGCTGTTCGACGAACTGGAAAACGGAGTGGTTTCAACCCAATGAGCAAAGAAATCGAGCGCAAGTTTCTGGTGGCAGCCGCGCCGGACCTGAGCAACGCGCAGAAATCCGTTGTGCGACAGGGTTACTTGACCGCGCCTGACGACTCGACTGAGTTGCGGTTGAGGCAGAAGGACGATGCGTTTTTCCTGACACTGAAAGGCGGCGGTGGTCTGGTCCGTGTTGAGCGCGAGGCACAAATCACAGCGGAACAGTTTGAAACCTTCTGGCCCGAAACAGAAGGCCGCCGTGTCGAGAAAGAGCGTTACACCGGGCGTTTGCCGGATGGGCTCATGTTCGAGCTGGATATTTTTTCCGGTGATCTGGCGCCGTTACGCCTGGTTGAGGTCGAATTCGACTCGGAGGATGATGCCGAAGCTTTTGTACCACCTGATTGGTTCGGGGCGGATGTAACAGAAGACAAACGCTTTAAGAACAAGACGATGGCAACAAACGGTATCCCGATTTAGGGATTCTGCGCCAGATAGATCGTCGCCTTCAGCCCAGGATCACAATTTTGGGCTGCAAACCTTCCGCCATGCATATGCGAAATCGCTGCGACCAATGCCAGACCCAGCCCGGCGTTTCGCTCCGTACGCGCAGGGTCAAGCGTTACGAAAGGCAGTTGCAGGCGATCCAGTTCTTCAGGTGGGACGCCCGGGCCTTGGTCGCGCACGTGCAGACATGCAAAACCGTTTTCGGTATCCAGCGAAATCGTGATGGTCGACTCCGCAGGCGCATATCGCATCGCGTTTTCAAGCAGGTTGGACAGGGCCTGTGACAATAGAGGGCGGTGCCCTTCGATTGGGGGGGCTGAGCCAGTCACCTCGAGTGTTATGCCCTGATCGGCAGCCACCGGGTCGTAAAGTTCGACAACATCGCCGACGAGGTGCTGCAAGTCGATGGTTTCAAACTGTTCGCGCCCAAGCCCGGCTTCGGCGCGCGAAATCTCGGTCAGCTGTGCCAGCACGCGCAGCACGTGGTCAATTTCTGCCGTAGCGCGGGCGACATCGACTTCTCGGTCCAGATCGGTTTTTCCCGGCTCTGACAGGGCTTCGACACGCTGGCGCAGGCGCGAGAGCGGAGATCGCAGGTCATGCGCTATGGAATTCGACGTGGTGCGCAGGTTGCTGATTAATTCCTCAATCCGATCCAGCATGTTGTTCAAAGTGCGCGAGACCTGGTCGAATTCGTCGCCGGTTCCGCGCAGGGGCATTCTTTTGGATAGATCGCCTGATACGATGTTTTCTGCTGTGCTAGCTATGTCCGAGAGGCGTGCAAAGACCAGGCGTGTAAACAGCCAGCCGGTAATCACGCTCAGTACAAAGGCAATCCCCAGCGCCAGTGCAACGGATCGGAACAAGACGCGGTCAAACTGCTGACGCGTGGCGGCGTCGCGCCCAACCAGAAGACGCTCTCCGCCGGGCAGGCGGATCGATGCAGCAGACACCGGGACAAGCTGGTCATTGTCGGCGCGGCGAAGCTCCAGATCGACCCAACCACTGCCTGCTGCAACATTGACAGGCCAGGATTTCAGGTTGCCCACCAGCTTGACCCCAAGCCGGTCGGTCAACAGGTAAAGCGCGTCGCGTTCAGAGGCGCTTGGCAGGCGACGTTCGATTGCGGTGATCAGCCCAAGCAGACCTCGCCGTTCATATTCATCCGCCAACCCGGTCAGCTCGGCCGAGACGACCGAGCGTGTCTCGGCTTCAATGCTTCGGTTTGCGGTGACGTACACCACGGCCAGTACCGACGCAGTCAGAAAGGTGCTGAGAAACATGCTGGTCGCGACCAGCCGTGTTCTGGAATTGTTTAGGGAAAGCCGAAGGTTATCCATCGGACATCATGTAACCCGCGCCGCGAACGGTTTCAATCAGGGGGGCATCGCCGCCTTCATCCAACTGCCGCCGCAGCTTTGAGATATGGACGTCGACAACATTTGTGTTTGGATCGAAGTGATAATCCCAAACGCCTTCAAGCAGCATGGTGCGCGACACCACACGGTTCTTACGGCGCAGAAAATATTCGAGGATCTGGAACTCGCGCGGGGTGAGGGTGATCTCGTGCCCGGCGCGAGTAACCTTGCGGGTCAACAGATCCATCTCAAGGTCTTTGCAGGTGAGTGTCGGTGTTTCTTCGGATTCCTGAGGACGACGCAGCAGAGCCTCGATGCGGGCGTGCAACTCCTGAAAGGAAAACGGTTTGACCAGGTAATCGTCTGCGCCCGAGCGCAGGCCCTTGACCCGTTCATCCACCGCGCTCATGGCTGTCAGCATCAGGACGGGTGTTTTCAAACCGGCTGCCCGCAGTGACTTGATCAAGGACAGCCCATCCAAGCCCGGCAGCATCCGGTCCAGTACAATGGCGTCAAACCCGCCATCTGTGGCGTGATACAACCCTTCGCGCCCATCTGCGGCGGTTTCGACCACATAGCCTTCTTCGCCGAACCCTTTGGCGATGAAGTCCCTGGTGTCAGCGTCATCTTCCACGATCAACAGGCGGCGGCTCATGGTCTGGCTCCTTTCTATCGGGATTTAAACACAATATTCAGGTGATGCACATGGAATTCGGGGGATCTTGCCGGGTTCTGGGCACGCACCCGGCAAGCCCGGCAGACAGTGGACAATTCTGATCTGCCGGGTGAGGCGCGCCGAAAATCCCCATCAAGCGGCGCGCCCGGTTTCCTGATCAGGCGAGTTCGACTGCGACGAAGATCTGACTACCGCCGCGATTGATCAGCACCAGAGCCGGATCGGTCTTTTCGCTGTCCAGCGCCGCCTTCAAAGCATCGGGTGTGAACGTCTCTTGGTTACCCAGTTTGACGATCACGTCACCACGCTGCAGACCGGCCTTTGCGGCGGGGCTATCGGGTTTCAGATCCGTGACGACAACACCGTCGACAGTCTCGGGAATGCCCGTCTCGGCACGGACCGTTTCAGTCAGCGGGGCTACAGTGACACCCAGTGTCGTACCTGCAACCTCAGCCTCGACCGGTGTATCAGGTTGGGCAGACGCCGCCTGATGCTGACCGACTGTCAGAGTCAGCGTTTCCTGCTTACCATCACGCAAAACCGTCAGAGTGCTGTCCGTGCCAACTTTGGTCGTGCCGACGAGAATGGGCAGGTCACTGCTTGAGTCTACGGCTTCATCGTTGAACGTCAGGATCACATCGCCTTGCTTCAGAACACCATCCGCCGGGCTGTCGGAAACAACATCGGACACCAGCGCGCCAGAGGAGGCATCGATACCCAAAGCGGCAGCAAGTTGTGGGCTGACGTTTTGGATCGAAACGCCCAACCAGCCACGGCTGACCTGGCCATCGTCACGCAGGTCGGCTGCGATATGCTGGACGATATTCGAAGTCACGGCAAAGCCCAATCCAACGGATCCACCGCTGGGCGAATAAATGGCTGAATTCACGCCAATAACTTCGCCTTCCATATTGAACAGGGGGCCGCCCGAGTTGCCCTTGTTGATCGCAGCATCGGTTTGAATGAACTCTGCATAGGGGCCTTCAGAGATGTTGCGACCTTTTGCCGAGACGATGCCGGTGGTCACTGTGGAGCTGAGGCCAAAGGGATTGCCGATGGCCACGACGTCTTCGCCGACACGGATGACATCGCTGTCGCCCAGTTCAACGGCCTGAAGCGCGGTGTCCGGGTCGATTTTCAAAACGGCGATGTCGGTCAGCGGGTCGGTGCCGACCACCTCGGCTTCATAGCTGCGATCATCACTCAGCCGAACGGTAACGGTAGAGGCGTTGTCTACGACATGATGATTGGTGACGATATATCCCGCCTCATCCAGCACAAAGCCCGAGCCCAAGCCCTGTGCCGGACCGCGCTGGGGTGCATTGAAACCTTCGGGCGCACCAAATCGCTTGAAGAACTCGCCAAACGGGTGCCCGTCAAAGTCGAAGTTTTGCCCAGGCGCTGCGCTAGGTACATTGTCCTGCTCCGCGATGACGGTCACCACCGAAGGGGAAACGGTTTCAACCAGATCAGCCAGTGCCTCGTCCGCCACGGACGGAATGGCTGTTGTCGCCAACAGCGCGGCCCCTAGGGCGCTGATGCCCATCCAGTTGGAGGTTCGGGGAAGTAAAAGCGATGATTTGCGGATGCTCATTTCTGTCTCCTGTATGTGTCGCGCAGATTCGACTGCGCGTTAAAGCAAGAGATGCAGCACCAGGATTGGTCTTTCCTGAGGGATACGTGAAGAAATCTTAATTTCGCCACAAAGGCGATGTTCTGTGACGGTCGACGTCAGACTGGATTCGTCGAAATTGACGGGTCGGAGTCGTGCGAATCGGAGGATTGTTGCTGAAATCGACGTCAAACTCTCAAAACCGTTGAATTATTTTTGTTTTGTTGACAATGATTGGTCAGCAGGATGGGGAAAATAGCTGCTCCCTCAATGGTTGTGTGTTTGAAGGCTGCTGGTCGGCCTTGACACCAAAAATGTAACGTGTGCGAGGTGAAATCGCGAATAAGTTTGCGCATAATCTCGAATCGTTATCTTGTGCATAAATTTGAAATCGCCCTAGGGTTGATCGTCGTAAATGGCGTTGTTGCCCAAAAACCATTCAGAGTTGAGCCAAGTTAACCATTCCCTCCAATTTTACATTGTTTTGAACGATCAGATCAGTGAGGATGAACATGCCCAAGTGAGGGGGAGCCAAAAGCGCTAGGGGGCGCTGCTGGTTCACTCGATCACCGAGAGTTTTAGCGGCGTGTTAACGAGGGGGTCTTGTTTAGGTTTGGCGGCTATTTAGTCAGCGTGCTTTGACGGCGCACTGGCCGGACTTTTGGGATTGAGAAAAGTGGTAGTCCTGTTTTGGGCAACGGCCCGGTCTTAACAGACCGGGCCGAGTTTATTCCGGGGCACGGTTTTTTTTCCAAACGTCCCAGTCTTGGGGTGTATCCAAGTCCAGCAACGCATTTCGGTCGGGCAGGCGGTGCAGGTACACTTTTTGTGCATGTGCCTGGACCACCTTTTGCGCGCCTTCATCGCCCCGTAGGCCCGAGAGTTGATCAAAGAGCGATTGGTCAAAGACGACTGGATGGCCCGGCTTGCCATTTGCAGTGGCCCCACGCCAGATGAGGTTTTCCGGGTGGGCATCGCGTGCCTGTAAAACCGCGCGCAGATCGACCTGAGTCAGGTTAGGCAGATCTGCGAGCAATACCATGACAGCTTCTGCACCCGGCGGAACATGTCGCATCGCCGCCCGTAAGCTTGCATTCATTCCCTCTGCGGCTTCAGCGACCGGCACCGGAAGAACGTCCAAACCCTTTAGCGCCTCATATCGAGGATGCGGTTTTGGGGGCAGGGCGACTAATACGGGACCTACAGCTCGCGCCGTGCGTGCGGATCGCTTCAGCAGCGGGGTGTCGTCGATTGGTTGCATCAACTTGTCCACGCCGCCCATGCGGCTGGATTGACCGGCGGCCAGCAGTATGATGGGAACATTTGTCATGCAACCACCATGCCGCTGGTTAAACGCAGTGTCATCCCCTCATGCGTGCCCCGTCCGGATCGAACAAGGGCGTCGAGATCACCCGGGCCTTACGCATCTGCCCCAGGATTTCGATTTCGACCTCAAGCCCGTCTGACACACGCTCAGAAGGCAAGAACCCCATCGCAATGGATTTCTGCGCGAAGTGAGAAAAGCCACCCGACGTGCAGAAGCCAACCACCGAACCGTCCAGCCAGATCGGCTCATAGGCGTTGACGTCTGCATCTTGTGCATCGACTTCAAACGCAACCAATGTGCGGGCGCTTCCGTCCGCGCGGTCTGCCTCGGCGGCGGCGCGGCCGATAAAGTCGCTGTTCTTGCGGAAGGAGATGAAGCGGTCCAACCCGGTTTCCGCAGCGGTGTAATCAGGCGAGAACTCTCGCATCCACGAGCCAAAAAACTTGTCCAACCTCAGGCTCATCATCGCGCGCATCCCAAAGGGAACCATGCCATGTGTTTGCCCGGCTTCCCACAATGCCCACCAGAGTTGACGCTGGGCTATCGGATCGCAGTAAATCTCGTACCCGAGATCGCCGGTATAGCTGACACGTTGAACGATACAATCGGTCATGCCAACGGTCATACGGCGGACATCGAGGAACTGGAAATCACTCAGATCGTCACGCGTGCAGACGGCCAGCACCTGTGTTGCCTTGGGGCCTGCGATCTGAAACCCGTTCAAGCGGTCGCTGATGTTCTCGATGGATACGCCTTCCTGCACATTTTGTAAGAACCAGCGCATGTGGAACGCTTGGCTGCCGTATGAGGCCGTAAGTCGAAACTCGTTTTCGCTCAGACACGACACGGTGAAATCGCCGATCAATTTGCCTTTGGGCGAGAGCATCGGTGTCAGGGACAGGCGGCCGGGTTTTGGCATACGTCCAGCCATGATCCGGTCCAGCCAATCCCGCGCCGCTGGTCCGGTGATCCGGTATTTGCCAAAGTTGTGGACTTCGTTGATACCAACATTCTCGCGCACGGCACGCACTTCGCGACCTGTCGCATCGAACGCGTCGGACCGTCGGAACGATGGGGTCTCGAACCCCGGCTCCTCTCCTTGGGCAAAGTAGTTGGCGACTTCGAGCCCGTATTGCTGGCCCCAAACCGCGCCCAGATCACTGAAGATGTCGTACATCGGCGTTGTGCGGTTGGGACGCGCTGCGGGCAGTTCCTCGTTCGGGTAGGCGACGCTGAAGCGTTTCTGATAGTTCTCGATCACTTTGGGGCGGGTATAACCGGGGCTGATCCAGTCGCCGAACCGGGCCACGTCCATGGCAAACACGTCGCGTTCGGGCTCGCCTTCGATCATCCATTGCGCCAGCGTCAGGCCAACACCGCCGCCCTGGCTGAACCCGGCCATCACGCCACAAGCCGACCAGTAGTTGCGCATTCCGGGAACCGGCCCGACCAGGGGGTTTCCGTCGGGTGCGAAGGTGAACGGCCCGTGGATTACAGACTTCACACCAGCTTCGGCGAGAACTGGGAAACGTTTGTAGGCAAATTCGATGCTGTCGGTGATCTTGTCATAGTCATCAGGCAGCAGTTCATGGCCGAACTCCCAAGGTGTTCCATCGACGGCCCAGGGTTTACAGGGTTGCTCGTAAAACCCGATGCAAAGGCCGCGCCCTTCCTGCCGGAGATAGCTTTCGCCCGCCGGGTCCATCACATGGGGATGCTCGCCACCGGCGTCGATGATCGCCTCGATCTGAGGGATCGAGTCCGTGACAAGATATTGGTGTTCCATCGGGTGCAGAGGGAAGTAGATACCCGCCATCGCGCCCACCTCGCGCGCCCAGAGACCGCCTGCATTGACCACATGCTCCGTGTGAATCGTCCCCTTGTCGGTCACCACATCCCATGTGCCATCCGGGCGCTGGTTGGTTTCTCGCACCATGCAATGGGTTTCGATCGTGGCCCCACCCATCCGCGCCGCCTTGGCGTAGGCATGTGTGGTGCCCGAGGGGTCAAGATGCCCATCGAGAGGGTCGTAGAGCGCGCCGATGATGCCATCGGTATTGGTGATCGGGGCGATATTTTTGATCTCGTCCGGCCCGACGATTTCTGTTTCCAACCCCATGAAACGGTGCTTGGCGCGCTCGGCCAGCAGCATGTCAAAACGGTCCTGATTGTCGGCCAGGGTCACGCCGCCGACGTGGTGCAACCCGCAGGACATGCCTGTGATTTCTTCCAGCTCTTTATACAGTCGGATGGTATAGCCCTGCAGCGCGGCCATATTGGTGTCGCCGTTGAGGGTGTGAAACCCGCCCGCCGCGTGCCAGGTCGATCCGCTGGTTAACTCGGAGCGTTCCAGCAGCATGACATCCGACCAGCCCAGCTTGGTCAGGTGATACAGGACTGAACAACCGACGACACCGCCGCCAATGACCACCACGCGGGTTTGCAGTTTCATAAAGACCTCCGATTGATTTCCGCCAGTGTGCGCAGGGCGCTACTGAGCGCAATGCCAAACGCGACAAAACTTGTCGTGGAAGTCATTCGCAAGGCTGGATAAACGCACCCAAGGTCGGTCACGCGCCCGTTACAGAATCAATCTAAAGGCGCTGCGACTGCACCTTCGTGAGACTCTCAGTTAGGAAATGAAATGAGTAAATTCGAACTCAACCCCCAAGCGTTGAGCCGCCGTGAGTTCATGGCGAAATCTGCGGCCCTGGGCCTGAGCGCGGCTGTAGCCAGCACCATTTGGGCTGAATCCGGGCTGGCGGATACGCCCAAGAAAGGGGGGCACTTTGTTCTGGGTCTGAAAGGAGGAGAAAGCACCAACACTCTGGACCCGGCCCTGTCGACGTCGCACGTGACTGCGAAGGCTTTGCGCGCCTTTGGTAACACTTTGACGATTGTCACCGCAGATGGCGACATTGCCCCCAGCATTGCTGAAAGCTGGGAAGCGTCCGGGGATGGCAAGGTTTGGACTTTCCGCATTCGCAAGGGAGTAGAGTTCCACAATGGAAAGACCTTGACGCCAGAGGATGTTCAACAGACGTTGGCGCGTCACTCGAACGAGGATGCTCAATCCGGTGCGTTAGGGATCATGCGTGGGATCGAGGATATCCGGGTCGACGGTGACTATGTGGTCGTCACCTTAACCACCCCAAATGCGGACCTGCCGTATCTGATGTCGGATTACCACCTGGTCATGCAACCGGGTGGCGGCATGGACAATCCGGCCGAAGGCATTTCGACCGGGGCATACAAGGTCGTCGCGGACGAACCGGGCGTACGCTATGGGTTCGAAAAATTCGCCAACCACTGGGATGACAGCGTCGGCCATTATGACAGCCACGAGATTCTGGTTCTGAATGATGACACCGCTCGTTCGGCGGCTTTGCAGTCAGGTCAGGTTCACGCGATGAACATCGTCCCACCACGGACCGCGAAACTGTTCGGGCGCGCGCCTGGCATCAACATCAACGCCACATCGGGCCGCGGGCACTACATCTTTGTTATGCATTGCGACACCGCTCCGTTCGACAACAAAGACCTGCGTCTGGCGCTGAAATACGCGATCAATCGCGAACAGATGGTCGAGAATGTGCTGCGCGGCTACGGCTCGGCCGGGAACGATATACCGATCAATGAAGCCTATCCTTTGTTCGATGATACGATGGAACAGCGCGCTTTTGATCTGGCCAAGGCTTCCGAGCACTACAAAGCGTCGGGCCATGATGGCTCGCCCATCGTGTTGCATGTTTCGGATGCCGCCTTTGCGGGCGCCGTAGACGCCGCGCAACTGTTCCAACTGTCAGCGCAAGAGGCGGGCATCCCGCTGGAGATTCAGCGTGAGCCCGCAGATGGGTACTGGTCCGAAGTGTGGAACAACAAGCCGTTCTGCGCGTCCTATTGGGGTGGTCGCCCGGTGCAGGATCAGATGTGGTCGGTTGGTTATCTTTCCACTGCCGACTGGAACGATACGCGTTTCAAAAACGAACAGTTCGACGCGTTGCTCTTGAAGGCGCGTTCCGAGTTGGACGAGACCAAGCGCAAAGAGCTCTATGGTCAGATGGCCCGGATCGTCTGGGAAGAAGGTGGTCTGATCAACCCGATGTTCAACCAGTTCATCGATGGCTACTCGGATAAGGTGACCGGCTGGGGCGCGCACGCCAATGGCGACCTTATGGACGGCTATGTCGCCAGCCGTACCTGGTTCGCCTGAGGTAGAGATTGCGACCGGTGCCCTGATTTTGGGCACCGGTTTTCGCGACGCCTTACAGCGGGCGGACTTTCAAAGCGGTGATACGATTGCCTTCGCGATCGGTCACTTCGAAGCGGAACCCGTGGAACGAAAACACCTGACCCACGACGGGGATCATTTGTGCTTCGTGTATGACCAGCCCAGCAAGTGTATTGGCCTCTTCATCCGGCAGTGACCAGTCCAGCGCCCGGTTGGCATCACGGATGGTCATTGCGCCTTCGACAAGGTACTGCCCGTCTTCGGTGCGGGTGACAGGCACTTCTTCATCAATGTCAAATTCGTCTGCGATTTCGCCTACGATCTCTTCCAGAATGTCTTCCAGCGTGATCAGTCCGCGCAAAGATCCGTATTCGTCGACCACCAGTGCAAAATGGCTGTGCATCCGCAGGAATTCACGCATCTGGTCGTCCAGAGTGGTGGTTTCCGGCACGAAATAGGGGTCATTGGCAACTTTACCGATATCAAAGCTGGCCAGACGGTCAGTGCCGCCATCGCTGCCACCGGCTTGCGCATACATCGCTCGGAAAAGGTCTTTGGCATGCACAACACCCACAATGTTTTCCGGCTCATCCCGAAAGACGGGAAGGCGCGTATGCGGGCTTTCCAGACATTGCTTAAGGATCGCTTCGGGCGCGGCGTCGGCGTCAATCATCTCGATATTCGAGCGGTGCAACATGATCTCTTCCACCGCGCGGTCACCCAAATCCAGTGCGCCCAGAATACGGTCGCGGTCTTCCTTTTCTACCACGCCTTCGGAATGGCCCAGTTGCAGGGCGCCGGCAATTTCTTCACGAACAGCCAGAATGTTGCTGTCGGGGTCGATCTGCACCCCAAACAGGCGCAAGACACCGCGCACCAGCAATCGCACAGCGGCAACGATGGGCGAAAACACCGTCACAACCACGCTGATGATTGGTGCAACCGCAGAAGCAGCTTTTTCAGAATTGGTGATGGCGTAGGTCTTCGGCAGCACTTCGGCAAAGATCAAAACCAGCAATGTCATCACCAGTGTCGCCAAGGCCACGCCGCTTTCGCCGAACAAGCGTGTGAACAACGCCGTCGCCAGCGACGCCGCCAAAATGTTGACCAGGTTATTGCCCAGTAGAACCGATCCGATCAGACGTTCGTTGTCATCGGTGATCTCGAGCGCCTTTTTTGCCCCGCGTGATCCTTTGTCGGCCTGCGCCCTGAGTTTTCCGCGAGAAGAGGCCGTAAGCGCTGTTTCCGAGCCAGAAAAGAAGCCGGACAAGACGAGCAAAAGGAGGATAGCACCAGAGGTAAACCAGAAAGTGCTGTCGATCAGAGAAGGTGAGGGTTCCATAGGTCCTTGAGAGCTAGAGTTCTGCATCCGTTATGGGGATGCGACCCCGCCGGATCAAGGGCTTAGCCCTCGTCTTTCTTGGGGTCTTTGCTCAGCGGGTGATGCTGCAACACCAGTTCCGCCAGACGTTCGTCCAGAACATGGGTGTAAATCTCGGTTGTTGCGACGTCGGCGTGACCCAACAGGGTCTGGATCGAACGCAGATCAGCGCCATTTGCCAGAAGATGCGTGGCAAAGGCATGTCGCAACGTGTGCGGCGTAACCTTTTCGGGTGAAACACCACCGTGCACGGCCAGTTCCTTGACCAGCAGAAAGAACCTGTGTCGCGTCAGATGGCCCGATTTCCCGCGCGACGGGAACAAAAAGCGGGACCTTTGGCCACCTTTCTCAACGGTCTGCTCTTCGGCTTCATCCCGTTCGGTCAGCCAATCGGCCAATGCATTCCGCGCAGGTGGGGACAATGGCACCATGCGTTCCTTGCCACCTTTGCCCAGCACCAGCAGCATACGCGGATCGCCGCGCGCCGAGGAAACGGGCAGGGACACAAGTTCGGTCACGCGCATTCCCGTGGCGTAAAGCAGTTCCATCAGGCAAGTGTTACGCAACCGGTCCGACTGGGTGCGTCCGGTTTGGCGCGCTGCTTCAAGAAGGCGGTCCACCTCGGGCACACCCAAAGTTTTGGGAAGACGTTTCTGTCGCCCGGGACCTTTGATCTGAATGGCCGGGTTCACATCGTGCCAACCTTCCTCGAAGGCAAATCGATAGAGTTGTTTGATTGCCGAAAGACGTCGCGCTCGGGTGGAACGGGACAAGCCCTGCGCATCGCAGTCGATTAGGTAGGCTTCGATTTGGTCGCGGTCGGCCTGTTCAAACCCTGTGGCTCGGTGCTCCAGCCACGCGGCAAGATCTTTCAGATCACGCCCATAAGCCAGCAACGTGTTTGTCGCCGCGCCAAGTTCAGCCGCCTGCGCTTGCAGGAAGGTTGAGATCCATAGCTCGTTGGATGCTGGGCCGCCCATGGTCACCGCTCTTGCAGGATCAGCAGCGTCAGCGCGGCACGGCGGGCCGTGTCCTCAAGCCCCACCTTTCGGAAGGTTGCGATTGCTCCGGCCAGATCCACCAGATTGCCGCGCGCGCCATGGGCAAACAGTTGCATCGCTTCCAAAATGGCTTCGCCCAACTGACCGTTGGCTAACAACGCGTCGATGTCGCTGGGCACAGGTGCCAACCACTCGAATCCCTGCGCGACGGCATCTGCCAAGGGGGAAGGGGAAACAGCGCGTCCGGGATCGCCTTGCGCAAGTGCCGCAAGGAACAATGTGTCGGTCCCGTTGTTGGGCGTAGCAAGGGCTGCACGCTCATACATGTCGGACAACATGAGGATGCGCCAGCGCAGGTTTTCGGTGGCGGGCACCGGCAAAGTTACCTGCGACAAGCGCTCGGCAAAAAGGTCGGCAAAGGATACTTCAAGTCCCACGCTGCGCATCTGTTGCCAGACTGTAGGCAGAGTCTTTCCGATGGCGTCGGCATTGCCCGTATTCAGCGCGCTTTCAAATTGTTGGATGGCTGCGACACGATCCCAGACTGCGCCAGAAGCAGCGGGATCACGTTCGGTATACAGGCCCAAGAGCTGATTTGGGGTCAAAGCACCGATCCGCGTCAACCGTTCTGCGGCTTCGATCTGAGCCTTCCAGCCCGCGACGTCCCGCAGATCTGCATTGGCAAAAGCACGCGGCAAAGGGGCGGATGGCAGGCGTTCCCCGATGGCTTCGAACAGCCGGAAACTCAGCGGGTCCGGGTCTTCGGGCTGCGGCAAATAGGCTGCGCCCTCATAAAGCTCGGGGCTTAGAAACCGATCAAGAACAGCAAGGTCTTCGGGCGGCAGAAGTTCTAGTGCGTGCGCCGCTTCGAGTGTCAGCGCCGCAGACGCCCAATCCCCGCGACGTGCTTTGCAGAATATCTGCACCGCATAGTTCTGCGACAGATGAGGTTGGGCAATCAGGGCGGTGCAGCTGCGATCTTCGTCCCCGGTCAGCAGAGTTGCGTCAAACCAGCGTTGAAACCGCTCTTGGGTATCCGTCGGTCCTGCCAATTGCACAAGGGATTGTACAGGATCTGCTGCACCCAACTGCATCAGCCGATCCAGGCGGGCCAAAAGCAGCACCTCTTGCGCATCAGGCCCGGACGGGGCGCGGGATTCGGACAAGAGCAACGTGAACAGCAAGCGCTGCATGGCAGGATTGTCACGAACAGGGATTTTGGAGATCAACTCAGCCAGGCGAGCGGGGTCACTGCCTTTCCAAAGGTCGATCGGCAGTCCCGTAACGGTGGACGAAACAAGACCCAACGGCCGCGACAGAGCCTCAAGCGACGTCACCTCGATGTCCGGTAATGCGCCGTTTTGGGCGACCGGGGGCTCTAGCAGAACGGTTCCGGGAAGGTTTTCGGGCGGATTCGACAACCAATCGATGGCTGACAAAGGGTCCTGCGCCTGTGCCGATCCTGCCAGAAAGACGGCAAAAAGCGCCTGTTTAGTCGACATCCAGCACGACCGGTTCGCGGATTTCACTTTGGGGTGCTGAGAAATCCGCGCCAAAGAAAGGACCGACATAGGCATAAGCCACCAGCCCAATGAAACCCAGGCAAAGAACATATATCACGAATTTGATCAGACGGCCCATGGCCCCACGCTGCCTCAATTTTTGATTTTGGCCAAGTTATAACTGGCATTTTTCCTAAGATCACGTCATTCACAGAGAAATGAGCGAAATTAAGCATAACACGCACATCGCAGACGCACAGGGCAGGTTTGATCTGCACAAAACCGTGGTTTTGGTCGGGATGATGGGGGCAGGCAAGACTGCTGTGGGCCGCGCTTTGGCGGCGCGCTTGGGCGTTCCGTTTCTGGACAGCGACGCCGAGATCGAATCAGCGGCCAACATGACCATCCCGGAAATTTTCGAACGGGACGGAGAACCGTTTTTTCGGGCAAAGGAAGCGCAGGTTATCGGCCGCTTGCTGGAAGAGAAGAAGGGTGTCCTGTCCACTGGCGGCGGGGCATTTCTGCAACCGGGAAACCGGCGAACGATCAGCCAGCAGGGCGCCTCGGTATGGCTACGGGCTGACCTGAACGTGTTGTGGAACCGGGTGCGCCACAAGGACACGCGCCCGTTGCTTCGAACCGCAGATCCGTATGCGACATTAAAAGCCCTCTACGAGGCGCGCGTACCGGTTTACGCCGAGGCGGATTTGACGGTCGAGTCCGATGGCGAAACCTCGATCGAGAATATGGTGGACAGGGTTGTCGCAGCGTTGCTGGCGCGCCCCGATGTTTTGGAACAGAAGTAATGCATCAAACAGTACATGTGGATCTGGGCGACCGTTCGTATGATGTCGAGATCGGCCCGGATCTTCTGGCGCGGGCAGGAGAGTGGATTTCCCCACTATTGCCGCGCCCCAAAGTGGCCGTCCTGACCGATGAGAACGTGGCTGAGTTGCACTTGGACGCTCTGCGTGCGGGTCTCAACGCCGCCGGTGTCGAGATGACTGCCTTGGCCTTGCCTGCGGGCGAGGCCACCAAAAGCTGGCCACATTTTGAACGCGCGGTTGAATGGCTGCTGGCAGAGAAAGTCGAGCGCCGGGATGTGGTTGTGGCTTTGGGTGGTGGGGTCATTGGTGATCTTGCAGGTTTTGCTGCGGCTGTCCTGCGCCGCGGGGTCAGGTTTGTGCAGATCCCTACCTCGCTGCTGGCGCAAGTTGACAGCTCGGTTGGCGGCAAAACCGGGATCAATGCGCCTCAGGGAAAAAACCTGATTGGGGCGTTCCATCAACCATCGCTGGTTTTGGCCGATACCTCGGTCCTGGGAACCATGACCCAGAGGGATTTTCTGTCGGGCTATGGCGAGGTCGTGAAATACGGTCTGCTGGGTGACGCGGAATTCTTTGAATGGCTCGAGCAAAACGGCCCAAGCGTGTCCGCCGGAGACATGGCGGCACGCGTGCGGGCCGTCACCCGTTCAGTGCAGATGAAAGCCGATATCGTTGCACGGGATGAAACCGAACAGGGTGATCGTGCTTTGCTGAACTTGGGGCATACGTTCTGCCACGCGCTTGAGGCGGCAACAGGGTATTCCGACCGGTTGCTGCATGGCGAAGGCGTCGCCATCGGCTGTGCGCTTGCGTTTGAACTGTCCTCGCGTCTTGGCCTGTGTTCGCAGGAAGACCCAAGCCGGGTGCGGGCGCATCTACGCGCGATGGGGATGAAAACCGATCTTGCTGATATTCCTGGAGACCTTCCAAGTGCCAACGCGCTGGTGGAACTGATGGGGCAGGACAAGAAGGTTGTGGATGGGCAATTGCGCTTCATCCTCGCGCGCGGCCTCGGTCAGGCTTTTGTTACGTCTGATGTTCCGAAAGACGCCGTTCTCTCAGTCCTGTCAGACGCTTTGGCGGCGGCGTGAAACAGGGTCCTAGCGGCCCTGAATCACCATGAGTTCACCGATATTCTCACGCGTGATATAGCCCACCATGCGCCCGCCATGGGTGACAACAGCGATGGCCGGAGCGCCTTTGTGAAGATGCTCCAGCACCTCTTCTAGCCCAGTGGTCAGGGCGACTGAGGGAATATCGGCATCCATCACCGAAAGCGCAGAGGTTGATCGGGGCTGATCGCTGGCCAGAGCGGCGAACAGGCGATCCCGGGTTACGAAACCCAGCAGGCCACGATCATCCTCCAGGACAGGAAATTCGTGCTGTGTCGTATGAATGACGGCTTGCGCCGCCGTGCTGAGCGTGTCGCTGGGGGATAAGGCGTGAAACTCGGTGATCATCGCGTCCCGGGCCAAGACGCGGCGGGCGGCGGACCGCAATGCAACATCCTGGCTTTCTGCGTTGGCTGCGATGAAAACGAACACCGCAATCAGGACAAGGATGGGGTTTGCGGTGCTAAGACCAAGAAAGCCAAGGCCGATGGCGACGATCTGGCCGCCTATTGCGGCCAAACGCGTTGCTTTGACCCGGTCCATGCGCAAGCACAGCAGGGCCCTGAACACCCGCCCTCCGTCCATGGGAAAGGCGGGGATCATATTGAATGCGGCCAGCAGCAGGTTGATATAGGCCAACCTGTCCATCAACCCGGTACCGGGCGAGTCGATCTGCGCAAAGGTTTCAAATGGCGTCCCTGCGCCAAGGGCAACAAGTACGATCCAGATGACAATATTCACAGCAGGGCCCGCAAGCGCCACATAGACCTCTTGCATGGGTTTTTCCGGCATGCGTTCCAGCCGAGCCAGTCCACCGATTGGCAGCAGCGTTATGTCAGGAGTTTTGATACCATAGCGCCGGGCCATGAGGGCATGGCCAAATTCATGCGCAACCACACAGGCAAAAAGCGCCAGAACAAAAATAAGGTTGTCTATGGCGGCGGGCAGACCGCCCGCGGAATAGGCTGCAAAGCCGACCCATGCTAAAAGCAAAAGAAAAGTGACATGGACCCTCAGTTCGGAACCGAGCAACCGGCCGAGAGAGAAGGACCATGTCATGTCGTGTCTCCGTTTCGATTAGAACGGAATCTCGTCGTCGTCGATTCCACCTGATGCAGGCGCTGGTGAGCTGGACGGGCCACCGTAAGGGTCGCCGTAACCGCCACCAGCTTGGCCGCCGCCATAACCACCGACACTTCCGCCGCCACCTTCGCCACGGCTGTCCAGAAGGGTCAGTTCACCTCGATAGGGGCGCAGGACAACTTCGGTGGAATAACGATCCTGACCGGATTGATCCTGCCACTTGCGGGTTTCCAGCTGACCTTCGATGTAGACCTTGCTGCCCTTGCGCAAATATTGCTCGGCAATGCGGGCCAAAGGTTCTGAGAAGATGGCAACCGAATGCCATTCTGTACGTTCGCGACGCTCGCCTGTGTTGCGGTCTTTCCAGTTTTCCGAGGTGGCAATGCGCAGATTGCACACTTTGCCGCCGTTCTGAAACGACCGAACCTCGGGGTCGCGGCCAAGATTACCTACCAGAATGACCTTGTTGACTGAACCCGCCATGTAATTCCTCGTTCTGTTTCGCGTATATGCACCGAATCCGGCGCGGCTTGTTTCGTGAGACCCTATACGGCCTGCATCGTGGTTGAAACACAGTTGATACAACAGTGTTCAACAAGAGTCTTACTTTGATGTTTACCAAGCTTTCATTTTTGTCGGGAATACCTATACTCCGACTGGTTTCTGATCGAGCAGGATTGGCATTGATGCGTTCTTGGGTTGCTGGGTTTACTGTTGTCTGCCTTGTGCTGGCTGTTGCGCCCGTGCAGGCGCAAACGCTGTCCACCAAAAGCCGTAAGGATATTTTTCTGAAGCAATCCAAAGTTTTGGATTCACGCGCGGCCACTCAGTATCGGGATTCTGAGCGTCTCAAACCCAAAACGTCCCGCGCGCAGGTCAGCAAACGCTATACCGGAAAGTACCGGGGTCAGTATCTGGACCTGGCGAAGCAAGCTGCGAGGCTTCACAACATCCCCGAGGACTTGTTCCTGCGCCTTGTACAACAGGAAAGCGGATGGAATCCGCAGGCGAAATCTCACAAAGGCGCGCTGGGACTGGCGCAGCTGATGCCTCAGACCGCCGAGCTTTTGGGTGTAAATCCGCTCGATCCCAAACAAAACCTGGAAGGCGGGGCCAGATATCTGTCCTGGCAGTATCGCAAGTTCAAATCCTGGCCACTGGCTTTGGCTGCTTATAATGCGGGTCCCAAAGCGGTTGAAAAACATGGTGGTATTCCGCCGTATAAAGAAACGCAGAACTATGTGAAGGTCATCTGGGGCGGGTAAGCCCGGATGCTGCGACGCAGAGCGTCCAATTCTTGATTCCGTGCGGCTCGTCCAACTAACCTGAGAGGGTACCGCCCAGTAACTGGTGAGGCCCCTCATGCCTGTTGACCACCCGCAAATTCCCAAAGAAACACTGGCCAACTGGCAGCAACTGGTTGATCTGGTCGCCGAGTTGGCAGATGTGCCCGCGAGCCTGATCATGAAAACCGATGCGCCTGACCATGCGGTTCTGATCACCTCAGATCATCCCGAAAACCCCTATCCGGTCGGATTGACTTTCCAGCTGAATCCCAAACTCTATTGTCAGGGCGTTCTGCAGCGGGACGGAGAGCTGGTGGTCGAGGATGCCACCTGTGACCCGGTCTGGTCGGACAATGACGATCTGGAACACGGCATGACGTTTTACATCGGTCTGCCGCTGAAATGGCCCGATGGATCCGTGTTCGGAACAATCTGCGTTCTAGATCGCAAACAAAACCGCCGGGCATTGCTGTTCCGCGAAGGGCTGACGCAGTTTGCGCGCATGGTCGAGGCGGATTTGGCTTTGTTGCAAGAGGTTTATCTGCGCCGCGCGTTGGAAGAGAAACTGAATGAAACACTTGCGCAGCTTGAAACGCGGGTCTCGGATCGCACGCGTGAATTACAGGAAGCCAACACGGCGTTGCGCGTGTTGCTGTCTAGTCTTGAAGATGATCGCAAGAGCCGTGACATGGAGATTGTCGAACAGGTGCGTAGCCGGGTGCTGCCCTATCTGGATAAGGTTCGAGCGCAGTTGGCAGGTGATGAGTCGCAGAGTGTTTACCTCGACCTGGTTGAGAATAACCTGAACGAGATCACGTCGTCGCTGTCCGACAAATTGACAGATGCGTTTGCGGCGATGACCCCGACCGAGATGGAAATTGCCCAGATGGTGATGTTTGGAAAGACTACCAAGGACATCGCAAAGGCGCTGTCGCGCGAGACTTCGACAATCGACTTTCACCGCAACAACATTCGCCGCAAATTAGGCCTTGATGGGCGCGACCAGAACCTGCGCAGCCATCTTCTCTCAATTTCGTGATGGTGGAATATGGGGATTGCCCCCATATTCCACCCCTAATTTTCCGGTCTGAGCCAACATTCTTTGGCTTGTTACCCTCTGTGATGGGGTGCGGGCAAATCGCACACGTCCAACAGAGAGGTACATTAAATGGATCGCAAAGATCTGAAACCGACCATCCTGAACGGGGACAAGGATCACCTGGCACCTGGGCTTTCACGTCGATCATTTTTTATGGCCGCAGGGGCTGCCGGCGTTGGTGCGACGGCTTCAGTACTGGGCGCAAAACCGGCTGAGGCGCAGTCTCAAGCCTGGTTGCAACCGGGAAACAATAACCACGTCATCGATCTGCAGGGATCGACCGGGCAGGCCAGCACCGGAACGGTAGGGATCGACTATTATGGTCATTGCGCCATCAAAATCACGTCACCCAACGGGGCGACCGTTCTGTTTGACCCGTGGCGCGATGATCCATCAGGGGCGTGGGGTTTGTGGTTCCGCAACGAGTTTCCTCAGATCCCGGTGGATATCACGTTGTCGACCCACGCGCATTTTGACCATGACGCCATCGAACGGCCAAGCTCGACCATGGTGCTGGACCGGATGGTTGGCAAATTTGAGTTCGCCGATCTCAAGATCACTGGTTTTGCAGACAAGCACGCCTGCGTTGCACCCGGGTGGTATGATTGGACCAATGCGCTGGCCGAGTTCGGGGCAGAAGCCTGTCCGCCGAACAATGTGGGTCACATGGATATGGTGGTCTATCTGGTGGAAACCGGTGGAATTCGCACGCTGATCTGGGGCGACAATCGTCACAACCCGCCGCAGGAGTTCTGGGATGCCATTGGACAGGTGGATGTTCTGACATTGCCGGTGGACGGATCGGAACATATTCTCAGCTTTGAGCAAGGCAATGATATCGTTTCTAAACTTAAGCCCAAGGTTATCATTCCCACCCATTACCTGAACGAAGTCACATCCTACACACTGACCACGTTGCAATCGGCTGACGATTGGGTGAAGGGGCAGCAAAGCTACAAAATGCTCGAAAGCGCCAGCTTGCAGCTAGAGGCCGGTGACGTTGCCGGAATGAACCAAGAGTTCATGCATTTCGGCAACAATGTCATGACAGGCTGAGGACAATCGGGGACACCACTCACGCATATTCCTAAGCGCCGCCTGTCTCCCCGCAAAACGTGGCGCTACCAGAAAGGGCCGGTCAATGACCGGCCCTTTCTAAGTCTTATTGGCAAGGTTACTCCGCGGCGACTTTGATCACCGGTTCCATCCGCGCCAGAATGTCTTCGGCCAGATGGCATTTCACCTGATGCCCATCTGCCAAGGTCTGCACCGGCGGAACATGTGACTCGCAACGCCCATCCGGCACTTCGGATTTCCAGCGGCATCGTGTCTGGAACGGGCAGCCCGGCGGCGGGTTCATGGCTGAGGGAATATCACCTTCAAGCACGATATGCTGCTTCTCGACCGAAGTATCGGCGATTGGAACAGCGCTCAAAAGAGCTTCGGTGTAGGGGTGATAGGGCGGGGCAAAAACCTGATCGGTCGTGCCCAATTCGACTACATGACCCAGATACATGACCATGACCCGGTCACTGAGATACCGCACGATGGACAGATCGTGGCTGATGAACAGCAAGGTGGTTTTATGCTCTCGTTGGATTTCCATCAGCAGGTCGGTCACAGCTGCCTGCACCGACACGTCCAGGGCCGAGACAGGCTCGTCCGCAACCACGATACGAGCATCACCCGCAAAGGCGCGCGCAATGCCCACGCGCTGTTTCTGACCACCGGACAACTGGCGCGGCATCCGATCCGCAAATGCACGCGGCAGCTTCACCAGATCCAGAAGCTCCAGCATCCGCTTCTTGCGCTCGGCCTCAGAGTTTCCAACCCCAAAAATCTCGAGCGCTCGAATGATCTGACGCCCGACGGTCATCGAGGGGTTCAAGGTGTCAAACGGGTTCTGGAACACCATCTGAACTTCGCCAACCGTCTTGGCATCCCGTTCTTCGATGGGCACCTGTTCGATATTCCGATTGTCCAACAGGATTTGACCATCCGTGGCCGTTTCCAGCCCCATGAGCACCTTGGCAAAAGTAGATTTGCCGCAACCGGATTCACCCACGATGGCCAGCGTCTCGGATTCATGTGCTTCGAAACTGAGCGTTTCGTTGGCTTTCACAACTTTCGTCTCGCCGCCACCGAACAGAGCGTTTGCCGCAACCTCATAGTATTTCTTGAGGTTGTCCATTTTCAAAACAGTCCGCCCGATTTCGCCTTTCTCTTTCTGTTCGCCTACCGTGATCGGTGCGTTCCAGTCGATCTCTTGGAATTTCAGACAGCGCGTATGGTGCCGGTCATTTACTGGCACAGCCTCCATCAGAATGTCTTTTGCGTCGCAGCGCCCCTCTTCGAAGTAGTCGCAACGCGGACCAAAGTTACACCCCGGAGGCCGCTCATGGGGTAGGGGGAAGTTGCCGGGGATGGCCACCAGCGGACGCGAATTCTTGTCGGCCCCCGGCAGCGGGATCGACCGGAACAACGCCTGTGTATAAGGATGCTGCATCTCGTCGAACACATCCTTGATCGAGCCACGTTCGACCGCTTCGCCCGAATACATCACACACAGCCGGTCGCAGGTTTCCAGAACCAGCCCGAGATTGTGCGAAATGAACAGCATAGAGGTGCCGTATTTCTTGCCCAGATCCTTGACCAGCTCAACAACGGCGGCTTCGACTGTCACGTCCAAAGCGGTTGTTGGCTCATCCAGGATCAGCAGCGCCGGTTTCGACATCAGCGCCATCGCAATCACAATGCGTTGCTGTTGACCGCCAGAAAGCTGATGCGGGAAAGAATTCAGCATTCGCTCCGGGTCAGGCAAGCGCACATCCGTCACCACTTCCAGTGCTCGTGAATATGCTTCTTCCGCACTGACGCCTTCGTGGATCATCGGGACTTCCATCAGCTGTTTGCCGATCTTCATCGCCGGGTTCAGCGATGCCATCGGCTCCTGATAGATCATCGCGATTTCGTTGCCGCGAACATCGCGCAACTCTTCCGCCGACATTTCTGAAAGATCCCTGCCTTTGAACTTGATCGTCCCTCCGACGATCCGACCGTTCTTGCCAAGATCCTGCATGACACCCAACGCCACGGTTGACTTACCGCACCCGGATTCACCGACCAATCCCACAGCCTCGCCGGGCTGCACACTGACTGAGAAATCCATCACGGCGGGAATTTCCCGCAGGCGGGTAAAGAATGAGATAGACAGCTTGTCGATCTCCAGGATCGGACCGTCATAATCCGCCATTTTGCTCATCTTGTTTACTCCTCACCAAATGCGGGGATCCCCTTCATCTGGCTAAAAATACCTCGGGGGTCCGGGGGCAGAGCCCCCGGCCTCGATCACATCAGTCCTTCAGGCTTTCTTCGCGCAGACCGTCAGCCAGCAGGTTCAGACCCAGAACCAGCGACAGCAGGGCAAAGGCAGGCGGAAGGGCAGGGTGCAGGTAGATCGACAGAAGCTTACGCCCCTCGTTGATCGTCGAACCCCAGTCCGGGCTTTCAGGTGGAAGGCCCAGTCCGAAGAAGCCCAAGGTTCCCAGCAGTATGGTTGTGTAACCGATACGCAGACAGAAATCGACGATCAGTGGACCACGAGCATTAGGCAGGATTTCCCACAGCATTATGTACCACGGTCCTTCGCCACGAGTTTGCGCCGCCGCAACGTAATCACGGGTTTTGATGTCCAGCGCCAGACCCCGCACGATACGGAACACCGTGGGCGAGTTCACAAAGACCACTGAAACGAACACCACCAGAATACCGCCCGGAATGTCGAACAGATCCAGATATGTCGGCAGGCCCCAGATGCGATAGTCATCCGTATTAATCACATACCCACCGGTCGAAATCAGCGATAGGTACAGCCAGACCGTGATCCCCAGCACCGCCACCAGAAGCGGCGTTCGGAATTTCGGACGTGTATAGAACCGAGAGTTCAGCAAAACCGCCAGGAACAGGATCGGGAATACAAACAGCACCGCAGCCATATAGTTCGGTACCCCAGTCGCGACGATCTCGGGCGTTACCAGAAGGTAGAACAGCAGGATCACTGGGAAGGCAAGGATCAGGTTGGCCAAGAACGACAGGAACGTGTCCAGACGACCGCCATAATATCCTGCGGGCAGACCCAGAGTGATGCCGACCATGAAGGCAAACATCGTGGCAAGCGGCGCGATTTGCACCACGATCCACGCGCCCTTTACCATTCGGCTGAAGACGTCGCGGGCCAGATTGTCACCGCCCAGCAGGTACCAGGCATATTGCCCGTCTTCCAGATTTGGCAGAGGCGTGCCAGGTACCTTGTTCTTCATGCCCGAAAGCTGCGTCAGCGGGTCATGCGTCACAATCATGTCCATTGCGCCGAAGATGCCGGTAAACACCCAGAACATCACAAGACCGAAACCGATCATGCCGATGGGGCTGTCATAGAGTTTGCCGTACAATCCAAGACGCCGTTTAAAGGCGATGGACGACGCGAACATGATGATCAGCGCTACCCAAACAGGCAGGAACTGTTGCGACATCGCGCCGATGATCCCTGCATTGGTCCCCATAAAAATGCCCAGCAGCAGATACGCAACCGACAATCCGACGCTGGCCAGAAAGCTGTAGTGTAGCGCCGTTTGGATGAGGCCTCTCAGCCCACCGCTTGAACTGACAGAGCCATCCGAGTTTACGGTGATCTGCTGTTCAGGCAAAAAGATGCTCGCGACGATCCAGACTATGATCGAAAGCGCCAGTGCGGCGAGTGCGAGCAACAGGATTGGATTCAGGAAGGCGATAGAGCCGGTCCAGGTAAGTGGTTCCATAATCTATCCCTCCTTAAGAAATGCGAATGCGCGGGTTAAGGTAGACATAGCCGATATCCGAAATCAGCTGAGTCAACAGAACCACAAAGACCGACACGACCGAGATCGCCAGCAGAAGCTGAATGTCGTTGTTGCCCGCCGCCTGAACCAGTGCCCAGCCAAAGCCCTTGTAGTTGAAAAGGGTCTCGACGATCACGACGCCATTCAGCAGCCACGGGAACTGCAGCATGATGACGGTGAAGGGCGCGATCAGCGCGTTGCGCAGCGCGTGTTTCATGACGATGTTGCTGAAGGACACCCCCTTGAGCCGCGCGGTTCGGATGTATTGCGCGGTCATCACCTCGGTCATCGAGGCGCGGGTCATGCGGGCGATATAGCCCATCCCGTAAAGTGAGATGGTCAGTACCGGCAGGAAGAAGTTCTCGAAAGTCGGGTTTTCCATCGCTGATGTCGCCGTGCCCTTGAACCATTTTAGTCCAACGGTCGACGAGGTGAAAATCGCGATGAAGATCACGCCCGAGACGTATTCAGGCGTCGCGGTCGTGATGATAGAGAATGTCGACAGCGACCGGTCCAACGCGGATCCTTCGCGCATCCCAGCCAGAACTCCGACTAAAAGTGCAGACGGAACCATCAGGACCAAAACCCAGAACATGAGATAGCCGGTGTTGCCAAGACGGACGCCGACGATCTTTCCGACCTCATCCTTGAAGACAGTGGAATACCCCCAATCCCCTTGCAGGACGCCGCAATAGCGGGGCGTATCTTCTTCGGTCAAACCGGGACGCACACAGGTGCCCTGAAATGTGCCGTCTTCCAGTGTTTTGGTGAAGCCCGGCATCACGCCAAGCCACTGACCATACTTGATCAGCGTTGGCTGAAGGTAGCCACGATTCCCCAGCCATGTTTCGACCTGCTCGTCAGACATCCGCTGGTTGCCTTGCGTTTTGGCAAGCTTTTCAAGGTTCGGGTAGAGGTTGGTCAAAAAGAAGACCACGAAAGTCAGGCAGAGTGCTGTGAGTAGCATCACGCCAAACCGTCGGAGGATAAAAAGTCCCATGTTGGCCCCTGTTGTTCGGGTGTTCCGCAGATCAGTGGACCATTTTCTGGCCTCGGACATCCGACCCCGTGTCGGCAGGTCTGCGGCTGGAAAGGGGCGCCCAATCAGGCGCCCCTTGTGAGAAGCAGGCTGGCGTTAAGCGGCCCAGCCCCACTTGTAGTGATGATGTTCGAACGACACGTGCATGTCAGTACCGACCAGACCATCTTTCATATGGCGATAGAGCGCACGCCAATAGGGCTGGATGGTTACACCTTCTTCCTGGATCAAGGCCTCGCCCTTGGCGACGACTTCGCGGCGCTTGTCCGCATCTGCGATCGCCAGAGCTTCCGTCAGGATTGAGTCGAACTCGGCGTTGGACCAGCCAAATTCATTCCACGCTTCGCCTGTCCGATAGGCCAGTGCCCAGATTTGAACACCAAGCGGACGGTGGTTCCAGTTGGTCGAGCTGTAGGGGTACTTTGCCCAGTCGTTCCAGAAGGTGTTGCCCGGCAGAACGGTCCGCTTGACCTTGATCCCCGCGTCGCGCAGCTGCGCGGCCACGGCGTCGGTTGTGTTCCGGCGCCAGTCGTCGTCGATCGAGATCAGCTCATGTTCGAAATCGGCCATTCCGGCCTCTTCCATAAGGGCGCGTGCACCCTCAGGATCCACTTTCTGCGGTGGCAGTTCGTAATAATCTGGATGAATCGGGCCGACATGGTGGTTTTCGGCAGGCGTGCCGCGGCCACCAAAGCCCAATTCCAGGCAGACCGAATTGTCAACGGCCATTTGCAAAGCCTTACGCACGCGCTTGTCCGCGTAGACTTGCTTGCCATCAATTTCGGCCAGCTGGTTCGGCCGGATAACAATGGTGTTCATCGTGACCACTTCGGACTTCACATAGCCAAGTCCGTCCATCACGTCGATGAACTCGCCAACTGATTCATACAGCATGTCGACTTCGTCGGACTCCAGTGCCGCCAGCCACGCTGACGGGTCGGTTCCATAGTCGGTGTACACGATGCTGTCCAAAGCAGGGCGACCAAAGACCTCTTCTCCCCACCAGGTGTGATCTTCGTTGCGCGTCAGAACCGCTTTCACACCGACTTCCAGCTCACTCATCAGGTAGGGGCCCGTACCGACGTTGTTCAGCAGGTCAGTTTCGCTGAATGAGCTGTGTACGATCGCAGCCGGATAGTCAGCCATACCTGCGATCAGCGAGATATCAGAAGCAGGCAGGTTCAGCTTAACGGTGTTGGCGTCGACAACTTCGATCCCGCCTTCCACGGCCTGACCTGTATCTGCGTCAACCAGCGTAGCAAAACGACCAGCCATCGAGTTGGTTTCCGAACTCTTGTCACACCAACGTGCGATGTTGCGGGCCACGTCATCAGCGGTGAAATCATCGCCATTGTTCCACTTGACGCCCGAACGGACTTTCAGAGTGTAGACCGTTGCGTCTTCGTTGACTTCCCAGCCTTCCAGCAACATGCCGCGGAATGTCCCGTCCGAGTTGTACTCGACCAGATATTCCAGCGTCCCGCGTGAGACGTTCGCGATTTGCGACCAGTCATAAGTGCGCGGATCTTTCAGTGCGCGTACTTCTTGTTGAACGCGAATGGTTCCGCCTTCTTTCTTGGCGTCTTCGCCTTCGGCTTGAGCAGGAGCGGCAAGGCCGATCATGCCATATGCAGCGGCTGCGGTAACGCCCAGACCGGTGGCACGGGTCAGGAACTCACGGCGGCTCAGCTTGCCGTCACGGTATTCCTGTGCGTGCATCTCGGCCGCCCAGTGCACCTTGTCATTGGTGGTTACGTCATTCGTCATAGATGTCTCCCTGTGACATTAGATTTTGTTGATTGATTATGGTTCTACGCGACCCGGTTTTTACCGGTCGCCAGATTGAAGGGTTTTGATTTTTGGTTTCTGTGCATCCCCATGACGGTATTCGGCACCAGAATTCCGCCAACGTCAATGTTCGAATTCGTCATTAAACGTTCAAAAACGACATTCTCGCCAAGTTGAACACGTGGTCTGTCGTCATTAGACGGTAAAGATTCGAGCGCGGCCGTTGTTAAGGGTCACTTGTGGATTTGAAATAAAATCATTAAAAACAGTGTCTTGACGGCGCTTAAGGAGATCATCCGAGCAACGTTAATGTGCTTGGTATCATGGTGAGATTTCGACGTGATTCCATTCTTTCATGCGCGCCCGAAACCAGGTGCGCTGACGCTTAGCGAATTGCCGTGTCGCAATCGTTGCGCGTTCACGAGCCTGATCCAAGGTCATTGACCCGTTCAGGTAGGCCCTGAGCTCGGGTACGCCGATGGCTTTGCACGCGGGCAAGCTGGGGTCAAAACGATCCTGCATGGCGCGCACTTCCTCGATGGCACCTTGATCCAGCATCTGATCGAATCGACGCTCTATTCGCGCCAAAAGCCAAGCCTTATCAACGTCGAAGACAATTGGCACGGTGTCCCTTAGGTTCAAAACCGGTGGTGGCGTGTCGGCCTGCCAAGACAGCAGGCTTCGTCCGGTGGCGCGTTGGACTTCCCAGGCGCGTTGCACGCGAGCCCGGTTTTGTGTGTCCAGACCGGATCGCGTGTCGTTGTCTATTCCGTCGATTAGCTCTTGCAGCGGTATCTGGTCCGCCTCAGACCGGATCGCTTGGGGTGTGGCCGGGATCTGTGCCATGCCCTCGGTCAACGCGGTAAAGTACAAACCGGTGCCGCCCACGATGATTGGGCGCTTGTTCCCGGTCAGCAAAGGGATCACCTCGCGCAGCCAATGACCTGTTGAATAATCCTGATCATATGCGACATGACCATAAAGGCGATGCGGGGCTCGGGCCTCTTCTTCGGCGGATGGTCGGGCAGAGACAACGCGCCAGCAATCATAAACCTGGCTGGCATCCGCGTTAACGATCACACCGCCAAACCGTTCGGCAATCTCAAGCGCCAAAGCAGACTTTCCTGACGCCGTCGGGCCCGCAATCAGCACCGGTTTGTCGTCGGGGATGGCGGGTAAGTGTCGAAATAATTGCGCTGTTGATTGCTGGGCCATGTGCGGTTGCCTCGATCCTCACCAACCGCATTGAACCTGCGGAGCTTTTGCTTCATTTTGCGCCGGAAATTAACCCCGTGCCAGCCCGGAGCGCAATATGAGCCTTTCCCCTTCATCAGAAACCGCAGAAACCCCGAAAACCAAGTATAACAGAGTTATGCTGAAAATCTCGGGCGAAGCATTGATGGGGGATCAGGGATTCGGCTTGCACCCACCAACCGTTCAGCGCATCGCGCAAGAGGTGAAATCGGTTCACGATTTGGGCGTTGAGATCTGCATGGTCATCGGCGGCGGCAATATCTTCCGTGGCCTGAGCGGATCAGCTCAGGGCATGGAACGAACCACGGCAGATTATATGGGCATGTTGGCCACGGTTATGAACGCGCTGGGAATGCAGTCGGCACTGGAAGAAATCGGGGTGTTCACGCGTGTGATCTCGGCCATTCGCATGGATGAGGTGTGCGAGCCCTACATTCGTCGCCGCGCCGTGCGCCACCTTGAGAAAAAGCGGGTCTGTATTTTTGCAGCCGGAACCGGTAACCCGTATTTTACTACGGACACCGCCGCCACCCTGCGTGCCAATGAAATGGCGTGTGAGGCGATCTTTATGGGCAAGAACGGTGTTGATGGCGTATACGACAAAGACCCCAAAGAACATGCTGACGCGGTACGCTATGATACCGTCTCATACGATGATGTGCTGGCTAAGCGACTGCGTGTTATGGATGCCTCGGCGATTGCGCTGGCGCGGGACAACAACCTGCCCCTGATCGTTTTCGGCTTGGATGAGCCCGGTGGTTTCCGTGGCATTTTGGCGGGCGAGGGGACGTACACCAAAGTTCAGGGCTAAATCCCGTTCCAACGCGCGATGTAAACCTCGGGTTCTTTCCGGGGTTTTCTTTTTTTTGCAGCGACTTGACGGTTATGGAAGCGGCTGTCTAAGTACTACTGCTCTTTCTTATCAAAGAGCTGCCGTGTGGTGCGCCTTTCTTCGGCGTAACGATAGGCTGGGCTGGAAGACCTGCCATGATTTCTGAGGTGCCTGGAAACATGAGCGGGCATCTCATTGATCTGACTGAAAAAACTAAGGAGCAAAGAGGCATGAGCTCTCTTGATATCGATTTTGTTCGGGCGCAATTCCCAGCTTTTTCCGAACCCAGCTTGCAAGGTCAGGCTTTTTTTGAAAACGCCGGTGGGTCGTACACGTGTCAACCGGTGATTGACCGACTGACGCGGTTCTACACGCAACGCAAAGTTCAGCCTTATGCGCCTTACGAGGTCAGCCGTTTGGCAGGGGCCGAAATGGATGAAGCACGAGCGCGTATGGCCGCAATCCTGGGGGTCGACACCGATGAACTAAGTTTCGGCCCTTCGACCACGCAAAATACCTATGTTTTGGCGCAGGCGTTCCGGCAATGGATGAAGCCCGGCGAAGCCATCGTCGTGACCAATCAGGATCATGAGGCAAATTCTGGCCCTTGGCGTAGATTGGCCGATGAGGGGATCGAAATTCGCGAATGGCAGATTGACCCTGAAACCGGTTCGTTAAAGCCCGAAGACCTTGAAAATATGCTGGACGAAAGGGTGCGTCTGGTCTGTTTCCCGCATTGTTCAAACGTTGTAGGTGAGATCAATCCAGTGACGGAAATCACCGCAATTGCCCACGCGGCAGGCGCGTTTGTCTGCGTTGACGGCGTTTCGTACGCCCCGCATGGTTTTCCGAATGTTGGTGACCTTGGGCCAGATATCTACCTGTTTTCGACTTATAAAACCTATGGGCCGCATCAGGGCTGCATGGTCATCCGACGCACAATAGGAGAGTTGCTTCCCAATCAGGCGCATTATTTTAACGGTGACGTTTTGTATAAACGGTTCACCCCGGCCGGTCCGGATCACGCGCAGATCGCTGCCTGTGCGGGCATGGCGGATTATGTGGAATTGCTGAGTGCGCACCATGGCGGGCCGACCTCTGATGCCGCCGCACAAGGCGCTTTTGTACATGACCTGATGCGCGGTCAGGAAGTGTCCTTGCTGCAGCCGGTGCTGGACGCGGTCAAGGATCGCAACGCAGTGCGTTTGATCGGCACATCTGACGCCACTCGGCGCGCGCCAACAGTTGCGATGTCGTTAAATCGACCGGCTGAAACTGTTGCCGCAGAGTTGGCGCAACACGGCGTTATGGCAGGTGGCGGAGACTTCTATGCCGTGCGCCCGTTGCAAGCCATGGGGGTTGACCCGGCACAGGGCGTGCTTCGGGTCAGCTTTACGCATTACACATCGCAACAGGAAATTGATCAACTTTTAGAGGCGCTTGAACGCGTTTTGTGATCCATTATCCCTGAGCCTTCGTATACGAAGAAAACAGCAGGGCAAACATGGCACACGGGCAAACTCCGATCATTATTTGGTTCCGGCGGGATCTGCGCCTGTCGGACCATCCAGCCTTAACAGCAGCGGCTGAGAGTGGTCGCCCGGTTATTCCGGTCTTTGTTTGCGATGACCTTGTTGGACGCCTGGGTTCGGCACCAAAATGGCGTCTTGAGTTAGGATTGGGCGCGCTTGCCGAGGGATTGGCGCGACTGGACAGCCGTTTGATCCTGCGAAGCGGGGATGCGCTGGCTCAATTGCAAAACATAGTGGCAGAGACCGGCGCCACTTCGGTCTATTGGTCGCGTTCTTATGATCTGGCCTCGATTGAGCGTGACACAGAGATCAAGGCCGCGTTGACCGAGCAAGGTGTGACAGCCAAGTCCTTTGCCGGGCATTTGCTGTTTGAGCCTTGGACAGTCGCAACCAAGGCCGGTCAGCCCTTTCGCGTTTACACCCCCATGTGGCGCGCGGTTCAGGGCCGGGACGTTCCTGCGCCCGCTGCGAAGGTGACGCGTTTGCAATCACCTGACACCTGGCCTGCAACTGAGGATCTGAACGCGTGGCAGATGGGGCGTGCAATGAACCGGGGCGCAGCCGTTGTGCGACCTTTCGTTCAACCTGGCGAGCAGGCCGCCCGCGATCATCTGGACGAGTTTCTGGACCGCGTTTCAAAGTATTCCAGCCAGCGTGACCGGCTGGATCAGGACGGAACATCGAACTTATCTGAATACCTGTCGCTGGGCGAGCTTGGCCCGCGCACGGTTTGGCACCGGGTCCACCAAGCTGCTTTGATGGGGGTTTCGGGCACCGAGGCTTTCTTGCGTCAGTTGGTGTGGCGTGAGTTTGCCTATCACCTTATGTACCACACGCCGCATCTGCTAAGCGACAATTGGAAGCCAGAATGGGATAGTTTTCCGTGGAACACGGACCCCGAACATCCGGACGTTATTGCATGGACACAGGCCAGAACCGGTATCCCTGTGGTCGATGCTGGTTTGCGCCAGATGTATGTGACAGGCCGGATGCACAACCGGGCGCGGATGATCGTGGCCAGCTATTTGACCAAGCATCTGATGACACACTGGAAAATCGGGATGCAGTGGTTTGAGGAGTGCCTGATCGATTGGGATCCGGCCTGCAACGCGATGGGATGGCAATGGGTGGCGGGTTCTGGCCCTGATGCCGCGCCGTTTTTCCGGATTTTCAACCCTCAGACGCAGGCTGAGAAATTTGACCCGGACGGCGCTTATCTGAGGCGCTGGATTGCCGAAGGCCATAGAAAATCCAGCGCAACGGCCCGTTCCTATTTTAAAGCGGTCCCCCGGTCCTGGAACCTGCACGAGGACGCAGACTACCCAGCGCCAGTTGTTGCTTTGGCAGAGGGTCGAAGCCGCGCGCTTGGCGCTTATGAAAGCCGAAAAACCCACTAAGGAATTGAAAACTTGCCAGAAACAAAATCGCGGCCTAGCTTAATATCGACACCGCAAAGGGGAGAGCGGATGATCCTGACGACGACTGAAGGGCAAAAAGACTTGCCCAGATATTTTGCTCAAGTTTTCAAGATGCTGACCAAAATGGAATACGGGCGGCTTGATATCGTTTTACCCGATGGTCGCACATTCCGCGCCGAAGGAGCCAAGCCGGGGCCGGTTGCTGAGGTCCACGTTCATGACGGCGATATCTTTGCGCGCCTGGTACGAGAGGGCGAGTTGGGCTTTTCCGATGCCTATCTGGATGGCCACTGGAGCACGCCCGACCTGCGCTCGTTCATGGACCTTGTGCATCTGGGATCCGAGACCGTGTATGACGGGTTTACCGGCAAATTCCTAGTGCAAGCCTATGAGCGGCTTCGGTTCTGGTTGCACCGTAACAACCGGACGCAGGCGAAAAAGAACATCTCGTACCACTACGATCTGGGCAATGATTTCTACAGCCTTTGGCTGGATGAAACCATGACCTATTCCAGTGCGATTTTCGAGACCGGGCAGGAGAGTTTAGAAAAGGCACAGACCGCCAAATATGCAAGCCTTGTGGATGAGATGGGCGTCAAACCCGGCGATCATATTCTGGAAATCGGCTGCGGCTGGGGTGGGTTTGCGGAATATGCGGCCAAAGAGCGTGGTCTGCGTGTGACCTGTCTGACCATCAGCCAGGAACAGTTTAAATTCGCCAAGGAACGTATTGACAACGCAGGATTAAATGGTCAGGTGGAGTTCAAGTTGCAAGACTATCGCGACGAAAAGGGCTTGTATGACGGTATTGCTTCAATCGAGATGTTCGAGGCAGTGGGTCAAAAGTACTGGCCGGTCTATTTCGAAACTGTTCGTGACCGGCTGAAGCCTGGCGCACAAGCGACATTGCAGATCATCACCGTGGGCGATCATCGCTGGGACTATTACAAGAACGGTGTTGATTTCATTCAGAAATATATCTTCCCGGGGGGTATGTTACCGTCCCCCTCGATCCTGCGGCAGCAGATCGACCAAGCCGGATTGAGCGTGGTTAAATCCAAAGAGTTTGGCAAAAGCTATGACCTGACACTGCGCCGCTGGTACGAGACGTTCAATTCCAAGTGGGACCAGATCGCTGAAATGGGTTTTGATGAGCGTTTTCGCCGCATGTGGAATTATTATTTGACCGCATGTGGCGCGGCCTTTGACACAAGCAATTGTGATGTGACACAGATCACCATAGCAAAACCAAGTTAACGAACGGACCGTCATATGCCCACTGCCTCGCGTCTTGTTGCCGCTGTTTGCCTTGTCGTGCTGGCCTTCATCGTCTCAGGGATGATCATCGACAATGGTGAAGAAGGTAAGGACTATGGGTACTTTACCTATGTAAACATGGCGCTTGGCGCGGCCTGTGGCTGGACAATCATGGGCAAGCGCGCCGGACGAGGATGGACGGCGGGCATCAACAACGGCCTGACAGGTGTGGCGTCGTTGGTATTTTGGGCCTTGTTCGTACAGGGCTGCTACGAGATGTTCCGCCTTGCCATGCGCAATAGATATGGCGGTCCGTTTGAGGCGGTCATGGCCATTTTCCAGATTGGTATCGAGTATGGCAAGTTGCTGATGGTCCCCGAAATTTTGATCGCATTTGCCGTTGGAGCAGTTGTCGCTGGTCTGGCCACTGAACAGGCCCATCGCCAATGGCGCTGATGCGAAGTGCCACCTGAGAGATTGAATTTGTCTGATTTGTTTTTCTACGGAACGCTTCGACATTTACCGTTGCTTGAACGCGTTCTGGGACGTCCGCTACAAGATATTTCCGTTCAATCGGCGGTTCTGCCTGATCACGCTGTTAACGCAGTGAAAGGGCAGGATTTCCCGATGATCCTGCCTTTGTCTGGCGACAGCGCGCATGGCGTGTTTGTTCAGGATTTGTCGTCTGAGGATCTGGCCAGGTTGGCATTTTATGAAGGAGCGTTCGGCTACGACCTGACCCCTGTGACAGTTGATCTGCACGACGGAAACAAGCGTGAGGCAAAGGTCTTTTTTCCCGCACCCGGTAGTTGGGAACCGGATGGACAATGGTCTTTGCAGGGATGGGCAGACAGGCTGGGTGACATCACGGCTTTGGCCGCTGAAGAAGAGATGGCGTATTTTGGCAGGATCGAGCCTGAGGTGATGGCAGGTAACATTCGCGCCATTCAAACCCGGGCTTGGGCCAAAATTCTTGCGGACAAACGGCGCACAGGCGACCCAAGAGATACAAATAAGGATGTCATCGTGCATCGTCACGATCGCGCCTATGTCAACTATTTCGGGATGGAGGAAGTCGACCTTCAACACCGCCAGCATGATGGTTCAATGGGGCCTGTGCTGCATCGGGGCAGCTTGATGCAAGGTAGTGCCGTGTCCGTTCTGCCCTACGACCCGGCGCGGGATACGGTGCTTGTGGTCGAACAATTCAGGCCACCCGCTTTTTTGATTAACGACCCCGAACCGTGGCTTTGGGAGGCCGTGGCAGGGATGATAGACCCGGGCGAAGAACCCGAACAGGCCGCGCATCGTGAAGCAATGGAGGAAGCCGGTGTAAAATTCGATCGGTTGGAATACGCGGGTGGGGCCTATTCCTCAAGCGGGTCATCCACCGGCTTCATGTATCTGTATGTCGGATTGGGAGATTTGACCCATACGACAAACACCGGCGGTCTCGATACCGAAGGCGAAGACATTCGCAGTCAGATCCTGCCTTTCGACGCGTTCATCGACATGGCAGACCGTCATGTTTTCAAGGACGTACAATTGGTTGCTCTGGCTTACTGGCTGGCCCGTCATCGCGACAGGCTGCGTGTATGACTATCACGCTTGTGGTCACGGCGGCGCGGCTGTAAATCTTCTTCGATACCAAACGACAAGAGGGCGCCATGCGCATTGCACGAGACCTTGCCGACGCAGTCGGGAAAACACCGCTGATCCGGTTAAAGCGCATCAGTGAAGAAACCGGTTGCGAAATCCTGGGGAAGGCCGAGTTCATGAACCCTGGCCAGTCCGTCAAGGACCGTGCGGCGCTGTATATTATCCGGGATGCGATTGCGCGGGGCGAATTGAAACCCGGCGGAACAATTGTCGAAGGGACAGCAGGCAACACGGGGATCGGCCTGGCCCTGGTCGGAGCTTCGATGGGGTTCAAGACAGTGATTGTCATCCCTGAAACCCAGTCCGAAGAAAAGAAAGACATGCTGCGTCTGGCAGGCGCTCAGCTTGTGCAGGTTCCTGCCGCGCCTTACCGCAACCCCAACAATTTCGTGCATTACTCGCGCCGTTTGGCCGAGAAGTTGGCCAAGACCGAACCCAATGGCGCGATTTGGGCCAACCAATTTGACAATGTGGCCAACCGTCAGGCGCATGTGGAAACAACAGGCCCTGAAATTTGGGAACAGACGGACGGCAAGGTCGATGGTTTTGTCTGTGCCGTAGGATCTGGTGGAACGTTGGCCGGCGTGGCCGAGGCGCTGCAGCCCAAGGGTGTTAAGATCGGTCTGGTCGATCCGATGGGGGCAGGGCTTTATTCCTATTATACCACCGGCGAAATCGCGATGGAGGGGGGCTCGATTGCCGAAGGCATCGGTCAGGTTCGCATCACAAAGAACCTGGAAGGGTTTAAACCGGACTTCGCATACCAGATGAGCGACAACGAAGCGCTGCCGTATATCTTTAACCTGCTGCGCGAAGAAGGTCTGGTCATGGGGGGCTCGACCGCGATCAACATGGCCGGTGCGGTACGTCTGGCCAAAGAATTGGGGCCGGGCCATACCATCGTTACTATTCTCTGTGACTATGGCACACGCTATCAGTCCAAACTGTTTAATCCGGAATTCCTGCGTGAAAAAGAATTGCCTGTGCCGGATTGGATGACAGAGGCCCCCCGTAGTATTCCCGGCGTATTCGAGGACGTGTGATGCTGGCACAGGTCCGCCTGTTTCTGGTCCTGATATTTTTGTGCCTTGTTGGGTTCACAAGCAGCGCGAATGCGCAGTTGACCGATCGGCAAAGCGAGTACTACCAGGGGTGGCTAAGAACGGCGGACCGAGCTGAATCCGTGATCGAAGCGAACCGCGCTTCGGACGCGGCGTTAGAGAATTTACGTTCCGAAATAAACAATTACAGGGACGACTTCAATCGCGCTCGCGGGGCAAATACTGACCGTATCAACACGTTGCAAAGTCAAATCAAGGCTTTGGGTCCAAAACCCGAAGGGGACGCGCCCGAGCCTGAAGACATAGCTCAGCTTCGGGCCCATCTTGAAGAACGGCTAAACAGCCTGCGTGTGCCGCGTATCATATCTGAAGAGGCTTACAGCCGTGCAAATGGGCTGATCAGCGAAATAGACCAAATCCTGCGCACACGGCAAAAAAAAGAATTCTTTGAGCAGGGCCCATCGCCGATAAACCCGTCACACTGGGGCCCAGCATGGGTGGATATCAAAGAAGCAATCCAGAGCCTGACAAATGAAACGGTAACCAATCTGCGATCAGACGTCGTACGTGAACAGATTCGTGATCGCGGACTGGCGATCTTTGTATTGTTGGTCATTGCGGCTGTGCTGCTCATCTTTGGTAAACGTTGGTCTGAACGGGGTGGGGATTACCTGAGGTCCCTGGGTGGTGCCGGTACGGGTGTATGGTCTTTTGCCATATCCCTTTTTCGCATTTTGCTGCCTTGGGTTGGGGTGTTGGCCGTGGTCGTAGCAATCAGCCTCACCGGCGTGACCGGGTTGAGGGGAAGCTTGCTTCTGGAAAACGTCCCTTATTGGGCAGCGATCATTTTGTTTTATGACTGGATTGGTCGTCAAGCGTATGTGATCGGGGCGTCACAAGGGTTCAAAAGGTTGTCTGCCGCGCGAATTTCCGAACTTCGCGTGTATATCGATCTACTCGCTGTGCTGTTGGTTCTGCACGGAATGGCGCTTTTGTTTGAACGTATTGAAAACGTTTCCGACGCGACCCGTGCCGTCGTAAGTTTTCCGATTATCGTCGCAACAGCGTTGTTGCTTTTGCGAATACGCCAGATTCGATCAACAGACAGCTCAGATCAATCTGCTGCAACCGGCTCTGCGGGTTTCAGTCAAGTCGTAGAGTTCTTGCGTCGGGCGTTGTTCCTCTTGGGCATCAGTTCTCCTGTCCTTGCGATCTTCGGGTATACCAATGCCTCTGAAGCCATCGTGTTTCCCGCTGTAAAAACACTCGTGCTGATCGGCGCGCTGGTCATCCTGCAAAGATTTATCAGCCAAGTTTATGGATGGATCACGGGGCAAGGAGACGCGGCGCGGGATTCGCTGTTTTCGGTACTGGTTGGATTTGCACTGGCCATCATCGCGTTGCCTATTCTGGCGATATACTGGGGCGCGCGTAAAACTGATCTGCTGGAAGCATGGTCGCGGTTGCTGCTTGGATTTGACATTGGTGGCGTCACAATCTCTCCCACCAATTTCCTGACCTTTGTTGCTGTTTTTGCGATCGGCTACACCCTGACGCGACTGTTGCAAAGCGGCTTGCGCAATTCGCTTCTTCCGAAAACCAAAATCGACCCCGGTGGTCAGAACGCAATTGTATCCGGGTCTGGTTATGTCGGGATCACGATAGCCGCGCTGATCGCAATCATGGTGGCAGGCTTTGATTTGTCATCGCTGGCCATTGTTGCGGGTGCACTGTCTGTTGGGATCGGCTTTGGCCTGCAAACGATCGTGTCCAATTTTGTGTCGGGCATCATTCTTCTGGTCGAGCGCCCGATCTCGAAGGGGGACTGGATCGATGTGAACGGGATGATGGGTTATGTCCGTGACATCTCGGTTCGGTCGACCACGATTGAAACCTTTGACCGAACCGATGTTATCGTTCCGAACTCGGATTTGATCAGCGGCGTGGTGACCAACTATACACGTGGCAACACGATCGGACGCGTCATCGTTCCTGTGGGCGTAGCGTATGGCACTGATACGCGACAGGTTGAAACCATTCTGGGCGAGGTTGCTAATAACCACCCGATGGTTTTGGCCAACCCTGCACCCAGCGTTGTTTTCCAAGGGTTTGGTGCGGATTCCCTGGATTTCGAGATCCGCGCAATCTTGCGTGATGTGAACTGGGTATTGTCCGTGAAATCGGACATGAACCATGAAATCAACCGCAGATTCGCAGAAGCCGGGATTGAGATTCCCTTTGCTCAGCGAGATGTTTGGTTGCGCAATCCTGAAGCTCTCCAACCTGCTGAAAATGAAAAGCAGGGGCCTGTTAAGCCTGAGCCAAGCACGCCAAACACTCATTCGAACAGGCCCGTGGATATGACAGAGGCTGATTTGGATCCCGATACCGGGGATGAGGTGTGATTGCGTAACTGCTGCCTCTGAACGGGCAGGTATTTGCGTTGTGAAAGCCGCGTGAGAACTGAATAACTTATTTGTTCCGTTCCCGATTTTTCGCCACATTGGGGCCTTGCAAATCTAACCGCATTGGTCCAAATAACGCCGACACGGAGAGGTGGCCGAGTGGTCGAAGGCGCACGCCTGGAAAGTGTGTAGGCGGGAAACCGTCTCCAGGGTTCGAATCCCTGTCTCTCCGCCATAACCTTCCTAAAATTGACGGCAGTAGGCGAACTGGTGCTGGTCGAGTTGTTTCACTGTTGGCAAACTTCGAAACTTTCGTGATGAACGAACGGGTGGGAGCGGTCATTAAATCTCGGCGCTTGCGTTTGCTAAATCTGCTGCATTGATCCCTTGAAGTTGTTCACCCGCTGAAACCTGTGGCGGTTCTGGTTTGTATTCCCCAAAAGTTCTCCGTCGGCCGGATCGGGTAGATCATAAACGTTAACAAAAATATCAAATTGATATAGACTTGTGGTGTTATTGATCAGTAACGCGCGGGTATTCGTGTGGCACAGACACTTTATGAAAAGTATGGCGGCTTCAAAACAATCAGCCGCGTAGTAATGACCTTCTATGAGATGGCATTGGATTCTGACGAAATCGGCCATTACTTCGAAGACATCGATATGCCCCGTCTGATCGACCATCAGACGAAGTTTGTGTCTTCGTTAATCGGCGGTCCTGCATCCTTCAACGACGACAGAATTGAAGCTGTTCATCGGCATCTGAACATCTCGCACGATGAATTCGACGTCATGGCGGAACTGTTCGGCGATGCGCTGAGCGTTCATGGCATGTCGGACAATGACATCAAAACAGCGCTGGCTGCAATTGAGGGCAAACGGTCCATCATCGTCGTCCGGACAGCGGCATGAGCATACTGGCAATCAATGAGCAACTGTTGCGTGCCATTGGTGTTGGTGTCGCCGTGGTTCGTGCCTCGGATCTGGAGTTTGTGTTTCACAACGGACCTTTCGCGGAATGGTTTGGGGTACCAGAAGAAGGCAATACGCTTACAGACATTCTGCCGGACCTCGACTCCAAAGAGCTGGAGGATGTCAAACAATCTGGCCTTAGGTATTCCGTCGAACTTCAGATCAAACCAAAACGCCGAACGTTGATCTTTGCGGTGGCAGTTTCTCTGGCCAATGGTCTTTCTGAACAGGTGCTGATTGTCGAATGTCAAAACATCACGCGCATTCGCGAGTTGGAAAGCATGATCGACAGCTATTCCACTATGGTCGAGCGCAATACCCGAGAACTTGAGCGCGAAAAGGAGAGGGTGGAGCGTCTGTTGCTGAACCTGATGCCAAAAGCTGTGTATGAAGAATTTAAGACCTTTGGTGTCGTGACACCGCAGCTGTACCAGCAGGTATCGGTGGTCATGCTGGATTTTGTCGGGTTCACCGATTTTGCTGCCAAAACGGATCCGACCGTGACCCTTAGTGAGCTGAACGATATTTTCACAGCCTTTGACCGCATCGTCGAGCAATTCGGGTGCGAGCGGATAAAGACAATTGGTGACGCTTATCTGGCGGTGTCCGGCATGCCTGACCCAACCCCGGATCACGCCACGGCCGTTGCACATTGTGCCGTACGTTTTCTGCGTTATCTGGAGCGCCGGAACGAAAGCCACCCGCATAAATGGCAGGCCAGGATCGGTTTGGGGATGGGGGCTGCGGTCGGATCGGTCGTCGGTATTCAAAAATATGTCTATGACGTTTTTGGTCCGGCTGTGAATATTGCTTCCCGCTTGCAAGTATTTGCCAACCCGATGAATATCGTGGCCCCGGAAGAGATGAAATATGCGCTGATCGACGAATTTCAGGTTTCTGACCTTGGGTGTGTCGACATCAAGGGTATCGGCGAGATGGACCTGATCAATGTGACCTCAGGTCTGAGCATGCCACAGGGCAACAGGTTGCTCTGACCTGTTTCAGTCGTCCTGCGGAATGAGGCCAAGACCGCGCAGGTAAATGCCAATTCCACTTTCCAACAATTCTTCGGGTGGGAAAGGTGAAGTCGCGCCCGTGTTGCGCGCGAACAGTTCAACAACACCGTGGCTCATCGCCCAGATATGAGCGCTGAACATTGATGCAGGTGGGCGTTTTTCTGGCGGAATATGTTGAGACAGGTCCGCCGCTGCTTTTTCCAAAACCGATTTGGCGCGATTGGCCGCCAGCGAGAGCTCGGTCGTCCGGTTTAAGGAAATCCCACTCTCGAACATGGCGATGTAATGGCCGGGGTTCTTGCGGGCAAAGGCCAGATAGGCGCGTCCGGTTGCCTCGAATGCCGCCAGCGCTGACGGTTGCCCCTTGTCATAGGCATATTGCATGAGGTCAGCGAACATCTCGAACCCTTGCCGCGCGGCCTCGGCAATCAGGTCCTCGCGCCCCTGAAAATGGCGATATACAGCTGCGGGCGTCACTCCGGCGGTTTTTGCGGCTTCGGACAGAGTGAAACCGGTCGGGCCTTTTACTTCGATCAGGGACAAGGCGGCCTCGACCAAAGCCTGTTTCAGGTTCCCGTGGTGATAACCGCGTTTCGTCATCCAGCCCTCAGTTGTTTTGATTCAGTGTTAAAAAGCAACGAGATAGCGCATACATGTGCGACCGTCCAACCTTTGCCACCATATGGACGCGATGAAACGAGGGTTTATGCATCCCAAATATCCGGGCCACCGCAAATCTTTGGATCAATCCTTCCGATGCTCTTTTTGTCTTTCTCATCATAGTCCAACGCGTGCAGCACGGTGCGAATGGCAGCGAGACGTGCGCGTTTTTTGTCGTCTGAACGCACAATCGTCCAAGGGCATACATCGGTGTGCGATCTGGTCAGCGTTTCCGAGATCGACTGTGTATACTCATCCCACTTGTTCAGGCCCGCCACATCAATCGGGCTAAGCTTCCACTGTTTGAGCGGGTCTGTTTCACGTGCCAAAAAACGGTTCAGCTGCTCAGCGCGCCCGACATTGAGCCAGAACTTGAAAAGTTGAATGCCGTCATTCACCAGACCCATTTCCAGCGGCAAAACCTGACGGAAAAACCGCTCACGTTCCTCCTGTGTACAAAACCCGAAAACATTCTCGACGACACCCCGGTTGTACCAGCTTCGGTCAAAGAACACGATTTCGCCCGCAGCAGGCAGGTGAGAGATATAACGCTGAAAATACCATTGGCTGCGTTCCGCGTCTGAAGGTTTGGCAAGTGCTACGTTGCGCGCGCCGCGCGGGTTCAGGTTTTCACGGAACCGTTTGATGGTGCCACCTTTGCCGGCGGCGTCACGACCTTCAAAGATGATCGCCACCCGCTGGTCGGTTTCTTTCACCCAGGACTGCATCTTGACCAGCTCAATCTGGAGAAGATCCATCTGATCGTCATAGTCCTTGGTCTTCATTTTCTCGCGATAGGGGTAAGAGACGTTCAGAATATCCCCTTTTCCTGATTTTTTGATTTCTTCCCGCACCGCTTTGGGAGCGTCTTTTTGATAATATCTTTCGATTGAACCTTTTTCGGACCGGGCCATATGTCACCTCGCGATAAAATCCATATCTTACTATGGATTAGAGCCCTGACTAACGCAAACCTGCGCGCTGTGCCGCACGATCTATTGCGGCTGCAACTTCCGGGGCGGCGACCACCTGTGGCATATGTCCGATCCCGGGCAACTCGATAAGTTCGGCCCCGGGGATCTGGTCGATCAGGCGTTCTGAATGCCATTCAAGACCAACCGTATCGTCAGCGGTTCCGTGGATGATTTCCGTCGGTACGGAAATCTCGCTATATCTTGGCTGTAGGCGTGTGATCTCATCCAACAGATTGGCGCGCTGTTTGGCGTTTGCGTGCATCGAACCCTGCCGGATCGTTAGCCCGGGACCGAAGTGTTCGGCATATCCCTTGGGCGCTGATTGCGGTGCAAACACTTTGTCCAGCGCTTGGGTGACATACCAGTCGGGTATGAACGAGCTGATCAGGGGCAGGGCCAGCGCATTGCCTGCGGTGGTTGAGGCCAGCCGGTTGAACCCATCCAAAGGTGTTTCCCACGGGATAGCAGCGGGGGCGATCAGAACAAGGGCCGAGATGTTATCAGGACGCGTCACAGCCCAGGCAAGCGAGACCGACCCGCCATAGCTTTGGCCTGCAACGATGGGTTTATCCGCCCCAAGCTGAGCCGCTGCACGTTGCAGAATATCTGCTTGTTCGATGATAGTTTCACCGTTGGGGTTAAAGCTTTCAGAATAACCCAGACCAGGACGATCAAACACGATGACACGGAAGTTCTGCGCCAGAATGGGGGCCAGCGCGAAGGTCATGTCACGTGTGTTCCCGCTGGATCCGTGGATCAGAACGACATCCGGGCCTTCTCCCATGACAACGGCATGAACGGCGATGCCGTCGACATCCAGGAAATGACCTTCTGGCGGAAAGGCTGCCTCGGCCATCGCCTCATTCCTGGCGCTGCGCCAAGCGGTCAAAACGGCCAGGCCTAAAACGATAAGACCAATGGATATCAAAGCTTTACTTGCCAATTTCACTCATATCAAAAGGTGTGGACTGATAGATCTCGTTGATCCAGTTGCCATACAGCAGATGCGCATGGCTGCGCCATCGGTTCTGTGGCGTCTTAGAAGGGTCATCATCCGGGTAGTAGTTGACCGGCACGTTGATTGGCGTGCCATTGGCAACGTCCCGGTCATATTCCTGTTTCAACGTATCGCTGTCATATTCGAAATGGTTGAAGATATAGAGTGCACGGTGCTCGGGATCTTCGACCAGACAAGGGCCCACGTCATCGCTACCCAGAAGAGTATTCAGACCAGAGGCGCGATCAATTTCATCTTGTTTCATTTCCGTCCAGCGGCTGACCGGGATCACACAATCATCCGAGAACCCACGCAAGAACGGCGAGGCCGGGTTCAGGTTCCGGTGGCGGAAACAACCAAAGGCCTTGGCATCCAGCATGTGTTTACGCACGCCGTGGAAATGGTTGATCATCGCCATACCGCCCCAGCAGACACCAAAGGTGGAATGAACATTCGTTTGCGTCCATTCGAAGACCTTGCTGATCTCTTCCCAATAGGTGACGTCGCCAAATTCCAGATGCTCGATCGGCGCACCCGTAATGATCAGACCGTCAAACTTCTGGTCTTTGACCTCCTGAAAGGGGTGGTAAAACTCCGACATGTGTTCTGCCGCAGTGTTCCTGGTACGATGTTCCGTCATGCGGATCAGGGACAGGTCGATCTGCAAGGGCGTCGCACCAATCAGGCGGGCGAACTGGTTTTCCGTCTGGATTTTCTTGGGCATCAGATTCAACAACCCGATGCGCAAAGGTCGAATGTCCTGACGCATGGCCTGATCTTCATCCATGACCATGACGCCTTCTTTCGTCAGGACGTCAAAAGCAGGAAGATCAGATGGGATTTTGATGGGCATGTGTCAGACTTCGAAGAGAATAAGGAAAACTGCTAGTTAGGCGTTCTTGGGCTCGGTCTCAAGGGTGCGCTCGATCAACTCATCGAAATCAGCCGCATCGCGGATCTTGCCAATGTCATCTGCGGCAATCGTCACGCCCCAGTTTTTGGCCATCGCCTCATAGCGAGGCTGTCGGTGCGCCAGAGCCTGTGCATAGGTCCAGCGGACAAAATCATCGGGGTTTACATCGGATTCTGCGCACCCTTTTTGATCCAGATACTCGGCCCATGTGCGGGTCAGAAAGTCGGCTTGATAAGACATGGGTTTGGGTGCTTTATCGAACCGGCGTACCAATTCGGTTGTGTGTCCTTCATCACCCTTCAGCCAGATCATAAGAGTGTGACGGGACAGCTCTGACAAGATCTGATCCTTGGGGTCTTCGGGGTCGACCCATTCGCAGATCGAACCGCCCGTATCACAAATAAAATGCGGGTATTCATACAAACGTTCAGCACGATCGATGAAATACTCGGTGTCAAGAAGGGCGTGAATTTCAGCCAGGCGGAACTGTTCCTGTCTGCGACGATACTCTGGCATCTCAAGACCACCGAGAGCCGGATTGCCTGGTTTGCCAAGATAGGTGGCAACTGGGGTCAGGTTTTCGAACGAAATGTTCGAGCCGATAAAGATCGAATCCGACAACAGCAGTTCTCGTAGAAACGGAACCTTCATAGCCTCGGCCTTGGCGTTGTCGGTGATGTATTCGCCCATGTATCGTGTGCCGATCCGGTAATCGATCGAATAGTGGAACCAGTTCCCAGAATCCCTGAGGATGTTAGAGACATAGGTCTTGCCCAGGCCAGACATGCCAAAGAACAGCACTTTCTTGCGGCGGGCGGTGCGCCAGTCTTCGGCGGAGGTGTAAATCATGGTGAGCTGTCGTCCCTATTTTTGCCTTTGCTAAATCGGGCAACGGACGACGTCAATCACGACGGCCAGAGCGATTGAGTACCAAAAGACCCGTGGCAAGAATGCCAAAGCCCAAATAGGCATTGGGGGGCAGGGCTTCACCGCGCAGTAATGACCCCAGAACGATGGCGACAGGGGGAATAACCAGTGTCACCAACATCAGATTGCCACTGCCGGCCATGGCCAGAACACGGTAGTACAGCAGATAGGCCCCGGCGGTTGCAACGATCGCATAATATGCGATGGCAGCCCAGGTGACGGCTGGCAAAACCAGACTTGGCCAGCCGTCGATCATAAGTGTCAGCGGAAGGACCAAAATGGTCGATCCCGTCAACATGCCAGCCGCAGCAACGATCGGTGGAAGGTCGGACAGAGCGTATCGGGCCCACGCGGCCGCAAAGGCGTACGAAACTGTTCCTGCCAGTACCGCAAGCTGCGCTGTGCTTTGCAGGCTGAACCCAATGAAGTTTTGAATCCCGATGGCAATCGTGACGCCGATAAAGCCTAGACATACGCCAAACAGACGCGACCTTGTCAGGCGTTCATCGCGAAAAAACAGTGCTGCAACCAGCACTCCAAAAACGGCGGTTGTTGCGTTCAGAATCGCGGTCAATCCGGTGTCGATGTAGAGCTGCCCCCAAGCCATGAGACTGAAGGGGATGGCATTGTTGAGCAGCCCCATGATCAGAAACGCACCCCAAACCCGAGGCGCACGCGGCACTTTGTGCCCTTGGGCCCATACGACAAGCCAAAGCACCAGCATGGCCCAAAAGGTGCGATGCAGAACGGACGTCATGACTGGAATCGTGTCCAGCGCGATTCGGATCGAGACAAAGGACGCGCCCCAAATGATTCCTAGCAGCACGAGTTCGGCCCAGGCGTGGGGTGAGAGGTGTTTTTGAGCATTCATGGCGTCACTGTCTCATCCAGGGGCTCATACCGCGACCCGGTTCTTGCGAAAAAGCCCCGCTGAAACAGCGGGGCTTTGACATGTTCTGAGATGGTGGCGATCAGTTCAGAGCGTATGTGATCTGGAACCCAACACTCCAGGCGCTGTTGCCTGTGAATGTTGCGCGCGCACCGGGACCAGCGCCGTCTGCTGTTGCGTCGCCAATATCCGTATAGCGAATGCCGCCAGAAATCTGTGCATTCTCAAGAGAGTAGGTACCGCCTACGCCGATGCTCCAGAAACCATCGGTCGGACCGAGGTTTGAAACCGGGGTACCTTGAGACGACTCGTAGCCAAGAGTCACAGCGCCGGAGAACTCTTCCGAGAACTGGTAGCCCAGTCCCAGTGAGTAGGTGAAGGTGGCATCGTCATAGTCAACAAGGTTGCTGGTCGGTGGATAGTTTGGCGGGTTGTAAACCAGCTGTGGCCAGTCGACCCAACGTACCGATCCGAACAGCAAGGTTTTGGGGGCAACACCTGTCTGGAAGTCCAGATTGATGGACTGGGGCGTTTCAATTTCGCTGTTGGTGTTGAAGGTTGCAACCGTTCCCGGAGGAATTGGGGGAATTGGCGGTGGGTTCAGAGATTCTGTCTGCGAAAGATCATGGCTGATCTTCGAGTTGTAGGTCAGCGAGACGCGGGCCGCGATCTCAGGCTTTTCCCAGGCTACACCTATTACGTACCCAAATGCTGTGTCAGCGTTCGTGTCTACGTTATAGCCCGCAGCAAGTGGTACGGTGACTGACGCTTTTACGCGCTGCGCACGAATGCCGCCGATGGCACTAAAACCTCCGTCGAACTTATAGCGCAACAATGCGGTGATCGCATCCGTGTCCGCCGTTGCCCTCAGAACGTCCGACCGACCACCGGGAATTGGGTTGATCGACAGTGGATAATTAGCTGCATATTGGATGTCAGCGCCAAAAGGCTGATCATACATGATCGCGAAATCAAGCTGTTCGGTCAGCGCCGCCTTGTAGCCCAGGTGCGGCGTAAAAAAGTCGTTCGCCACCTCGCCAGAGTCTTGAGGTTGACCAATGTTTGGACCTGCTAATGCAGGCATTGTTCCGGTCACGCTTGGATTGGTATATCCAAGACGGAACTGCACGACCGAGCCTTCTTCGAAAATCAAATTGATCCCCTGACCGCTTCGGTCAAGGCCACCTGCATGGGCTGTCGCGGCCCCAACGCACAGCGCGCAGGTTGTGAGTAATGTTCTTTTCATTCTGTCCTCCCTGTAGGTCTCCTGCGGGTTTTATTGGCGACTGTAGTGAGTGAATAGATCGCCTGCCCGTTGTATTCCGCACGATACTTTCTTTTTGGTTACTTTAAGGTCAACTGGTGACGGAGCGTTACTTGGTTCGACTCATGTTTGAAGTTGTTGCCAAATTGCTACGATTTTCAGACCAGGTATTTAAAAAGATGCCAGAGAAAATGACCGCAGCACCGATCAGAACCCAATGGTCGATGGGTTCGTGATATAGGATCATGCCAACGACCGCTATCGTGGGAAGCCGGGCAAAGTCGAATGGAATGACGACGGTGGCCGGGGCAATGGCCAGCGCATTGGTGATGCAGAAATGGGCCAGCAATCCGGCCAACCCTACAAGTACAAGGTAAGGGGCCGTGGTTGCGTTCGGCAGTGAAACCTGACCATCGAAACCCGCCGCTACAGCCCCCAATACAGCCTGCATGGCCGTTAACCAGAAAACGATGCACCCAATGCTGGCGAATCGTGTGAGTTTCTTGGTGGTGATCGTTGTAAAGGCAAAGAAAATCGCCGACAGCGCCGCGGTGACAAGGCCGGGGCTCAGCGGTGCCGAGCCGGGTCGGGTGACGATCAGAACACCTGCAAATCCGATAAGCGCTGCTACAATCTTAAGCGGGGTCAGGCGTTCTTTGAGAAACAGAGGGGACAGCAGAATGACCCAGAGGGGTTGCGTAAATTCCAGCGCAAAGACCTGCGCCAACGGGGCCACCGCAAGCGCATAGAACCACAGGTTTTGTCCTGTGAAATGCAGTGTGTTGCGTATGGCGTGCAATCGCAAGCGTTCCGTTGAAACCTGCGTCCAGTTGTCTGTGACTGTTAAAACGACAGCCACGGTAAAGAAACCCACGATGCTGCGGTACATCATGATCTCGAAAGTGTCGTGGGTCAGGCTCAACTCGCGCCCGGCAACGGCCATGGATGAAAAAGAAGCAATGGCACCGGTCATCCAGAGTGCAGCTTGAAGTGTTTTTGCTTGTGGCTGTGTCACGATAAATCTGCTGATCCGGGTGCGCCTACACAGCACTCTTAGGCATTCCGAATGTCAACGGGTCAATGGTCGTTTAGGTATGGAAAAGCCCAAATGCGCTACAATAAAAACAATACCGCCGGGCGACAGCAGATAAATGGCATAACTTACAGAGTTTACGCGATTTTCCAAAACCCGATCTACTGCGCATCGGCTCTGGTTGCAGGCGCATTCGATTTGCAGAACGTGGATCAAAGCGACCAACGTATCTGCAAATCCGAATTTCCCAACACTATTGGTCCTGAGTGTTGAGTAGAAAACGCCCGTGCTCAATGTGGCAGGTTTACTCCCACTCGATCGTTCCCGGCGGTTTCGATGTGATGTCATAGGTGCATCGGTTGATGCCTTTGACCTCGTTTATGATCCGTGTGGCGGTTTCGCCCAGGAACTCGTGGCTGAACGGATAGTAGTCAGCGGTCATACCGTCGACTGAGGTGACGGCCCGCAGCGCACAGGCATAGTCATAGGTACGACCGTCGCCCATGACACCCACGGTGCGGACAGGCAGGATGGCGACAAACGCCTGCCAGATTTCGTCATACAAGCCATGCTTGCGAATCTGGTCGATATAAACGGCATCGGCCTCGCGCAGAATTTCCAGCTTCTCACGGGTGATCTCGCCGGGGCAGCGGATTGCCAAGCCCGGTCCGGGGAAGGGGTGGCGGCCGATGAAGCTCTGCGGCAGTCCGAGTTCACGGCCCAGTGCGCGAACTTCGTCCTTGAAGAGTTCACGCAGCGGTTCGACCAGTTTCAAACCCATCTTTTCCGGCAGGCCACCCACGTTGTGGTGCGACTTGATGGTCACCGAAGGCCCACCCGAGAAGGACACCGATTCGATGACATCCGGATAGAGCGTACCCTGAGCCAGGAATTCAGCACCCTCGATGGTGTCGGCGTGTTTCTGGAACACGTCGATGAACAGCTTGCCGATGATCTTGCGCTTGGTTTCCGGATCGCTTTGACCTTCGAGTTCGCCCAAGAACAACTCGGTTTCGTCTGCATGGATCAGCTGAATATTATAGTTGTCGCGGAACATGCCCACGACCTCTTCGGCCTCGTTTTTACGTAGCAAACCGTGGTCCACGAAGACACATGTCAGCTGATCCCCGATGGCTTCGTGGATCAGGATCGCCGCGACCGAGCTGTCGACCCCGCCGGACAGACCGCAGATGACCTTCTTGTCGCCGACCTGTTCGCGTATTTTGCGGATCATCTCTTCGCGATAGGCACCCATGGTCCAGTCGCCCTTGAAACCCGCCAGCTTGACGAAATTCTCGTACAGTTTAGCACCTTTGGGCGTGTGATGGACCTCGGGGTGGAATTGCACTGCATAGAAGTGGCGCGATGCGTCAGCCGTGATCGCGTAAGGCGCGTTGGGCGAGGTGCCAAAGACCTCAAATCCGGGCGCGATTTCACTGACGTGATCGCCGTGGCTCATCCAGACCTGCTCATCCCCATCGACGAACCAGCCGTCCAGAACATCCAAGGTGTTTTCAGGGGTGACAAAAGCCCGACCAAATTCAGCAGTGCCGTGGCCGCTTTCCACCTTGCCGCCCAGTTGATGCATCATCACTTGCTGGCCATAACAGATGCCCAGAATTGGTACGCCATAATTGAAAATCTCTTGCGGTGCGCGGGGCGAACCTTCGCGTGTCACGCTGTCGGGACCACCCGAGAAGATCACGGCGCGCGGGGCCATTTCCCGCACGAAATCCATCGTGACGTTCTGATATGGGTGGATTTCGCAGTAGACATTCAGCTCACGTAGGCGGCGGGCAATGAGCTGCGTCACCTGGCTGCCGAAGTCGATGATCAGAAGGCGGTCATGGGATGTCTGGGTCATGCCTGCGCCTTAGGGCAAGCCCGCTCAATTCGCAAGGGCGACATCCAATTCCTGTGGATTTTCAGGACCGGAAAAAAGCCAATTGTAAAAGTTTTGTAACAAAAATATGACAACCGGATGGAATCCTAGTCTGGATTCGTCTGGATAAGGATCATGAATTGCCGATTTCGATAGAAATTGCTGCGTTGAATCTGGCGCTGGCGTTGTTTTGCGGCGCATTGATCGGGTCGGAACGGCAAGTCCGACAGAGGATGGCGGGTTTGCGCACAAACGCACTGGTGGCCCTGAGCGCTGCGGCCTTTGTTGTGTTTTCTGCGCTGTTTCCGGATGAAGTCAGCCCAACCCGAGTGGCGGCACAGGTCGTATCCGGTATTGGATTTTTAGGGGCTGGGATCATCTTTCGTCACGGCTTCACGATCCACGGTCTGAATACGGCCGCAACCTTATGGTGTTCGGCGGCGGTTGGAATGATGGCGGGGACGGGGGCTTGGCTGTTCGCTTTGATGATGACGGGCTTCGTCATTTTCGTGAACCTGGGTCTCAGGCCATTGGTAAAATGGCTCAAGCGTACAACGCGGGCCGGGGTTCCGTTGACGCAAGAATTCAAGATTCTGCTGCAATGCAAGGAAGAGACGCAGGCCGATGCGCGTGTCGCGGTTTTGAAGGCTCTGGCCCAAAATGACATTCGAATCGTGGGGTTCGAAAAAGGAGACAGCGCAGACGGGTCGCAAACAATCGCGGTTTTGGTTTCGATGGAAGACCACCCCGAAGAGCTTCAGCACAAGGTGGTTGCGCCACTTATGCTGGAACCGAGTATCGAGAGTATTGAGTGGGATAGTGTTTCGGAAGCCTGATGAACTTTGACGTGATGTTCACCGCCAAGTAGGGTGGCAATGTCGCTTTTCCCCCTAGAGCGCCGCAATCCCGATGCCTGCGATTCGGTAAACCTGTATCTAAAGCTTCAATCTAACCAACCAGACGGGATTTTCTCATGGCAGAGGCAAACACCCGGCGCAGGGCAAGAGGTGGCGGTGGCGCCGCCCGCCGAGCCGAGCGCACCGCAGTCAGAATAGAGACCGCGAAATACATCGAACGTAACATTCCGAATTTCGAGGTCCTTAATGAAGAGGCGCTTGAAATCATCGAAAACAACGCGGAAACCGTGTTGGAAGAGATCGGTGTTAACTTCGTCGACAACCCCGCTGCGATTGAACGTTGGCGTGAAGTCGGTGCCGATGTTGATGGGGAACGTGTTCGCATCCCGCGCGGCCTTGCGCGCGAGTTGATCAAGACTGCTCCAAGCCAGTTCACACAGCACGCCCGCAACCCCGAGAAATCGGTGGTTATCGGCGGTCGCAACATGGTTCTTGCTCCGGTCTACGGACCTCCGTTTGTGCGCGATGCGCAAGGCGGCCGTCGTTATGCGACCATGGACGACTTCAATAAGTTCGTGAAACTGGCCTATATGTCCAAATGGTTGCATCACTCGGGCGGTACCGTATGCGAACCAACCGACATTCCGGTGAACAAGCGCCACCTGGACATGCTGAAGGCGCATATGACGCTGTCTGACAAACCCTTCATGGGCTCGGTGACCGACCCCAGCCGGGCTCAGGACTCGGTCGAAATGTGCGAGATCCTGTTCGGTAAGGAGTTCGTGCAGGAAAACACAGTGATGACTTCGCTGACCAACATCAACTCACCGATGACCTTCGACGACGTGATGATGGGCTCGCTTGAGGTATATGCCCGCAACAACCAGGCGTGCATCATCTCGCCCTTTATCGTGGGCGGTGCGATGGCTCCGGTTTCGGTTGCCGGTACCCTGACGCAGGTTTTGGCCGAGGTTATGACAGGTGTGGCTTACAGCCAAATTGTCCGTCCAGGCGCACCTGCAATCTTTGGCGCATTTGTCTCGTCGATCGACATGAACTCGGGCGCGCCCACCTTTGGCACGCCTGAAGCAGCCCACATCACCTATGGTGCAGGCCAGTTGGCGCGTCGCCTGAACCTGCCATACCGGTCGTCGGGCTCGTTCTGCGGGTCGAAGCTGCCGGACGCTCAGGCCGCTTATGAAACAGCAAACTCGCTTAACATGGGCCTGTTGTCTGGTGTGAATTTCATGTTGCATTCCTGCGGCTGGCTGGAAGGCGGTCTGGTGGCCGACTTCGAGAAGTTCGTCATGGATGCAGATCAATTGGGCGTTCTGCATTCGCTGGCCAAAGGTGTCGCATATGATGACAACGCGCAGGCCATGGACGCGATCCGCGAAGTCGGCCCAGGCGGTCACTATCTTGGCTGTGCCCACACCCAGGCGAACTTCAAGGACGCCTTCTGGAAATCCGAACTGCTGGACTACAAACCTTATGAAACCTGGCAGGAAGAGGGCGCACGGGATACGCGCACGCTGGCAACTGCGCGGGTCGAACATTTGCTGGCCAATTACCAGCAACCGCAGATGGACCCGGATACAGCTGCGGCGTTGGAAGCCTATATTGGTGAGAAAAAAGCTTCCATGCCGGATGCATTCGCCTGATTACTGAAAAGCGTGGGCGCGGCTGGCTTGATACAGCTGCGCCTCACCCAACAATGCAATAAGCAAGTCCAGATGACGCACCAGTGAATAGGCAGCGTCGTCGTCTTTGCGTTGTGCATCCACTTCCTTTTCCATCTCTATCAAACGAAGCAGCGCCTGACCTGAACCCGGCAGCGAACCGTATCCCAAGATGCGTTGCAGATGTCGGTCCCGATTGTAATCCTGCGCCCCGAATTTGGCGGCCCGCGTCAGCATACGTGGACGGCGAAGGGTTGTGATCATCGTCATCAGGTCCTGCATGTGGTGTATCCCTTTTCGTGAAGAATTCTGGGGGCTTTGTGGCACAACCTAAGCGGGTGTTGCCTGAGTATCAGTCTGGCCGAACGATGGTTTCACGACTGTTTATCTTTTTGAATCAAATCTGGTTCGTGCCTTGGGCGGTTAACGAACGAGTAACGAATGGACCTCTAGTTAGAATTGGTTAACCCGCATTCCGAGGGCGAAAAGTGACAGTTTGTTTTGTCGACGAGGGCAAATAAAGATGGAAAACAACATGGCTTTCACCATTCCGGCATGGGTTCCAGAAGGGGCACAACGATACCTTGCCCATACCGAAACCGGCCGCTCGATCCGCGACATTGCGCGGTCAGCCGGATGCCATGCTTCAACGATCCTCAGGCAAATTCGGCGCATTGAGATGCGTCGCGATGATCCGTTGGTGGATGCGGCTTGCAATCGCTTGCAGAAACGCATTTTTCGGTGTCGTGTGAGGGCGGCAGGTCCTTTGCTGAGCAAGACGAGGCGGCAAAGGAAGGGGAGTTCGAAAACGAAGCCCTACGCATCCTGCGACGTCTGAGCGAGGCCGGATCTGTGCTTGCAGTGGCTGAGGAAATGGACAAGGCCGTTGTTGTCCGCGACACGGGCGATAACGCGGCAACCAGAACAGCGGTTGTCGATTGTAAAATCGCGCAGGCACTGGCTTTGAAAGACTGGATTGCCTGCGACAATCCGGGGCGTATCTCGCGATATCGGATCACGACGGCGGGGCGAACAGCGCTGAGCCACTTGATTGCGCAGGCAGAGAATAAAGCCCGGTCCGGGACAGAACCGGGCTTTGCCGAAGCGCAAAGCGGGTTTCAGACCAAACCGCTCGGTAGTTCCGCGCAGGGCGTCAGTCGCATTCGCTATAGCGCCACGGAAAGCCCCTTGACTGCGTTGGCCCGGCGCAGGGACAGGGACGGAAAACCGTTTCTGGACGACACGCTTGTCAAAGCGGGCGAACGTTTGCGCGAAGATTTTGAGTTGGCGCAAATCGGCCCTCAGGTCTCGCAGAATTGGGATCGTTTCCTGACGGCTGGGGGGCGAAATAATCACGACAGCGATGCGCATGGGGGGCGGGGCTTTTCAGATGCACGCGATCGTGTGGCACGCGCGTTGTCTGATCTGGGTCCAGGGCTAAGTGATGTTGCCTTGCGATGCTGTTGTTACCTTGAGGGGTTGGAGTTGGCAGAGAAACGTATGGGGTGGTCTGCCCGGTCCGGCAAAATTGTCCTGCGCATCGCCTTACAGCGGCTCAAACGGCATTACCTGGAACAAGCCGAACGCGACCGCATGATTGGTTGAGCGTCGTTGAAAACGCGAAAGGCCCGCCGAAAGCGGGCCTTTTCATATTCAAACAGCGGTTCAGGCCAGTTCCGGCTCGGCCGCCTTTTGCAGATGTTCCATCAGGTTTTCCGGCGACGAGACGCCGTAAGGATCTTCGGGGCAGTTGTCCATCAGGCCGGGCTCTTCGAACCAGGCCTCGACCACGCCGTCATTGACGATGGCGGCATAGCGCCACGAACGCATGCCGAAACCCAGATTGTCTTTGTCGACCAGCATGCCCATCTTGCGGGTGAACTCTGCCGAGCCGTCGGGGATGACTTTGACGTTTTGCAGACCCTGGTCCTGCGCCCATTTGTTCATAACGAAACTGTCGTTGACGGACATACAGTAAATCTCGCCAATTCCGTTGGCGGTGAAATCAGCAAAGCCTTTCTCGAATCCGGGCAGTTGGTAGGTCGAGCAGGTTGGTGTGAACGCGCCCGGCAGCGAGAACAGGATCACGCGCTTTCCAGCAAAAAAATCGGCGGTTGTCTTGTCTTCCCAGCGGAAGGGGTTCGACCCCTCGATGTTCTCGTCACGGACGCGGGTGTGAAAGGTCACGTCAGGCAGTTTTGCGCCAGATTTCATGTTCAAGCTCCTGTGATTCACTTGTGATTTTTTCGTGAGTTAAAACAGTTCTAAATCGCATTCAATCGGGGAAATGCTGCAGTCGCGAATTCTTTGGATGCGTGTTAGTTTTTGAAATATCGTATAAAAACCATTAGTGAGGTTGGTTTTGCTGCGGTTGCTTGGATACGGTGCATAGCGGCTATGCGTCGCTGGTGTAACGCTGGTAACAGGTTTATGTTATACGTAACAAAAGTTGACCCAAAGTCAGGACATCTGCCCGTGCGAGATCTCAAGATCCCAGAACAACGCCATCCGGAAAAAGCGCATCGTCCGGATAACACACAACCCAAAAAGCCAAACTGGATCAGGGTCAAGGCGCCGGGTGGCAAGGGCTATGCAGACACGCGAAAGATCATGCGTGACAACAATCTGGTGACGGTATGTGAAGAAGCGGGATGCCCCAATGTTGGCGAGTGCTGGAGCCAGGGTCACGCTACCATGATGATCATGGGCGAGATTTGTACTCGGGGCTGTACCTTCTGCAATATCGCGACCGGTCGTCCTGACGAACTCGATGCTTTTGAACCCGGTCGCGTGGCGCATGCGGTGGAAAAACTGGGGCTGAACCACGTTGTCATTACTTCGGTGGACCGCGACGACCTGAACGATGGCGGGGCTGAACATTTTGCTCAGACTATTCGCGCTGTGCGCCACCGTTCTCCCAAAACCACGATCGAGATTCTGACGCCGGACTTCCTGAAATGTGAGCCCGAGGTGCTTGAGATTGTGGTTCAGGCAAAACCGGACGTGTTCAACCACAACCTGGAAACCGTACCGGGCCTTTATCCCGAGGTGCGCCCGGGCGCTCGGTATTTCCATTCATTGCGTTTGTTGCAGCGTGTGAAAGAGCTGGATCCGTCGATCTTCACCAAATCCGGTATCATGGTCGGATTGGGCGAAGACGAACAGCAGGTCCGTCAGGTTATGGACGACATGCGCGCGGCGGATATCGACTTTTTGACCATCGGTCAGTACCTGCAACCGACCCCGAAACACCATGGTGTGGATCGTTTCGTTACGCCGGAAGAATTCGCTTCTTACGAAAAAGCGGCGTATGGCAAGGGCTTTCTGATGGTGTCGGCAACACCGTTGACCCGGTCATCGTACCACGCAGGTGATGATTTCGCCCGTCTGCGTGCTGCACGGCAAGAGAAGTTGCAGCAAGCGTGAGCCCGGAACTTTTTGCACGGCTCACCAGCCTGCGCCGCGAGCTGCACCAACATCCCGAGCTTTCGGGGCAGGAGGGTGAAACTGCTGCCCGGATCGCTGCTCTGTTGCGCAACGCCAAAGCTGATTATGTGTTAGCCGGAATCGGGGGCCACGGCGTGGCCGGTGTGTTTGAAAGCGGTCGTCCGGGGCCCACCGTGGGTATCCGATGTGAATTGGACGGGTTGCCGATTCAGGAAGTGTCTGACCTGCCTTATGCTTCAAAAACAAAAGGCAAAGGGCATCTTTGTGGACATGACGGCCATATGACGATGGTGCTGGGCGTGGCCGATGCTTTGAAATCCCAACGCCCGACATCTGGCCGCGTTGTTTTGATTTTCCAACCTGCGGAAGAGACCGGCCATGGGGCCATTGCGTTCCGGGCAGATCCCCAGTTTGGTGAGATTTCGCCTGATATCATACTGTCCCTTCATAACCTGCCGGGATTGGAGCTTGGCACCGTTGAACTTTGCACAGGCCCTGCAAATTGCGCCTCGCGCGGAATGCAGATTGTATTGACAGGCAAAACCTCGCACGCGGCCGCGCCTCAGGATGGGGTGTCACCTGCCGGTGCTCTGGCCAAACTGTTGCCGGCTTTGGCGGGGTTAGGGGCAGGCGGCGACCTGGATGATGACTATGCCCTGACCACGGTCACGCATGCCAAATTGGGTGAGCGCACAGTGGGTGTTGCGCCTGGGCGCGCTGATTTATGGGTGACATTACGAACAGTCTCAGACCGGCGGATGACGCGACTGATGACTGACGCCGAAGCGATGGTCCGTGAGACCGCGCAGGCCGAAGGTTTGTCGATCGAGATTACCTATGACGAGGTGTTCGAAGCCTGCGTCAATCACCCAGAAACGGTCTCAATCCTGAAGCAAGCCTGTGTTGATCAGGGCATTGCCTGCACGCTCGTGGAGCAGCCACAGCGATTTTCAGAAGATTTTGGCCAATTCGGCAAAAGCGCAAAAGCCGCGATGTTCTGGTTGGGATCGGGTCGGGATCACCCACAACTGCACAATCCGGACTATGATTTTCCAGATGCGTTGATACCCGCAGGTGTTGGGATCTTCCTTAACGCCATTTACGCTATTCTTGGAAGGCGATCGTCAGTTTGAATTCACTCAGTTGGCGAGATCACCAACGATTCCAATCGCTTCTATGACTGTCTTCGTGTCATCTGATATCGACAAAATCTCGTCGTCCACCCGAATATATCTTTGACCCGGGCCCAGTGGCTTGAGCTTCCAATTGTCGAGATCGTCAATGTAGTCAAATCGCAAGTCATCCGGCAACTTTTGGCCGCGCGTATATCTTTTGATTTGGCCGGGTGGCACCGCCTTGCCGTTTGACTTGATGGCTTTTTCCACCTTGTTTTTGTTGGCCCCTTGCCCTTTGCCTTTGTTGTCCTTTGCAGCCCCTGCACTGGCTAGGGCCACGATCGCCATAACAACACCAACTGTCGCGACAATACGCTTCATCAACAGACCTCCATTGTTTTAAGGAACACTAGAGGAAAAGACGAGCTTATGTCTATTTATATTCTGATAATGGAATGGCTTGTTCGGAATCCGCCCAGCAAGCGGTGAGTGATGGACAACCTATTAACCCGTAAACCGTACCTTGCCGATAAAGGGCAGGTTTCTGTTCCGCTGCGCGTAGTCGATGCCGTAACCGACTACAAATTCGTCTGGAATCTCGAATCCGATCCAGTCTGACCGGAAATCCACTTCACGACGACTGGGCTTGTCGAGCAGGGCGATTGACTTCAAGCGCGCAGGCTTGCGGCTTTGAAGCAGTTTTATGACGTGATTCAGCGTGTGACCGGTGTCAACAATATCCTCCACAACCAACACATCGCGTCCTTCAATAGCGCCGCGCAAATCTTTGAGAATTCGAACTTCTCGGCTGCTTTCCATCGAGTCTCCGTACGAGGATGCCTCAAGGAAATCTACCTCAATCGGCAAATCCAATTCACGTACCAGATCGGCGATGAAGACAAAACTGCCGCGCAACAAGCCCACGACAACCAGCTTGTCGGTGTTGCCGAATTCTGCTGTGATCTCGCGACAGAGTTCTTCAATTCTGGCAGCGATGGCCTTGGCCGAGATCATCTCATCTATCACATATGCGCGGTCAGTCATCGCAGCCCCCTTGATCTTTGGCGCGCAACATACGACATGACGCGCCATTGTCACCTGCAAATACCGGACGCCATGCCTATCCATTCGGAAACTCGTCACCTGCCATATACCGCCCAGCAGATGTATGATCTGGTGGCAGACGTGGCCAAGTATCCGCAGTTTCTGCCGTGGTGCGCTGCAGCTCGTATCCGCAAGACATATGCTGTGGGCGAGGCCGAAGTAATGGAGGCCGACCTTGTGATCTCGTTCAAAGTGTTCCGCGAACGTTTTGGCAGCCGGGTGACTCTGTTTGCAGACCAGAAGAAAATCGATACCGAATATCTGGATGGCCCCTTCAAATACATGAAGTCCGACTGGCAGTTCGAGGACGCACCGGATGGGGGCTGCAACGTCTCGTTCCATGTGGATTTCGAGTTCAAGAATGCGATTCTGCAGGGGATCATTGGCGTTGTGTTCAACGAAGCCATGCAACGGATCGTGCGCGCGTTCGAGGCGCGAGCCCAGGAACTCTACGGCTAGGTCTTTACGCGGCAAGGGCGCACGCTAGACTGCGCTCATGAAGGATTTCACAGCATCATTGGCCGCTTTTGCGGCAGGCCCGATTTCAACGACTTCGCAGGCGCGGATTGTCACATCACTGTCTGTTCTGGATTGGGTGGCTGTAGGACGTGCAGGTGCGACTGAACCTGTCTCATCCATCATTCGCAAGATGGTTTTGGACGAGGGTGGCAAGGCACAGGCCCATCTTTTTGGCGGCGACGCAGCGCCATTGCGCGGCGCAGCGCTTGTGAATGGCACCGTGTCTCATGCGCTGGATTATGACGACACGCATTTTGCTCATATCGGGCATCCGTCTGTGGCCATCTTGCCGGCAGCGCTTGCTTTGGCCGAGTGGGATGATCGTATACTAGTCGATTTGCTCGAGGCCGCTCTGGTCGGAATGGAGGCTTCGATCCGGGTCGGCCTGTGGTTGGGGCGGGGGCATTATCAGGTCGGGTTTCATCAGACAGCAACGTCCGGTGCATTTGGGGCCGCTGTCGCCGCAGGGCGATTGTTGGGCTTCGATATAAACCAGATGCGGTCCGTTCTGGGGCTTACAGCGACACGGGCTGCGGGGCTGAAGGCTCAGTTCGGGACGATGGGAAAGCCCTACAACGCAGGTCTTGCTGCCGCTGCTGGGATCGAAACTGCCTTGTTGGTGCATCACGGGTTTCGGGCCAATGCCGATGCGCTCGAAGGCCCGTTTGGATTTGGCGCAAACCATCAGGGCGCGTCGGATTTAAGCGCGCTGGAGGGTTTGGGTGATGAATGGTTGTTCGAAAGCGTCAGTCACAAATTCCATGCCTGTTGTCATGGCTTGCACGCCGCGCTGGAAGCGGCGCGTGAACTGGACATCGCCGAGCCTGAAGTGGCCGAGATCAAGATCAAAACCCATCCGCGCTGGATGAGTGTGTGCAATCAGCTGACACCTGCAACCGGGTTAGGGGCTAAATTCTCATATCGCACTGTCATCGCGATGCAGGCGCTGGGGTATGATACCGCTTTACCGGGCAGTTATACGGACAAGGTTTGCGCCGACCCACGCATTAAGTCATTGCGTGACCGCATCACGGTTGAAGCGGATGAAAGCTTGTCAGAAACGCAAGCCAAGTTGGCATTGTTGCGCCGCGATGGTATCCGCCGTGAAGCAACCCATGATCTGCTTACCCCTATGTCGTTGTCTGACCGCGAGGATCGCGTGCGCGCCAAAGCGGCCAAACTGATCGGAGCGGATAAGGCGGACGCGATCTGGTCGATGCTGCGCACCGGAGGTCGCGCCCGCGATCTGGCCGCCAAACTGTCGGGCTAGATCACGCGCCAGTGCAATGGGAAGCCGGGGTCAAAAACGGTAACGGGCCCGACTCCGGTTTCTATCTTGTCGGGGTATTCGACCGGTTCGCCCTTGGTCAGCGTAATGGTGCCTTCGTTCACGGGCAGTCGATAGAACGCGGGACCATTCAGCGACACAAAGCCTTCCAGTTTGTCCAAAGCACCTTCGCGGTCGAACATCTCAGCCACCAGTGACATGGTGTTGGTTGCCGTGAAGCAACCCGCGCAACCACATGCCATTTCCTTGTTGTCATCCGTATGCGGCGCGCTGTCGGTGCCAAGGAAATAACGCGGATCGCCCGAGGTCGCGGCTTTTAGAAGTTCCAGCCGGTGCTCTTCGCGTTTGGCGACGGGCAGGCAATAGTAATGCGGTTTGATTCCACCGACGAGAATATGGTTGCGGTTGATGATCAGGTGATGCGCCGTGATTGTCGCGCCCAGGTCTGCCTCATTGGCTTTAACATACTGAACACCGTCGCGGGTCGTGATATGCTCCATCACCACGCGAAGGCCCGGAGTCGCCTTTCGGATTGGGTCCAGAACGCGATCGATGAACACAGCCTCACGGTCGAAAATGTCGATCTCAGAATCCGTCACTTCACCATGCACGCAGAGCGGCAAGCCAATCTCAGCCATACGCTCAAGCACGGGGCGGACATTGTCGAAGTTCCGCACACCCGAATGCGAATTGGTTGTGGCCCCGGCAGGGTACAGCTTGACCGCTTTGACCAATCCGCTTGCATGAGCAGCAGCCAGATCGTCCGGGTCCGTATCCTCGGTCAGATAGAGGGTCATCAACGGCTCAAACGACATTCCGTCGGGCAGCGCGGCCATGATGCGGTCGCGATAAGCCGCGGCGTGCGCGCCGGTGACAACCGGGGGCACCAGATTGGGCATGATGATCGCACGGCCAAAATGGCGCGCGGTTTCGGGCAGAACGGCCTGCAGCATGGCGCCATCGCGCAAGTGCAAATGCCAGTCGTCGGGGCGGCGGATCGTGAGGGTATCGGTCATGGCTTTCCGCTAGCATAGCTGTTGAAAAAGACCAACCGCGACCGCGCTCATTGGCAAAAAAACTTGTCAACCAACCCGAACGTCGTAGCTGTGTCTTGGCGTGAGGTCTTGACGCACAGGTCTGTGCGTGAACTGTTTGAACGCTAAGGAGAGAGGGTTCCATGACGCAACCAAATTCAATTGACGCCGTGCAGCAGATGTTGGGAGCCCAGGGCTATGTATGCGGACGCGCCCTTGCGACGGTTGTTTTCCTGTCGCTGAAACTGGGCCGACCTTTGTTTCTGGAAGGTGAAGCGGGCGTTGGGAAAACCGAAATCGCCAAAGCCTTGGCCTCGGGTTTGAACCGTCGCCTGATCCGCTTGCAATGCTACGAAGGTCTGGACGCCTCTTCTGCCGTCTATGAATGGAACTTTCCCGCGCAGATGGTTGCGATCCGCACGGCTGAGGCGTCGGGCGGGGCGGATCGGGGTGCATTGCAGTCCGAACTGTTCTCAGACGAATACCTGATCGAACGCCCGTTGTTACAAGCCATGCGGCCAGACGAACATGGCGCGCCGGTCCTGCTGATTGACGAGCTGGACAGGACCGATGAACCTTTCGAAGCCTTCCTGCTAGAGGCTCTCAGTGATTTTCAGGTCACGATCCCAGAGTTGGGCACCGTTAAAGCACCAGAGCCGCCCGTTGTCATAGTCACGTCAAACCGCACGCGCGAGGTGCATGACGCCCTCAAACGCCGCTGCCTTTATCATTGGGTCGACTATCCCGATTTCGAGCGCGAGATCGAAATCCTGCACGCCCGCGCACCCGAAGCCGCGGATGCCCTCAGCCGGGAAGTTGTGGCCTTTGTTCAGCGTTTGCGCACCGAAGATTTGTTCAAGAAGCCCGGCGTGGCCGAGACAATCGACTGGGCCAAATGCCTGTTGGCGCTGGATGTGATGAACCTGAGCCCTGAGGTGATCGGCGACACGCTGGGAGCAATCCTGAAATACCAGGACGACATCCAGAAACTACAGGGGTCCGAGGCGAAGCGCATTCTGGACGAGGCTAAGGCCACCCTCGAACCGGCCTGATGCTTCACCTTTTCCCAAATACTCCGGGGGTATGGGGGCAGAGCCCCCATGGGTGCTGATGGCAGAACAACTCCCGCTGGAAATACCGGACAACCCGAAGCTGGCCCAGAATATCACGCACTTCGCCCGTGCTCTCAGAAAGGCTGGTTTGCCAATCGGTCCGGGGCGCGTGATTGATGCCATCAACGCTGTGCAGGCGGCAGGGTTTACCGAGAAACGGGACTTTTACTGGACGCTGCACGCCTGTTTCGTGAACCGCCCGGAACACCGCACGGTGTTTGCGCAAATCTTTCGAATGTACTGGCGCGATCCGCGATACATGGAACACATGATGGCCATGATGCTGCCCGCCATTCGCGGCGTTCAGGAAGAGCGCAAGGCCGATGCCGGTGAAAAACGCGCAGCCGAGGCGTTGCTGGATGGCGTCGAACAGGATCTGCCGGAACCCGTCATACAAGATGAGGGCGAAACCGAAATCGAGATTGACGCTACTCAGACAGCATCATCCGAAGAACGTTTGCGCAATCTCGATTTTGAGCAGATGAGCACGGCCGAAATCGCGCAAGCCAAACGCGTTTTGGCACGGATGACCCTGCCGGTTAAACCCATCGAGTCGCGCCGTGGGCAGGCCAGCCATCTTGGCCACCGTATCGACCGTGCCCGAACGTTGCGCGCGGCAATGCGACAAGGCGGCGAGCTGCGCACTATAGCCAGGCTTCAGCCCAAGCCGCGCTGGCCTAACCTTGTCGCGCTTTGTGATATTTCTGGATCCATGAGCCAATACAGCCGGATCATCCTTCATTTCCTACACACGGTGTCCAACGCCAAGGGGGCGGGGTGGGCCAAGGTTCACGCCTTCACATTTGGCACCCGTCTGACCAATATAACGCGCCATCTTCATCAAAGAGATGTGGACGCAGCGCTTGCCGCCGCTGGGTCCGAGGCGCAGGATTGGGAAGGAGGCACACGCATCGGCGACTGTTTGCACCAATTCAACCGCGACTGGTCCCGTCGTGTCATGGGGCAAGGGGCGGTGGTTCTGCTGATCACGGACGGTTTGGAACGGGGCGACCCGGAGATTTTGCAGAAAGAGATTGAACGCTTGCACCTGTCCGCAAGACGCTTGATCTGGCTCAATCCGTTGTTACGTTGGGATGGGTTCGCCCCGAAAGCACAGGGCGTTGCGGCAATGCTGCCACATGTGGACAGTTTCCGGGCAGGACATTCGATCGCCTCGCTCGAAGACCTGGCCGACGTGATCTCAGAACTCGACGACCAGGGTCAGAAAGCCCGGCTGATGGCCGCGCTTTCCGGTTAGGCACTTACGACAGCTGTTCTGCGTTGCACTTGCGCGCCATTTCCATGGCTTTGTATGTGCCAGTCAAGTCGACCGTGAACGCATACGCGGTTTCGGGGAACACGATCATGACTTTTTTCTTGGCCAGATCATCAGCGAATTGGGGGTTGTCAGACAGAACGTAACCGCCCGAATAGCCCTTGGTGATATTACCCTTCATTCCGGTGGCTTCACCCAGATAGATATTGTCGCCAATCAGGATAGCGACTTCTTGCGTTTCGCCCCGTTTGATATCGGTGTCGGCTTTGGTGAACACACCGACATAGCCAACGCCGCGGTCTTCGGTCAGACCCATCTGAACGACGTTTTCCGCATCGTCCACAGCCTCGATCAGGCAGGATTTCTTTTCATTGTCGATAAAGACCTTCCAGCCTTCGACTTCACCATAGCGTTCGAACGTATCAGCCCATGCTGCGGTCGCGGTCAAAAGACCAACCGCTGCGCCCAGTGTTAAAAAACGTTTCAACTGCTTGTCTCCGATATATAAATTTTGGATACGCGGTCTGGCAAAATACCAGTTGCGTGGGCAGGCTAAAACGCGGCCTCCAAACAATCAATCCTATGATTTATTGAATGAGGCCGAGGTTTAGCCGGGTTCGTGAAACAACCGGTATAGACCATTTGGCAAGACGGTGGCGCTTTTCATCGCGCCAATCCTGCCTATGTTGGAGTCGGACGACATCTGGAGGGTCTGATGGAGCGATTCGACAACAGCCCGGAAACGGCTCTGGACTGGCACCGCAGCGGGCGGGGCGCGGCCTTGGCTACAGTTGTCGAAACCTGGGGCAGCGCGCCACGGCGTGTAGGATCGCAATTGGTGATCGGTGGAGACGGGCGGATTGAAGGCTCGGTTTCCGGCGGTTGTGTAGAAGGTGCGGTGATCGTTGAAGCGCTTGAAGCCTTGGACGAGGGCGAAGCCCGGCTTTTGGAATTTGGCGTCAGCGATGAGGACGCCTTTGCTGTGGGGCTGGCCTGCGGCGGAAAGATCCGTGTTCTGGTCGAACCCATTGGCAAGGTCCTGCCCGAGCCCATGCTGGCAGAATTGGTCGCAGCCCGTGCTGCGCGCGCGCCCGTGGCGTATGAGGTGAACACAAATACTGGACACAGGGCCTTACGTCGCAACGCTTACGCTGATCGGTTGCGCATGGACCGGTCCGGTTTTGAAGAGGACGGCGAGACCTTTGTGGCCGTTCACAACCCGCCTTTGCGTCTGATCGTTGTGGGGGCTGTCCATATCGCACAGGCCCTTGTGCCCATGGCCCGCGTTGCAGGTTACGATCCAGCAATCATAGATCCACGCGATGCCTTTGCGTCCAGTGCACGCTTTCCTGGGGAAACGATTTTGACTGATTGGCCGGACGAAGCGGTCGCCAAGTTGGGGCTGGACGCGCGCACCGCAATTGTACTGCTGACCCATGACCCCAAGCTGGACGACCCGGCGCTGCAGGCGTCACTGGATGCTGGTGTCTTTTACATCGGTGCTCTAGGCTCGACGCGGACCCATGCCAAGCGTGTAGATCGTATGAAAGCCGCAGGGTTCACTGAGGAACAGATCTCCAGAATTCACGGCCCGATCGGATTGGATATTGGTGCTGCGGGACCTGCAGAAATCGCCGTTGCTATTCTGGCTCAGATGACGGCGGTCTTGCGGGGCAAAGCATGAGGTTTGGCCCGGTTCCCGTAGCGCAAGCCGAAGGGGCCATTCTGGCGCATTCGGTGACGGCAGACGGGCGTAAGCTGCGCAAAGGATTGGCATTGCAGCCCGAAGATATTGTGCAGTTGACGCAAGCTGGGCTAAGCGAAGTCATTGTCGCACGGCTTGATCCCGGTGACTGCCATGAGGACGAGGCCGCACGGGCTTTGGCAGCGGCCCTTGCGCCTGAAGCTGCCGCAGCCAACCTGCGCGTGACCGAGGCGTTTACCGGGCGGGTCAACCTTTTGGCCGATGGACCGGGGGTGGCCGTTCTGGATGTCGCTGCGCTTGAGCGGTTCAACCAAGTCAATCCGATGATCACAGTGGCCACGGTACCCCAGCATCAGCAAATGGGACCAGGTGGTATGGTGGCGACCATCAAGGTCATCTCTTACGCTGTGCCCGAAGAGGATGTCCAACGCGCCGCCGCTTTGGCACAGGGCGCAATCCGTTTGGCGCGTCCGGTTCACCAAACAGCCGGACTGATCGTGACGGACATTCCGGGCGGGCCATCGAATGAGAAAGGGATTGCCGCTATTCGGGGCCGGGTCGAGTTGCTGGATATGGAACTGAGTGATGTGCAGATCGTTCCGCACAGGGTCGATGCTCTGGCCAAGGCGGTGTCGCAAAGCGATGGTGATGTTCTGATGATCCTGACAGGATCAGCGACGTCGGACCCGGAAGATGTGGCGCCGTCGGCTGTGCGTCTGGCTGGCGGGCAGGTGGATCGCTTTGGAATGCCGGTGGATCCGGGAAACCTGCTGTTTTTGGGCGCCTTGCGGGATCGCCCGGTCATTGGATTACCCGGATGCGCGCGTTCTCCAGCCTTAAACGGTGCCGATTGGGTTCTGTCTCGGATCGCTTGTGGAATTGAGACTACGGGTGCTGACATAGCAGCGATGGGGGTTGGCGGGCTTTTAAAGGAAATTCCGACCAGACCGCAGCCGCGTGCCAAACGCAAAACCTAGACGTATTGACGTGCGCTGGCCGCATCTCAGCAAGGTTGTCAGAGCTTCCTGAGCTTTGGCAAAACACCGGGCCGCCAATAGGCGCCCGTGTCTTCCCGTGCTTTTTGGTACTGTTCCACGCGTGCCCGGGCGTCCTTGCCACCGGCTTCGAACAAATGCCCGAGCAAACATTCCAACACGGCCATCGCGCCGGAAAAGCTTGAAAATGGGTGCAAAGTTCGGGTGCTGACAGACAGAACCACATCCGGTTCAACCCCGGGCGCGATCACCTCGCTATCCGACAGCAACACGATGCGCATGGACCGGTCGCGGGCAAAGCGCATCGATTGTATCGTATCGGCGGAATAGGGATGGACGGTGATGGCAAACAGACAATCTTCAGCCGTGGCTTCGACCAAATCGTCAATGGCTGAGCCCATGTGACGGGGCACCAGCTGCAATCCGGGATGGGCCATGCGGCCTGCGTAGTGAAAGTAGTAGGCCAGGGCGTGGCTGGACCGTGTCGCCGTCACGTAACAGCGCCGCGCGGAAACCATGTGCCCAATGGCTTGTTGTGTCAGATGCGGATCCATCAGGCGCAAGGATCGCGAAACCACATTCATCTCGTTCTGAGCGAATTTGACCTGCGCCAGATGAAACGGGTCTTGTCCCGACGGAGCCTCCAACCAGCCTTGCCCCAGCCGGTCTTCGCTGTCAGTTGTCAGAGCGCGGCGAAATGGTTGGCGAAATGCGTCGAAGCTGTCAAAGCCCATGCGCTGCGCAAGTCGTACCAACACGTTTGAACTGATGCCGATTCTGTCCGCTGTTTTACGGATAGGGTTCAGTCCAAAGTCGCCGGGATGGTCGACGATATACTTTGCCGCGACCTGCATTTGCGCAGGCATCTTATCAATCTCGCGCCTCAACTGATCCGTGAGTGCCATCAGGGTAGGGGTCATGGCTAAAATAAAACATATGTTTTCTATAGCGTAAATTGAAAACGTATTGAGTGGAGACTAGCTGCAACCTTGTAAGAGGAAAGAACAGATGAATCCCATCCCTGCCGACGACAGCAAAACCCACTATATTCTAGTCGCGCCCAATGGCGCGCGGCGCACTAAAGCAGATCATCCTGCCCTTCCGGTCACGATAGATCAGATCGTCGAAACCGCGCGGGCCTGCCACCTTGCAGGGGCGCAGGGCATTCATGTTCATGTGCGGGACGCGAATGGTCAGCATTCGCTGGATGCTGGATCGTATCTGGAAACGATCGCCGAGTTGCGCCGCATCGCGCCGAGGTTGGATGTTCAAATAACAACCGAAGCGGCCGGAGTATTTGACGTTCCCGCGCAGCTGGCCTGCTTGGAGCAGGTGCGTCCAGACTGGGCCTCGATTTCGGTACGAGAGATTGCGCGCGACCCCAACCTTGCACCGCGTGTCTATGCGCTTTGTGCTGATCAGGGAACGCGGGTGCAGCATATACTTTACGATGAAGAAGACGCGCGGCTGTTGGACCAGTGGCAGCAGGATGACATTGTCCGTAAGGATCAGACGGACCGGCTGTTTGTTCTGGGACGCTATAGCGAAGGTCAGCAATCTGTACCGGCAGATCTGGATGCCTTCCCGAAATGTCAAAACTATTGGATGGTCTGCGCGTTTGGCGCACAAGAACACGCCTGTCTGGCCGAAGCAGCGCGGCGGGGGGGTGATGTGCGCGTTGGATTTGAAAACAGCCTGACGGGCCCGGATGGCACGCCGTGGGCGGACAACGCGGCTTCGGTCGCGGCTTTGGTTGAACTGCTTGGAAAGGCCAGAACATGAGTCACGTATTCCCACGCCACACCAAATCGGACCTACCCATCGCAGCAGGTGGGGAAGGCTGCTATCTGATCGACGCCCAAGGCAAGCGGTACCTAGACTGCGGTGACGCGGCCGTGTCTTGCCTGGGGCATTCCAACCCCGCAGTGATCCGCGCCGTGCAGGATCAGGTGGAACAGATCGCCTTTGCCCACAGCGGTTTCATGACCTCTGAACCGGCTGAGGCGCTGGCGGATCTGTTGATCCAGCACGCGCCGGGCGATTTGGACCGGGTCTATTTTGTATCGGGCGGGTCTGAGGCAACCGAGGCGGCAATCAAACTGGCGCGTCAGTACTTTCTCGAGACCGGTCAGCCCGAGCGTCGGCATGTCATCGCGCGAAAACAAAGCTACCACGGCAACACGCTGGGCGCTTTGTCTGCCGGGGGCAACGCCTGGAGGCGTGCTCAGTTCGCACCGATGCTGATTGAGATGACGCATATTTCGGCTTGTTATGAATACGCCGAAAAACCTGAAAGTGAGGGTAGCTTTGACTATGGTCAGCGCGTTGCCAACGAGCTTGAGGCTGAAATACTACGCCTGGGTCCGGACACAGTTATGGCTTTCATGGCAGAACCCGTGGTCGGTGCAACCCTGGGCGCGGTTCCGGCTGTTGAGGGGTATTTCAAACGTATCCGGGAAATCTGCAACCAATACGGGGTGCTGTTGATCCTGGATGAGGTTATGTGCGGTATGGGGCGCACAGGCCATCTGTTTGCCTGCGATCACGACGATGTTGCGCCGGATATTCTGTGCATCGCCAAAGGTTTGGGGGCCGGGTATCAACCGATCGGAGCTATGCTGTGCACCGGGGCGATATATGATGCAATTCGGGATGGGTCAGGTTTTTTTCAACACGGGCACACCTATATCGGTCACCCGGTTGCTACGGCTGCTGCACTCGCGGTGGTCCGTGAACTGACGGAACGGGATTTGCCAGCCCGAGCCGGGGTCATGGGAGACAAAGTGCAATCAGCCCTTGAGGCTGCGTTTGGACAGCACCCGAATGTCGGCGATCTGCGTGGGCGTGGCCTTTTCCGCGGGATCGAGCTGGTGTCCGATCGGGGCACCAAAGCTCCGTTCGATCCGTCTTTGGGCATTGCCGGAAAGGTGAAGAAGGCTGCAATGGCTGAAGGCTTGATCTGTTATCCGATGGCGGGGACACGGGATGGACGTAACGGAGATCACATTCTTCTGGCACCACCTTTTATCATCGAAGACGCGCGGATTGACGAACTTGTCAGCAAATTGGAACGGGCGTTGAGCGCAGTTATCTAACGGCGGTAGAAACGAAAAGGCTCTCGCGGTACTTGCGAGAGCCTTAGATCTTTCAGCCGGTGTTTGGCCTATTTCTGAGGAAGTGGGCCGATCATCATGATCATCTGACGGCCTTCCATCTTTGGCATGTTTTCAATCTTGCCAAGGTCTTTGACGTCCTCAGCAACACGCTCCAGCAATTCGCGTCCCAAGTTCTGGTGCGCCATTTCGCGGCCACGGAAACGCAGGGTCACTTTGACCTTGTCGCCGTTTTCAAGGAACTTGAACACGTTCCGCATCTTTACGTCATAGTCATGGGTGTCGGTGTTGGGCCGGAACTTGACCTCTTTCACCTCGATGACTTTTTGCTTTTTACGGGCTTCGCTTTCGCGCTTTTGTTGTTCGTATTTGTATTTGCCGAAGTCCATGATCTTACAGACCGGTGGGTTCGCGTTGGGCGAAATCTCGACAAGGTCAAGACCGGCATCTGCAGCAAGTTGCATGGCTTTGGCGGGATGAACCACCCCGACGTTTTCACCTTCGGCACCAATTAGCCGAATTTCGGGGGCACGGATTCTGTCATTGACGCGCGGGCCGGTGTCACGTTGAGGCGGCGCGTTGTGAGGTCTGCGAGCTATGGGTTCATTCCTTTGATGATTGCAGAATTTCGAGCCCGGAATTTAAACCGGGCTGCGCCGCACTTCAAGCGGCATAAATACAGGTTGCAGTGAAAAAACTTGTTTTATCGGGTGTTTTTCGCGTTCGAAGCACCAAAGCTTCGAACGCAAATTGGTATTATCCGACAAAGGCTTTCTCGATCACGAATTCCTTTGGCTCGGAATTTGCGCCTTCGCGCAGACCAAACCCTTCAAGGATTTCCTTGATGTCCAGGTTGAAAGCCAAGGAACCGCAAACCATTGCGCGGTCGGTTTCAGGCTTGATGCCGCCTTCGATGCCCAAATCGGCAAACACGGTGCCGTCCTGCAGCAGGGTGGTGATACGGCCCATCTTGGGGCTGTCTTCCCGCGTGGTGGTTGGGTAATAGCGGATTTTGTCAGCGAACCCTTCGCCCATCAGCTCGGCCAGCAATTCATCCTGACGGATGTTTTCGATCAGTTGGCGGCCATATTCCAGTTCCGCGACTTCGCGGCAGGTGTGGGTGATTATAACCTCGTTATAATCCTCATAGGTCTGCGGTTCACGCAGTAGCGAGGCAAATGGCGCGAAACCGGTGCCGGTGGCAAAGAACCACAGGCGTTTGCCAGGCAGCAGGGCGTCATGCACCAGTGTGCCAACCGGCTTGGGGCGTAAAATGATCTGATCGCCGGGTTTGATATGTTGCAGCTTCGAAGTCAGCGGGCCGTTCTGTACCTTGATGGAATAGAACTCCAACTCTTCATCCCAGGACGGCGACGCAATCGAATAGGCGCGCAGCAAAGGTTTTCCGTTGTCGCCCAGCAGGCCGATCATCACGAATTCACCCGAGCGGAATCGCAGCGAGGCAGGGCGCGACACCTTGAAAGAGAACAGGCTGTCAGTCCAGTGCTTCACCTCGGTGACAGTCTGGGCATCTGGCAGTACGGGGGCCTTAACGGCGGTTGCTTCACTCACGGATTTCATCTCTGTCATCATTTCACTGCCGGCCAGCTAAACCGACATCTCCGTTTAATCTTTGATCCAAGTCAGGAAAAGGGGACAGATTGCCCCCCTTGTATCACAAGCTTGTGCGTGCAGTCTTATCCGCGCAGGCGGGCCTGATAGTTATTATCTTGCCAATTGGCGCGGGCCAGCCATTGATCTTCGGGCTGTCGGTCCGCAAGCGCATGATCTATTTCAACCTCGTCGAACCCGCTGCGACGGGCCATGGCGTATTGGTCTGCCAGAACATGGCCTTTGGCGCGCAGGCGGCCTGTATACCCTTTCAGGCGTAGAACGCGTGCAATTGTAAAGCCGCGCCCATCCGCAGAGGAGGGGAAGTCCACACGCACCATCTTGGCGCTGCCCAAACGGTCAATCAGCTCATCCGGGTCGGTGTCCGAGGCCACATCAAGGGCCACTACGTCATTGGCGGCATCATCCAGGGTGACAAAGCCGTCGGTCCAGTCATCAGGCGAAAAGCCCTCATCCGTTACGATTACGTTCATGTTTTCTCTCCGATGCGGATCATTTTGCCATCGACAAAATGGATGCCACATTCTTCCTTGTTCTGATCGCGCCAACGTCCGGCGCGTGGGTCTTCGCCCTCTTTGACCGGCGAGGTGCAGGGCGCACATCCGATCGAAGGGTATCCTTTGGCCACCAGCGGGTGCCGGGGCAGATTGTTTTCGTCCATATAGGTGCGCACGTCTTCGGGTGCCCAATGGGCAAGCGGGTTGACTTTGATCCGGCCCGTGCCGTCTTCGACTTCAAAAAACTCGAGCGCGGCGCGTGTGCCCGACTGAAACCGCTTGCGTCCCGTGATCCAGCCACAATAGCCCGACAGGGCTTTTTGCAGTGGGAAGGTTTTGCGCAGGTTGCAGCAGGCATCTGTATCGCGTAGGCGCAGAGCACTGTAAGGGTCGTCTCGTTGAACGTCTTCTTCATCCGCACGAATGATCTTGACGTTCTTCAGGCCCAAACGCTCGCTGACCTCATGTTGGTATTCCAGCGTTTCAGTGAACAGCAACTGAGTGTCCACGAACAGCACCGGGGTCGCCTTGTCGACCACCGCTGCCATATGCAGCAAGACCACCGATTCCGCACCGAAGCTTGAGACAAGAGCAAGATCGTCGATTTCCTCGATGGCACCATGCATGACATCATGCGCAGAATGGTGGCGGAACCGGGCGTTCAGCGCTCCGACCTTTTCGGTCAGTTCGCTGCGGTCTTTGCCCAGTTCCGTCTGAATCAGATCAAGCGGCATTCGCCCGAGCCTCGGGGTAGAGGGCTGCCTTAAACGGAGCCATGCCAACTCGGCGATAGGTCTCCAGGAAAGTTTCTTCGGCGCTCTCCCGCTGGTTCAGATAGGTGTCGACGATGCGCTCTACGGCGGGCACGATTTCACTATAGGCAAAGCCCGGACCCGTGCGGTCGCCCACGGCCGCTGTCTCGGTGCCGTCGCCGCCCAGAGTGATCTGGTAGTTTTCAACGCCCGCGCGATCCAGCCCCAGAATGCCGATATGCCCCACGTGGTGGTGACCACATGCGTTGATGCAGCCCGAGATCTTGATCTTCAGGTGACCGATATCATGCTCCAGCTTCAGCTCGTCAAACCGGGTCGCGATTTCCTGCGCAACCGGGATCGATCGTGCCGTGGCCAGCGCGCAGTAGTCCATACCGGGGCAGGCGATTATGTCGCTGATCAGGCCGATATTGGCGGTGGCCAGTTCGTATTCCTTCAGCTTCGCGTGGATCGCAGGCAGATCCGATTTGTGAACATGCGGCAGGATCACGTTCTGCTCATGGCTGATGCGCAGCTCGTCATAGGCGAACTCTTCGGCCAGATCGGCCATTACGCGCATCTGTTCGGCCGTTGCATCGCCCGGCGTTGCGCCATGTTTCTTGATCGAGATCGTGACAATCGCGTGGTCTGCGTTTTTATGCGGCGCGATGTTGGTGTCGACCCACGAGCGGAAAACCGGATCGTTGGTGTAGGCGCTTTCAAAAGACGCAACCGAACCTTCGCGGAAGGCAGGTGCCGCAAAGTGATCCTTGATCTCTTCGAGAAGGTTCATGTCAGCACCCTTGAACTGCGGGCGGACCTGCAGGAAACGCTCGTTGACCTTGGCGCGGATGGCGTCGATGCCGTGCTCGTGCACGGTGATCTTGATGCGTGCCTTATATTTGTTGTCACGGCGACCGATCTGGTTCCAGACGGACACAACGGATTCCAAATAGGCCAGCAGATCGTCAAAAGCGACGAAATCCGACAGTTCTTTGCCGATCATTGGCGTACGGCCCAGACCGCCACCAACAATCACACGGGCCCCCAGAACACCGTCACGCTCGACCAGTTGCAGGCCGATATCATGTGCCTTGATGACGGCACGGTCATTTTCCGAACCGGTGATGGCAATCTTGAACTTGCGCGGCATGAACTGGAATTCCGGGTGGTCGGTCGACCACTGGCGCAGAAGTTCTGCATAAGGGCGCGGGTCCGCAACTTCATCCGCGGCTGCGCCAGCAAAGTGGTCTGCGGTCACGTTGCGGATGGTGTTACCCGAGGTCTGAATGGCGTGCATGCCAACTTCGGCCAGCGCGTCCAGCATATCCGGCACGTCGTTCAGCTTGGGCCAGTTGTACTGGATGTTCTGACGGGTGGTGAAGTGGCCATAGCCCTTGTCCCACTTTTCGGCCAACAGCGCCAGTTGGCGCATCTGCGCGCTGGAGAGGGTGCCATAGGGGATGGCGACGCGCAGCATATAGGCGTGCAGTTGCAGATACAGGCCGTTCATCAGGCGCAGGGGTTTGAATTCGTCTTCGGTCAGCGAACCGTCAATGCGGCGCTCGACCTGCGCACGGAATTGCGCGTTGCGCTCTGCCAGAAACTCGTGGTCAAACTCGGAGTAGCGATACATGTCTAGCTGTCCTTGGTTGCAGCCCCGAACCTTGGGGCCATAGAAGGGGAGAGAGGGGGCCTAAGTTCAGGCCCGGGGCTGCGGGGAAGTTTCCTGTTTGCCGTGGGCATAGTTGGACGGACCAGTCCGGCGGAAAACTTCCCGAAAATGTGTAGGCTCAGGGCCGTTTTCGCCTGCAACAGCGTCAGCCAGATATGCACCCACAATCTTGCTGGCCTGCCGGGCGGCGTCCAGCAGACGCACCTGGGCATGCGCTTCGTCAGTGATCAGTTCGGCATCAGACAGATCACGCGACCAGCGGTCATCTTCGGTTTGATAAATCACGTCACCTTCCAGCAAATCATTTGCGGTGACGACTTTGGGGGTAAAAGCGCGGGCCATCAGGCAAGCTCCTTATTGAATTCGGTCACAGCCTGCGCCGCTTCTCGCGGGGCAAGGCCATAGAAAGTCAGGGCCGGGCCGTTCATTTCGGCGGCGGCCAGATCGGTGGGCAACTGGTCCAAAGTGGTGGCCAGAATGCGTTGGTCAGGGCGCGAGGCGTTCTCGATCAGGGTGACGGGTGTAGCGCGATCTGCACCGTGCATGATCAGGCGGCCTTGAATGAACCGGGCCGACTTCTTGCCCATGTAAATTGCAGCAACCGACCCTGAGCGCGCCAGAGCGGCCCAGTCGTGATCAGCAAAGCCTTTCATGTCGTGCCCGGTCAGAAACCGTACCGAAGAGTTGCGGCCCCGGCGTGTCAGGCTTTGCCCGATGCTTGCTACAGCCGCAGACGCAGCGGTAATTCCGGGAATGATCTGCCAGGAAATACCCGCAGACTGAACCGCTTCGATTTCTTCATCCAGCCGACCAAACACAGTGGGGTCCCCTGATTTCAGGCGCACCACGCGGTTACCCTTTTGGGCACAGTCCACCAAAAGCGCGTCGATATCGCTTTGCTTCCAGGACGGACCAAAACCGGCCTTGCCAACATCAACCAGCTCGGCGTGCTGGCCTGCCATGTCCAGAACAGGTGCGCTGATCAGGCGGTCATGCAAAACGATATCAGCCTGCTCAAACGCGGTGAGCGCCTTGAGCGTCAGCAGATCGGGATCGCCGGGGCCAGCGCCGACAAAGTCGACATGTCCTTTGGATCTGATTGTGAGCATGTCCTGCATTGGATCGTCTCGGGTGTAGTTTGACTTGATCAGCAATATAGGAAATATTCCCGTCAAAGCGCCATATGGGCGTCGAAATAAGAACATTAGTTCCGCATGCGTTGAAAAATGGAACGAAAACCTCGAATTGGAAGGAATACTGGAATGTCGGTTCGAATAGACGAAACGGATCGGAAAATTCTGGCCGAGCTGCAACGTGATGCGGGTCAGTCACTGGACGAAATTGCGGTCCGTGTGGGCAGTTCCAAGACCCCGGTCTGGAATCGAATCCGTAAGCTAAAAGGGGCAGGTATCATTGGGCAGCAAACGGTTTTGCTGGATGCCGAAGCGCTTGGGTTCGAGGCGACATTTTTTGTCTTGATCCGTACGTCGGAGCACGAGGCTGAATGGCAGCGCAAGTTTCTGAAAGCGTTGCGCGATCACCCCGAAGTGCAAGAGGCACACAGGTTGGCTGGCGACATCGACTACATCCTCAAGGTCAGGGTCAAGAATGCACGTGCCTATGACGTGTTCTATCAATCGCTTATCTCTGAAGTGCGGGTCCACAACGTGACGGCGCTTTTGTCGATGGAGGAAATAAAATCCACAACAATGCTGCCGTTGAACGCGTTGGTTGAGAAGGCATAAAAAGGCACAGGCGTTAAAGCGGCCTCAGATTTGCACCAGAACCTGTTGCAAGCCATGGAAGTGATAACTGTCCGAATAAGCCGGAGGTGCGGCCAACCGCAAGTTCGGGCAGCTTTCAAACAGAATTGGCAGAGCGATGCGCATTTCCAACCGCGCCAAAGGCGCACCAACGCAGAAGTGGATCCCGCCACCAAAGCTGGTGTTCACATCGATGGACCGCGTGGCGCGGAAAGCGTTCGGTTCTTGCCAGACAACGGGGTCGCGGTTCGCGGCCCCCAGCAACAAAGCAACCTGATCGCCGCGCTTGAAGCTATGTCCAAAGGTCTCGACATCCTCGTAGGCATAGCGCGTAAACATGTGCAAGGGCGGGTCATAACGCAGGATTTCTTCGATGGTTGAGTCAATCTTGTCTGGTCGTAAGACGCTTGGGTCTGTTTGCGTTTCCAGTAAGGTTTTGACCCCATTCCCCAAGGAGTGCACCGTCGCTTCATGACCGGCATTCAACAGCAGAATACAGGTCGCGACCAACTCCTCGCGTGACAGTTTCTCGCCTTCTTCTTCTGCAACGATCAATCGTGTAATCAGATCGTCACGCGGGTCACGCCGCCTCTGGTCGATATAGTCTTCCAGAAACGTGGTGAATTCCTGCGCCGATTGTGTAGCCTTGTCTTCGGTGTCCCGCGTTCGATTGGCTTGGTACATTGCCACCATGTCGTGCGACCAGCGCAGCAAGTCCGGTGCCATTTCTTCGGGTACTCCCAGCAGACGACAGATCGTAATCACGGGGACCTGAGTGCAATAGGCATGCAAAAGGTCAAACGGCTCTTGTGGGAAGTCCCGGATCAGATCGTGACAAAGGGTTTCAATCGAAGGCTGCAATGCCGAAATCGCCCGCGAGGTAAAGGCCCGCATGACCAGCGCTCTCAGGCGGGTGTGTCTCGGCGGCTCGGCTTCAAGCAGCGAATGAGCTTCGACTGACAACCACGGGGCCAGATGGGCGGGGCCTTGCGTAGCACATTCGGGTGGAACTTCGCGTCCGAACCGACGATCTTTCAGCAAGGTGCGGACGGATCGGCAGGATACAGCGGCAACCATGCCGTAATCAGTCCAATAGAACAGATCTCCGGCTTGTCGGGCTGTGTCATAAAACGGATAGGGGTTCTGGACGAAATCCGGGTCTGTCGGGGATTGTGAGAGAGACTTCATGCGACGCACACTTGCCACGCGGCGCGTTGAATGCAAGACCCTGTATATGCACAGAGTTTGGGTCATCGCCGGTTTTCTGCTTGCCGTTGGGGTACTGTCCGGATTCGTCTGGTCCTATGGCTACCGTCAAGCTTTGTCTCAGCTGAGTGAAAAGGCCGAGGCCGATCTTGAACTGGCGGCTGACCGGCTGAGCACGCAAATGCAAGTGTATCAAGAACTTGCAGTGCTGATGGCGACCCATCCGATTCTGCATGAATTGGATCAACCAGCCGACATACGACAAGCTGAGGCAATGCTGCTGGACATTGCTGACAAAACAGCAGCAGTCAACATGATGTACCTGGACCGAAAAGGGCAGGTCTTGGTTTCAGCGCAACCGGTGTCTCAGCTTAACATGGCCGAACACCCCGCTTTCCGTCGGGCGATGCAGGGGGCCTTGGGCAGCGCGCATGAGGTTACGCCAGTTGGAGATGATCGGATCTACTCCTACGCTGCGCCTGCTTTTGGCCCATTTGGTCAGATCAAAGGTGTACTGATGGTTGTTGCCGATGTTCAGGATGTGGAACAGACATGGCGTGGCAGTACCGAGGCGGTTTTCTTTGTTGATGCAGAAGGCGTTGTGTTCATTTCGAACAGGTCGGACCTGCTGTTCTGGTCTCGCGAGGAAGGAGAGGCGGGGCTTACTCCGCCGAATGGCGCGACCGTTGATTTTGCATCAACGCGCGTTGGTGGGCACGAGCTGTGGCAATTGAACTGGGGGCGCTATCTGCCGCGCGATGCTTTGCACCTTACCCTCGAATTGCCGGTACTCGATATGACTGCCGAAGTATTGGTGGACGTAGCCCCAGCCCTGCAACTTGCGCGGCTTCAGGCAGCAGCAGTCGCAGCGATCTGTTTGGCATTTGGTGCAATGCTTTTTCTTGCGATGGAACGGCGGCGGACGCTGGCCGAAGCCAATGCGGTTCTGGAAAGCCGAGTGGCCAAACGGACCCTCGACCTGACGGTTGCAAACGACAGCTTGCAAAAAGAAGTCGCGGAACGACAGGAAGCCGAAGCGGCCCTACGTCGCGCACAGGCGGATTTGGTTCAGGCCGGAAAGCTCAGCGCGCTTGGTCAGATGTCAGCAGGGATCAGCCACGAACTGAACCAGCCCCTGATGGCGATCCGGCAGTTTGCGGACAATGGCACAGCTTTCCTGGAACGCGGAAAACCTGAAAAAGCGGCCGAGAACTTGGGCCGTATTTCTGAAATGGCTGCGCGCATGGCGCGGATTATCAAGAACCTGCGCGCCTTTGCTCGCAATGAAAGCGAACCTATGGGGCGGGTTGATCTGGTGCAGGTTCTGAACACAGCCGTTGAACTGACCGAAGCCCGGCTGAACACGGAAAACGTCGCCATGGATTGGCAACCGCCAAACGCGCCTGTTTACGCTTGGGGTGGCGAGGTAAGGCTTGTGCAGGTCTTTGTGAACCTGATCAACAACGCCGCAGATGCGATGAGCCAGCAGGATGAACGCCTTATTCAAATAGTGATCAATAATGGCGAGAGGCTTTCTGTCACTGTGCGTGACATTGGCCCAGGCATCGAGAACACGGAAAAGCTGTTTGAACCGTTTTACACCACCAAGGCCGTAGGTTCGTCCGAAGGAATGGGGCTGGGGCTTTCGATTTCTTACGGTCTGGTTCAGAGTTTCGGTGGAAACATTCGCGGGACCAATGCGCCCACTGGCGCGATGTTTACTGTGGAACTGGAATACTATCGGGAAGACGAGGCAGCATGACCCGAAGAGTTCTTTTGGTCGACGATGATGCGGCCGTACGCGAGGCTTTGGCACAAACGCTTGAGCTGGCGGATGTTCAACCAACAACGGCAGGCTCATTTGTCGCGGCCAAGGACCATATCCGAGCGGACTTTCCCGGTGTCATCATCTCGGACATCCGTATGCCGGGTCGGGATGGGTTTCATCTGTTGACCTACGCAAAAGAGGTCGATCCCGATCTTCCCGTCATTCTTCTGACCGGCGAAGGGGATATTCCCATGGCCGTTGATGCAATGGGTAAGGGCGCGTTCGACTTTCTGGAAAAACCCTGTGCCGCGTCCGATCTGCTGGTTGTGCTGGAGCGTGCGTTCGCAGCCCGAGCCGAGGTTATCGAGCAGAGAGCAATGAGATCCGAACTGGAACGTGGAGACCCGGCTGCACGATTGCTGTTTGGCCTGTCGCCCCAAGCAGAGGCGTTGCGAGAAAGGGTTCGCGCCGTTGCGCCCACACAGGCCGAAGTTCTGGTGACTGGCCCTCCTGGCAGTGGCATCTCAAAAGTGGCTGAGGTTGTGCACCTGATGTCCTCAGCCGGGCAGGGGCCATTTGTGAAAAGACCGGCCTCGACCCTCAGTCCCGAAGATCTGGCCCGCAGTTGTGAGGATGCAGCGGGTGGGTCGTTGTTTCTTGATGAGGTTTCGGCCATGCCGCAGGCCACGCAATTTGCAGCGCTTGAACTGATCGAACAAGGGCCGGGTGGTCGGATCATTGCTGGCACCACCGCTGATCTGTCTGTCTTAAGCGCCGACGGCCGTTTCAATGCCGATCTTTTCTACAGACTGGACGTGATGCGTGTGCGTATTCCGTCGCTGGCAGAGCGGCCTGACGATATTCCCGTTATCTTTCGTCACTATGTAGCTCAGGCAGCTGAACAGGCCGGTATTCCGGTTCCTGAAATCTCATCGGAACATCTGGCGGCGTTGATGGCCAACGATTGGCCCGGGAATGCGCGGTCCCTTATGTCCGCCGCCATGCGCTTTGTTTTGGGAATGCCGGAAGAGGTCGCACAGGCCACAGATCTGGGCCTGAGCGAACAGATGGCACGGGTCGAACGATCGCTGCTGATCGCGGCGTTGGGGCGTCATAATGGAAAGGCGTCAGATGCGGCAAAGGCGCTGAAGCTTCCGCGAAAGACCTTTTATGACAAGCTGGCGCGTTACCAAATTCGTCCCGAGGATTACCGAAGGTAATCCGACCAGCGAATGTACGCCGGGTAGTGATTCGCATGAATGATTCGAAAATTGTGCGGAAATCCGCACAAGCAGCATTTTCGGCTGTGCGGATTTTCGCACACAGAAGAATAGGTGATTCTGTTTTGTTTGTTTGATGACATGTAAGGCTTTGTAAATGAGTGATTTTAATGCTTAGCTGCGCGTTCAGAGGGAAAAGTTGTTTGGTTGCGACCGAGTCGCTTCACTGCACGCCATACGGCGCCAACCCGGCGCTGATCGCTTGTTTCTTGGAAGTCTGGGAGGAAAACAGATGAAGATTTTGACAACAGCTGCAACGGCTCTGGCGCTGACGGTCACCGCAACTGCCGGCATGGCGGCCTGTGACGACGGTGAGATTGTTGTGAAGTTCGCGCATGTGACGAACACCGACAAACACCCCAAAGGTATCGCGGCCTCGCTGCTGGAACAGCGCGTCAACGACGAAATGAACGGCGTGATGTGCATGGAGGTCTATCCTAACTCGACCCTCTATAACGACGACAAAGTGCTTGAGGCGATGCTGCAAGGCGACGTTCAACTGGCTGCGCCGTCCTTGTCCAAGTTCGAGAAATTCACCAAGCAGTTCCGCCTGTTCGACCTGCCATTCATGTTCAAGAACATTGACGCGGTGGATGCGTTCCAGGCCTCGGCTGATGGTCAGGCGATGAAGGACAGCATGCAGCGCCGCGGCCTGCAGGGTCTGGCCTTCTGGCACAACGGCATGAAGCAGATGTCTGCGAACAAGCCGCTGGAAGATCCGTCAGACGCAAACGGGCTGAAGTTCCGCGTGCAGTCCTCGGACGTGTTGGTTGCGCAGATGGAAGCGATCGGTGGCAGCCCGCAGAAAATGGCGTTCTCGGAAGTTTACGGTGCGCTGCAGCAGGGCGTTGTGGACGGGCAGGAAAACACCTGGTCGAACATCTACGGCAAGAAGTTCTTTGAGGTTCAGGACGGCATCACTGAGACCAACCACGGTATCATCGACTATCTGGTCGTGACCTCGGTTGACTGGTTGGACAGCCTGGACCCCGAAGTGCGTGATCAATTCCTGACCATTCTGGGCGAAGTCACCGAGACTCGGAACAAAGAAGCCTTTGCCGTGAACGAAGCGGCCAAAGCCTCGATCACGGACGCGGGGGGCATCATTCGTGAGCTTAACCCCGAACAGCGTCAGGCCTGGGTCGATGCGATGAAGCCGGTTTGGGACAAATTCGCCGGTGATGTGGGTCAGGACAAGATCGACGCCGCACAGGCCATCAACGCCGGTTTCTAAACCGGATCGAGGCCGCGCGTCAGGGGACTGGGGAGTAATCGACGCGCTGGCCGGGCGGGCTGACATAGCCCGCCCTCATACACTCTCTCATCATCAAAAAATGCGGGGACAGAAAGATGTCTGGTGCGAATTCCGGCCAAGGCGGGCTGGTCGACCATATCGAAGAAACCCTGATTGCGTTGCTGTTGGGCCTTATGACGGTCGTAACATTTGCCAACGTGATTGCACGGTTTGTTTTCAACTCAAATATCCTATGGGCTCTGGAACTGACGGTTTTCACCTTCGGCTGGCTGGTGCTTCTGGGTGCGTCTTATGCAGTGAAAAAACATGCGCATCTGGGTGTAGACGCCATCCTGAACATGCTGGCCCCAGCGCCGCGCCGTATTTTAGCTCTGATTGCGGTGGGCTGCTGTCTGGTTTTTTCGCTGCTTCTGCTGAAAGGCGCCTATGACTATTGGGCCGTCTTTGCCGATCTGCCGCCCACATCTGGGCGCTGGTTCCCCACGGGTTTCAATTTCGACGCCCGCAGTCAGAGCTTTTATGAGGTCGACGACATCCCGATGGTCGCTCCTTTGCGGTTCCTTGAGGACCTGATCAACTACGGCGAGTACTACGAAAAACTACCCAAGGTCGTACCGTATCTGGTTCTGCCGGTTTCGATGCTGTTGCTCGTGATCCGGTTCGCGCAGGTCGCTGTTCAAATTTGGCGGGGCGAAACCGACCGCCTTGTCGCCAGCCACGAAGTCGAGGACGAGATCGAAGAAGTCCGCGCTCAGCAAGGGATGCATGACTGATGGACGTTGTACTTTTATTCTCGATGGTCATCGGACTGCTGCTGATTGGTGTTCCGATTGCGGTTGCGCTTGGCCTTAGCTCGACCTTGTTCCTGCTGATCTATTCAGACAGCTCGTTGGCCTCGGTCGCAGGTACTTTGTTCGAGGCGTTCGAGGGTCACTTTACCCTTCTGGCGATCCCGTTCTTCATTCTGGCGTCGTCCTTCATGACAACCGGCGGAGTGGCGCGGCGGATCATCCGGTTCTCGATTGCCTGTGTGGGGCATCTGCCCGGCGGTTTGGCAATTGCGGGCGTGTTTGCCTGTATGCTGTTTGCCGCACTTTCGGGGTCGTCCCCGGCAACCGTTGTGGCCATCGGTTCGATCGTCATCGCCGGGATGCGGCAGGTGGGCTATTCCAAGGAATTTGCCGCTGGTGTGATCTGTAACGCGGGGACACTTGGCATCCTGATCCCACCATCCATCGTGATGGTTGTGTACGCCGCCGCCGTCGAGGTTTCCGTTGGGCGCATGTTCCTGGCGGGTGTCATTCCGGGCCTGATGGCGGGTCTGATGCTGATGATTACCATCTATGTTATGGCGAAGGTCAAGAACCTGCCCAAAGGCGACTGGAAAGGGTGGGGAGAGGTCTTTACATCGGCCCGCGAAGCCGGTTGGGGCCTGTTCCTGATCGTCATCATTCTGGGCGGCATCTACGGGGGTATCTTTACCCCGACAGAAGCCGCTGCTGTAGCCGCTGTCTACGCGTTCTTTATCGCCAGCTTTGTCTACAAAGACATGGGGCCGCTCAGCACAGAAGAAGGTCAATCCAACCTGTCATTGCTGAAGAAGCCATATGCGCTGGTGACGGCGTTCTTCCACCCGGACACAAAGCACACGCTGTTTGAGGCGGGTAAGCTGACGGTCACGCTGCTGTTCGTCATTGCCAACGCGCTGATCCTGAAGCACGTGCTGACAGATGAGCAAGTGCCCCAGCATATCGCAAGTGCCATGCTGTCGGCGGGTCTGGGGCCGGTCACTTTCCTGATCGTGGTGAACGTGATCCTGCTGATCGGCGGTCAGTTCATGGAACCCTCGGGTCTGCTGGTCATCGTCGCCCCGTTGGTGTTCCCGATTGCCATCGAACTGGGCATCGATCCGATCCATCTGGGCATCATCATGGTGGTGAACATGGAGATCGGGATGATCACGCCTCCGGTCGGGCTGAACCTGTTCGTGACTTCTGGCGTGGCCGGGATGCCGATGATGGGTGTTGTGAAGGCGGCGCTTCCTTTCCTGGCAGTCCTGTTCGTCTTCCTGATCATGGTGACGTACATACCGTGGATATCGACCTTCCTGCCCAACACCTTCATGGGACCGGAAATCATCACCAACTAGCGGGCCTGACCCGTATCGCCGGGCGGTTGCGACTGCCCGGCCTTTTCATGCCTTGAAACCGCCGCACGGGCGCTTATTTGAAAGGCAGAGGACGACCTCCCCAACACGGGTAAATCATGCGGGACGACCCGCTTTGACAAGAGGTCATATCATGGCATGGATCATGCTGCTTATTGCTGGAATTCTTGAAGTTGTCTGGGCGGGTGCAATGAAGCAATCCGCCGGGTTCACGCGGCTTTTGCCGACCGCGATCATGGGAGTGTCCATGATCGGGTCTTTCGGTTTGTTGGCGCTGGCGATGCGTGAACTGCCGCTGAGCACCGCCTATACGATCTGGGTTGGTATCGGCGCGGTGGGGGCTTTTGTGGTGGGGGTTACCTTGCTGGGCGAGGCGGTGACGCCGCTTCGGGTTCTGGCAGCGCTGCTGATCATTGCCGGAATTGTCACCATGAAGCTGGCCTGATCCGTTGACGGTCGGGGCGTCATTGGGCAGGCTGCCGGTACACGCCCCAACCAAGGATTTTCCCCATGTTGACCGAGACCGACAGCCGCCTGCTGCGCATCGCCTTTGACGAGGCGAAAGCCGGGTATGATGAGGGCGGCTGTCCCATCGGCTCGGCCCTGGCCCGTGGGGGCGAGGTTGTGGCGCGCGGACGCAATCAAAGAGTTCAGGGCGGTGATCCGATTGCCCATGGCGAGATGGACGCCTTGCGCAAGGCCGGACGGCAGAAAACCTATCGCGACACGGTGCTGTATACGTCGCTGTCGCCCTGCATGATGTGTTCGGGCACCATCGTTCAATTCGGAATCCCGCGCGTCGTGATCGGTGACACGAAGAACTTTGGAGGCAACGAAGACTTCCTGCGCGAGCGCGGGGTCGAAGTGGTGATAGCCGACGACCCCGACTGCATCGCGCTGATGCAACGATTTATCGAAGAAAAACCAGAGCTTTGGGCCGAGGATATTGCCGAATAACGACCGAGGTCAGATGCTTTCCAGCGCCTGAATAATGCCCGAGAAATCCGCAGCCTTCAGACTGGCCCCACCGACCAAAGCGCCATCCACATTCGAGACAGCAAAGATGTCGGCCGCATTGCTGGGTTTGACGGACCCGCCGTAAAGCAGTCGTACTGACCGGCCCACGCCTTCGCCAAAACGACGTTCCAGCCGGGCGCGCATGAAGTCGTGAACCTCGCCGATCTCTTCCAGAGTGGGGACCTTTCCAGTGCCGATCGCCCAGATCGGCTCGTATGCGACGATCAGGTTTTCGCCGGTGGACTGATCCGGGATCGAGCCGGACATCTGCCCGCCGATAATGTCGAGCGTGTTGGCCGCCTCACGCTGTTCCAGACTTTCGCCGACGCAGATGACTGCCTTCAGGCCCGCATCCATTGCGGCGCGGGCTTTGGCGCGTACATCCTCGTCATGCTCTCCGTGATCCACGCGCCGTTCGGAATGGCCCAGAATGACCGAAGTCGCACCGGCATCCAGCAACATATCCGCGCTGATGTCGCCGGTATGAGCGCCAGAATGGCCTGAGTGGCAGTCCTGTCCACCAACCGTAACCGCCGATTCTGCCACGGCATCAGCGGCGCGGTGAAGCAATGTCGCAGGGGGGCAGATCAGAATATCGACCGAGGCTTTAGAATAGCTTTGCGACAGCGATGCAAGCTCGCTCAGCGCCGAGCCAGTTCCGTTCATCTTCCAATTTCCAGCCGCCAGCTTGCGCCGCATATCGGTTTCTCCCTGCGTATTCGGTTGTTTAAATCACCGGATAACATCGTTGTCCTCGCCATACAATTCCGGTTACAAGCTCCACGGGTGATTGGCAGGAATGTCGCAAATTCTGGGAGAGCGCCATGATCGACAACCTCGACTTGAAAAAGCTGGACGCCCGAGACGCTTATGAGCTTTCCCGCCTGCGCCAAGCCGTTGGTCAGGTCGGGTTTTTGACCGTTTGCAACACGGGCCTGACGGCTGACCGCATCAACGACGTTATAGCTGCCTACAAGGGTTTCTTCCGTTTACCGGAACACCAGAAGCGTTTGGTGGACATGGCTGCAACGGGATCCAACCGAGGTTGGGGTGCGTCACAGTCCGAACAGGTCGACCCAACAGTTAACCCTGACTTCAAAGAAGTGTTCGATTGCGGATACGAACTGCCGCTGGACAACCCCTACCGTGCAAAGAACCTAAGCGTGTACGCCCCAAATCAATGGCCCGAGCAACCCGATGCTTTCCGTGAAATTGTACAAGCCTATTACGTCGATGCCTGTGGTGTAGCGATGCGGGTGCTGCGTGCGATTGCGGTGGCACTGGGTCGGGAAGCGGACAGTTTCGATCAGGCATTCGATGCGCCAATGGCTCTGCTGCGCGGCAATTATTATCCAAAACGGCCCGCCTGGGCCGGAGAGCAGGATTTTGGTATTGGCGCGCATACAGACTATGGCTGCCTGACTTTGCTGGCCACAGACGGCGCTGCCGGTTTGGAAGTGCGGATGCCTGATGGCGCATGGGAAAAGGTTTAGGCCGAACCGGGCGTGTTTATCATCAACTTTGGTGAGATGCTGGAATTTTGGACAGCAGGGCAGGTGAAGGCGACCGAACACAGGGTTGTTGGTGGATCGCACGAGCGAATCTCGGTCCCTATGTTCTTCAACCCGTCTTTTGACACCAATGTCGCGCCACCTGGGTCAGGCCAAGTGATCTCGGCCGGTGATCATCTGACCAAACGGTTCAACGAAACCTATGTTCACCTGCGAACCAGTTAGGACTGCGACGCGAGGTTTGCGTCGAACTTTATTGATTCACCGCAGCCGCAGGAATCAACAACGTTCGGGTTCTTGAACTTGAAGCCTGCTTCCAACAGGGACACTTCGTAGTCGATCTCGGTTCCAAAAAGGAACATCTGCGCCATCGGTGCGATCATCACGCGCGCTCCGTCTTGCTCGACCACCTCATCATGCGGATCTGCCTGGTCTACATATTCCATGGTGTATTCCATGCCTGCACAGCCGCCTTTCTTGACGCCAATGCGCAAACCAGCATGCCCGCCCGAATTCATCAGGCGTGTAATCTGCTCTGCGGCTTTGGGCGTCATGGTCACAGCCTGTTTGCCGGGGATGCCGAACATGTAAATCTCCGTTGTCACGCGTCAATCCCAATTTAGGGCTCAAACGCCTCGGGCTCAAGGTCACGAGTGTTAAAGAGTGCCTTTTGGCTAAACCAACTTGGTATTGGCTTCCTCCTTGAAACCTTGCATTAAACAGGAAAGCGGGTTTAGCTTTGCTGGAATGGGTGCAACGTCCCGTGTTCCGGAATTCATATTGCAGCAGAAAGATCATAAATATGAATGACTTGATCCGTTTTGTTAAGCTGGTTTTTCAAGGATCTACTCTTACTTTTCTGCTTGCCAGTTTAACTGCAACCGGTGCGTTGGCTATCACAGATGCCGAGAGGCACCCGGTAAACTGTGCGACAGCGGCAGGTGATCTGCGCGCTATTCAGGCCGAAAAGGAACATGCCGAGACCAAGCAGCTTGAAAGCATCGCTTCGATCACGCCCGCCGGTGCTCTGCTGGGTCTGGTTACAGGAACCGAACACAAACACCTGCAAATGTTGTCTGGTGATTACATCAATGAACTGGATGCCCGTGCCGCAGAGATCAAAGCAACCTGCGATCTGGAGTAACTGTGTTCGCAGACATGTTAGTCGCGGGTATTTAGTTTACATAAAGCCCAGTTCCAGACGAGCTTCGTCCGACATCATCTCCATACCCCAGGGCGGCTCCCAGGTCAGTTCAACGTCAACTTCTTTGACGCCGGCTACGGGTTCAATCGCTTCCACGATCCATCCGGGCATATCACCGGCCACTGGGCATCCGGGCGCAGTCAGGGTCATGATCACCTTAACTGCGTTATCCGCAGTAATATCAATCGTGTAGATCAAGCCGAGGTCATAGATGTTGACCGGGATTTCAGGATCATAGACCGTGCGGCACGCCTCAACCACGGCGTCGTACAACGGGTGTTCAATTGTTGACGGCGCAATCAGCGGTGTGCCTTCAAACTGTTCGCTCGGGTGAGTCATCTTTGCCTCGGGTCAGTTGCCTGAGTGATTATATAGGGAATAGCCGTATCAGCGTCCAGTGGGGGCGTGGCGCTCAGACAAGCGCCACCGCGATTCAATCATTGATATCATGTTTGAAGGTTTTGACTTGACCATGCGGCAGCGCAAAGAGCTTGCGCAAGACAAGCCACGCGACAAGCGACAGCACCGCAAAGATCAACGCAAGGACGTGAAGCGACATTGTCAGACCCGGAATGATCAAGAGAAGACCCGTGATTGCTGCGCCAATTGCGAAACCAAGAAAGATGAATCCCGGCAGAACAATCTCGAGGATACCGAGCGCCAGTGCGGCCGCCAGCCAAATCCACCATGTCAGCCAGAAGGGTTCTGCCATCACTTTCCTCCTTTGAGCATTTTGAACGCATCGCCAAAGGCTTCAAGGGCGTTCGCTGGCACAACAATGGTCTGTTTGCCAGACCCGTTGCCCAGCGCATTAAGGGCTTCAACCTGCTTCAAAGCAACCTGATACTGGGCGGCCTCGATACCGTTGTCCTGAATGGCCTTGGCCACGAAGCCCGTAGCATAGGCTTCAGCTTCAGCCTGAATGCGGCGGGCTTTGGCGGTTTGTTCAGCGGCATAAAGTTCAGCATCAGCGTGCAGTTCAACGGCGCGTTTCTGACCCTCGGCCTCGGTCACTTGCGCGCGGCGGGCACGTTCCGCGTTCAGCTGTTGCAGCATGGCATCGCGGGTCGCTTGATCCAGATTAACATCGAGAATCTCGGCGCGAGTCACTTCGATGCCCCAGTCATCGACTGCGGTTTCAACGCTTTCCTGGATGCGCGTGATCAATTGCGCGCGGTTCGACTGAACCTCGTCCAGATCCATCTTGCCGATTTCGGCGCGCACGATCCCGGCGACAGTGGTCGCAATCGCGCCGTCTACGTCGCGGATGCGGTAAACCGTCTTTTCCGGTTCAAGAATGCGATAGAAGACCGAGGTGTCGATCTGCACCAGCACGTTGTCCTTGGTAATTGCGTCCTGCGTCGCATTCGGCAGTTGGCGTTCCAAGATCGAGATTTCGTGGCGTGCAACATCCAGAAAAGGAACGATGAAATTGATTCCGGGGCCAAGCACCGAATGCAGTCGGCCAAACCGCTCAACCACGTATTTTTCGGACTGCGGTACAATCTTGATGCCTTTGAGAATAACGACAACCACCAGCACAGCTGCCAGCAGGTAAATGATGTTTGACGAAAGCAATCCGATAATCTGATCTTCGGTCATTCTGTCCTCTTATTATTGTGTACTATGGTATACATTTGGGGATTGAGTCGCCCGATTTCAACTCTGGTATGAGTGGGTTGGAGCGTTATGCAAATGCCTGAACGCGTGGGCGCGGCCCGGAATATTGTGGCTGTGACCGGTTTGCATCCCACGACGTTTGCGGTATCGGGCGGGGATGAAACTGATTATCGACACAGATCCCGGCGTCGACGATGCAATGGCCATCGCGTATGCTGCCGCCGCGCCAGAAATTGACCTGATCGGTCTGACAACGGTTTTTGGCAACACGTATGTGCACCAATCCAGTCGCAACGCGCGGTTTTTGCTTTACAAGCTTGGGTTGGACTTGCCTGTGGCCGAAGGGGCTGCGGTGCCGCTGGGGGCGGACACGCACGCGCCGTCGGAGCATGTTCATGGCCCCGAAGGTTTTGGTGATCTGACCGAAATCCCGGAGATTGGACAGAACCACGCGTTGCCAGCAGCCGAGTTTCTGGTTGAAATGGCCCGAGCCCATAAGGGTGAACTTGTAGTCTGCGCCGTGGGGCCCTTGACTAACATTGCAAACGCAATGCGTCTGGACCCGGAATTTGCAGGCAATCTGCGCGAATTGGTGGTCATGGGAGGCGCGGTCTACTGCCCGGGCAACATCAACCAACACGCCGAGGCCAATATCTATCACGACGCTCTTGCTGCTGAAGAGGTCTTTTCCGCCCCGGCCAACACAGTTCTTGTTGGATTGGACGTGACCCTGAAAACGCTTTACGAAACGGCGGACTTCGAAGCATTGGCGCAAAAGTCACCCGATATGGGGGCGTTTCTGCGCGACATCTCCAGATTCTATCTGAAGTTTTACAAAGAGATCGGGGGGCTGGAAGGCTGCGGCCTGCACGATTCAACAGCCGTGATTGCGTGTTCCCATCAAGCAATGTTCGATATGGTTGAAACCGGGCTGCGGGTTGTCACCGAAGGCGATCAAATGGGGGCGACACAACCAGATCCCGACCGACCCGCGATCCGGGTGTGCCGCGATGTGGACGGGGCAGGGGTTGTACGTCTGTTCACGGACCGCGTGGCCTCGTTGCCCTGACGGGTTGCAAAGACGGAACGGATCGGGCAAAGCCTGCCCGGTTCGGCGATCCGAGGCGATGACATGACGCAGAAATTCTCATTTGAGCTTAAGGCAACAGACGGCAAGGCACGCACGGGTGTGATCATCACGCCGCGAGGAGAGGTGCGGACGCCAGCCTTCATGCCTGTGGGCACAGCCGCGACGGTCAAAGCGATGATGCCCGAAAGTGTGCGCGCCACCGGGGCGGATATTCTGTTGGGCAACACCTATCACCTGATGCTGCGACCAACTGCGGAACGGATCGACCGTTTGGGCGGGTTGCACAAGTTCATGAACTGGGACCGCCCCATCCTGACCGACTCGGGCGGGTTTCAGGTCATGTCTTTGGCAGGGCTGCGCAAGCTGACCGAAAAGGGCGTGACCTTCAAATCTCATATCGACGGATCAAAACACGAACTGACGCCCGAGCGGTCAATGGAGATTCAGCGCTTGCTGGGCTCGGACATTGTGATGTGCTTTGACGAATGCCCCGCGCTGCCTGCCGACCGGGATCGCATCGCCGAGTCCATGCGGTTGTCGATGCGATGGGCAGAACGGTCGCGTGACGCGATTGGGGATCGTCCGGGTCACGCCCTGTTCGGCATTATGCAGGGCGGTTTGGAACAGGACCTGCGCGAAGAAAGCGCAGAAGCGTTGAAATCTATTGGTTTCGAAGGCTACGCGGTGGGCGGTCTGGCTGTGGGTGAGGGGCAGGAGGCCATGTTTGGCTGCCTTGATTACGCCCCCGATTTTCTGCCTGAAGACAAACCGCGTTACCTGATGGGTGTTGGTAAGCCAGACGATATCGTCGGCGCCGTCGCGCGTGGGATCGACATGATGGACTGTGTGTTGCCGTCGCGTTCGGGCCGCACGGGGCAAGTGTTCACACGTCGCGGTGTGGTCAATATCAAGAATGCCCGCCATGCGGATGACCCGCGTCCGCTGGATGAAAACTGCACATGTCCCGCTTGTTCCAACTATTCGCGCGCGTACCTGCACCATGTTTTCCGCGCCAATGAGATGATCTCGGGCATGTTGCTGACCTGGCACAACCTGCATTACTTCCAAGAGATCATGCAGGGGATGCGAGATGCGATTGCTGCGGGCACGTTTGTCGCCTGGCAGGCCGAGTTTCATGCGCAGCGTGCGCAAGGTGATATCGAACCCTTGTAACCTTTCCCTTTGGGTGACAATTGCGTGGCTTTCCGGTAGTCTAGTGCCACTTCAAGCAATGCCATTTTAGTCTGTGACCCGGAGAGTTTATGATGTTTCGCCTTATTCTCGGCGCAGCAATTTTCTGCGCGACACCTGCCATTTCAGATGTCTGGACCTTCGAAACTCCGTCCGAAAACATTCAGTGCTCGGTCGGGGAAAGTGCTTCGTCCTCGGATATACAATGTACGATCATAGAAAAATCCGGCCCACCTGCGATGCCACGCCCCGCGAATTGTCAATCCGACTGGGGGCATGATTTTCTGATGTTCGACACTGGCCAGGTAGAGATGTTGTGCCAGCCGCTGAATCGTAACAAAGACGGATATGACCGTGCGGAATATGGGGTCACTGGTCAGTTCGGAGGATTCACCTGCAGTTCTTCGACAAAAGGTCTGGAATGTCGCAACCAAGACGGTCACGGGTTTTTCCTGTCTCGCGCAGTACAGCGGGTGTTCTGACCTTTGAAGTGCACGTCGCCTATGCTTGTCGTGCTAATTTCGGTGGATATGTTCCTTGGACGTCTTGCAGTCCCGAAAACCTCGGTTCATGCTGAAACACGATACACGGCGGTAAGGTTGAAAAAGGGCGATGAGGCCCCACCTTTATCGTCCAAGACAGGAGATGGCCAAATGTTGCCTCGATGAGGGACACGTGCCGTCTTGCCAACGATAAGGATAGAGCATGCAAGAGCCTCTGAATTCCTCATACCCCGTCCTGCCGCTGCGCGACATTGTGGTGTTCCCGCATATGATTGTGCCGCTCTTTGTGGGCCGCGATAAATCGGTCCGCGCTTTGGAAGAGGTGATGCAGGATGACAAGCAAATTCTGTTGTCCAGCCAGATCGACCCCGGCGTTGATGATCCCGATGAAGAAGGGATTTATCGCGCAGGAGTTTTGGCCAATGTGCTGCAACTGCTGAAGCTGCCCGACGGCACCGTGAAGGTTCTGGTCGAAGGGCAGGCGCGTGTGCAGATCACTGAGTTTCTTGAAAACGAAGAGTTTTTCGAGGCTCGGGCAGAATATCTGACCGAAATCCCCGGCGACGTTACGACAACCGAAGCCCTGTTGCGTACCGTTGCGGATGAGTTTGAACGCTACGCCAAAGTGCGCAAGAACATCCCCGAAGAAGCGCTGGCGGCAGTGGGGGAAACCACCGAGCCTGCAAAGCTGGCCGACCTTGTGTCGGGCCACTTGGGCATCGAGGTCGAACAAAAGCAAGAGCTGCTGGAGACCCTCAGCGTCAGCGAACGGCTTGAGAAAGTCTATGGTCTGATGCAGGGCGAAATGTCGGTTCTGCAGGTCGAGAAAAAGATCAAGACCCGCGTCAAATCCCAGATGGAGAAGACACAGCGCGAATATTATCTGAATGAGCAGATGAAAGCCATTCAGAAGGAACTTGGCGATGGCGAAGACGGATCGAACGAAGTCGCTGAGCTGGAAGAGAAAATCGCCGAGACCAAACTATCCAAAGAAGCGCGTGAAAAGGCCGAAGGAGAGCTGAAAAAGCTCAAGAACATGTCGCCCATGTCGGCCGAGGCGACCGTTGTGCGCAACTATCTGGATTGGATTCTGTCTTTGCCGTGGGGCACCAAATCCCGCGTCAAAAAGGATCTTGGGCGCGCGCAGGACATTCTGGATGCCGATCACTATGGGCTTGAGAAGGTCAAGGAGCGCATCGTCGAGTATCTGGCAGTTCAGCAGCGTTCGAAAAAGCTGAAGGGCCCGATCTTGTGCCTTGTTGGCCCTCCGGGCGTGGGTAAGACCAGCTTGGGTAAATCGGTTGCAAAAGCCACGGGGCGCGAGTTCATTCGCATCTCGTTGGGCGGTGTGCGCGACGAATCCGAGATCAGGGGCCACCGTCGGACCTATATCGGTTCGATGCCGGGTAAGATCATCCAGGCGCTGAAAAAGGCGAAAACCACGAACCCGCTGATCTTGTTGGATGAAATCGACAAGATGGGTCAGGATTTCCGTGGTGATCCGGCCTCGGCAATGCTTGAGGTGCTGGATCCGGAACAGAACAACACTTTCATGGACCACTATTTGGAGGTCGAATACGACCTGTCCAACGTGATGTTCCTGACGACTTCAAACAGTTACAATATGCCAGGGCCTCTGCTGGACCGGATGGAGATCATTCCGCTGGCCGGTTACACCGAAGAGGAAAAGAGCGAGATCGCGAAACAGCACCTGATCGAAAAGCAGGTCAAGAACCATGGTCTGAAGGCCAAGGAATTTGAGCTGACCGATGAGGCGCTGCAGAAGATCATTCGCACTTATACCCGCGAAGCGGGTGTTCGTAACCTTGAACGTGAAATCGCCAAGGTGGCGCGGAAATCGTTGACCAAGATCATCAAGAAAGAGGCGGAGTCGGTCACCGTAACACCAGACAATCTGGATGATTTCCTGGGTGTGCCAAAGTTCCGTTATGGTCTGGCTGAGCAGGACGATCAGATCGGTGTCGTGACCGGCCTGGCTTGGACGTCCGTGGGTGGCGATCTGCTGCATATCGAGGCGCTGAAACTGCCTGGTAAGGGGCGGATGAAGACCACAGGTAAGCTGGGCGATGTGATGAAGGAATCCATCGATGCGGCTTCGTCATATGTGCGGTCGATTTCACCTCAGATCGGGGTGAAACCGCCAAAGTTCGACACATTGGACATTCACGTTCATGTGCCGGATGGGGCGACGCCCAAAGACGGCCCTAGCGCTGGCCTGGCGATGGTGACATCGATCGTGTCTGTGCTGACCGGCATTCCGGTGCGCAAGGATATTGCCATGACCGGCGAAGTTTCGCTGCGCGGTAATGCAATGCCGATTGGCGGGCTGAAAGAAAAACTGCTGGCGGCTCTTCGTGGTGGCATCAAGACCGTTCTGATCCCGGAAGAGAATGAAAAGGATCTGGCGGACATCCCTGACAATGTGAAGGAAGGGTTGGAGATCATCCCTGTAAAGCACGTCTCGGAAGTTCTGAAGCAGGCGCTGGTGCGTAAGCCTGAGTCGATCGAGTGGGACGAAGCGGCAGAGGAAGCAGCCGCTGCGGCCGCCGCTTCGGCCAAATCTGCGGATGCTTCAGCCACAGCGCATTAAATTGCATTAATAGAAAACGGAAAAAGGCAGAGCAACGCTCTGCCTTTTTTACAGCCCGACAACGGGCAGCTTTGGATCAAGTATCTCTTCTTCCGCTATGTATTTCATGAATTTCTCGTCAGACAGCGCTGAACGTATCGCGAGGGCGAAGATGATCGCGGAAAACACGACACAAAGCAGAATATCCCACCCAAACGGGATCTGCTTCAAAGACCCGGTGCCGAATTGACCCAGAAATGAGATTAACCCGAGTCCGGCAAAATAAGGCATCAACCAAACGGCTTCGGTCAGGTCCATTTCATCAAGGCGCCCTCGGAACCGGATAAGCAGCAGAATTTTTCCAACGATAAGCGCGATCCCAAGGCGCCAGACAGTGTCCCAACCGCTCCAATAGACAATCAGGGTTGCAATGGCGAAGGCAGTCAACGCGACCAGACGCACCGCTGGGATGCGGATTGAACGGGGTTGGTCTGGCAGCAGATCCCGTAGGCAAACGACGGCGATTGGGCCAACTGCGAATGACAAAACAATAGCGGCACCGTTCAGGGCGATGACGGTAGTAAAGGGAACGGTCAAAAGGAACAGAGTCCCGATCAGAAAATTCAACGCCAAAGCCCATACCGGAACCCCAAACGAAGACAAGTTTTGCAAACGTTTTGGTAGAAAACCGTTTTGGGACAGGGCAAGGGCAATACGGGCATTCGACCCGGTTGCGACCAATCCGTTGCCAAAGGGGCCAACGACTGATCCGACATTCAGCAAGCTGATGAACCAGACCAACCCGACCGACATGATTACAGCGTCCAATGGGCCTTCGCCCCCAAAGCTCAGTTGCGACCAGCCATTAGCCAGCAAAGATGGATCCAGCGCGCCGATAAAAGCCACTTGGAGGCCAAGATAGATTGCGGCGCACATGATGATCGACAGGACGAGGGCGGTGGGGATTGCAAATTTCGGATTTCGCACTTCTCCCGCCATATCGACCACATGACGAAATCCTATGAACGAGAAAATGACACCGCCGGTCGAAACTGCAGCCATGACTCCCTGCAAGCCATAAGGTGCAAACCCATCCGGATGTGTAAAATTGTCAGCGTTGAAACGGTTGGAAATTAGTAGAACAGACAGAACGACCGGAATAGCGATCTTGGCCCACGTCAAAGCGGCATTCACATGTGTGAAAAACTTGACCCCAAGCGCGTTGACGGCAACGAAAAGCAGCATGAATACAAGGGCCGCAAATATACCCGCGCCTGTCAGGTCGCCTGTATCGGCGGCATGCAGCCAGGGCGCGTATGGCGCGAGGTATTTCAGCATCGCCTCCACTTCGATGGGGGCAGTGGTGTTGTAGCCAATCCAAGCCGTCCATCCCATGGCCATTGAAACGATATTGCCGTGTGAAAACTGCGGAACCCTGGCAATCCCACCCGGAATAGGCAGCATGGCTGAGATTTCTGCGAAAGTGATTGCCAAAATGAACATCGCAGCCGCGCCGATCACCCACGAGAGGATAGCCGCAGGTCCGGCATGCTGAACCGCCAGAAGGGGGCCGAACAACCAGCCCGAACCGATGATTCCTCCAACCGAAATAAAGGTTAGTCCGATCAGGCCGATGTCTCGCTTTAGCTCTGCCATAACGACCCCTGACTTTGCAATCGGCACACGGTTCGGCCGATGAAGCACGATAGTCGCCGAGGTCGCGCGCTGGCAAGCCCCTCAATTTCAAGCGTAATCTGCGAAAAGGAATGGTGGGTGATAAGAGATTTGAACTCCTGACATCTTCGATGTGAACGAAGCGCTCTACCACTGAGCTAATCACCCATGGGACGCGTTGTTATCTGTCCTGTGGTTCGGCTGCAAGCGAATTTGACGATGGTCTGCGCGCGAAAATCTGCGGGTAAACAAAAAACTGGATTCTGACAAAAAACTTCAAAACGCCGCTTGACGCTGCCCGAGCGTAGCCATAATACACCCCAACGTTCAGCAATGAACGTGCAGCGGGCGGTTGTAGCTCAGTTGGTTAGAGTACCGGCCTGTCACGCCGGGGGTCGCGGGTTCGAGCCCCGTCAACCGCGCCATCGCTGCTTACCTTGGCCCAGGACAACGGCCACGAAAATAGATGCGCGGTTGTAGCTCAGTTGGTTAGAGTACCGGCCTGTCACGCCGGGGGTCGCGGGTTCGAGCCCCGTCAACCGCGCCATTTTCCTCTTACTCTCAACCGATCGGCTTAAAAGCTTCGCAGCGAAGATCCCGATTAAGCAGCTGCGGTTTGATTTGCTCGGCTAAAACTCGTATGTTCACTAAATGTTCTAACTTTTCTGTTGGAGACTCAGGCAAGCTCGCCTATCTCTAAACCACTTGTTTCTTGGGGGCCGGAAATGGCTGAGCTGAAGAATATCGAGGTGCGCGGCGCGCGCGAGCATAACCTCAAAGGCATCGATGTTGATATCCCTCGGGATCAGCTGGTGGTGATCACCGGCTTGTCTGGTTCGGGCAAGTCCTCGCTGGCTTTTGATACCATCTATGCCGAAGGGCAGCGTCGCTATGTTGAAAGCCTGTCTGCCTATGCGCGGCAGTTCCTCGACATGATGGAAAAGCCCGATGTCGATCATATCAGCGGTCTGAGTCCGGCAATCTCCATTGAACAGAAGACAACGTCCAAGAACCCGCGTTCAACTGTTGGGACGGTTACGGAAATCTATGACTATATGCGCCTGCTGTTCGCACGCGCTGGAACCCCCTATAGCCCGGCGACCGGACAGCCGATCGAGGCGCAGCAGGTACAGGACATGGTCGACCGGATCGTGACGATGGAGGAGGGCACGCGAGGTTACCTGCTGGCCCCCATCGTGCGAGATCGCAAGGGTGAGTACAAAAAAGAATTCCTGGAGTTGCGCAAGCAAGGCTTTCAGCGCGTCAAGGTCGATGGTGAGTTCTACGAACTGGATGAACCGCCGACGCTGGACAAGAAATTCCGCCACGACATCGATGTCGTGGTGGATCGACTGGTTGTCCGAGAGGGTATGGAGACCCGCTTGGCCGACAGCCTGCGCACAGCCTTGGATCTGGCTGACGGTATTGCGATTCTGGAAACTGCCCCGCGTGAGGGTGACCCAGAGCGGATCACCTTTAGCGAGAACTTTGCCTGCCCGGTCAGCGGGTTTACCATCCCCGAGATCGAACCGCGCCTGTTTTCCTTCAACGCGCCATTTGGGGCTTGCCCCGATTGTGATGGCTTGGGGGTCGAGTTGTTCTTTGACGAGCGGCTTGTGGTGCCCGATCAGTCGCTGAAACTCTATGACGGGGCCTTGGCGCCGTGGCGCAAGGGTAAGTCTCCGTATTTCCTTCAGACCATCGAAGCCATTGCGCGGCATTACGAGTTCGACAAGAACACACCATGGAAAGACCTGCCCCAGAAGGTGCAGCAGGTGTTCCTGCGCGGCTCTGGCGATGAAGAGATCCAGTTCCGCTATGATGAAGGTGGACGCGTTTATCAGGTGACGCGCAGTTTCGAAGGCGTGATCCCGAATATGGAGCGCCGCTATCGTGAAACTGACAGCGCTTGGATTCGCGAGGAATTTGAACGGTACCAGAACAACCGTCCATGCGGCACGTGTGAGGGGTATCGCCTGCGGCCCGAGGCGCTGGCGGTCAAGATCGCTGGTCTGCATGTCGGGCAAGTGGTGCAGATGTCAATCCGAGAGGCTTTGGCCTGGATTGAGGACGCGCCGAACCATCTGAGCGCTCAGAAAAATGAAATCGCGCGCGCCATACTGAAAGAGATTCGCGAACGTCTTGGGTTTCTGAATAATGTTGGTTTGGAATACCTTACGCTTTCGCGTTCAAGTGGAACACTGTCGGGCGGGGAAAGCCAGCGTATTCGTTTGGCCAGCCAGATCGGCTCGGGTTTGACTGGGGTTCTTTACGTGTTGGACGAGCCCTCTATCGGCTTGCATCAGCGTGACAATGACCGGTTGTTGGGAACGCTCAAGAACCTGCGGGATCAGGGCAACACGGTAATTGTTGTAGAACATGACGAGGAGGCCATCCGAGAGGCCGATTATGTGTTCGACATTGGCCCCGGAGCGGGTGTGCACGGGGGGCAGGTCGTCAGTCACGGTACGCCGGCGGACATTACGGGTGATGCTGCCTCTATCACCGGGCAATATTTGGCGGGGACCCGGGAAATCGCGGTTCCGGCTGAACGGCGCGCGGGCAAGAAGCAGAAAGTGACTGTGGTGAAAGCCACTGGTAACAACCTCAAGAACGTCACGGCTGAATTTCCCTTGGGCAAATTTGTCTGTGTGACAGGGGTGTCTGGCGGCGGCAAGTCCACGCTGACGATTGAGACGTTGTTCAAAACCGCATCGATGCGCCTAAATGGTGCGCGACAGACTCCAGCGCCGTGTGAGACGATCAAGGGGCTTGAGCACCTGGACAAGGTTATCGATATCGACCAACGCCCGATCGGGCGAACTCCGCGTTCGAATCCAGCCACTTACACCGGGGCCTTCACGCCGATCAGAGACTGGTTTGCGGGTTTGCCCGAGGCGAAAGCGCGTGGGTACAAACCTGGTCGTTTCAGTTTCAACGTTAAGGGAGGCCGGTGCGAAGCCTGTCAGGGTGACGGTGTTATCAAGATCGAAATGCACTTTCTGCCTGATGTCTACGTTACCTGCGAGACGTGCAAAGGCGCGCGCTACAACCGCGAGACCCTTGAGATCAAGTTCAAGGGCAAGTCCATCGCTGATGTGCTTGATATGACGGTGGAAGACGCGCAGGAGTTCTTCAAGGCTGTGCCGTCGATCCGCGATAAGATGGACGCTTTGGCCCGCGTTGGGCTGGGCTATATCAAGGTCGGTCAGCAGGCCACCACGCTATCCGGTGGCGAGGCGCAACGCGTGAAGCTGTCCAAGGAATTGTCGAAACGGTCAACCGGGCGAACGCTCTATATCCTAGATGAACCGACCACGGGTTTGCATTTTGAAGACGTACGCAAGCTATTGGAAGTGCTGCATGAGTTGGTCGATCAGGGGAACACGGTTGTTGTGATCGAGCACAATCTGGACGTGGTGAAAACTGCAGATCACATCATCGACATTGGTCCCGAAGGCGGCGATGGCGGAGGTGAGATAGTGGCTACGGGCACACCCGAAGATGTCGCCACAGTCGAGCGCAGTCATACCGGTCGCTATCTGAAATCGATGTTAGACAACGCGCGCGTTGCTGCTGAATAGGCTTAGCGCCTTCAGATCAGTTCAGAATATCGGCAACCGCACCGATCAGGTTCAAGACTTTGCGTGTGTCTGGGTCGACCCGGTACACGTAGTCACCCGCGCGAATGTAGGAATAGTTTCGGTTCAGCCCATAACGGTACGGATTGTCTACCCATCGATAGTCGTTGCGGATGAAATCGCCGTTCCGATAGATCTTTTTTGCTTGCCCGGGAGGCACGCAAGGAATGGACTTCTTGGCTAAACCCGGTGGGCAATGCCCGATTTTGTTTTTTGCCACGGATGTAACAGGTACAAGCGTCACCGCCACAAGCATCGCTGTAGTCACCAGGTATCTTGTCATGTCACTTTCCCTTACGAACAGGCTGAAGACGCCTCGGAACATGACTGGATAGATGGCCCCTTGCCGATTGTCTGTCAAATGGCTGGGCAAGAGGCCGCCGAATTGCCTATTCGCGCCCTCGTTTTTCAAAGCGTGGCAGCATCGCGCTGAAGTCGCGGCCCAATCCGTCTTCATTTTCAACAAATTGTTCATATAGCGAAGTCGCGACCTGACCCATCGGTGTATCCGCATCAGCGCTGTCTGCTGCTTGCTGGCTGAGACGCAGGTCCTTTAGCATGAGCTCGGCGGCGAATCCGGGCGTGTAGTCATTGTCAGCAGGGCTTTGCGGGCCAACGCCGGGGGCAGGGCAATAGGCATTCATCGTCCAGCTATAGCCTGACGATGTACTGACGACATCGAACATCTTTTGCCGGTCCAATCCCAGTTTGTCTGCCAGTGCAAAAGCCTCGCAGGTGGCAATCATGGTGACGCCAAGGATCATATTGTTGCAGATCTTGGCGGCTTGTCCGGCCCCGGCTTCGCCACAGTGAACCGCTTTTTGTCCCATGATCTCGAACAGCGGTGCAGCTTTGGCGAATGCGGCTTCCGATCCGCCGGCCATGAACGTTAACGTACCTGCCGCTGCACCGCCGATACCGCCGGAAACCGGCGCATCCACGGACAAAAGTCCGGCTCCCATAGCCTGATCCGCAACCGCACGCGCGCTGTCCACGTCAACCGTCGAGCAGTCGATTAACACAGCCCCTTTTGACATTGCGGGAATGACCTGATCCGCAACGGCCCTTAGAATAGCGCCGTTTGGCAGCATGGTGATGACCGCATCAGCACCCGCAACCGCGTCAGACGCCGTTTCGACCTGAGTGACACCTTCCACGGTGACGCCAGCCGTATCAAACCCCAGAACCTGATGCCCGGCTTTTGCCAGGTTGGCCGCCATGGGCGCGCCCATATTTCCCAGCCCAATGAAACCGATCTGCATCTTTTAGTCCTCCTCAAATGTCAGGGTATCCGCGCCCAGCGGTTGCAGCATTTTCGAAACGGCCGTCAAAGGGACGTTCATATCGGCAAACTGCCAGTTCGGGCTGCGGTCTTTATCGATGATTTGCGCGCGGATACCTTCCAGAAAGTCACCGTGTTCCATCGACCGGTGGGTGAAACGGTATTCCAACTCCAGGGCGCGCCGTATGGACAAAGCGGGGCCGCGCAGACGGTGCAGCATTTCAACCGTACAGGCCGTGGAAAGGGGGGCGTTTTTTCCCAGAGTCGCTAGGGTTTTCTGCGAAAAATCGTGGTCGCTGTTGCGCAGGCTCGTCACGATGTCGCCAAGTGTTTCGCCCGAGAAATGCTGATCAATGTCGGCCTGCAACTCGGCCAGTTCTCCGGCGGGTGGTGTTTCGGCATGTTGTGAAATCAGCCCTGCGTCGCCAGAGGCCTCAAGCATCTCAGTCAAATCGGACCAGTGTGATTGAGGGATGTAATGGTCCGCGAACCTTGCCAGAATTGCATCCGCAGGGCCCATTCGGAACCCAGTCGTTCCCAAAAACTCGCCCAACCGACCGGGGGCGAGGGCCAGCATAAGCGAGCCGCCCACATCCGGTACCAAACCAATCGAGCATTCTGGCATCGCGATTTTCGAGCTTTCCCCGACAACGCGATGGCTGCCATGGCACCCGATGCCGACACCGCCGCCCATGGTAAAGCCCTGAAGAAAGCTGATGACCGGCTTGGGATATTCGAAGATCATCGCATTCAGACGGTACTCGTCACGCCAGAATGTCTGCCCGTAGGCATAGTCGCCCTTGGTCCCGGTTTCGTAGAGCTCGGCGATGTCTCCACCTGCGCAAAAGGCTTTTTCACCTTCGGCGTCCAGAATGATAAGGTCAACGGCATCGTCTTCGCGCCAGTTGCGCATCGCCGCGTCGATGGCCATGCACATCTCGTAGCTCATTGCGTTCAAAGCATGTTGGCGGGTCAGGGTGATGCGTCCGGCACGGCCTGTGGTGCGGATTTCAATGTCTGACATGTGGCCCTCAGCGGTTGGCAAGCATCTGACGCGATACGATCACGCGCATGATCTCATTTGTGCCTTCCAATATCTGATGCACCCGAAGATCGCGCACAAGCTTTTCAATGCCGTAGTCGGCAAGATAGCCATAACCACCATGCAGCTGCAGGCACTGATCCACCACCTTCGATCCGGTTTCGGTCACGAATTTTTTGGCCATGGCGCAGAACTTAGTGGCGTCGGGCGCGCCGTTATCTAGTTTCCAAGCGGCTTGACGCAGAAAGGTCCGTGCGGCTTGTAGTTCAATCTCCATATCCGCCAGGCGGAACTGAAGGGCCTGGAACTGGTCGATGGATTGGCCAAACGCCTTGCGTTCGGACATGTATTGCAACGTCATATCCAAACCGGTCTGCGCGGCACCAAGGGAACAGGCCGCGATGTTCAGTCGCCCGCCGTCGAGGCCCATCATGGCATATTTGAAACCGTCGCCTTCGGTGCCGACAAGATTGCCTGCCGGGATTTTGCAATCATCGAACTGCACCTGCGCGGTGGGCTGACTTTTCCAGCCCATTTTCTCTTCCAGTGCTCCAAAGCTAAGACCCGGAGTTCCGTCCTCGACATAAACGGTTGAAATACCCTTGGGGCCGTCCTGACCGGTGCGCACCATGCATACATAGGCATCGGAATACCCACCGCCCGAGATGAATGCCTTGGTGCCGTTCAACGTATAGCCTTCGTTCGTGCGTACGGCGCGTGTCTTCAAGGACGCTGCGTCCGAGCCGGAACCGGGTTCGGTGAGGCAATAGCTCAGAACCGTATTGAGGCTCAGAACATCGGGCATGATCCGCGCCTTCAGGTCATCATCCGCGAAATTGTCCAACATCTTGGCGCACATGTTGTGGATCGACAGGAAGGCCGCGACCGAAGGGCAGGCCATTGAAAGGGCCTCAAAAACCAGTGTTGCATCCAGGCGGGTCAGGTTCGAGCCGCCGCTGTTCTCGGAAACATACAAAGCTCCGAAACCAAGCTCGCCGATCTGTGGCCACAAAGTTTTGGGAATGGTGCCATCGGATTCCCACTGCCGCGCAAAAGGTGCAATGTTTTCCTGACCAAATGCATGCGCCATGTCGAAAATGGCTGTTTGTTCTTCGCTGAGTGCGAAATCCATGGCGCTGTCTCCCGTCGGCAATGAATTGAACGGTTGTTTATTTCCGAATTCTTACAGAAATTTTGCAGGTTCAACAATGGGGCGCAAAACGCTGGAGCAGTCTAGAGATCCGCGTGGAATTCCTCGATCAGATGGCGCACGACTGCTTGCCCGGGATCGTCCCCGCGCGCGACGGCCTCGGCGTGAACGCGGCGTTGACGGGTGGCCGAAGTGCCGTTTTCGGCGATCTGCCGTAACCGCGCAAGTTCGGTCATCGTTCCAAGCGCTTCGGTGTCTTCCGCCAACAACCCCATAAGGTCGCCGATCAGTTCGGACATCGGCTTGACCGAGCGGTCGCCGAAGTCAATCAATCCTTCGCCCACGCCATAACGCTGCGCACGCCAACGGTTTTCTCCGATCAGGAAGCGATCATATTGCCGCCAACGCAGGTTGCGGTCTTTCAGTCGACACAACATTCGGGTCAGTGCCTGAACGAGTGCTGCGAGGGACAACGTGTGCTCCAGCCGGGGTTGCACGTCCATGATCCGGGTTTCAAGCGTAGGGAAACGATGCGACGGGCGCAGGTCCCACCATATCTTGGTCGTGTCCTCAATCACGCCCAGTTCGACGAGTATACCTGTGGTGCGCTCATACTCAGCCCAACTGCCAAAAACTGGGGGCAGGCCGGTTCGTGGAAGGTTGTCGAACACGGTCAAGCGATACGATGATAGGCCGGTATCTTCACCGCTCCAAAATGGAGAGGATGTGGACAGCGCCAAAAGATGGGGCAAAAAGTAAGAGAGCTGCGGCATCAGATCGGCGCGCAGGGCGGGGTCTTCGACCCCCACGTGTACATGCATCCCGCAGATCAGCATCCGACGTGCTACGCCGCCTAACGCGTGTTGCAAGGCGTCATATCGTTCCTTGCGGGTGTGATGTTGATCCTTCCAATTGGCGAAGGGATGACAGGATACTGCGATCGGGGACAGATTGTATTCGGCAGCACGTTTTGACACGCAGGATCGCAGGCGTTTCAGGTCTTCCCGCGCCGAGGCGATTGTTGTGTGCGGGCGCGTGCCGACTTCAATCTGACATTGCAGGAACTCGGGGCTTACCTGACCTTCGAAATCATTCTGACAGGCCTCCATCAGCGCTTCCGGGGCCTCTGACAATTGCAGGCTGTCGCGATCCACCAGAAGATACTCTTCTTCAATGCCCAGTGTGAATTCTTGCTGCATGGAGCCCCCTTTGGCTGTCGTAAGTTTCAGTGAATACGGAAATTTGCCTTTTGCCAAGGGTTTGCCCGTCTTGTCCTTGCACTGGCACTGGCGGCAATTGTAAGGAACGGATCAGCACAGACCGTGGAGCCAACGCCGTGAAACCCAGAAAATTCCCAAAGATTAACGCTGCTCTGGACGAGTTGGGGGTGAGGCTGATCGACAAGGTTACCGAACAGGATGAACGCGCGCGGCTTGAGGCTTTTGAAGCTGCCGGAGGGCTGACACGCCCGGCCTACGCGTTATCTCCGGGTATGGAAGGTTTCGATGTCGCGCAACTGGTGGCGGAATATGACCGTCACAAGGCGGAACTGCAGGCGTTGAAAGACCCGGCGCGCAATCAGACTGGCTATCGCACAGGCAACGGCTATTACGACAGCCCGGATGCAGATGCGTTGTATCTGATGATCCGCCGCTTTCAGCCCAAGCGCGTGATCGAGGTGGGGTGCGGGAACTCAACCCGTGTGACCCGGCAAGCGATTATTGACGGCGGGTTGGACACCACGATCACTGCCATTGACCCTTACCCGCGGGCCGACATTGCCCATGTCGCGGACCACTTCGAACAAAAACGTCTTGAAGAAGTTGACCCGTCGCTTTTTGCCGAGCTTGAAGCCGGAGACGTTCTGTTCATCGATTCAAGCCATGTTGTGCGGATGAGCAACGACGTCGCCCATCTGTTCTGCCGCATCATTCCTGCGCTGAAAGCCGGCGTGGTCATTCATGTGCACGATGTTTTTTTACCCTACGAATATCCCAAACGTTTCTTCTATGATTGCCCCGGTTGGGGAGAGCAGTACATGCTGCACGCGTTGCTGCAATCTGGCGCGTATTCAATGCTTTGGCCGGGATATTACCTTCAACAGGAACGCCCGGATGCCGTTGCCGCCTTGCCGTTTCTGACTGAGGGACGAGCGCAGAGCATCTGGGTGCAACTCAAAGAAAAATGATCTCAGAGTGATCCGCTGCGGCAAAAGGTCCGTACCCCTTTTCATAACACGCTGGAGAGGAGAAGACAGCTATGTTCCGTCGCACATTCATGGGCGCAGCCGCCGCACTTGCATTTGCCATGCCGCTGAAGGCGCAGGCCGCTGACATTGTTGACACGGCCGTTGCCGCCGGATCGTTCAACACTTTGGTCGCTGCCGTTCAGGCCGCTGGTCTGGTTGATACGTTGAAGGGCGATGGCCCATTCACCGTATTTGCCCCGACTGACGAGGCGTTCGCAGCATTGCCTGAAGGTACGGTGGAATCCCTGCTGCTGCCCGAGAACAAAGATCAGCTTGTGTCGATCCTGACCTATCACGTGGTTCCGGCCAAAGTGATGTCTGGCGACATCGCTGACAAGCGCGCCAAGGTTCTGACCGTTCAGGGCGACCGGCTGAGCGTTAACGCAAAGAACGGCGTTAAGGTGAATGATGCCAAGGTTGTGCAAGCCGACATTGAAGCCAGCAATGGCGTGATTCACGTGGTCGACGCAGTTATTCTGCCGGAATAAGCCACGGATTAAAAAACAACAAAGCCCCGGCGATTGACCGGGGCTTTTGCTTTTTACGACTGGCAAATCAGACCAGACGCACCTGTGTCCCAATCTGAACCAGTGGATACAGCTCTTCCACGTGCTGATTGTAGAGTCCGATACATCCAGACGAGCTCTGACGGCCAATCTTGCGCGTGTCATGCGTTCCGTGAACCAGGTAAGCTGGCCAGCCCAGATACATAGCGCGGGTGCCCAATGGATTGCCAGGGTCGCCACCTTCCATCCGTACAGGCAACGAGGGATCCCGCTCGCGCATGGACGCCGTTGGTGTCCAGCTTGGGAATTCGGTTTTGCGTACGACTTTTGTGTAACCGCGTTTGGTGAGTTCCTCACTCATCGGAACCGAACTTGGGTAAAGCTTATACGTTCCGTCCGGGCTCCAATAATGCACGGCGCGGCTTGTGATATCGGCCAGCAGGCAGCCAACACCAAGCTCATCAAAGTGATCCTGCCAGTTCTGTTGCGAGAACGAGGACACGTTGCGGCGCACTGGCAATTGCGTGCTGATGGCGTCTTCTGTTTCTGGGAAAGCATCTGTGCTTTGTGCCCGAACAAGGGCAGGGGTTGCCACCAATGATGCTGCGCCCAACAGGGCGGAACGACGGGTCATACGGGAATGGGACAAGACTGCCTCCGATAATTTCACTGCTCGGTACACACTTCCCGACAAAATATTTTGCTTTGATGAGTTTTTCCAGAGTATCAAAGCTGAATTTCTCGTGAGATTGGCACGTGAGCCTGCTTATCGGCGGAAAAATGCAAAACCCGGCCCAAGATAAGGCCGGGTTTGTCAGCGTAATGATCGTTCCAATCAGTCCATGGCTTTGAAGTTGAACTCGCCACCTTCTTTGATGCCCGACGGCCAGCGCGAGGTCACGGTTTTGGTTCGGGTGTAGAATTTGAAGCTGTCAGGGCCGTGCTGGTTCAGGTCCCCGAACATCGATTTCTTCCAGCCACCAAAGGTGTGATAGGCCAGCGGAACCGGGATCGGCACGTTGATGCCAACCATGCCGATATTGATCCGGCTGGCAAAATCACGCGCGGTGTCACCGTCACGGGTGAAAATCGCGGTTCCGTTGCCATATTCATGGTCCATCGCCAGCTTCAGCGCCTCTTCATACGAACCGGCGCGTACGGTGGACAGGACCGGGCCAAAGATTTCCTGTTTGTAGATGTCCATGTCCGGGGTGACATGGTCGAAGAGGTGGGGGCCAACAAAAAAGCCATCTTCATAGCCCTGCAGGCTGAAGTCACGGTTGTCGACAACCAGCTTGGCGCCTTGCTCAACACCCGAGTTGATCAGACCTAGGATGCGTTCTTTTGCGGCCCCGGTGACGACCGGACCCATATCGACATCATCACCGGCCGTGTAAGGGCCGACTTTCAGCTTTTCGACACGCGGGATCAGCTTTTCGATCAGCTTGTCCGCAGTTTCTTCACCAACGGGAACCGCGACCGAGATTGCCATGCAGCGTTCGCCTGCCGCTCCAAATCCGGCACCAACCAGAGCGTCAGCCGCCTGATCTAAGTCAGCGTCGGGCATGACGATCATGTGGTTCTTGGCACCGCCAAAACACTGGGCGCGTTTGCCGTTGGCGGTTGCGCGGCTGTAGATATATTGCGCAATCGGGGTAGACCCCACAAAGCTGACACCCTGGATGATTTCGCTGTCGAGGATCGTATCAACGGCTTCTTTGTCACCGTTCACGACCTGGAACACACCTTTGGGCAGACCGGCTTCGATGAAGAGTTCAGCCAGCATCAGCGGAACCGACGGGTCACGCTCGGACGGTTTCAGGACCACGGCGTTCCCACAAGCCAGCGCCGGTCCAACATGCCAAAGCGGCATCATGGCGGGGAAGTTGAAGGGCATGATCGAACCCACAACACCCAAAGGCTGGCGCATCGAATACATGTCTATGCCGGGGCCTGCGCTGTCGGTGAACTCACCCTTAAGCATTTGTGGCGCGCCGATGCAGTACTCGATCACTTCAAGACCACGCTGCAGGTCGCCCTTGGCATCGGGAAGAGTTTTGCCGTGTTCGCGGCTTAGCGCCTCGGCCAGTTTGTCCATGTCGCGGTTCATCAAGCCAACCATGGCCATCATGACGCGCGCACGTTTCTGCGGGTTGGTTGCGCCCCATGCGGGCTGGGCCGCTGCTGCCGCTTCAATTGCTGCCGTGGTTTCTGCCGCGCTGGCCATTGGGCATTTGTATTGAACTTCGCCCGTCGCCGGGTTGTAAACGTCGTCGAAACGACCGGATGTACCGGCGACCATTTCGCCGTTCAGGAAATGGGTCAGATCTTGCATCAATAGCTCCTCCGATAGATTTGCGCGCAGAATAGGCTTGCAGAAATCCCGCGAACAGAGGCAATGTCTCAAAGGAGTTTTGCAAAAATGCAAAAGAGTGTGAGATGACCCCAAACTGGGACGATATGCGGATTTTTCTGGCCGTGGCACGCGAAGAAAGCTTGTCTTCTGCTGGTCGTATCCTGAAAATTGATCCTGCCACTGTCGGGCGTCGTGTGGCGCGGCTCGAATCCACTTTGGATTCTTCGTTGTTTACCAAGTCCCAGCAAGGCTATGTTCTGACACCGGCTGGGCAACGTCTTTTAGAGCACGGGCTACACGCCGAAGAGGCGATGCGTGCCGCTGCCGGAGCTGTCACCGGACCGACCAAATCACTCAGCGGACAAATCAGGATCGGCGCACCGGATGGCAGCGCCAATTACCTGCTGCCGCAGGTCTGCGCAAAAATCAGCGATGCGAACCCTGATCTGGACATTCAGATTCTTGCACTTCCGCGGGTAATCAACTTGTCCCGGCGCGAGGCGGACATGGCTGTGACAGTCAGTGCGCCAACAGCCGGCCAACTGCGTGTGAAAAAGATCAGCGACTATAAACTGCATATGGTTGCGACCGAAAACTACCTGCACCGACATGGTCCGATCCGCTCCGTCACAGACCTGAAAGGGCACAGGTTGATCGGCTATATCCCCGACATGATCTTCGACCGAGAGTTGGATTACCTCAACGACATTGGTATTGACCGTGTCGCGCTTGCATCGAACTCGGTCTCGGTTCAATTGCGGCAGGTGACGCTGGGAACCGGGGTTTGTGTGGCCCATGATTTCACGCTGCCCTTCCATCCCGATCTGCGGAAAATCCTGACGGAACAAGTGAGTTTGACGCGCAGTTTCTATCTTGTGCGGCATGAAGGTGACCAACGCAACGAACGGTTGAACCGCTTTGCCGAAGCTCTGACGCGCGGCATTCGCGAGGAAGTGCTTCGTTTGGAAGCAGTGGCCGACGCTTGACAGGTCGCGACAATCGCGCAACGCTTTGGAATAAGTGTGATTATTTCCGGAGGTATTCTTCATGCTAGTACAGGCCATCCTGAAGTCTAAGGCGACCGATGGTGTCGTGACCGTGGCGTCGACAGCGACTGTCTCAGAGGCCTCGAAGATTCTTGCGGAGAAGCGTATCGGTACAGTCGTGGTTTCCGACGATGGTGGCGAAACCGCTGCAGGTATATTGTCGGAACGTGACATCGTTCGCGAATTGGCGGCCAGCGGCAGTGGCTGTCTGAACCAGCCAGTAAAGTCTTACATGACGCAGGACCTTGTGACAGCGACGCGTCAGACCACAGTTGAGGACATCATGTCACAAATGACGGAAGGGCGTTTCCGCCATATGCCGGTTGTTGAAGATGGCAAACTTGTTGGCATCGTAACCTTGGGCGATGTGGTGAAGGCCCAGCTTTCCGAATTGGCCATGGAAAAAGACGCTTTGGAAAGCATGATAATGGGCCACTAGCGGCCAGAGCTGCCAAAGCAATCACTTGCACCTGCAGCAAAGTTGTGTTTGCTTGCGCAGAAATTTTGTTGCGCAGGAGGGCGTGATGCGGGTTGGATTGTATCCTGGAACCTTTGATCCCATCACAATGGGCCACATCGATATCATTCGTCGGGCGGCAGCTTTGGTCGACAAGCTGGTCATTGGTGTTGCCATCAACCGGGATAAAGGACCTTTGTTCTCGTTAGAAGAGCGCGTGGCCATGATTGAAGCCGAATGTTCCCAGCTTTCTGAACAGACCGGGACCGAGATTGTCGCGCATCCGTTTGAAAACCTGCTGATCGATTGCGCGCGGGATGTTGGGGCGCAGATCATTGTGCGTGGCCTGCGCGCTGTTGCCGACTTTGAGTACGAATTTCAGATGGTTGGAATGAACCGTGCATTAGACGATTCAATCGAGACCGTCTTTTTGATGGCAGAAGCGCGCCATCAGGCAATTGCCTCGAAACTGGTCAAGGAAATCGCCCGGTTGAATGGGGACGTGTCGAAATTCGTCACGCCCCGCGTCAACACCGCGCTGAAAGAACGGTTAGGCTAGGGCGCCCATTGCGGCGGCCGTGTCCAACATCCGGTTCGAGAAGCCCCATTCATTGTCATACCAGGCCAGTACGCGAACAAGTGTGCCATCGGTGACTTTGGTTTCGGCCAGCGACACGGTCGAGCTGTGCGGGTCGTGATTGAAGTCAACGGAAACCAGCGGCCGGTTTTCAGCAGCCAACACGCCGGGGATTTTTGCTGCGGCATCGATGAACAGCTGATTTACCTCTTCTTCGGTGGTTGGGCGGGATACTTCAGCCACCAGGTCAACAACTGAAACGTTCGGGGTAGGGACGCGGATCGCCTGCCCCGTCAGTTTGCCTTGCAGTTGCGGCAGCACCAAGCCAACGGCGGCAGCCGCGCCGGTTGTGGTGGGGATCATCGACAACGCCGCGGCGCGTGACAGGTAAGGGTCTTTTCCAACTAAGTCATGTACGGGCTGGCTGGCCGTATAGGCGTGGACAGTCGTCATATTACCATGCTTGATGCCAAGCCCCGCATCCAGGGCAGCAGCGACCGGCGAAAGGCAGTTGGTGGTGCAGGATGCGTTCGACACGACCAGGTCTTCGGCGGTCAGTTCGTGATCGTTTACACCAAACACGACGGTCTTGATGTTGCCATCACCGCGGGCCGGGGCCGAGATCAGAACCTTTTTCGAGCCGTTTTTGAAGTGACGCTCAGCGGCCTCTCGCGTACGGAACACACCGGTGCATTCCAGAACGACATCAATATCCGACCAAGGTAGGTCTTCGGGGTTGCGTTCGCTGGTCAGGCGGATCGGCCCACGACCAACGTCCAAACCTGCGTCGCTGAGTGTAACCGGGTTGGCGTAGCGACCATGCACGCTGTCGAACTCAAACAGATGTGCGTTCATGTCAGGTTTGCCCAGATCGTTGATCGCCACGATTTCAACGTCTGTGCGACCGCTTTCCATCACTGCGCGCAGAACCCCGCGCCCAATCCGTCCAAATCCGTTGATGGCAAGTTTCAGGGTCATGGTCTGCTCCGTCGGAAAACCTATATCAGATTAGTTAGCGCTAACAACTCCAGATCAGCGAAAGAGTCAAGAGAAACCTCGATCAGCGCCAGAAGGCGAGCCAGTCCAAAAATTCGTAGAGCTTCTTGGCAAGGAACAGCAGGTGGTCGCCGCCGTACAGGGTCATATCCAGCATTGCGCCCCCAAGCAGTAGGATGCCGAGCCAGATGGCGATAAGATTGGTCATGGCCGTTCCGAACAAAAATGCCCGCCCAGATAACCTGAGCGGGCATTAAGGTACAAGCGAAGTCCGAATGGTCAGTTAAGACGCCCCATCGCTACGGCCACGTCGGCCATACGGACTGAGAAGCCCCATTCGTTGTCATACCAGGCCAGAACACGGACCAGGCGATTGTCTACAACGCGGGTCTGATCCGGTGCGAAGATAGAGCTTTCTTCGGTGTGGTTGAAATCTGTTGAGACCAGCGGTGCGGGCTCAAAACCTAGTACGCGCTGCATTGGGCCTTTGGCAGCTTCTTCGACGATAGCGTTGACTTCCTCGACGGTTACATCGCGCGCGGCACGGAAGGTCAGGTCAACAGCCGAGACATTCGGGGTAGGGACGCGGATCGCGGACCCGTCCAGACGGCCTTTCAGGTTTGGCAAAACTTCGCCCAACGCCTTGGCGGCTCCGGTCGAGGTCGGGATCATCGACATAGCTGCGGCGCGGGCGCGGTACAGGTCGCTGTGGCGACGGTCCAGGGTCGGCTGATCTCCAGTATAGGCGTGGATCGTGGTCATGATGCCGTTTTCGATGCCAATACCTTCGTCCAGAACTTTGGCCAGCGGGGCCAGGCAGTTGGTGGTGCAGGAACCATTTGAAACCATGTTGTCGTTTGCGGTCAGCGTGTTGTGGTTCACGCCGAAGACGATGGTCTTGTCGACATTCTTGCCAGGGGCGGACAACAGAACCTTGCCAGCGCCACGCTCAATGTGGGTTTTCGCCTTGGTGCCGTCGTTGAACTTGCCTGTGCATTCCAGAACGACGTCGCAGCCTTCCCAGTCCAGCTCGTTCATGTCGTAGGTCGAGAACATCTGCATCGGGCCGCGACCCAGATCCATCGTGTTTCCGTCAATGGAGACTTCGCGCGGGAAACGCCCGTGAACACTGTCGTATTTCAAAAGGTGCGCCGAGGTTTCCAATGGGCCGGTGGCGTTGACTTTGATCACTTCGATGTCGTTACGCCCCGAAGCGGCGATGTGCGACAGGGTGCAGCGGCCAATACGGCCAAAACCATTGATACCGACCTTGATGGTCATATGACGTCTCCAGATGCGCTTGCTTTGTGGGCCATATAGCGGCGAAATGGGAATCTCAAAAGGGCAAAAACGGCATATTTTTAAGGTGTTAGCGCAAACCTGCGCCGATTGCGCTAACGCTTGCGCTAGCTGAGAGATCAGGTAGGGTCCCGGTGCGGCAGGTGACAGGAAAGGACACGCGATGAGCGGACTGTTGGCCCTTTTGGACGATGTGGCGGGAATTGCCAAAGTGGCGGCGGCTTCGGTCGACGACGTGGTTGCGGCGGCAGGTAAGGCCGGGGCCAAGACTGCCGGGGTGATCATCGACGACGCGGCGGTCACGCCCAAATATGTTCAGGGGTTTGCGCCTGCGCGAGAGTTGCCGATCATCTGGCGCATTGCGCGCGGGTCGATTTTCAACAAGATCATATTGCTGCTGCCGGTGGCGCTGCTACTGGCCAACTTCGCGCCGTGGCTGATCACACCATTACTCATGATTGGAGGGTCTTACCTTTGTTTTGAAGGGGCCGAAAAGATATTCCACGTCTTGTTCCCGCACGGCAGCCACGCCATTGAACAGGACATGGATGTCCGTGACCCCGGTCACCTCGAGGAACAAAAGGTCAAAGGCGCGATCAAGACGGACTTTATCTTGTCGGCCGAGATCATGACGATTGCTTTGGCGGCGATCGAAGCGCCGAACCTGTGGATGCAGGCGGCGACTCTGGCCGTTGTTGGGATCGGGGTGACGGTGGCTGTTTATGGTTCTGTTGCGCTGATCGTAAAAATGGATGATGTCGGGCTTTATCTGGCGCAAAACGCACCGACCCCGATTGGTCGTGGTCTTGGCCGTGGGTTGGTCAAAGCGATGCCCGGCGTGATGAAAACCCTGTCCATTGTTGGGACAGCAGCGATGCTGTGGGTCGGCGGGTCGATTGTGATCCACGGGATGGAGGTGTTGGGCTTCGGATGGTTGGGCCATCACATCCACGATTGGGCCTACGCCATTGGTCATTCGGTTTCCGATCAATGGGTTGGCGCAGTTGAGTGGATGTCCAAGGCCACGATGGATGGCGTATTTGGTTTGGCTTGGGGATTGGTTTTGATCCCGGTGGCGACCAAAGTGATTGGGCCTTTGCTTTCGAAGAAGTCACAAACACATTGAAACCCAAATGAAAAGGGCGGCCTAAGCCGCCCTTTGCTTGATCAGATGCGTCTGTTTTACAGGCCCAGCAGTTCTTTGACTTTGGCTACGGTTGCTTCGGCGGTGATGCCGAAATGCTTGTAAAGCTCTCCTGCCGGGGCTGAAGCACCAAAGCTTGACATGCCGATGAACCCGGCTTTGGCCTCGCGACCACGCTCACCCAGAAGCCAGCGATCCCAGCCTCCGGCGCGAACGGCGGCTTCGATGCCGACGCGAACCGCACCGGCAGGCAGAACGCGTTTGCGGTAGGCTTCGTCTTGTTCAGCGAACAGTTCCATACAGGGCATCGAGACAACACGGGTTCCGATGCCCTCGGCTTCGAGCATCGCTTTGGCTTCCATCGCCAGGGACACTTCGGACCCGGTCGCGATCAGGATGGCCTGACGTTTGCCTTCGGCTTCAGCCAAGACATAAGCACCTTGTGCAACAAGGTTCTTGGTTTTGTGCTGGGTCCGCACGGTCGGAACACCCTGACGGGTCAGAGACAGGACCGAGGGGCTGTCCTTGAAGGTCAGCGCCATTTCCCAGGCTTCAGCCGTTTCGACTGTGTCGGCGGGGCGGAAGACATAGGTGTTCGGCGTCGCGCGCGAGATAGCCAGATGTTCAACCGGCTGGTGGGTCGGGCCGTCTTCGCCCAGGCCGATGGAGTCATGGGTCATCACGAAGACAGATGGGATTTTCATCAGGGCCGCCAAACGCATGGACGGGCGAGCATAGTCGGTGAAGGCCATGAATGTACCGCCATAGGGGCGGATGCCACCATGCAGCGCCATGCCGTTCATCGCAGCGGCCATGCCGTGTTCGCGAATACCGTAGTGGATGTAGCGTCCTTTGCGGTTTTCCGGCAGGAACACACCCATATCGGCCGACTTGGTGTTGTTCGAGCCGGTCAGGTCAGCCGAGCCGCCAACGGTTTCGGTCATGATCGGGTTTACGACGTTCAGAACTTTTTCCGACGAGGCGCGGGTAGCCAGCTTTGGTTGATCTTCCGAAACTTGCTTTTTGAAAGAACGAATGGCGCCAACCAGCTTTTTAGGGGCTTCAAACGCGTAGGCACGGTTGAACTCGGCCTGCTTGCGTTCAGAAAGTTGCGCGAAACGCTCTTCCCAGGCTGCTCGTTCAGCAGCACCACGTGCGCCAATGGCTTCCCACGCAGATTTAACATTGGCCGGGATTTCAAATGCGTCATGCGGCCAGCCATAGCCTTTTTTGGCGGCTTTCAACTGATCCTGATCGGTCAGAGCACCATGGCCTTTGGATGTATCCTGTGCTGCGTGACCCAAGGCGATGTGGCTTTCGCATGCGATCATGGTCGGCTTGCTGGACTTCTTCGCGTCCACAATCGCTGCGTCGATCGCATTTGGATCGTGGCCGTCAATCTCGATTACATGCCAGCCTGAGGCCGCAAAACGGCGCACCTGATCAGTGCGGTCGGCAATATCGACGGTACCGTCGATGGTGATGTTGTTGTTGTCCCAAAAGACGATTAGTTTGCTCAGTTCGTGGCGACCGGCCAGCGTGATCGCCTCTTGGCTGACGCCTTCCATCAGACAGCCGTCGCCAGCAATCACATAGGTATAGTGATCGACGACCTTCTTGCCGTAATGCGCGCGCTGAATCTCTTCGGCCATGGCAAAGCCCACGGCGTTCGAAATGCCCTGACCCAGCGGGCCGGTTGTGGTTTCAACACCTTCAATCAAAAAGTTTTCCGGGTGACCGGCGGTTTTTGCCCCCAATTGGCGGAAGTTTTTGATCTCGTTGAGGGTCACGTCAGCGTGGCCGGTGAGGTACAGCAGCGAGTAAACCAGCATCGAGCCGTGTCCGGCGGACAGGATGAACCGGTCGCGGTCCGGCCAGCTTGGGTTTGAAGCGTCGAATTTCAGGTGCTTTTCGAACAGTACGGTCGCAACATCGGCCATGCCCATGGGCATACCGGAATGGCCGGAATTGGCGGCGGCGACGGCATCAAGGGTCAGAGTGCGGATGGCCGCAGCTTTGTCCCAGTGTTCGGGGTTGGCTTTGCGCAGCGCAGTCAGGTCCACGGGCGTTGTTCCTTTGGGTTTGAAGCAGATTGCGGGCTCAATACCACTCAGTACCCAAAGTGCAAGCGGAACCGGGGTGAATCGGGCCGCACTGCATGAAGAGCGGGGCTCAAGTGTTTGAAAGCAAACAGTGGGTATTTTCTGTCGCATTCCGCTAGACTGTCTGCAGGCGGGATTCGGTTTTGATTCGGATCGCATCGAAACAGAATGAACCTTGATAAAGAGGTGACAGGGGCATGAGCCAGATAGAAGACTTACAGCACCGCATAATTGCCGCGATGGATCGTATTGGCGCGGGGGTCGAGGCATTGGGCGCTGAATCTCGGGGCACCGGGCCGGATGACGGACTTCAGACTGCGCTGGAAGATGAACGCATTGCCAATGCGCAACTTCAGGAACGGCTGAAATCTCTGAAACAGCAGCACGAAGAGCAAATGGATGGCTTACGCGCTGATCTGGAAGAGCTGCGTGCGGCACCGTCTGACGGTTCGGAAACCGACGCACTGCGCGCAGAGTTGGAAGAAGCCCGCGCCAAGATTGCCTCGGTCGAAGCTGCGCGCGCCGAGCTGGCCGAAGCCAAGGCGGCACTGGACAACAGCACCGAGTTGGACGCATTGAAAGCCGAAAACGAAGAAATGCGGGCAGAGCTTGATGGAAAGGAAGATCCCGAGCCACTGAAAGCCGAGTTGGAAGAGCTGCGTGGCATGTTGGATCAGGCTAAAGCAGTGGAGGCCGAAAACAGCCGCCTCAAGGCCGAGTTAGAAGACACGGAACGTGTCGGTGACCTGAGCGCCGAGTTGGAAATGCTGCGTGCTGAACGCGCAAGCCATGGTGCTGCAATGTCTCGTTTGGACGACGATCTTCAACGTATGCGAAAGGCAAATGAACAATTGCGCAATGCCGTTGACGAGTTGCGCGCGGCCGCAACTGAGGGCCTGACGGATGCAGAGCTTCTCAACAAGGCCACGGTCGCCGAACTTGAAGCCACGCGAGCAGCGCAAGCCTCGGACGCGGCCGAGGCGCAGGCCGTTCTTGCGCGTCTTGAGCCGTTGCTGTCGCAGGCGAAACTTGTAGAAGGTGAGGTAGAATAATGCCCGAAGTGACCATAAATATCGGCGGTCGCGGCTTTGACGTCTCGTGCAGGGACGGTGAGGAGCCCTTTCTGCATTCCGCAGCCAAAATGCTGGACGATGAAGCCCAGGTTTTGTCCGATCAGATCGGCAGGATGCCTGAATCCCGTATGCTTTTGATGGCCGGGCTCATGCTTGCCGACAAAACGGCAGCAACGGAAGACAAGGTCAAATCGCTTGAGGCAAAGTTGGCCGAGGTCGAGGCCCAGCTTCAGAACCTCAGGAACGCTCCTCCGCCGGAACCAGAACGCGTCGAAGTGGCAGTTGTTCCGCCATCTGTCACCGACACACTGGCAGAGCTGGCCGCGCGGGCAGAAGCGCTTGCGGCAGTTGTCGAGGAGAAGAAAGCCTGATGACTGTGTTGCGAAACGCCTTGTTTGCGGCTGCACTGGCTGTGCCTGCGACTTCCGCTTTGGCAGAGATTGACATACTGTCAGTCACATTCACTTGCGAAAACGGGATACCCTTGCCGGTGACCTATTTCAACGCGTCCGACGGTTCGGGTGCCGCAGCGACGATCGTGGACAATACTCTGGTTGCCATGCGCCAAGTGGAAAGCGGGTCAGGTATCCGCTATGAATCCAGCGGAGATCAAGGAACCTATATTCTGCGCTCAAAAGGCTGGAACGCATCGATCAGCTATTTGGCGGCGGGCGCCGCCAATGAGCAGGCAATTTTTCAGGACTGTTCCAGCCGATAAGCAGGCTTACGCGTTTGCTTCACGAATTTTGTCGGCTGCATCTTTGTTGTAGCCGACACCGTTTTCGTCAAACAGCGTGTCCAGCTCACCCGACAGGGTCATTTCGGTGATGATGTCGCAACCGCCAACAAATTCGCCTTTGACGTAAAGCTGAGGTACGGTCGGCCAGTCAGAGTAGTCCTTGATACCCTGACGAACTTCCTCGTCGGCCAGAACGTTCACGTCAGCGTAGTCAACGCCCATATAGTTCAGCACACCGGCCACGCGGGAGGAGAAGCCACACTGAGGCATCTCCTTGGTGCCTTTCATGTACAGCACCACGTCATTGGCTTTGACGGTTTCGTCGATCTGGGTCTTCACATCGGTCATTTCGCGTTTCCTTCAAAGATCGCGTCTTTGGCTGTCGATTACTACTTGCCGCCACGCGTGTCGTCGTTTGTTTTCTTTACTAGATTTAGGTCAGTTGCTTCTATTCCCAATGGTGGTTTTTCATTAGGATCGGGCGGTTGCCATCCACCCATTGATTTAAGCACATTCCTAAGAAATATATTATTCCGGTACTTTGGTGGTCAGCGCCAGCGCGTGCAGTTCACCATCTGGGCCGTCCATTTTGCCTTTCAAGGCCGCGTAGACAGCGCGCTGCTGCTGTACGCGGTTCTTGCCGCGAAAGCTTTCGTCCACGACCATGGCGGACATGTGAACGCCATCGCTGCCGCCAACCTGAATTTCCGCGTTGGGAAAGCTCTCGCGCAGCAGGGTTTCAATTTCGTGGGCGCTCATCGGCATGTAGGTTTACTCCTAAAGGTCTTTATCAAGATGTAGAGCGGTGGGGCGGGGCGTGCAAGATGGCACGTGCGGACAAATCCGGTAAATCCTGCGCCTTTTTAGACGCGCAGGATTTCCGTATTTGGGACGAGAAGAAGCCTGTATTTTAGGCCACTGCGGCGGCAAAGCTGGTGCGGAAGGTCTCTGTAAGCTCGGCTAGCGGTGCCTCGGAACCGCCGACCTTCACGCAATCACCTGTAAAGCGACCGACAGAGACAAGCGGTACACCGGTTTGGCCGGCTGCAATCATAAGTGCCTCTGCCTGGTCAAAGTTGCAGGCGACCAGATAGCGCGCCTGATCTTCGCCAAACAGGAATTCGGTTGGGGCTTCGTCGAGATGGACACCAACGCCAGCCGCTTCGGCCAGTTCAAAGGCGGCCAATGCAAGACCGCCATCGCCAAGGTCGGTACAGGCTTTGATCATCTCGCGGTTGGCGCGAATGAAGTCACCGTTGCGCTTTTCGGCATCCAGATCAACACGCGGCGCATCACCGTCTTCACGGTTGAACACCTCAGCCAATAGTGCGGACTGGCCCAGATGGCCCTTGGTTTCACCGATGACCAGGGCGACGTGACCCTCACGGACTTCATTGCCGATAATCTCATCTGAATGGTTCAGCAGGCCAACCGCACCGATTGTTGGGGTGGGTAGGATCGCCTGACCATCGGTTTCATTGTAAAGCGACACATTGCCCGAAACGATCGGCATATCCAACGCGCCAACGGCGGCACCGATGCCTTGAATGGCACCGACGAACTGGCCCATGATTTCGGGCTTTTCGGGGTTTCCGAAGTTCAGGTTATCGGTGGTGGCCAGAGGTTTGGCACCAACAGCGGTCAGGTTGCGATAGGCTTCGGCCACAGCTTGTTTGCCGCCTTCAACCGGGTTTGCGCGTACATAGCGCGGTGTCACGTCTGAGGTAAAGGCAAGCACCTTGTCGGTGCCGTGGACACGCACCATGCCAGCGCCCAGACCCGGTGTGCGGGCGCTGTCCGCCATCACCATGGTGTCGTACTGTTCGTACACCCACTGCTTTCCAGCGTAGTTGGGCGAAGAGAGCAGGGCGCGCAGCCCATCGATCGGGTCGATCTGAGGCACATCGGCCAATTCTTCGGCAGCAGGCGTCGGCTCCCACGGACGGTCATATTCTGGCGCGGTGGAGGAGAGCTTGGACAAGACAAGGTCCGCCTTGACTTCGCCGTTATGCATGATCAGGAAGCGGTCTTCGGCGATGGTTTCACCGACGATGGCGAAGTCTAGATCCCATTTTTCGAAAACAGCGCGGGCCTCGGCCTCAAGTTCCGGCTTGAGAACCATCAACATACGTTCCTGAGATTCCGACAGCATCATCTCATAGGCTGTCATATTCTCTTCGCGCTGGGGTACGTTTTCCAGATCGAGGCGTACGCCCAGACCACCCTTGTCACCCATTTCCACGGCAGAACAGGTCAGACCCGCCGCGCCCATATCCTGGATCGAGATCACTGCTCCGGTCCGCATCAGTTCGAGCGTCGCTTCCATCAGGCGTTTTTCGGTGAAGGGGTCGCCAACCTGTACTGTCGGGCGCTTTTCTTCGATGGTGTCGTCGAATTCAGCAGAGGCCATCGTCGCGCCGCCAACGCCGTCTCGACCGGTTTTAGCGCCCAGATAGACGACGGGCATCCCGACGCCGGACGCGGCGGAGTAGAAAATCTTGTCGCTGTCGGCCAGACCAGCAGCAAATGCGTTCACCAGACAGTTGCCGTTATAGGCCGGATGGAATCGGACTTCGCCGCCGACGCATGGCACGCCAAAACAGTTGCCATAGCCGCCGATGCCTTCGACCACGCCATTCACCAGCTGACGGGTCTTGTGGTGGTCGGGTTCGCCGAATGACAACGCGTTCATCGATGCAATGGGGCGCGCGCCCATGGTGAAGACGTCGCGAAGAATGCCACCAACGCCCGTTGCCGCACCCTGATAGGGTTCGATGTATGACGGGTGGTTATGGCTTTCCATTTTGAAAACAACAGCCTGACCGTCGCCAATATCAACAACGCCTGCGTTTTCACCAGGTCCGCAAATCACCTGAGGCCCCGATGTAGGCAGGGTGCGCAGCCATTTCTTGGACGACTTGTACGAGCAATGCTCGTTCCACATCGCGGAAAAGATGCCCAGTTCGGTAAAGGTCGGTTCACGCCCGATGATCTCGAGGATCATGTCGTATTCCTCGGGCTTGATCCCGTGTGCAGCAATCAGATCGGGTGTGATGGCGGGCTCTTGCATCTTCTGTCCTGTGTCCAAGTGGGCCGAGATTGCGCGCCTTGTAGGGCAAGCGCGCGCGTGTGGAAAGGGTCAAGACGGCGCAGGCTGCGTCTTTCAAAGAAAAACGGAACCGACGGCGGCGCCGGTTCCGTATGAAAGCACCGAAGCTTTGGTGCAGATCGCAGGAACAAACCGCGAAGGTTACGCCTGTCCCTGGTCCTTGTTGAGTTCAGCTGCCGCGGCGGCACCAACAGCTGTTTTCTGTTCGGGGGTCAGGTTTTCAGCATCATCCAGGCCCGGGATTGCAACGCGCACCTCACGGCGGGCAAAGTCGATGCCGTTCTCCTTGAAGGCGGCCTTGACCCGGTTGAAGATTTCCTTGCGCAGGGTGAACTGCTTGCCCGGCTTTGCCATGAACTTGCCGCGGATGATCATGCCGACATCGTCAAAGTCGAACACGCCCTGAGACTTGAAGGGCTGAAGGAAACCATCCTTGTGAGTTTCGTCTTCCATCATCTCGGCACCGATCTTCTTGAAGATCTTTTTGACCTTGTTGGGGTCAGTGTCGAAAGGCACGGTGAACTTCAGCTTCATGATCACCCAGTCGCGACTGAAATTGGTCAGTTTCTGAATCTCACCATAGGGAATGGTGTGAACGGGACCGCGGTGGTGGCGTAGTTGCATCGAGCGGATCGAGATTTTCTCAACCGTGCCCATTGTGCCGCCCACATCCACATACTCACCTACGCGGAAGGCATCGTCGATCAGGAAGAAAATCCCGCCCACGATATCGGCGACCAGTTTCTGTGCGCCAAAACCGATGGCCAGACCCAGAACACCGGCACCGGCCAACAGAGGTGTGATGTTGATACCCAACGCACCCAAAGCCAGAAGAACAAAGATAACGGCAATGGCTACTTGTGCAGTAACGCGTAGCAGTGGCAGAACAGTCGCCAGACGTGATCCGCCGGAACCTCCGCCTTCACCGGCTTCTTCATCCGGGCTTTGTTCGGCGGCTGTTTGTTCTTTTGCGAGGCGGCGGTTTATCCAAAGTGAAACGATTTCGTTCAGGATGTACCCGACCGCGATTATAATAAAGAACTGGATCACTTTGCTGCCGGACTCAGTTCCACCGCCTGCGATTTCCTGAAGGTCAAGGTCCCACGCATTGGCGATCATAAGAATGACCAAAACACCGGCCAGAACCCGCCCGATACGAATGTAGCTTCGCTTGGTGGACTTATAGGCGCGCTCTGCGACAGGGCCGTCGCCAAGCATAGGTGGTTGAAGGTGACGTACCAGGCCACGGATCAGCGTATCCAAAGCAGGAGCGATCAGCAGCCAGAACATGGTGACGAAGTGTGCTCCATGTGCCAGAAGGCCAAATACCACAGGGTTGTTCTGCGCTGCGAGATACTCGACCAGCAGCCAAGTGCCGGCGGAAACACCGATAGCAATGTAAGGGTAGAGCCTCGCTACCTCTTCATCAAACCGTGTACGATCAGGGTCTGAACCACGCATCATGTCGGACAATCCATCACGTGCCGTCCAGGCAATCACCGCGATGTAGATGTGAATCGCTGTATTCAGCCAGAAACCCAAACGGGATTCACCCGGTGGGACGCCGTTGATGGCGTTGAAGTCCAAAATGAACATGGTGAACCCAATCAGCAGGAATAAGCCGATCAAGTTGCGATGCAGGTAGCTCGCCCAGTGGTCGCTAACATTGACCATACGAAGATCGTGCTGTTGCGGGGCTAGAATGAAACGCGAAATGGCTGCACCCAAACGAGGGAACCAAATTAGGAAGAAAACAAATGGTGCAGCCTGCGCGATCTGAGGCTCGTCCAAAAGCCGACGCCCTACAAAAACCAGAGTGTAATAAAAGACCAGAAGGCCAAGAAACTCACCGCAAAAGCGTTTGAACAAATAGGTGGCCGCACCTCGAAGGTTTGTAGAAGCATCTCCATCAACTACTTTAAGCCATCGGCGCGTCCACAGCCCAACGATCTTCTCGGCGGCAAAACCAACCGCTAGGGCGATGAAAGTGAAGCCAAAAAGACTAACTAGCCCGCTGGACCCAAAGCTACTTCCGAAATTCGAGAATGCTTGAACCTGAGCTGAAATTAACAGAGGGATCTTTCTGATAACATCCATCCAGGACGCGGCCATGGTGCTAACGGTGTCCGAGATGGCCTGAAATATACCCTTTTCGGTCGTGCCACTTTCGGCCCGCTTTTCTGCAACAGCATCAAGCCGCTCCAACAGAATCGCGCGCACCTGGTCGTCAGACATCCGCGCAACAAGGTCGTCGACCTGTTCGGGTGTCAGATCTTCGGGAATCGTCACTGAGGGCGGCGTGCTGGTGCCTTGTGCCAGAAGTGGGGTCGCTAAAAATAAAGCGGAAATGATCGCCAGCATGAGGCGGAGTGGGTGGAACATTGATTTTCCCTCGAACACGAAATTGTTTCGTTTTTTGGGGATCATATGCCTATGCGTGTATTTTTCCCAGAGCTTTCGCTGGCTAAATGCTTTTGGCCGCGCAAAAAAAAGGCCGAGCTATAAGCTCGGCCGTAGTCCAACAGGGAGGTATGAAGATGATGAGCGTTTCAGCATCACCGCCTTCGAGTGCTCATTTAGGTGTCAGTTTGTGAAGGTTCAAGGAGTTTAACCCTGTTAAGACCTCATGCCCGATATGCTATGGGTGCATATCTAGAGTTTACCCATCTGTTTCAATTGCTTGCGCTGCGCAATGATCTCATCCTGAACGAAATCACGGAACGCGCCGACGCGCTTCGAATGCCTGAGCTCTTCGGGATAGGCCAAGTATACAGGAACATCAGCGGTTTCGATGTCGGACAGTACCGGCACCAGATGCGGAAAATCCTGCGTTACATAATCAGGAAGAACCCCAATACCCAGATTGTGCAGAACGCCCTGAAGTACTCCGAAATAGTTGTTCACGGTCAGTAACGACCCTGGATTGTAGGTCATCAGGTGGCGCACCATCGCTGCGCTGGCTCCGACTTGCGGTGCTGCGGGGGTTTGGCAAATCAGTCGATGGTCTTTGATTTCGTCCAACGAATTCAACGTTCCACCATGAGCCTCGATATAGTCCTGCGTCGCGTACAGCATCATTTGCACCGTCATCAAACGCTTGCGAACCAAGTCGGCTTGACTGGGTTCTTTCATGCGAATGGCGACGTCCGCCTCACGCATAGGAAGGTCCAAAACGCGTTCTTCCAGCATCAAGTCGATGTTGAGATCGGGGTACTGCTCGTACAGTTTAGGCAGGCGCGGGGCCAGCCAGAGAGTTCCGAAGCCGAATGTGGTCGTAACCCGCAGGACGCCAAAGACCTCTTCTTCGCTGTCCCGAATGCGCGCGGCTGCAGCGTCCAGTCGTTTCGACATGGCAGATGTGGCGTCAAACAGCAATTCACCTTGTTCGGTAAGAATCAGTCCCCGCGCATGACGATGAAAAAGGGTCGCATCCAGCGATTCTTCCAATGCACGGATCTGTCTGCTCACGGCGGATTGAGACAGATTGAGCTTGTCACCCGCGTGGGTCAGGCTGCCTGCATCGGCCACTGCGTGAAATATTCTAAGCTTGTCCCAATCCATCACCGCAACTTTCGTTATCCTTTTGGATGCCTATATGAAAGAGGTGACAAGTTCCACATTCAAAGGGCGAAATCGTTACTTATCAGTGGATAAATCCTATACAGGTCAGAAATTATGACCTAAAATGCATCGAAATGAAGCACACTGATCTGACGAGGGGAGACGTCTGATGAGTCAGCCACAGATAACGTTAAACGACCGGTTTGATCTTGAGAAAAACCCCGTTCTTTTGAACGGAACTCAGGCGCTTGTCCGGTTGATGCTGATGCAGAAAGCAAGGGACCGGCAAGCGGGCCTGAACACGGCGGGCCTAGTTACCGGTTATCGAGGTTCGCCCCTTGGTGCGGTCGATCAGCAGATGATGCGCGCCCAAAAGCCGCTGGCTGAAAACGATGTGACGTTTCAGTTCGGATTGAACGAAGATCTGGCTGCAACTGCGCTTTGGGGCAGTCAGCAGGCGGGATTGCGCGCGGATGGCAAGTTCGATGGCGTTTTCGGGCTTTGGTACGGCAAAGGTCCTGGCGTTGACCGGTCCGGCGACGTTATGCGCCACGCGAACATGGCCGGAACGGCCAAACATGGCGGCGTCCTTATGGCGATGGGTGATGACCATACCGGTGAAAGCTCGACGGTTTTGCATCAGTCCGAATGGTCGCTGGTTGACATGTATATGCCGATTGTCAGCCCCGCTGGCGTTCAGGAAATTCTGGACTACGGCATATACGGCTTCGCACTCAGTCGCTTTGCTGGGGTCTGGGTCGGTTTGAAAACGATGAAAGACACAATCGAGGTCACTTCGGTTGTGGATGGCAGCCCGAACCGGATGCAGGTCGTTGTGCCTGAATTCGACATGCCGGAAGGTGGGTTGAACATTCGGTTGGGTGACACTCCGCACCTGCAGGAAACGCGCGTCATCGACTACAAAAGGTTCGCGGCCGAAACGTTTTCCCATGCCAATAAGCTCGACAAGCGGATGTGGGGCAAACCCGGTGCCAAGATCGGCTTTGTGGCTGCAGGCAAGAACTGGCTAGATCTGACACATGCTCTTTCGCTTTTGAATATCGACGAGGCCGAGGCCGAACGGCTGGGGATCACCACTTACAAGGTGGGGCAGACTTTCCCGTTGGATATGGCCGGGTTCCATGACTGGGCCGAAGGGCTGGACTTGATTGTGATCGTAGAGGAAAAGCGCAAGCTGATTGAGGTTCAGGTCAAGGAGGCCATCTTTGACGATCGGCGTGGTCGCAGGGTTTATGGCTGGTACAAAGGTGGGGCAGGGGCGCTGCACCGGGAAGAACTGTTCCCGACGCGTGGTGCGCTTGATCCGATCATGATTGCCGAAAAACTGGGCGAAATCCTGATCGAAGAGGGGCGCGAAACTGAAGGCATCAACGCCGGGCTTGCATCGTTGTCCGAAGCTCGCCGGGCCGATAACGCGCAGGAAATCGCGACAAGGCTTCCGTATTTCTGCTCGGGCTGTCCGCATAACAGTTCGACGAAAGTGCCGGATGGCAGCCGCGCCTATGCCGGTATCGGCTGTCACTACATGGTTCAGTGGATGGACCGCGAGACGACAGGTTTCACCCAAATGGGCGGTGAAGGCGCGAACTGGATTGGTGAAGCTCCGTTTTCGACCACCAAACACGTGTTCCAGAACCTTGGCGACGGCACTTATAACCATTCGGGCGTTCAGGCGATCCGGGCGGCGTTGTCGGCAGGAACGAACATCACCTTTAAAATCTTGTTCAACGACGCGGTCGCCATGACCGGTGGGCAGGACAACGAAGGCGACCTGACCGCAGAACGGATCGTTGCAGAGGTCAAAGCGATGGGGGTCCGCGAGGTCGCTCTGGTTTATGACGAAAAGGAAGACGTTAACTTCAAGGCTCTGCCAGCCAGCGTTCAGACATATGAGCGCGCGGATCTTATGCAAGTGCAGGAGAAATTCCGCGAGATCGAAGGCGTTTCGGTCATTGTCTATGTTCAGACCTGCGCGGCTGAAAAGCGCCGCCGTCGCAAACGGGGCACGTTCCCGGACCCGGACAAACGAGTGTTCATCAACACTGATGTCTGCGAAGGCTGTGGCGATTGTGGGGTGCAGTCGAACTGCGTATCGATCGTGCCGAAACAGACCGAACTGGGCCGTAAGCGAGCCATTGATCAGTCAAGTTGCAACAAGGACTTTTCCTGCCTGAACGGGTTTTGCCCCTCGTTCGTGACGCTTGAGGGCGCGAAAATCCGCAAAGAGGCAACGACCGAGATCGACCTGCCGGATTTGCCGATGCCGGAGCTTCCCGAGATCAAGGGAACGCACAACGTGGTAATTACGGGTGTTGGTGGAACAGGCGTCGTCACCCTTGGTGCAATTCTTGCTCAGGCCGCGCAGATTGATGGCAAAGGCGCGGGCATGATGGAAATGGCGGGCTTGGCACAGAAAGGTGGTGCGGTTCATATCCACTGTCGTCTGGCCAATCGCCCCGAAGATATCAGCGCGATCCGCGTTGCCACCGGTGAAGCCCACGCGCTGATCGGCGGCGATTTGGTGGTTTCCGCCGGGGCGAAGACCTTGGGCCTGACGCGCACCGGACGCACCGGCGCAGTCGTAAACAGCCATGAAACGGTCACGGGCGACTTCACACGCAATACGGAGTTTCGCATTCCAGCCGATCAGTTGGAACTGGCCTTGCAGGCGCGGCTGAAAGAAGATGTCTCATTGTTTGACGCAACCGATCTGGCGCGCGCCGTGATGGGGGATTCGATCTATTCCAACATGATGATCTTTGGCGCGACCTGGCAGCGCGGGTTGTTGCCCGTCAGCCATCAGGCGATCTTTGACGCCATTGAGTTGAACGGAACGGCGGTCGAACGAAACAAGCGTGCGTTTGATATCGGCCGCTGGGCAGTACTGCATCCAGATGAAGTGCAGTCTATTCTGTCCCCAACCGTGGCGGAGATGCCGAAAACGCTGGACCAGATCATCGAGTTCCGTGCACAGCACCTGACCGATTACCAAAGTGCGCGGCTCGCGAAACGGTATCGTAAGTTGGTCGACAGCGTTGAGGACGCTGAGGTGCGCGAAGCAGTGGCAAAGGGCTATCACAAGCTGTTGTCCTACAAGGATGAATACGAGGTTGCCCGCCTTCTGCTGACCAGTCGGGAAAAGGCGGCGGCCGAGTTTGATGGCGATTTCAAGATGACGTTTCATCTGGCGCCGCCGATTTTCGGAGGATCGGGCAGCAACGGCAGGCCCAAGAAGCGCGCATTCAGCGAATCTGTCATGGGCCCATTGAAGCTGCTGACCAAGTTGAAGGCCCTGCGCGGCACACCGTTCGATGTTTTCGGATATTCGTCCGAACGCAAGATGGAGCGCGCTTTGATCCGGCAGTACGAAAAGGACATGCGCGAAGTGTTGCCGTTATTGTCGCAGGACACGCGTGATGCGATCTCTGCCTTGGCTCGACTGCCATTGGATATCCGTGGTTTCGGACCTGTTTTGCAGGAAAACGAGGCCAAGGCAGCCAAAAGGCGCGAGGAGTTGCTGGCATCCATCCGAAGCGGCGGGCCCGAGTTGCAGGCAGCGGCGGAGTAAATCGTCACAAGGGCGTCACGATAGCTAGGCAAAATTGTTACTTACACCTATTTTGCAGGCAACAAACCGGAGACCCACATGCCATCGCGTCGTGATGCCGTTCGTGACATTTCTTATGCCCATTCTGCCGAGACCAAAGGCGGGCGAATGGTTATTAAGCTTATGGAGAATACGACTGGCCGTATGCGCCTGATCAAACGCGCCGACGGATACGAGAAAGACGTTGCCAACGGGCGCGACTTTTGGGCCGTTATGGTCGAACGCTATGGGCTGACATTGGATGTTGAGGGGGGATCGCTTGCAAACGTTCCGACGGATGGCTCCCTGATCCTGATCGCCAATCATCCCTATGGCATTCTGGATGGCCTTATGATGGGGCACATTCTGTCTGAGACACGCGGAGATTTCCGAATTCTTGCGCATCGGGTTTTTCGCAAGGCCGAGGATCTGAACCGTATCATTCTGCCTATTTCGTTTGATGAGACGAAAGAAGCGATGAAGCTGAATTTGGAGACGCGCAAAACGGCTCTCAACTATCTGGGCGAGGGCGGGGCGATTGGTATTTTCCCCGGAGGCACGGTCAGCACCGGCGTCAAGCCGTTTGCCCATCCTATGGATCCGGGTTGGCGCGGCTTTACCGCTCGGATGGTGGCAAAGTCCAATGCCACCGTGGTGCCGGTTTTCTTTGATGGGCACACGTCGCGCCTGTTCCAGATCGCAAGCCATTTGCACAACACGCTGCGCATGGGCCTGTTGATCAAAGAATTCAAAAAGCGCGTGGATACGCCTGTCAAAGTGGTGATCGGAGAGCCTATAGGGCGCGACGTTCTGGATCCATTGGGTAAGGATACGCGCAAGATGATGGATTTCCTGCGCAAAGCCACGTATGAGCTGTCTCCGAAGCCGTTGGAGTCCTATGACTACGGCTATGAATTTGAGGAACGGCATCGCGCCTGAAGGGGCTAATGGCAGTAGGTATCTTTGATTCCGGTTTGGGCGGTTTGACCGTCCTGAACGCCGCGCAGCAACGGCTGCCCGACGTGGATTTCCTGTATTTCGCGGACAGCGCACATGCGCCCTACGGTGTACGCGACGCCGAGGATATTTATCAGCTGACCCGCAAGGCCGTGCACAGTCTTTGGGGTCGCGGCTGCAATCTTGTGATTCTGGCCTGCAATACCGCAAGTGCCGCCGCGCTGCGCAGGATGCAGGAAGAGGGCGTGCCCGAGGGTAAGCGAGTGCTAGGCGTCTTTGTTCCCTTGATCGAAGCGCTGACCGAGCGGCAATGGGGCGACAACTCTCCACCACGCGAAGTGGCCGTTAAGCATGTGGCCTTGTTCGCGACGCCTGCCACTGTGTCCAGCCGCGCCTTTCAGCGGGAACTGGCATTCCGCGCGATTGGCGTGGACGTCGAAGCGCAGGCCTGTGGTGGTGTGGTTGATGCTATTGAAGATGGCGATATGATCTTGGCCGAGGCGCTGGTGCGGAGCCATGTTGATGCGTTGAAACGCAAAATGCCGGACCCGCAGGCCGCAATTCTGGGCTGTACGCATTACCCGTTGATGGCCGAGACGTTTCAGGCGGCCCTGGGTTCGGATGTTCAGGTCTTTAGCCAAGGGGATCTGGTGGCCGAAAGTCTGGCCGATTACCTGCAACGTCACCCCAACATGCTGGGCGACGGCGGCGGTGGTTTTCTGACCACGGGCAAGCCAGGGTTTGTCAGTGACCGAGCGACGCAGTTCCTCCGACGACAAATATCGTTCGAGGCGGCCTGATTTAGGTCAAGGACGCACTTCCCCGAATTTTCTAGTTCAAAGACCGTCACATCGGCGGTCGTGATATGTGACACACGTAAAGAAGAGGTCTGACATGACCCATAAAATCGCAATTCTGGGCGCTTCTGGTTACACCGGCGCTGAACTGGTGCGGCTGATCGCCGAGCACCCGAACATGGACATCGTTGCTTTGGCCGCCGAACGTAAGGCTGGGATGAGTATGACGCAGGTCTTTCCGCATCTGCGGCACATGGACTTGCCGGATCTGTGCAAGATTTCCGAGATCGATTTTTCCAATGTTGATCTGTGTTTCTGTGCTTTGCCGCACAAAACCAGCCAAGAGGTGATCCGGGACCTGCCGAAAGACTTGAAGATCATTGATTTGTCAGCGGATTTCCGGCTGCAAGACCCGGATGAATATGAGAAGTGGTATGGCAACCCGCACAGCGCTTTGGAACAGCAGGGCGAGGCCGTTTATGGCCTAACTGAGTTCTATAGGGATGAGATAAGGTCGGCGCGCTTGGTCGCCGGTACAGGCTGCAACGCCGCGACAGGGCAATATGTGCTGCGGCCGTTGATCTCGGCCGGGGTTATTGATCTTGATGACATCATTCTGGACCTGAAATGCGCAGTTTCCGGGGCCGGGCGGTCGCTCAAGGAAAACCTGCTGCACGCTGAGTTGAGTGAAGGGTACAATGCCTATGCGGTCGGCGGTGCACACCGGCATCTGGGTGAATTCGATCAGGAATTTTCGAAGCTGGCCGGGCGGACAGTGCATGTGCAATTCACACCGCATCTGGTCCCGGCTAACCGGGGCATTCTGGCAACGACCTACGTCAAGGGCGACCCGCAAAGCGTCTATGAAACGTTGGCAAAGACCTATGTGGATGAGCCTTTCATCCAGATGCTGCCGATGGGACAGGCGCCGTCGACCCATCATGTACGCGGGTCGAATTTCTGTCATATCGGTGTGGTGGCTGACCGGATCGAACGGCGCGCGATTGTGATTGCCGCGCTGGATAACCTGACAAAAGGTAGCAGTGGCCAAGCCTTGCAGAACGCCAACCTGATGTTAGGTGAAGATGAAACTGTGGGTCTGATGATGGCCCCTCTATTTCCGTGAGGACGGTATGAAAACGCTTAAGAAACGTCGTCGAGTACAAGTCATTTTGGTAGCGGTCGTTGCCTTGGTGGCATCGACGGCGTTGATTGGGTGGGCCTTGCAGGATGGCATCAATTTCTTCCGTTCGCCCAGCGAGGTAATTGCGGAGCCGCCCAAACCGACCGAGGTGTTCCGCATAGGCGGGCTTGTTGAAGAAGGCTCGATCATTCGTGGGCAGGGCGAAACCGTTCATTTTGTGGTTACGGATGGGGGGGAGAGTGTCCCGGTCTCGTTCACGGGCGTTCTGCCGGATCTGTTTACCGAGAACCAAGGCATGGTTGGCACCGGAAGCTACGTAAACGGCGTGTTTGAAGCAACTGAAATCCTTGCCAAACATGACGAAACTTACATGCCGAAAGAGGTAATGGACGCGCTGAAAGAGCAAGGTGTTTACAAAGAAGCGGAAGGCAGCTGATCGTCGGGCTTCTCGGGCAAATGTAGCCATTGAACAAAAGAATAAAGGGCGTTGCACGTGTTCAAACTGCAGCGCCCTTTGTCGTTTCTGGATGTTAACAGGTTTGTCGGACCGTTGCCGCGATTGTTAAAATTGGGGGATGTCATGCAAACGGTTCGGCAGATCGCAGAAGACATCGTTGCACGAGAAGGCGGGTTTGTGGATGATCCGGACGACCCCGGCGGTGCCACGAAATACGGTGTGACCATTCACACAATGCGACGTCTGGGATTGGATTTGACTGGCGATGGTGCTGTGGATGTTGCCGACGTGCGGTTGCTCACGCGGCAAAAAGCGGTCGACATCTTTGTTCAGCATTACTTTGATAAGCCACGTGTTTCGTCGTTGCCGAATGTGCTGCACGCTTCGGTCTTTGACATGTATGTGAACGCCGGATCTCAGGCAGTGAAAATCTTGCAACGACTTTTGCGAGACATGGGCTTCAATGTGGCAGTGGATGGCGTGATTGGTCCAAAGACCGCAGCAGCTTGTGTAAGTGCAGCCCAGCCGGACCCATCCACACTGCGGGATGCATACGGGATTGCGCGGCGGAATTACTACTTTCGTCTGGCGGATCGACGACCGGCGTTAAGAAAATATGCGCAAAGCCGGTCAGGGGGCAAAGGTGGCTGGATTAAACGCGCCGAAGAATTTCTGTCGCACCGCTATCACATGTCAGATGACGCGTTTCAAAGAAGGGTGGAAGCATGGGATTGATCTCGGGCGTCTTGGCGCTGTTGTTTGGGAATGGACGCAATGCGGTAAGAGAAACCGTTGAGCTTTACCGCGAAAACGCCGAAGCAGGCGCGCAGAGAGGAGCCGAGGTTCAAGCGCAAGCCATGTTGCAATTTGGTGGTGAATTCCAAACTGCGCAAAAAGGTTCATTTGACCGGTTTATGGATGGTGTGAATCGACTGCCACGTCCGGCTTTGGCCTTGGGGACGCTGGGGTTGTTCATCGCGGCCATGGTCGATCCGCTGTGGTTTGCGGCTAGGATGCAAGGCATGGCTTTGGTGCCGGAACCTTTATGGTGGTTGTTGGGCGTTATCGTTTCCTTTTACTTTGGAGCACGGCATCAGGTGAAGATGCAGGAGTTTCAAAGGGATATCGGTGTTTCAATGCTGCGATTGCCTGCCGTCCTGAACAATATCGAGCAGTTGCGCGCCCTGCGAGCCGACAGCCCGGGGGCTGCGGATCCTGGCCCGGATTCAGCTTTGACGCAAGACATCACGCGCCCTGATGCCAACCCTGCGCTGGAAGACTGGCGCAAGCGTCGCGGGACCTGACCCGCGACACTATGTGCCCCCGGATCTGGCGAAAGTTATTGGCCCCCGGATTGGCCCCGGAGTATATTCCGGAGCATGATTACAGAACTCGGCCACTTTGCCCTAATTCTCGCCTTCTTTGTCGCAATCGTGCAAAGCGTGGTGCCCCTGATCGGTGCCTCGAAACGTTGGACCGGATGGATGGCATTTGCCGAGCCTTCGGCCATTGTTCAGTTCCTGCTAACGGCATTTTCCTTCGGTGCTCTGATCTGGGCTTTCGTCGTGTCCGACTTTTCCCTGAGGATCGTGGTTGAGAACAGCCACTCGGCCAAGCCGATGATCTACAAGATAAGTGGGACATGGGGGAACCACGAAGGGTCCATGTTGCTTTGGGTGCTGATTGTCACCTTGTTCGGTGCGATGGCTGCGTTTTTTGGGGGCGGTTTGCCGCCAACGCTTAAGGCACGTGTGTTGGCCGTGCAGTCTTCAATTGCTGTCGCATTTTTTGCCTTCATTTTGTTCACGTCAAACCCGTTTGATCGGCTTGCAATTGCGCCGTTTGACGGGCGCGACCTGAACCCACTGCTTCAAGACCCCGGTTTGGCCTTCCATCCACCGTTTCTCTATCTCGGATATGTGGGGCTGAGTATGGCGTTCAGCTTTGCCGTTGCCGCCCTGATCGAAGGCCGCGTCGACGCTGCGTGGGGGCGGTGGGTGCGGCCTTGGACACTGGCAGCATGGGTCTTTCTGACGATCGGGATCGCGTTGGGTTCCTGGTGGGCGTACTACGAACTCGGCTGGGGCGGTTTCTGGTTCTGGGACCCGGTCGAGAACGCCTCTTTCATGCCGTGGCTTCTGGCAGCCGCGCTGTTGCACTCTGCTATCGTTGTGGAAAAGCGCGAGGCGCTGAAGAGTTGGACCATTTTGCTGGCAATCATCGCATTCGGATTTTCACTGATCGGTACATTCATTGTGCGGTCTGGGCTTCTCACGTCTGTTCATGCCTTTGCAACCGATCCCGAACGTGGCGTGTTTATCCTGATGATCCTGGTGTTCTTTATCGGCGGGGCATTGACGCTGTTTGCCGCGCGCGCCCAAGCGATGGAGGCCAAGGGTGTGTTTGGTATGGTCAGCCGCGAAAGCGCTTTGGTGGCGAACAACGTGCTGCTGGCTGTCAGCTGTTTTGTTGTGTTCGTAGGCACCATGTGGCCGATGGTGGCTGAGATGATGTTCGACCGGAAGCTCTCGGTCGGTGCTCCGTTCTTCAATGCGGCGTTCTCTCCGTTCATGGTGCTGCTCGGGTTGATCCTGCCGATTGGGTCAATGTTGCCTTGGAAGCGGGGAAGGATTGGCAAGACCGCGTGGTCGCTGCGCTATGCCTTTGGTCTTGCGCTGGCAATTGCTCTGCTGGTTTGGGCGATGCAAACCGGACGAAGCGCGCTTGGGCCGGTTGGGCTGTTCCTTGGGGCCTGGATCACCTTTGGTGCAGCGCTTGATTTGTGGAGCCGCACAGGCCGCAATGGCAGCCTTAAGCGCCTGTTCCGTTTGCCGGGCGCGGATTGGGGAAAAGCGGTTGCTCATACCGGTTTGGGCGTCACCATCTTCGCGGTCGCTGGTCTGACTGCGTGGGAGGCCGAAGATATTCGCGTGGCGCAACCCAACAAGCCGTTCGTGGTGGGGCAGTTCACGCTGACCCTGCAAGATGTGCGGCAGGTTGAGGGGCCGAACTATTTCTCGACCACGGCAGATGTCCTGGTTGAAAAGAATGGACGTCTGATTGGCACCCTGCACCCGGAAAAACGCGACTATCCGGTGGCGCGTATGCCCACGACTGAGGCTGCGATCGACTATCGTTTCCTGGGCGACCTTTACGTCGTGATCGGCGATCAGCAGGCCGATGGGGGCTGGGTCATGCGGACCTATATCAAACCGCTCGCAAACTGGATCTGGGGTGGCTGCATTCTAATGTCGCTAGGCGGTATCCTAAGCCTATGTGACAGACGATTCCGTGTTGCGGCTGGGGCCAGAAAAACCCCGGTTGGCGGAGTGCCCGCAGAATGAAACGCCTTGTACTGATCCTAATGCTGCTGGCGACACCCGTGTTTTCGGTGCAGCCCGACGAGGTGCTGGATGATCCGGTCCTCGAACAGCGGGCGCGCGACCTCAGCACTGGCCTACGCTGCCTTGTTTGCCGGAACGAGAGCATCGACGAAAGCAATGCAGATCTTGCGCGTGACTTGCGCCTGTTGCTGCGTGAGCGTTTGGTCGCGGGTGACAGCGATGAAGAGGCAATTGCCTTTATCGTAGATCGCTATGGCGAATACGTTCTGCTGAAGCCGACGACCAGCGGTTCGAACCTGTTTCTATGGCTCGCCGGACCCATCATGTTGCTGATTGCAGCCGGGGTCGGGCTGAACTTTCTGCGCAACCGCGCCAAAGCCCACGCTTCAGTTGAGAGCACGACGCTGAGTGAGGACGAAAAGGAACGCCTGCGCCGAATTCTTGAAGACTGACGTTTGGTTCTGCTTTTCCCATCCCGTTTGGGTCAGTAAGTGTGCAAAAACGCAAGGCGCGACGGGAGGGTTTTAATGAAATACGAAACGGTTGTTCTGGATATTTCTGACGGGCTGGCAGTTCTGACATTGAACAGACCTGACAAGATGAACGCTCTGACAACTCAGATGCGAGCTGAAATCACTCACGCAATGAAAGATGCGGCGACCCGAGCCCGGTGCATCGTGATCACCGGCGCTGGACCTGCTTTTTGCTCGGGACAGGATTTGGGTGATGCGTCGTCAACCGGCAAGATTGACTTGGAACGTTCGTTGCGGGACGAATATGAGCCGATGCTGGAGACGATTCACAGCTGTCCGGTGCCCACGATTGCGGCCGTGAACGGAGCTGCGGCTGGGGCAGGAGCCAACCTTGCCCTGTGCGCGGATGTAGTGATTGCTGCCGAAAGCGCCTATTTCCTGCAGGCCTTTTCGCGGATTGGGTTGCTGCCCGACGCCGGCGGAACGTGGTTCATGCCGCGTCAAATGGGGCTGGCCAAGGCGATGGGGGCGGCCTTGTTTGCCGACAAGATCAGCGCACGGCAGGCAGATGATTGGGGTCTGATCTGGGAGGCCATCCCTGATGAAGGCTTCGCTGCGCATTGGCGCAAACGGGCGGAATACCTGGCCAAAGGTCCGACCGCCGCCTATGGCGCGATCAAGCAAGCTGTTCGTGGGACATATGAAAACACCCTGCCTCAGCAGCTTGCGACCGAAGCGCATCTGCAAGGCGAATGCGGTCGCTCGCGCGATTTCGCCGAAGGTGTGGTGGCATTCATGGAAAAACGCCCTCCGAAATTCGAAGGGCGCTGAATAGGTCGAATTTAGGCGCGGCGGCGGCGGCGCGCTCGGCGCTCGGGTGCAGCATCATCGCCGGTTCCGTCCGAGGCCGAAGTAAACGGACCAAGCGCATCAGTGATTTGTTCCAGGGTGGGGCGCTCGCCGCGGGATGTGGTGTCCAGCGCCTCGCGCATCTTGCGCAGGTGATCGGGCATGGTCCCGCAGCAACCGCCAATGATCGTAGCACCTGCGTCGCGCGCCATAGCTGCATACTGCCCCATCAATTCGGGTGTACCGTCATAGTGGATGTGGCCATCCACGTATTTCGGAATGCCCGCGTTACCTTTTGAGATCAGAGGACGTTCCGTGCCCTGTGCGCCAAAGCCCAGAACAGTGCGCAGAATATCCGATGCGCCGGTTCCACAATTGGCTCCGAATGCGATGGGCGGGTTTGGCAGCGTTTCAATCAGTTGCGCCAGATCAGCCGAGGTGACACCCATCATTGTGCGACCCGCTGTGTCAAAGCTCATGGTGCCACACCAGGGCATATCGGCCAGCGCAAACGCTTCGGCGGCGGCGCGGAATTCTTCGGGCGCGCTGATGGTTTCGACCCACAGCACATCCACTCCGCCTTCTTTCAGTGCTGCGGCTTGTTCGTGGAACATTTCCACCGCTTCGGAATGAGACAAGCTTCCGACGGGTTCCATGATCTCGCCGGTCGGGCCAACGGATCCAGCGACCACAACGGGGCGTCCCGCCTTGTCCGCAACTTCACGCCCAAGTTCCGCACCGATGCGGTTCAGTTCGCCCACGCGATTCTGTGCGTTATGCAATTTGAGCCGCGCCGATGTGCCACCGAACGTATTGGTCAAGAAAAGATCGCTGCCCGCATCGACGGAACCCTGATACAGGGCTTTGATTTTTTCGGGAGCGTCCACGTTCCAGAGTTCAGGCGCATCGCCGGATTGCAGGCCCATGTTGAACAGGTTTGTTCCAGTCGCTCCATCCGCCAGAATGGCATCATTGGTGTCCAGAAGCTTGCTCAGCGCATTTGTCATTGGGGTATTCCAGAAAAAGGCGCAAATCGCCGTTAAAAAATAGAGACGCCCCATGTCACACGACAGGGGCGTCAAATCAAATTCATAAAACTCATGAAGATCATGAGTCAGGCGCTAATCGTTTAGTCGGTCTCGCTCAGAACCTGCGCTTTGGCCTCTGGCAAAAGCTCGGCCATTTTCGCCCGAATTTCGTCATCCGAGGACAAGCTACCCAAATCGCCTGAAACCTTGCGCACAACATCCTCGTGCCCGGCTTCTTCAAAATCGGCGATTACAACCGTCTTTGCGTATTCTTCGGCATCGGCACCGGTTTTGCCCAGTTTCTCTGCCGCCCATAGGCCCAGTAGTTTGTTGCAGCGGGCCTGGGCCTTGAACTGCATTTCTTCGTCATGAGCAAATTTGGCTTCAAAGGCGTTTTCGCGTTCGTCGAACGTGGTCATTGGGTGAGGACCTCTTGGGTTACATCTTGTTTCCTGATGATATGACCATACGACGTCCCGTGCGCAAGGTATTTGCGCTGCGTCAAAGCCTCTCGGGTACATGAACTTGCGAGAAAACGGGGCTTGCACTAAGAGAACGCCAACGAGAGGGGACTCAATCCCTCTGCTCAGACTGGAAAGGTCGCTTATGGCGCGTCGCAAAAAAATTTACGAAGGTAAGGCCAAGATTCTGTATGAAGGTCCCGAACCGGGCACAATTGTGCAGTATTTCAAGGATGACGCCACCGCGTTTAACGCGGAAAAGAAGGACGTTATTGACGGCAAGGGCGTATTGAACAATCGCCTGTCCGAGTTCTTTATGAACGGCCTGACCCAAATCGGTATTCCGAACCACTTTATTCGCCGCCTGAACATGCGCGAACAACTGGTGCGCAATTGCGAAATCGTTCCGTTGGAAGTGATCGTTCGAAACTATGCCGCCGGATCGATGTCAAAACGTCTGGGCATAGCAGAAGGGACACAGCTGCCGCGCCCGATCGTCGAATATTGCTACAAGGACGACGCGCTGGGTGATCCTCTGGTTACAGAAGAACATATCGCGGCCTTTGGTTGGGCCAGCCAGCAGGACATGGACGACATCCTCAGCATTGCTCTGCGGGTGAACGATTTCATGAGCGGCGTGATGCTGGCAGTTGGTATTCGGCTGGTGGACTTCAAGATCGAGATCGGACGCGTGTTCGATGGCGACTATCAGCGCCTGATCGTGGCTGACGAAATCAGCCCCGACAGCTGCCGCCTGTGGGATATTGAGACCGGCCAGAAGCTGGACAAGGATGTGTTCCGCCGCGATCTGGGCAACCTGACCGATGCATATTCAGAAGTCGCGCGCCGGTTGGGTGTGCTTCCGAATACCAATGTCACCAAGCCGACACTGATCAACTGATCCGTTCCGGAGACTTATGTGTCAACTAAACTGCGCTGCGGCAAAAACCGCGGCGCATTTTGGTTTTTGCGTTATCGGAAGGTTCATCTGTTGGTGATTAACCGAAAGAGTCGCTTCGCTTGATGACAACTGCGGCAAACTGCTTGGGAAACAGGGTTGTCGAAAACGGTCAGGCACGCTATCCCCCGCGCAACGAAATGGGCCATGGATTGCGGCCCGAAGGTGGAGTTGCCAAAATGAAAGCACGGGTGCATGTGATGCTCAAGAACGGGGTACTGGACCCGCAGGGCGAAGCTGTTCGGCACGCATTGGGCGCAATGGGCTTTGATAAGGTCGAAGGTGTACGTCAAGGCAAGGTGATCGACCTTGAACTGACCGAAGGTGCAACCGAAGCGGATGTCACCGAAATGTGCGAAAAGCTGTTGGCCAACACGGTCATTGAACGCTACGAGATCGAACTGGTCTGACCGAATGCGGGCCGCGCGTCTGATCACCTATCGCCAACCACTTGAGGTTACGACGGTACCCGACCCCGAACCCGCCGAAGACGGTGTGGTGGTTCGGGTTCTGGCCTGTGGCGTATGTAGGTCTGACTGGCACGCGTGGTCCGGCGCAGATCCAGACGTTATTCTGCCAATGACACCTGGTCATGAATATTGTGGCGAGGTTGTTGCGGTCGGCGCGCGCGTTACCCGGTGGCGGGTTGGCGACAGGGTGATTGCTCCCTTCATTCTGGCTTGCGGGCATTGCGCGGATTGTGCGCAGGGGCATCAGACAATCTGCAACGATCAGATTGTGCCTGGGTTCACCTGCGATGGCGCCTTTGCCGAATACATTGCTGTAGCCCATGCGGATGCTAACCTTACATTGTTGCCCGACAGCATTGCGCCCGAAGTGGCGGCCGCCCTTGGGTGCCGGGTGACGACAGCATGGCAGGCATTGGTCGGACGGGCGCAGGTTCAGGGTGGGGAATGGATTGCGGTCTTTGGTGGCGGTGGCGTTGGAATCTCGACCCTGCTGTTGGGCAAGGCCCTTGGTGCACGGGTTGTGGTGGTCGATATCGCAGACGACAAGCTGGATTATGCCATGTCTCTGGGCGCGGACGCGGTCGTGAATGCGACGACCTGTGATGCGTCGCAAGCCGTGAAGGACATCACTGGCGGCGGCGCGCACGTTGCAATTGAAGCCTTGGGCATTGAAGTGACGACTGTCTCCGCGATGCGGTCCCTTCGCAAACTGGGGCGCATGGTGCAGATCGGAATGCCTGCGGGGGATCACACCCAGATGGCACTGCCAATGGATGTGCTGTACTCTGGCCAGCTTTCTGTTTTCGGTACACGGGGAATGCCAAGCTGGCGTTATCCGTCCTTGTTGTCGATGATCGCAGGGGGCGGGATCGACCTGAGCCCACTGGTCACGCGTAAAATATCTCTCAACCAGGTAAGCGCTGAGCTTGCCGCCTTTGATCATCCGACCCCTCCGGGCGTTGCGGTGGTTACTGATTTTGTCTCGTAGGAGGGCCCGCCATGCGCGCAGCCGTAATCGTATTCCCCGGATCCAACTGTGACCGAGACCTCGCCGTCGCTTTTGAGCAGGCCGGTTTCAAGGTTGATATGGTCTGGCACAAAGACGCAGCGTTGCCCGACGGTGTAGATATCGTGGGCGTACCGGGCGGCTTTTCGTATGGCGACTATCTGCGCTGCGGGGCCATCGCTGCCAAGTCACCGATCTGCAAAGCGGTTGTGAATCATACCGAACGTGGCGGATATGCAGTTGGTATCTGTAACGGTTTCCAGGTTTTGACAGAAACGGGCATCCTGCCAGGCGCGTTGCTGCGCAATGCCGGGCTGAAGTACATTTGTAAAACAGTGGGCCTGAAGGTTGAAACCAGCGATAGCGTGTTTACCGCCGGCTACAATGCGGGTGACGTGATCGGCATTCCGATTGCACATCACGACGGCAATTACTTTGCGGACGACGAAACGCTGTCGGCATTGCAGGATCAAGACCGTATCGCGTTCACCTATACCGAGAATCCCAACGGCTCGGTGGGTGATATTGCTGGCATTCTGTCGGAAAACCGCCGTGTGCTGGGAATGATGCCGCACCCCGAACGGGCCGCTGACGAAGGTCACGGTGGCACCGACGGGGCGGCGCTGTTCCGCGCATTGTCGGGCGTGTTTGAAGCGGCGTGACTTGAGGTCACGCGCGCCCGCGCTTAACGTCTGGACATGAACTCGGACGTGCGATCAGCCTGGTCAAATCTGTTGAAACCGTTTCGTGGTGCGCCACTGGGCTGGCGGCTGCGCCTGTCTGTGCTGGTGTTGCTAGTCGCAACAATCGCAACGGTCTGGATTACCAACCGCCTGTTGACTGACAGGTTCACGGAATCCACCCGAAACCGGGCTGAACTACGGCTGGCCTTGTATTCCGGAAACTTGCTCAGCGAATTGCGACGAAACTCAATCGTGCCGCAGTTGCTGGCTCGTGACCCAACCTTGATTTCCGCCCTACAATCCAGTGACTACACGCTTTCAACGCAGCGGTTGATCTCTTTTGTAGAAGAAATCGGCGCCGCATCCTTGATGCTGCTGGACAGCGACGGTCGGACAGTCGCGGCGACCGATCGGAACAGACTAGGCGAAGGGCACAGAAATACCGCATATTTTGTGGACGCCGTCCGATCAAACGCGACAATTTTTTCCGTCATTCCGAAGGAATCCGGCGGATACAGTTTTGTGTATTCCCGGCGACTGGAAAATGGATCGGAAATTCTGGGTGTCATCGTTGTTGAGGTGGATCTTCAGAAATTCGAGCGCGCATGGGCCGGTATATCAGACGCGGTGATGGTCACGGACAGCACCGGAACGATCATCCTGTCCACCGAGCCACGTTGGCGCGGCTTGGAAGAAAGCACGGCAATGCTGCGCCAGCCGCCGCAGGGCGCAATTCAACGCGCCATTCGGGCCACAACCGACTGGACGGCTTTGCCACCTGACGCGTACCTGCAAGGCGAGGCGGTGATGCGGATGGAAACACGCATCCCGTTCCGGGGTTGGCAGATGACATCTTTCACCACCTTTGAGTCGATCCGCGAAAAGGTGAACAGCGTTCTTGCGCTGGAAATCATGGGTTTTGCGATTCTTCTGGCGCTGACGTTCTATGCGCTCAGCCGTCGGGCCACCTTGCGCATGGCCCTGTTTCAGCGCGAGTCGGCAGAGCTTCGCGCATTGAACGCGCGGCTACAGCGAGAAATTGCTGAGCGGGAACGGGTTGAAAAGACGCTGGATTTGGCAGAACAGACCCTCGCGCAAAGCTCGAAATTGGCGGCGTTGGGCGAGATGTCGGCTGCGGTCAGTCACGAGCTCAATCAACCTCTGGCTGCAATGAAAACATATCTCGCCGGGGCGCGTCTGTTGTTGCGGCGCAACCGACCGGAAGAGGCGCTGGCCAGCTTTGGGCGCATCGATGGCCTGATCGAACGGATGGGTGCGATCACGCGCCAGCTTAAGTCTTATGCACGCAAAGGGGCGGATGCGTTTTCGCCTGTAAATCTTGGTGAAGCGCTGGCCTCGGCCTTGTCTATGATGGAGCCCCAACTGCGTCAGCGTCATGTGAAGATCACTCAGATCCTGCCGGAAGAACCTGTGATGGTGATGGGGGACCGGATGCGGATCGAGCAGGTGATGGTCAACCTCTTGCGAAATGCGCTGGATGCCACCAAATCAGTAGCAGAGCCGGATGTGGAAATCATCCTGGCGGCGGGCGACATGGCGGTCCTGACCGTGCGCGACAACGGGCATGGTATCGAGGATATCGAGAACCTGTTCGAGCCGTTCTATACCACCAAACAGCCTGGAGATGGCGTAGGTCTGGGGCTTGCTATCTCGTCTGGGATCGTGAACGACCATGGGGGACGGCTGACTGCGCGCAATGCACAATACGGCGGCGCGGTGTTTGAAATGCAGTTGCCAGCACTGGGAAGCGACGGCCTTGAGGCCGCGGAATAACGAGGAATGACTATGGCACAGGCCATGAAAATTGCCATTGTGGATGACGAACAGGACATGCGCCAGTCGATCAGCCAGTGGCTTGCTTTGTCCGGATATGACACTGAAACCTTTGCCAGTGCGGAAGATGCGCTCAAGGTTTTGGGGCCGGATTACCCGGGGATCGTGATTTCGGATATCAAAATGCCGGGGATGGATGGCATCCAGCTTCTGAAAAAATTGATGGGCGCCGACAGCACCCTGCCTGTGATCATGATCACCGGACATGGTGATGTTCCAATGGCGGTCGAGGCGATGCGTGTCGGTGCGTTCGATTTCCTCGAAAAGCCATTCAATCCCGATCGCATGTCCGAACTGGCCAAGCGCGCCAGCAATGCCCGTCGCCTGACATTGGACAACCGTGCACTGCGACGCGAGCTGTCGGGTGGCACGCAGATCATGAATAAGCTGATCGGTGCCAGCCCGGTGATGGAGCGGTTGCGAGAGGATATTCTGGACCTTGGGCAGGCCGACGGACATGTGTTGATCGACGGCGAGACCGGAACCGGCAAGACGCTGGTGGCGCATGCGCTGCATGCGGTGGGCAGCCGCGCGGGCAAGAAGTTTGTTTTGGTATCCTGCGCAGCGCTCGAGGAAGATGCGCTGGCCAAACGGTTGTTTGGCCCGATGATGCCCGAGGATGCGCAATTGCCCGCAATCGAAGAAGCGCGCGGTGGCACGCTGGTGCTGGAAGATGTTGAGGCGCTGAGCGATACGTTACAGGCCAAGCTGCTGAGCGTGATGAACGAGCAGGGCACGCCTGCCGAGACCCGGATCGTTGCGATTTCGAATCTGCAGGAAGCGGGAAAAACCTCTGAGGATGTTCTGCGCCCTGATCTGTTTTACCGACTGGCCGCGTTGCGGATCACGATGCCGCCACTGCGTCAGCGAGGTGAGGACATTCTGACCCTCTTCACGCGCCTCAGCGAGCAGTTTGCCGAGGAATACGGTTGTGATGCGCCTCAGGTCAGCGCTCAGGAAGCAGCGCAGCTGTTGCAAGCGCCCTGGCCGGGCAACGTGCGCCAATTGATCAATATTGCCGAGCGCGCCGTGCTGCAATCGCGCCGTGGATCGGGAACGATTGCGTCGCTGTTGATGTCGGACCATGAAGAGATGCAGCCGGTGATGACCACCGAAGGTAAGCCGCTGAAGGAATATGTCGAAGCGTTCGAGCGGATGCTGATCGACAATACGATGCGCCGCCACAAAGGCTCGATTGCGTCTGTTATGGACGAACTCTGCCTGCCGCGCCGGACGCTGAATGAAAAAATGGCCAAATATGGTCTTCAGCGTTCAGACTATCTTTAAGTGACGCGAATGGGGGCGCTGCCCCCGTCGCCTTGGGCGACTCCCCCGAGGTATTTTTAGCCAGATGAAAGGGATCCGCCCGCGCGCATTTTCGCGGAATGCAGTTTGCCCATTGTCTTTTCCACAGGGTTGCTTTTATGGTGTGCGAACGGGCCAGGCGAATTTGACGCCCATAAGACCCGAATTTTTGAGTTTCGCTGCTGATCTGTTGATGAGGATCAAGCCCTCGCGGTTCAGCAGGCCGATTGTGCCCCGAACGGGGCAGTGTAGTACCTGAGCCCAGGACCCTTGGGCGAAAGGAATAAATGGGCAGGCAGCGGTCATACGCGCCTGTCGGAGAAGAACCGCGATGACGCGCGCGCAACGATTGAGAGAACGGGCAGGGGGCCACAGCGCCAGACCTTGCCGCGCGCCGTCCGAAATCGCCCTGACAAGACACCTCCCCAAATGCGCCTGTCCGCCTGGACAGGTCAGGACAACGCGTTTGGCGCGGTGCACCAAGGAAACATGGCTAAGAAAATGCTTATCGATGCCACCCACTCGGAGGAAACCCGCGTCGTGGTGGTCGACGGAAACAAGGTCGAGGAGTTCGATTTTGAGTCCGAAAACAAGCGCCAGCTTGCTGGCAACATCTATCTTGCAAAAGTAACACGGGTTGAGCCGTCGCTTCAGGCGGCGTTTGTCGATTATGGCGGGAACCGGCATGGATTCCTGGCGTTTTCGGAAATTCATCCAGACTATTACCAGATCCCCGTCGCCGACCGTGAGGCATTGATGGAGGAAGAACGCGCCTACGCCGAGGCGATGAAGGCGCGTGATGAAGCCGAAGAATCCAAGCCCAAGAAACGGCGGTCTCGGTCGCGGTCCAAGGCGGCCGATGTGAAATCGGACGATCCGGTTGAAACGATGGAAGTTTCATCCGAGCCGACTGGTATGGAAACCATCGATCTGGCCGACGGCGAAGATACGGATGCAGAGGTGCCCGAGGGAACCTCGCCCATGGAGATTGTCGCGGAAACACCGGTAGAAGAGCCGGAAGACAGCGATGCGACCCCGTCGGACGCTGTATCTGACGACGCTGAGCAAGCGGCTGTTGTTGAGGTCGATGACGCGACTGATGAAGCTGAAGGGGTCAACGACGCTGCTGGTGAGACCACCGAAGAGCCTGCTGAAACCTCGGATGAGGCGTCAGCAGATGTCGTAGATCAAGCCGAGGAAGCTTCGGACAAAGCGAATGAGGAAGCGGCAGAGGCTTCGGCTGTTGAAGATAATGATACCTCGGTTGAAACCTCCTCAGACTCCGCCGATGATCAGGACGCGGATGAAGAAGGCGCCGAAGGCACGGGGGCCGATGCGTCTTCGAAGGATGATTCAATTGAATCCGTAGCGGATGAGGATGACAGCGAAGACATCCGTCCACCGCGCAAACCTCGACCGCGTCGCTATAAGATTCAGGAAGTTATCAAGGTTCGTCAGGTCCTGCTGGTGCAGGTGGTCAAGGAAGAGCGCGGCAACAAGGGCGCTGCACTGACAACCTACCTGTCTTTGGCCGGTCGCTATTGCGTATTGATGCCGAACACTGCGCGCGGTGGCGGTATCAGCCGCAAAATCACCAACGCCGCCGACCGCAAGAAACTGAAAGAAATTGCCGCGGACATTGATGTCCCGACCGGGGCCGGTTTGATCATTCGTACAGCGGGCGCCAAGCGCACCAAGTCCGAGATCAAGCGCGACTACGAATACCTGCAGCGCTTGTGGGAGCAGATCCGCGCCCTGACACTGGAATCGATTGCGCCTGCAAAGATCTATGAAGAAGGCGACCTGATCAAACGGTCGATCCGCGATCTTTATAACCGCGATATCGACGAGGTCCTGGTCGAGGGTGAGGGCGGATACCGCATCGCCAAGGACTTCATGAAAATGATCATGCCGTCTCACGCTAAGAACGTGAAACGGTATGAGGATGCCCTGCCTCTGTTCGCGCGGTATCAGGTCGAAAGCTATCTGGCAGGGATGTTCAACCCGACGGTTCAGCTGAAATCCGGTGGCTACATTGTGATCGGTGTCACTGAGGCTTTGGTGGCGATCGACGTGAACTCGGGTCGGGCGACCAAGGAAGGCTCGATCGAGGAAACCGCGCTGAAGACCAACCTGGAGGCCGCCGAAGAAGTTGCCCGTCAATTGCGTCTGCGTGACTTGGCCGGTCTGATTGTCATCGATTTCATCGACATGGACGAGCGCAAGAACAACGCAGCGGTTGAAAAGCGTCTGAAGGATAAGCTGAAAACTGATCGGGCGCGTATTCAGGTTGGCCGGATTTCGGGCTTTGGTCTGTTGGAGATGAGCCGTCAGCGCCTGCGCCCTGGTATGATCGAGGCCACGACTCAGCCATGCCCGGCCTGTCATGGAACCGGCTTGATCCGTTCGGACGACAATATGGCCCTGTCGATTCTGCGTCAGATCGAAGAGGAAGGAACCCGCCGTAGGTCGCGTGAGGTTCTGGTGCGCTGCCCTGTCAGCATCGCCAACTTCCTTATGAATCAAAAGCGCGAGCACATTGCACAGATTGAGGCGCGGTACGGTCTGTCGGTGCGGATCGAGGGTGACGTTCATTTGGTCAGCCCCGATTTCTCGATGGAGAAATTCAAGACCGCCAGTCGGATTGTGCCGGAAGCCACTGCGCCTGTTGTATCCGTCGATGCATCACTGATGGATTTGGTGGATTCGTCGGACGAAGAAGTCGCCGAAGACGAAGTTGCCCAGGCAGAGGAGGAATCCAAGCCCAAGCGCAAGCGCCGTCGTCGTCGCCGCAAGAAGGGCGGGGGCAATGGGGATGCGACAGAGCAATCCAGCGACGGCAATGACGACGAGACACAGGAGGCTTCTGAGGGCGAGGCCACCGATGAAGAAGCTGCGACTGAGGTTGTCGAGGCAGAAGCCGCTGACGAAGAAAAACCTGCCAAGCCCAAGCGCAAGCGCGCGCCACGTCGTCGGAAGAAAGACGCAATAGCAGAAGAAACGGTCGAACAGGCTGAAACAGCAGTTGCCGAAGCTGAGACGGTAACGGATGCACCTGCGGCAGAAAAAGGTGCCGAAACCCCTGAGGGTGACGTGACAGAGGTCGCTCAGGAGCAAGGCGAGGCGTTTGTTGCGGCACCTGAACCTGCGGTTGAAGAACCGGTGATTGCCGAAGAGGCCAGCGTTGCGGATGCGGCCGACAAAGCCATCGTTGCGGATGCAACCGTCGAAGAACCCGCTGCGGATGTGGAATCAACCGCAGCAAAAGCGGTTGAAGAACCTACTGCGAATGAGGTTGAGCCCGCCGCAGAAGCGCCAGTGGAAGAAACGCCCGAACCCGTGCTGGAAACCGTAGCGGAAGAACCGGAACCGGGACCTGCCAAGCCGAAACGGCGCGGATGGTGGTCATTGGGTAAATAATGAAAGGCGGGCTGATGGGCCCGCTTTTTTTCGTTGGCGCAAGGGTTTTCAGACAGATTTTTGAATCAAGTAAATCTGATGCGCACCATCAAGATCTTGCGACAACAATGTATGCCCAGCCTCGGCGCAGAAATGCGGGACATCGACGATAGCCGCCGGGTCATCGGCCAAAACACGCAGTACGGCCCCTGCAGGCAAGGATTTAAGCCGTTTGCGGGCTTTGAGGACGGGCAGAGGACACAAAAGCCCAAGGGCGTCCAACGTTTCTGTAATCTCGGTCATGTCATTCGGGATAGGACCAAGTTGAAATATTGTCCAGATTCCAACCACGAGGATGTGACTGAATGGCCCCGTGACGGATCGACCTTCATCACTTATGTGCAGAGACATGTTCGGAATTGAAATCATAGACGCGGGATTGATCCCCGCCATGTTCGTCGCCCTTCTGGGCGGCTTGATCAGCTTTCTATCGCCTTGCGTGCTGCCCATTGTGCCGCCCTATCTGGCGTATATGAGCGGCGTCACAATCAACGAGATGCAGGATGAAGCCCGCGCGCGGCGTAAGGCAACCCTGTCGGCGTTGTTTTTTGTGATGGGGCTGTCGACCGTCTTTCTGCTTTTGGGCTTCACCGCGTCGGCCTTTGGGGCGTTTGTTCTGCAAAATCAGGTGCTTTTCGCCAAGCTCTCGGGCGCGGTGGTGATCGTGTTCGGCCTGCATTTTCTGAACGTTTTCCGCATCCCGTTTCTGGACCGCGAGGCGCGGATTGATACCGGTGAATCCGGTGGCTCGGTTTTTGGCGCCTACATTCTGGGTCTGGCGTTTGCTTTTGGCTGGACACCCTGCATTGGGCCTCAGTTAGGTGCAATCCTTTCGCTAGCAGCAAATGAGGCGTCAGTGGCGCGTGGTACAGTGTTGCTGGGCGTCTATGCGGCAGGCTTGGGCATTCCATTCCTTCTGGCGGCCATGTTCCTGAATCGCTCCATGACCGTCATGAACCGCATCAAGCCTTACATGGGCACGATCGAAAAGGTTATGGGCGGCTTGCTCTTGTTCGTGGGTATCATGCTGATCACAGGCCTCTTTACCCGGTTCAGTTGGTGGTTGCTGGAAACCTTCCCGGCTTTGGCAAATTTTGGATGAGCCGCTGACCCCCTTACCTTGACCTCAAGCCTGCGTTAACCTGCACGACAGAAGGTAAGGGCATGAGCAGTCAGACAAATCAGCCTCGGGTGCGCAAACGTCGGGTGTTTTACATACCCGGTTATGATCCCTTTCCGCCCCGACGATATCGCGAGTTGTATCGGTCTGAGTCACAGGCCCAGGCCGAGATTTCCGGCTACGAGATTTCTGTCTCAGCCAAGCAGCGGTCCGAGGTTTTTGGCTGGCATGTCACGTCGCTTCAGGATGGTGAACGGGTGCACACGGATGTTGATGTGCTGGTCTGGTCGGACATCGTGCGGGACAGCATGACGGGATCGATCCTTTCCACCTATCTGCAACTGGCTCGAACCGCTTGGACCTACATCTCAACGGGTACTCTGCGTCGGTTGATGGGGCTGAGGAAAGGGCCGGTGATTGCTGCGCTGTATCCGGTTGGCATGTTGCTTTTGCAATTGCTGGCCGCGCTGCTGGTTGCGTGGGCGATGGCGAAACTGCTTGCCCCAATGGTCGGGCCGTGGGCTTTGGTTCCGGTGGGTGTCCTAGCTTATGCCGTGTTGCGTTGGTTTCGCACAATCGACAACCGGCTGTTTGCCTATTACCTGATGCATGACTACGCGTATTCTGCGCAGTTGAAGGGGGAAACTCCGCCGCAGTTGCAGGCGCGGCTGGACACATTCCAAGACCTGATCAAAGACGCTTTGACTGAAGAGGTAGACGAGGTTTTGGTGATCGGCCACAGCTCTGGCGCGCATCTGGGGGTGTCGGTTCTGGCCGATTTGATCCGCGATTGTGGCGTGTATGACCGAGGCCCGGTTTTGTCGTTTCTGACTTTGGGGCAGGTGGTTCCCATGGTTTCCTTCCTGCCAAACGCACACCGTTTACGCGCGGATTTGCAGTTTCTGTCCCAGCAACCCACTGTGACATGGGTCGATTTTACCGCCCCCGGCGATGGCTGCGCCTTTGCGCTATGCGACCCGGTTGCGGTCAGCGGTGTGGGCGGCCCAGAAAAGAAATGGCCCTTGGTTTTGTCGGCAGCGTTTACTCAGACACTGTCCCCTGAGCGCTGGAAGGCGGACCGCTGGCGGTTCTTCAAGCTGCATTTTCAGTATCTCTGCGCCTTTGACCGTCCGGGTGCATACGATTATTTTCGGATCACCGCGGGCCCCCAAACCTTGGCTGCACGATTTGCCGGGCGCGCGCCTTCACCGTCACGTATTGATCAGCCCGTTTCAAAATACACTACGGTTCACGCATGATCCCGCCAAAACCGACCCCACGCCCAAACAAAGTTTCGCTTTGGCAGTATCTGAGACTGTTTCGGAAAGACCTGCTTTCAGCACAACCCCATCGTCTCTATCGCGCGTGGATGGCGGAATTTCGAACGCCGTTCTTTAGATCTTACATGATCAATCAGCCGGAACTTGTTGATCTGGTGTTGAAAAAAAGATCTGATGATTTCCCGAAATCCAACCGGATCAGCGAAGGATTGCGACCGCTTTTGGGTGAGTCTGTTTTTCTGACAAACGGTGAAGCATGGAAGCGACAACGTCGTATCATTGACCCAGCTTTCGCAGGAGGGCGGTTGAAAGACACGTTTCCGGCGATGCGAGACGCCTCACAAGCCTGCGCGGGTCGGCTGCACTCCTGTGCTGGAGCGGAGATTGAAGTAGAAGAAATCACCAGCCATGTCGCCGCAGATGTCATTTTCAGAACACTGTTCTCGGTACCCATTGAGCATGAAACAGCGGCGAAAGTGTTTCAGAAGTTTCGTGCCTATCAACGGCAGCAACCACTTTTGAACCTTGCGGCCTTTGTGCCTCTGCCGCGTTGGGTTCCCCGTCTGCATTCCAGAGACACACGGCGGAATGCGCATGATATCAGGAAATTGATCCAGAAACTTACAGCGGATCGTGCTGCAGCCATTGCTGATGGGACGGCACCAAACGACCTGGCCACGAAAATCATGACAACTCCCGATCCCGCCACGGGGAAGTGTTTTGAAACCGACGAGATGATTGATCAGGTCGCGATCTTCTTTCTGGCGGGCCATGAAACCAGCGCCTCGGCCCTAGCCTGGGCGCTTTATCTGCTGGCTCTGTACCCCGACTGGCAGGAGAAAGTCGCGGAAGAGGCCCAGGCATTTCAGAATCCGTCTTTTACAGCCATGTCCAGGCTGAACGTCACCCGAGATGTGTTTCGAGAGGCGTTGCGGCTTTATCCACCGGTGCCGATGATGGTGCGCCAGTCGCAATGTCCCGAACGGTTCCGGGACAGGGACGTTCCAAAAGGCTCTCCAATTGTCGTCAGCCTCTGGCACCTGCATCGGCAAGAAAGGCTTTGGGACAATCCCGACGAGTTCGATCCCTCGCGCTGGAAGACAGAGAACGGCAAAACATGTCAACGCAATGCCTACATTCCGTTCTCTGCCGGACCAAGAGTGTGCACTGGGGCGGGGTTTGCGATGGTTGAGGGGCCCTTGATCCTGTCGATGCTGTTGCGCCAATTCAAATTCGAAACAATCCCCGGAAAAACACCGGTTCCGGTGGCGCATCTGACCGTTCGGTCCAAGGACGGGATATGGTTGAGGTTGGTTGAGCGCTAACAAACTACCATCGTCCATCGCCGTGCTGTATGCGAGGAATGAAATCGGAATCATTCTTGAACGGGAAATCATTATGTCCAAAGCAGAACAGCGCGCGCAGATGTCCAACGGAGCAGGCTTTATCGCCGCACTGGATCAAAGCGGTGGATCGACCCCCAAGGCGCTGGCGCTTTATGGGGTGGACGCGTCGGCTTACGCGTCGGAAGAAGAGATGTTCGGCGAAATCCAGAACATGCGCGCGCGGATCATTCTGGCGGACGATTTCACCAAGGACAAAGTGATCGGTGCGATCCTGTTCGAACGTACGCTGGGTGAAGAAATCGACGGCCGCAAGGTTGCAGATTACCTTTGGTCGGTCAAAGGTATCGTTCCGTTCCTGAAAATCGACAAAGGTCTGGAAGAGACTGCCAATGGCGTCCAGATGATGAAACCGATCCCGGGTCTGGCCGAAACGCTGGCCAAGGCAGAGGGTGTGTTTGGCACCAAGGAACGTTCGGTAATTCATGAAGCCAACGCCGAAGGCATCGCTGCCGTTGTGGCACAGCAATTTGACGTGGCCCGCGAGGTTGTTGCGGCAGGGATGGTTCCGATTGTCGAGCCCGAGGTCAATATCAACTCGGAAACCAAGGCCGAGGCGGAAGAGATGCTGAAGGCTGAAATCCTGAAAAACCTGGATCAGTTGACCGAGGGACAGGACGTCATGTTGAAACTGACGATCCCGAGCACGGCAAACCTTTATGATGAAGTGGCTGATCACCCGCGTGTCGTGCGCGTCGTTGCTTTGTCAGGTGGGTATTCGACCGAACAAGCGTGTGATCTGCTGGGTCAGAACGGCAAGATGATCGCGTCGTTTTCGCGTGCGCTGACAGAAGGTCTGTCGAAACAGCAATCTGATGCCGAGTTCAATACAGCTTTGGGTAGCAACATAGATAAAATCTTTAAGGCATCGGCCTAACTTTCAGAAATAAATGATAAAAGCGGCGCAGTTGCGCCGCTTTTTCCGTTTCAACCGTGCGTCTGAATTCCACCAGTTGAAATCAACACAGTGTAAGAGAAGTATAGACTTCGGCCTTGTGCGTGCTTCAGGACGCGGGGCAGGTGCCGCGATCAAATTTCTGGGCCGCACCTTTGACCATCATGTCGTATTTCAAACTGTCGTAGTTCACCACAAATGTGACGACCTGTCCGTCCTGCATCAACAGAAATGTCATCGATTCTCCGACAGGGTAAATTGCAGCCTCGCCTTCAAGATCACCTGTGGAAATGAAACCTTTGTCCGAACCACCTGACCTTTTCAATGTAACGTTGCTGCCATCTACATCCGAGACACATTCCATCGAAAAATCATCGTCGTGTAGTGTGCTCTTGGCCAAAGCCGGAGTGGCCGCCATCGCTGTTATTGCGAGCACGCAGAGGTATTTCTTTGCCATTTCGAGTTCCAAATTTGGGGGTTTTCTGTTCGCTCGGTCCGGCAAAATGGGCAATCATTATGACCGAACCTGGCGTGCAGGTGCCTGTTATTTGCGCCAGGAATGAGGCGTATGTTTGAACTTAAAGTGTTGCCAGGAAAACAGGATGGTTTCTGGCAGGCCGAAGGGGAAACTTTGGAAATTAAGCTCATATATGCGGATTGGCGGGATCAATCTTGGCGCTGGCCTTGACAATCGGTGTCTCTGAATGAAACCTCTTAAGGGTTGGGAGACAATGGAAAATTCAAAGAGTTGTACCTGTTGCGGGACGGGCCGGTTTGTATTATCGGCACGCTTCCCTGAGCAGGACGACTTATTTGGGTTCCAACTGCCAGATAAAAAAGTGGGAGTTAACACATGAAAAACAGCAGCAAACTGAGCCTCGGCGCGTTTGTGACCGCAGCCATGATGGCGCCGGCCGCATATGCGGAAGAGTTCATCACAATCGGCACCGGTGGCGTAACCGGCGTGTATTACCCGACAGGGGGCGCAATCTGCCGTCTGGTGAACAAGGGCCGCAAGGAACATGGCGTGCGCTGCTCGGTCGAATCGACCGGTGGTTCGGTCTACAACATCAACACCATCCGCGAAGGCGAGCTGGAGTTTGGTGTGGCGCAGTCCGACTGGCAGTACCATGCCTATAACGGCACCTCGAAGTTTGAAGAGGCTGGCCCGTTCGAAAACCTGCGTGCGGTATTCTCGGTTCACCCCGAGCCGTTCACCGTTGTGGCCCGCGCAGATTCCGGCATCACCAAATTCGAAGATCTGAAAGGTAAGCGCGTCAACATCGGCAACCCCGGTTCCGGTCAGCGGGGCACAATGGAGGTTCTGCTGGGTGAAATGGGCTGGACCACGGGCGATTTCGAACTGGCGACCGAACTGAAGGCGGCTGAACAGTCGGCCGCACTGTGCGACAACCAGATCGATGCGATGGTTTACACCGTCGGTCACCCTTCGGGTTCGATTCAAGAAGCCACCACCGCGTGTGACTCGGTTCTGGTGAATGTCAGCGGGGAAGCTGTGGACAAACTGGTCAACGACAACTCGTTCTACCGCACCGCAACCATTCCCGGTGGCATGTACCGTGGATCTGACGGCGACACGTCGACCTTTGGTGTGGGCGCAACCTTTGTGACTTCGGCGGACGTGTCGGAAGACGCTGTGTACGCGGTTGTCAGCTCGGTCTTCGAGAACTTCGATGACTTCAAAAAGCTGCACCCTGCATTTGCCAACCTCAAGCCTGAAGAGATGATCGCGGACGGCCTGTCGGCACCGCTGCATCCGGGTGCCGAGAAGTACTACAAAGAAAAAGGCTGGATTCAGTAAGCCAGACCTGACGCAGGGTGCCCTCGGGCGCCCTGCACGCAACCCGTGTTAAACGGGGTTCCAAAAGGCCGAAAAAGGCCGTGACGGGGAGACATTGCATGAGTTCCGACACACAATCCAATCGTCCGCTATCCGAAGAAGAGCTTCAGGATCTGGTCGCATCTTCCGACGCCGGTGGGCGTAATCCAGTCGGGAATGTAGGGATATTTCTGGCCATCGTGGCGGCGATCTGGTCGATTTTTCAGGTTGTTCTGGCCTCACCAATCTCGAACTATGTTCTTCCCGGAAGCGTTGTGAACAACTCGCGTCAGTTCCATCTGGCCTTTGCGATGTTCCTGGCCTTTGCGGCTTACCCGGCGTTAAAATCAAGCCCGCGCGGTTATATCCCGATCCAGGACTGGATTATGGGTCTTTTGGGCGCGTTCGTCGCACTTTACGGCTATTTCTTCTACGACAAGATCGTCAATGCGGGTGGGCTGGCCGATGATACGGACAAGTGGGTCGCTTTGGGCGGTTTGCTGTTGCTTTTTGAGGCCGCGCGTCGTGCGCTTGGCCCAGCCATGGCGATCATCGCGACGATCTTTCTGGCCTATGTTTTCTTTGGTTCATCCGAATACGTTCCCGAGGTGATCCGCTGGAAGGGCGCGAGCCTTAAAAAGGCCATGAGCCATATGTGGATCACGTCCGAAGGCGTGTTTGGCATCGCACTTGGCGTTTCCACGAAATTCGTCTTTTTGTTCGTATTGTTCGGGGCCTTGTTGGATAAGGCCGGGGCAGGGAACTATTTCATCAAGATGGCCTTCGGGGCGCTTGGCCATCTGCGTGGCGGTCCTGCGAAGGCGGCTGTTGTGGGCTCGGCTGCTACTGGTCTGATCTCGGGTTCATCAATTGCCAATGTTGTAACCACCGGCACATTCACCATTCCGTTGATGAAACGCGTGGGTTTTTCCAGCGAACAAGCTGGCTCGGTCGAGGTCGCGTCTTCGGTGAATGGCCAGATCATGCCACCGGTTATGGGCGCTGCGGCCTTCCTGATGGTGGAATATGTGGGCATCTCGTATGTCGAGGTCATTACCCACGCCTTCCTGCCTGCTGCGATTTCCTACATCGCTCTGGTCTATATCGTCCATCTTGAAGCGGTTAAGCGGAACATGCCAACTCTGGGCGATCGGGATGTGCATCTGGCGCGGACCGTAGTCGGTATGTTGTCTTTCTTCTTGGTGTTTGCCGGTCTGTGCTATAGCTCGCAATTCCCGGTGGATGCGGTGACAAGTTGGGCACCTTCCGCGGCGGGATTGATCCTCAGCCTGATCGTTTGCGCGATCTATGTTGTGCTGCTTTATCTGGCCGCTCAGGTGCCGGATCTTGAGCCCGACGATCCAAACGCCAAAGAAGTCACACTGCCGGTCATTGCTGACATCTACAAGGCAGGTCTGCACTATCTGTTGCCGATTATCGTGCTGGTCTACTTCCTGATGATCGAACAGAAATCTCCCGGTTTGTCGGCCTTTTGGGCAACCGCGTTACTGTTCGTGATCCTGCTGACGCAAAAACCGCTCAAGGCGATCTTCCGCGGCGAAAGCGATGTGTACAATCGCTTTATCGACGGTGTGGCTGACCTGTGGCAGGGCCTGATCGACGGGGCGCGGAACATGATCGGGATCGCTTTGGCCACCGCCACGGCGGGTGTGATCGTGGGTACGGTGACGCTGACCGGTGTAGGACAGGTTATGGCCGATCTGGTCGAGTTCCTTTCGGGCGGCAATCTGATCCTGATGCTGATCATGGTCGGTATCCTCAGCCTGATCCTGGGCATGGGCCTGCCGACCACGGCGAACTATATCGTCGTCAGTTCGCTGATGGCGGGCGTTGTGGTCGAACTGGGTGCGCAAAGCGGGCTGATCGTTCCTCTGATCGCCGTCCACCTGTTTGTCTTTTACTTCGGCATCATGGCGGACGTGACGCCGCCTGTGGGTCTGGCCAGCTTCGCGGCCGCTGCTGTCTCGGGCGGGGACGCGATCAAAACCGGCTTCACGGCGTTCTTCTACAGCTTGCGCACCGTGGCCTTGCCGTTTGTGTTCATCTTCAACACGGACCTGTTGTTGATCGATGTGACATGGGTCGAAGGCATAATCGTCGCCATATTCGCGACCATAGCCATTCTGGTCTTTACCGCCGGTACAATGGGTTACTTCCTGACGCACAGCCGGATCTATGAAAGCATCGCGCTGATCTTTGTGGCCTTTGCCTTGTTCAGGCCGGACTTTTTCATGGACCGCATTTCACCTCCGTTCCAGACGGTTGAGCCTGCTGCGTTCGAAGAAACAATCGGTCAGGTTCCACCCGGTACAGAGATGCGGCTTGTGGTGTCCGGGCCTGACTTCGATACGCTTGAAATGGTGGATACAACCGTTGTCGTCACTGTGGGCGAAGAAGAAGGTGGTGCTGCACGGGTCGAGGCGATGGGCCTGCTGCTGTTCCCCGAGGACGGTCTGGTTAAGTTGGAAGAACCGCTGTTTGGCACACCTGTTGCGGACGATTTGGGCAACTTCGACTATTATGGGGATGAGGCCGTGCGTTTGACCTCGGTCAGCCTGCCATCCAGCCAGCCACCTAAGCAGCTGATCTATATTCCCGCGATGGTTCTTCTGGGCCTTATCGCGCTGTTGCAACGCGGCCGCGCCGCAAGACAAGAGGTGCTTGCATGACACGTTCGGTTCTATGTGCCATTGACATCAGCAATGGCGAGATTGATGTGCCGGTCCTCCAAAAGGCGGCCGCGCTTGCGGATTTGGAAGGCGCGCAGTTGGATGTTGTGACAGTGTTACCGGATTTCGGTGAGAGCTGGGTGTCGGGTTTCTTTGAGCCCGACTTCCACGACAAGGCACTGGAAGAGGCGCAGACCACTCTGACCGCCCTGTGTATCAAGGCTCTTGGGGCAGAGCAGAATGAGCATATTCGCCACGTCGTCGCGACAGGAACGGCCTATCAGGAGATCCTGAAAACTGCTGAAAGCGCTGGATCAGATCTGATTGTGATCGGCGCGCATAAACCGGATTTCAAGGATTACCTTCTTGGCCCCAATGCCTCGCGCGTGGTGCGACATTCGACGGTTTCGGTTTACGTCGTGCGCTGAGCCGATTGCGTAGCTTGACGTTTCAATACCCTGTCATCTCAAGGTATCCGATACCTTCATGACTGCCGGTTACGATGACAGGGCCTTCCCAATACTCAAAGCGGGTTCCCATCCATGCGTTGGGGGTCAGGGCTGAGACCTCGATTTCGACACCTCGATCCGGCAATACAACGCGCCACTGTGTTGGAACCTCGCGCCCTGCGACCTGATCGGTTCGCAGTGGGATCAATTGGACGGTGCCGTTGGGGATAGCTTCGGTACTGCCATCGGCATTGATCCATGTGGCCGAGGTGAAATCCCCACGCCCCCCACGCAACCGAAAAGCCATCATCTTGTCGCCCCCCTCGAAGCTGAGCGAAAACCAATCCCATCCACTTTGATCTGCGGCAAGCGGCTGCGAAGACCACTCGCGGTCCAGCCACCCCTGTCCGGTGACGCGTACATCACCGCCCGCCAGTCTAAGGACACCTTCAACCGCGTAAAAGGGCTGCGAATAATAATAGCTGGCTTGACCATCGGCTGACTTCACGGAATAGCCAGCATCACCGTGAAACACTAATGGCCCTTGAGCAGTCAGTGACAGGTCATAGCCAAAATCCTCTCCGTTGGCCGTGAGAGTCAGGGTGTCGAAATCTGGACCGGCCATACGCCATTCGTCGATCCACGCCTCAAAGGGTTGAGAAATTACGCCTGCCTGACCGATTCCACCGCGCGAAAGGCGCTCGGCAAAGAAATGACCGTCGGGCGTTGTGGTGGCTGCGTGACCCATCCAGATTTGTGGACTTTGCCAGTCATCTGTTTCAAACGGTTTCAGTGCTGACCGGAACAGGGTCCACTGAATTCCATAATCGCGCCCGTCCTCACCTTTGAGGTTGGCCGTCAGATACCACCATTCAATCCGATAAGAGGGGTGAGGTCCGTGATCCTTCGGGAAATCAAACGCATACCCCGCTTTGGGCACGTCAAAGCCCTCGGCGGACCCACCCAATCCGGCATACCCCTGGGCCCAGAGCGGTAGCGGGAAAAAGGTCATCAAGCAAAGTAGAAGGGTTTTAACGTTCATTCGCGAACACTCTCAGCAAATCAGCAGGGGGTAGGCGCAGCATTCGTAACGCGGGCAGGGCGGCAGCGATAAGCGCAGCCAGCAAGGTCAGCACGAACAGCCACAGCCAGTCCCAAGGGAACAAGAACATCGGCAGACGCCAGCCAAACGCTTGTACATTGATCACCGCCAGTAGAACCCAGGCCAGAACCAGCCCCAGCGGCAGGGCCAGACAGGCGGTCAGTGCGGCCAGCAGCACGCTGCGCAATAGCTCCAGCCGCGCCAATTGCGCCCGATTCAGCCCCAAAGCCCAAACCGGGGCGATTTGCGGCAGTCGTTGGGTCCATAGGGTCAATAGGCTGGTCAGAATGGCAAAGCCAGCTACGCCAAGGGTCAGAACGTTAAGCGCCGAGGTCACAACAAAGGTCTTCTCGAAAATCGCACGCGATTGCGCCTTCATCGCGGCTTGCTGCACGACCATGCGCGGTGACAGGGCAAACTGTTCTCGTACGTTTCGAGCCATCGCAGTCGCGCCCTCTGGGGGCATTCTGACGCCAAACCGCCGCATCTCGGCCCCTGGTGCGATTTGGTCCAGCTGCGCCATTGACACGATCGCCTGCCCGGTTGGGTTGCCGTAGTCGGAATAGACGCCAGCAATCGGCAGATAGTGTTTAGAGGACAGTTTCAGTTCATCACCAGGCCAAAGAGACGCGCGTCGCGCCAGTTGTTCGTTGATAAGCACTGCGTTTCCGGCCATCACGTCATCCCAAACGGAGTAGGTTGAGGCAATCAACGGCCAGTGCTGCCGGTACACGGGATCATCGACCACGCCGTATAAGAAAAGAGGACCCGTTTCATGGAACAGTTCCACGTTTCGGATCGGCAGGATGGCATCGACTTGTGGGCGTAACCAAGTGGTGATCTCGCGCGCTTGGTCTTCATCTCGCGCGGTCACGTAGAGCTCGGCCGTCAGTCGTTGGTCCAGCCAGCCTACAAATGTTAACCGGAAGCTGGAAACCATTGTGCTCACGCCGATATTTGCCGCCAGCGCCAGCAAAAGCGCCATCAAGGCCAATGACAGACCAGGCAATTGCGCCCGCATATCGGACCAGACCCATTGCGAAACAGGTTCGCGCGCCGTGCGAGCCAACGCAGACAGCGCCATGGCCAACAGCGCGGGCAGCAACAGCGCGGCACCAGTCAGCAGCCCGGCCAGCAGCACGAACCCTGCGACCAGCCCTCCGACACTGATGTAAGCCAACGCCCCGCTGGCGATCAGGACCAGACCAATTGCTCCGACGATGTTGCGTGCGCGAGAATTGCTCTGCCACGCTTGGACGCCCGGTCCTTCGAGCAAAGGCATGTTGGACAAGCGCCATAGCGCATGGCCGCTGGCCAGCAACGTCCCAAATACGGCCATAGCGAGCCCGGCCAAAACCCATTTAGGTTGGAGCGTAAGCTGTCCTGTTACAGGCGCACCATAAAGCCCGCGTAGGGTGGCCGCGACGTCTGGCAGCAGCGCTCCGGCCAGAAAGAAACCCAACAGCAACCCAAGGCTGCCGCCAATCAGGGCCAGCACGGTCAGTTCCGTCAGGATCAGCCAAACCAAACGCCGCATCGAAACGCCCAACGCACGCAAAGTGCGGATCATCCCGCGCCGCTGGGCAAAGGCCAGACCAACGGTGCCGTTCACAATGAATAATCCAACGGCAAAAGACAGCAAGCCAAAGGCCGACAGGTTCAGGTGGAAACTGTCGGTCAGCCGTGCGGTGTCAACTTGTGTTGTAGGGCTGATCCGCTCTAGCTCGGGTGCGATCTGGTTCAAAGGCAAACGATCACGAGGTTGGTTCGGCAACACGACCAGCCTCGAGATTGCGCCCGGTTGGTTCAGAAGTCGCTCGGCCACACCTATATCCGTCAGGATAACGTCCGGGGGCAGGGCCGATGTGATTAGAACAGGCGGAAGGTTAGTTTGCCCTCTCAGCAAAGGCTGTAATTCCGGGGATGCAAGTAGGCGACCTGGAGCGGTAAGCATGTCGGCGGGCTCGGTCGCTTCTGCGCTTTGTTCCGCTTCGATCACGGCGGGTAAGGCCGGATAGGCTACCATGTCCACGCCCATCAGGCGCAAGGTTCGCCCACCTACGCGGTAGGGGCCTTCAAGTACGGCGGCAACCTGCCAACCCGCACGACGCAGTTCGACATAGCGGGACATCGGAATAGGCCCCGAGGGGTCACGCAGTTCGTCAAATTGCCCAACAGCCAGTTGCGCATTGGCACGGGCATAGCTTGCGCGCGCCTCAGCATTGATGGCTTGGACGGCTGACCACAAACCGGTGGCCAAAGCGATGCCGATTAGCAAAGTCGCCAATTGCAAGCGATGTACCCGCCAATGAGACAGCAACGCCTGAACAGTGGCCCATGTCATTGGATACGCCCGCCACTCAGCTTGACCTGGCGATCCAACCGACCGGCAATTTTCTGTGAGTGCGTCACCAACAGAAGCGCGGCGCCGGTATCTGCCACTAGCGACAACATCAAGTCCAACACAGTTTCGCTGGCGGTTTCGTCCAGATTACCCGTTGGTTCATCTGCTAGCAACAAATTGGGACGCGCGGCCATGGCCCGCCCGATGGCGACCCGTTGTTGTTGACCGCCCGACAGGTTTTCGGGGAAGCGGTCCAGCAAATCGGACAGGCCTAACCGTTCGGCGAGATGACTGTTCCAAGTGGTATCTTCTACACCGGCAAGACGGGCGTGAAACGACAGGTTTTGCGCAACGTTCAGAGACGGGATCAAATTGAACTGCTGAAACACCAGCGACACTTGATTCCGGCGCAAACGCGCCCTGCCAGCATCATCTAGCGTGGAAAATCGTGTGTCGCCCAGCGTGATCTCACCACCGTCAAAGCTGTCTAAAGCTGCGGCAAGGTTCAAAAGGGTACTTTTCCCGCTTCCGCTTTCACCGGTCAGGGCCAGCGTTTGACCTTGATCCAGATCCAGTGAAACATCGCGTAGCACCGGTCGTCCGCCGGGATAGGTTTTCTGGACACGATCGATGGTCAACAACATGATCTGCTTTCTTTTCTTCCAAGAATTTGCGGCGGAAATCCAAACTGTCCAGTGCAGACCATCACCCGGTTCCATTCGCCGCAGGTGAACTTGGTATTGGCCGGGGTTGTGCCTTGTAACTCAAAAGGTCATTCTGCCCTGACGATCCACTGCCGTAAATCAGGATGAAAAACATGACGTTGCTGCATCAGATCATTTGGGGCAGTACCTTTCTCGGGCTCTGCTTTGTGATCGAAATCCTGTTGCTGACCTGGTGCACCGTCACGATTATCAATTGGGACAAAAAATGGGCGGACAAAGGTGTGTATGTCGGAACCGCTGCGCCCATTGCAGTATCTTTGGCGTTCATCGTCGCGACGCACACGATACAGGTCTGGATTTGGGCGATCGTGTGGGTACTGCTTGAGGTGCTGCCGGATTGGAATACGGCCATTTACTTTTCATTGGTGACATTCACGACATTGGGCTACGGCGACATCGTGCTGGGTGAAGGGTTGCGTATCTTTGGCTCTTTCGCGTCGGTCGCCGGACTGTTGGCCTTTGGTCTGTCGACGGCTTACCTAGTCGCAATGATGACACGGGTCTTTCAGGAAAAGTTCTTTTCCTAAAGGATCGGTGCAAACAACCGTGCCAGGGGAGAGCCAAAGCGAATGTGAGCAGGTTGCTGGGCCAGCGTGCGCGTCAGTTCATAACTGTTCTCGAAATCTGCTTGCAGCATGTCTGCGACCCGGTTCGCGGCCCTGACATCAAAGAACAGGGCCATCGCCTCGAAATTCAGCCGGAATGAGCGGTTGTCCAGATTGGTGGTGCCTACCGCCGCAAGCGTGTCATCAACCACAAAGGCCTTTTGATGCATGAAGCCGTCGGTATAGCGAAAAATACGCGCGCCGCAGTCACGGACCTCGTCAAAATAGGCGAACGCGGCCAGCCAGGGTAAGCGGTGGTCGATCATGTCCGGTACCAGAATTCGTACGTCCACGCCGCGCATTGCCGCGTGTTGCAGGGCAGTCGTTACGTCGATATCCGGCACAAAATAAGGCGAAGCGATCCAGAGCCTTTCCTTGGCTGCGGCAATGGCGGCAAAAAACATCATCGCACCGGTTTCCGTTTCATCACCGGGGCCGGTGGCAACCAATAAGGCGTTCATGTCTTGCTCGGCCTCTGAGCCCGCCCAGTCCAATTCGTCGATCAGATCTTCGTTACGGGCCCAGTGCCAGTCTTCGGTGAAGATCAGCTGCAGTTGGCGGACGATATGGCCGGTCATTTTCAGATGCGTATCGCGCCAATGACCGAAATGCTTGTCCTGTCCCAGGTATTCCACGCCAATGTTGTGGCCGCCTATGAATCCGGTTTCCCCATCGATGACCACGGTTTTGCGGTGGTTTCGATAGTTGAGTTGAAATCGGAAATTGGGGCCGCGCTGATCCTTCGGATTGGCCACGTCAATCCCGGCCTCCTGAAGTGCCCCAAGATAATCCGAGGGGAGGCCGTAACTGCCCACTGCGTCGGCCATGAAACGGACGCGCACCCCGCGTTTCGCCGCAGCGATCAGCTTTTCCTGCAGCCTCAGCCCCAATTCATCAGCGCGCACGATATAAAATTGAATAAGGATATAGCTTTTGGCTGAGTCAATGGCGTCAAAAATCGCATCAAATGTGGCTTGCCCATCAATTAGCAGCTCGGCCCCGTTCCCGCGTGAAACTGGTAAATGCGCCAGAACTTCGAACGGGCGCGGGTTGATCGACATGCGCGACGGATCGGGTTTTGAATAATCGGCGAAGGTTTTGATGCCTTCGACAACGCGTTCGCTTTCCTGACGTGCGATGCGGTATCCGCGAAAGCGATGGTGGCCTAGAAACAGGTAGGCAGGCACTGCGATAAAGGGGGCTGAGGCCAGAAACACGACCCACCCAACGGCACCTTGAGGGGTCCGCGCTGTTTGCGCAGCGCGGACGACAAACACCGCTGCCGTCGCATAGAGGGCAAAGACGACGGCAGAAACAAGCAATGTCCACATAGGGTTAAGGCTCCGGGTTTGTCAGTTTGCCCCAGTGTAGACCCGAGTCCAATCCTGCGCCATATCCACAATGACCCAACCCATATTCGGGCCTTTGTCCAGCCCGTCAGCCAACTTGCCAACAAGGCCTTCACGATCATAAGCCCATTCGCGGTCTGCATCTGTGTGGTGGATCAGCACGCCCAGTCGGGGGCCGTCACCAGCGGTCACCCACTCCATCATCGCAAAATCACCGTCCGAGTTGCCCCCGGCCAGAATCGGGCGCTTGCCAATTGTGCGTTCGATGTTGATGGGTTTGCCTTCTTTGTCATCAATGAACGCGATTCCCGGCGCCTTGACGATCGTCGGCTTGCCATCAATCACCTCATAGCTGGTGTTACCATAAGTGCCCAAAACCTGATTGGGTGGAATGCCATAGGCTTCTTCGGCAAAGACACGCATGAAATGCAGGCCACCGCCTGAGACGACATAGGTAGTGAACCCTTCATCTCGCAAATAGCGCAAAAGTTCTACCATTGGTTGATAGGTCATCTGGTCATAGGGCAGGCCGGTATCCGGGTGGCGCTCGGTGGCCAGCCAGTTCGACACGGAAGATTGAAACGCGTCGACGCTGTTGCCTGAGTGCGAGGCGTTTACGACTTCAATCAGGGCGTCATGGCCGCCTTGCAGAACCGTGGCCAAATCCCCTTCGGCCGCAGCTTTCAAAGCAGGCGTTGACAGGATCGATGGGTCTTGCTCGGCCATTTCTGCAAGACGGTCCATGGCATAGATGAACTGGAAATATACCGGCTGCTCGGCCCAAAGCGTTCCATCATTGTCGAACACGGCAATCCGGTCGGATGGGGTAACATAGTAGGGACTGTCTTGGCTGGTCACGCCGTCAACAAAAGCGACAATCTGATCTTTGGCATGACTATTGGTCCAACTAGGCAGCGGGTCGGCAAGCAGTGACAGCGGGGCGAAGGCAAGAACTGCGCTGAGAACTAGGTATCGCATGAATTGCTCGTTTAGTTTCAAGAAAAAAAGGGCCGCCATCGAAGTGGCGGCCCGGTTTGGATTTACACGCGACTTAGTTGTTTGTCGGTGTCGTCAGCTTCTCCATAACCTGATCCAGGTTGAAGCTTGCCGCTTTCTGGCGCGGTGGGAATTCCTCGAAGGTTGAGAGGAAATTGCCCACGTATTGCTGTGCCGGCACTAGGAAATACGCGCGATCCAGCAGCCAGTCATAGTAGGTGTTGGACGTGCGATAGGCGCGCTCATACGGGTCGCGACGCAGGTTCACGATCAGCGGGATGCGCAACTCGGTCCAAGGTTCAATCCATGCGCGTAGCGTGGCCCAAGCTTTCTGCTCAAGGAAGATCAGCTTCCAGTCGTCGTAGCGCAGCGCTGTCAGGTCGCCGTCATCCGAGAAATAGAATATCTCGGCGCGCGGGCTTTCTGTCGTCTCACCGGTCAGCAGGGGCAGGATGTTGTAGCCATCCAGATGCACTTTGTAGTCACGCCCCATGCCGGACGAGCTATAACCTGCTTTCAGCTTTTCCTTGATGTCAGGATCGCCAGCAACCGCCAGATAGGTCGGCAACCAGTCCATATGGTGCACGATCTCGTTCGTAACCGATCCAGCTTCGATCTGACCGGGCCAACGGACCATTGAAGGAACGCGCCAGCCGCCTTCCCAGTTGGTGTTTTTCTCACCCCAGAACGGTGTGGCCGCGGCATCTGGCCATGTGTTCATGTGCGGGCCGTTATCGGTCGAGTAGTGAACGATGGTATTGTCGGCAATGCCAAGTTCGTCCAACAGATCAAGCAGTTGTCCGACATGCATGTCGTGCTCGATCATGCCGGCGGTGTACTCGTCCGCAACGCCACCAAAGATTTCGTTGGCCTGTTGGCGCATTTCATCTTTGACGTGGGTGCGGAAGTGCATGCGCGTACCGTTCCACCAAACATAGAAGGGTTGACCCTGCTCATGCGCACGCTTGATGAAATCGATTGCAGCAGCAACAGTTTCATCATCCACCGTTTCCATGCGCTTGCGAGTCAGCGGACCAGTGTCCTCGATCGTGCCGTCCGCCTTGGACTTGATCACGCCACGCGGACCATACGCTTCGCGGAACGTCCGGCCATCGGCCAGAACCTGATCGCCGGGATAGTCTTCGTTTTCCGGCTCTTCCTCAGCATTCAGGTGATACAAGTTCCCGAAAAACTCATCAAAACCGTGGTTTGTCGGCAGATGCTCATCTTTGTCACCCAGGTGGTTTTTACCGAACTGACCAGTTACGTAACCGTGGTCCTTCAGCAGGCCCGCAATTGTTGGATCTTCGACTTGCATACCCAGATCGGCACCGGGCAAACCCACTTTCGACAGACCTGTGCGGAACACCGACTGACCCATGATGTACGACGACCGACCGGCGGTGCAGGACTGCTCGCCATAATAGTCGGTGAAGATCATGCCCTCTTTCGCAACGCGGTCGATGTTTGGCGTCTGGTAGCCCATCAGGCCCATTGTATAGGCCGAGATGTTCGACTGACCGATATCGTCACCCCAGATAACCAGGATGTTGGGCTTTTGATCTTGTGCCCATGCGGGCAGGGCCAGTGCAACAGCGACCGAAGCTACAGCGAATTTGCGGATTGTGCTGCGCCAACTTTCTGTAATCGAACGAGGTGGTGACATAGTTTGCTCCTGAACTGACCGGGTTTTAATGACCCGTTGAAGTAAAAGTAATGGAAGGTGATCATTATCTTATTAGATCGTCCAACAAGGTATTGATTCCCGAAAGGAAAAATTCGCATTACTTCGAGAATCGGATAGCTTTACCTTAGGCTATGACAATGTCTTGAAACCTATCATATGATGAGATTGAAGAATACTAATGATTGATAATCCGCATGATAGACAGCGATTGTTGGGCTCTGGCTGGTTTGGTGCGCGTGGGGCGCGGTTTCAGGCGGATCTGCTGGCCTGCGGGATAGGAAGAAACTTCAAGGCGGACGAAGCGCTTTACCTGTATGGTGATTTGGCCAATGGGGTTTATGCGGTTCTGGAAGGTGCGGTTCAAATCACGGCCCCCGCTGATGATGGTCAGGAATTCGTTGTTCACAAACAAGGCGGTGGGTTCTGGATCGGTGATCTGGCTCTGTTTGCCGAAGCCAGCAGGCTTGTGAGTGTCGTGGCCACCCAAACCACGCGAACGCTGTTTTTCCCGTCGTCACGGTTGGACAGGCTGGTCGGCGACAATCCCGATTACATCCGTGATTTTTACGCTTTGTCGCATGAAAACATGCAGACTGCTTTGCGTATCATGGCCAATCTTGCCGTGACAGGAACGGAAAAGCGCCTTGTTCTGCGCTTATTGCACTTGGACGAGGGGACGGCGAAGTCCGATGGGTGGATCGTGATATCCCAGGATGAGCTGGCCGCAATGGTGGCCGTGTCCCAACCGACGTTGCATCGCAACTTGCATCGTCTCGCGGATTTGGGGCTGATCGAGCTTGGGTATGGACGCGTGCGCCTGAAGGACCGACGGCAGTTGATTGCCTCATGTCAGTGCTAAACTCAGGGGTTGAGCGGCGGTAACGGGTTCGTTGGCGATTGCACGGATTGCTTCAATGACGCGAGCGCCGACAACGCCGCGGCCCAATCCTCGGTCTTGGTGTCGGGGTGCGCCGAGTATCTGGCGGCTCCAATCTGGGCGAGGTGTTGGTCCAAACTGGTGGTTTGACTGGCCATATCGCTGCGGGACTTCCACATTTCCAAAGCTGTGTAAGTCGCTGCAATATCACGATTTTGCAGTGATTTCTTGAGTTCACCCAACGCATAGTCGGGCGAAGCCAGGAACGCATCCCGACGAAGCTGGCGCCAGCGATCGATCCGCGGGCGCAGGAAACGGATAGTAAGCCATAAGAACAGCGCAAAAGCCACCAACCATACGACGAACCTAATAGTGGTTTCTGTGTCTGGCGGCTTCCATTTCGGTCGGGCCAGTGTCAAGTCGACCGGGGCAATGTCGATAGTTTCGACCTGGTCGCTGTCCAGATTGTACCAGCGGATCGAGACCGGAGGCAGCTGCGTATGACCGCCTTCCTGAGCCAGGTAAACGACCTCATCCACACGCTGCCCGGATAGAACACCCCTGTCTTCATTTTCAGTAAAGCGTGGCTCTTTGGGATAGGCTCGCAGCAGCGATTGCGGGCTGTCCGGGATCAATTCGGGCACCAGAAAAGGCGTTGTTCCAGAGATCTTGGCGGTCAGGCGGCGCGTGATTGATCCACCATTCTCCATATTTTTGTCCCCGTCGATCTGCTGATCTACCGTAAGACCGGTTGCGATGATAAGCGGATCCAGGTCGCGTGCGCCCTCTGGGACCACGGCGTTTAGGGTCAAGTCCGGCAAGGGCACGCTGACCTGAACCGGCGCATTTGTTTCGGGGTCGGCAAAGGTGACCACGACGTCCTGCGCACCAAACGCAATTTCTTCTGCGCTCAGAGGATAGAGGCGATAACTGCGTTGAACGCCGGACCAAGTTTCGCCTTCGACGGTTTCACTCACTGGTCCCGAAGCACGTTCCGGCAGGCGCACCAGCAGGTTCTCTTGCTCAAGCGATGGGAACACCGGAGGCGAGGGCATGAATGTTGGCACTAGCACCTTGATGCGCACAATTGCGGGTTGCCCAACGATAACGGGTTCCGTAGGTGTTTCGGCGGTCACCTGTGGCTGGACGCCGGTCTGGGCGAACAGTTCAGTCGGAATTAGAAGCATGAGAAGAGCGAGGTATCTCATTGCTGCTGCTCCTGATTTTCCAACAGGAACCGGTTGCGAAGAAAATCCTGCATGTCGGTATCAATTGTGCTGATCCACTGGTCAGCGGACATGGCCTGCGATCCGTCTGTCGGAGCCTGAATTGTCGTCTGTTCACCACGCCCGGCGTCGTTGTCAAAGACCGTGTCATCAGCCCCGATCCCGGCTTCTTCACCTGTATCAGACTGTTCGCGCGTGGTTTCAACATAGTCGAGGATCGCTTTCGAGACCTCGAGGTTATGCTGCGCTTCTGGCCAATCCGGCCGGCGTTCCAATGCGGTTTCAAAGGACGCGATGGCTGGACGATACTCGCGGTTTCGTATGCGCGCCATACCTTCGGAAAACGCGGCTTCGGGCGTATCCAGCTCGGCAAAGATCGCAGCAGCTTCGGGATATTGCCCGGCCTTTAGGCGTGCATAGCCTTCCTGATACGGGTCCTGAAACAACTCGGCCGCTTCAGCATAGCGCTTTTGGTTCATCGCGATTTGGCCCTGTTGGTCCGGGGTCAAGAACCAATCCCGCCAGCCATCGGCATAAGCCGGGCCAGACGGGGACCAAATGCAGAAGGTGAGCAGTATCAACCGGATCACCCAACCTCTGCGAAACCAAAGCAATGACAGAAAGGCGGTTGGCCAGGCCAGCAACCATCCTTTGTCTTGCCAGTCTAGGCGGTCTTCATCATCCAGTGAGGCTGTGTATGCTGATTGAATGTGACGCTGTAAGCGATTGATATCCCGATCATCGCTTGAGAACGGAACCACAGTTGTCCCTTTCAAGCCGTCGAGTTGCGCGATGCTGTGACCATTTGGCAGCATGGTCAGAAAGAACACTGGCATGGTGGCGGTCTCGAAACCCGACAGTTGTGAGGGGTCGAGGTCGTCCAACACGAAAAGGACAGCGCCGGGCGTTTCGCTATCGTTCAGAACCGTCTCGGCCAGCGTCAGCGCATTAGCGGCTGCATCCCCCTGTTTAGGCATAATGGTGGGGGTGAGGCCCTCTAGCAGCGGGCGCAGGATATTGGCGTCTTCGGTCAAAGGTGCGACGCGATGCGGGGTACCGGCATATGCGATCAAGGCAGTTCGGGCACCCACGCGCGCATTGATCAGATCGGTGACTTTAAACTTGGCGCGATCCAGACGGGACGGGGCCAAGTCTGGTTCTTCCATGCTGTCGGTCACCTTCAGGGCGATCACCAATGGAGCGGCGTTCGCAACCAGCGGGTTGGGTGCCCGTGACCATGTTGGCCCCGCAGCAGCCAGTGTGACCAAAATCGCCGCAATCATCGCAACGTCAATTGGATAGAGGCGTCTCGCATTGTCAGCCCCCAACTCAAGCGCAGCGGCAAGGTGCGGTGCAATACCGGACATTGCTTGAGCACGGGTTTTTGGCGTGGGGCGGATCAACCACCACAGTGCTGCAATCGGTATGAGGAGCAGGAGCCAAGCCACTCGAATAAAATGGAAATCTGCAAAAACGCCAATCATGCTGCACCTCTGCGCCGTTGGGCAACGTGTTGGAAGGCCAGTGTCATCAGCATCAAAAATACGACCAGCCCAAGTGGATAGTGCGCAAGGCTTTCACGTGGTCGGTAGCTTTGCGTTTCCACAATTCTTGGGTTGAGCTCATCAATGCGGGCGTATGTTTCGGCCAGCGCTTCCTGATCATTGGCAAAGAAATACGCTCCACCTGTTCTGTCTGCGATATCCTTTAGCGCATCCAGGTCGACCCGATCCTCGCCCGACGCGTCTGGGTCGCCTACGCCGACCGTATAGATGACAACGCCTTTTTCCGCCGCGATAGCCGCCGCATTGACTGGCGTCATGCGGCTTGAGGTGTCAGCGCCGTCGCTCAAGACGATCATCAGACGTTGGTCAACCTCGCTGGATTCAAACGTGCGGATACCCAGTCCGATGGCATCCCCAAGGGCTGTGTTCGGACCGGCCATACCTACTTGAGTTTGGCCCAGAAAGCCATTCAAACTATTGAGGTCTTCGGTAAACGGGGCTTGCACAAAGGCGCGGGTGCCAAAGATGATCAGGGCCATCCGATCGCCTTGTCGTTCCGCAATGAACTGGCGCAAAACATCCTTAACCGCAGCAAGGCGTTGGGTCGGCACACCGTCGGACGAGGTGAAATCCTTCTGGTTCATTGAACCCGAGATATCCAAGGCCAGAACCACGTCTCGGGCAGACTTTTCAATCACGATCGGCTCTCCCAGTTCTTCCGGCCGGGCCATTGCGATGATCAGAAGGCACCAGATCACAACGACGGTCACAGTCTGGAAGACTGCACGGCGCGGGATGACAGACCCTGGCCGGGGCTCGACGCCAGCAGCCTTTGCAACATGGCGGAAAAAAGGAATGCGGATCGAGCTGCTTTTCTCGCGGTGAGGCGGGGCAAGCCAGTACACCAACGCGGGAAGCGGCAGCAGGACGAAAACCCAAGGCGCGGCAAAGGAGAACATTACGTACTCCTTTCGCGTTTGTGGGACCTGATCCATTGCTGTGCCAGCTTCGTCAGTTCGGGACTGGCGGGTATGGTCGTGTAGGGTGCTGCAGTAAGTACGCGAGCCTCTACATCAGAAAAATGTGTATGGTCAGAGGTTTGCGTCAGAAAACTGATCCACTCGTCTCCATGCAGGGCAGCAACCCGGCTACGTGGAAAGGCAACAAGTGCTGCGCGGCGCAGGATCTCGGCGATCTTTGCGGGATTGTCTTTCGCCACCGCCAGTTCAGTCAGCGCCTCGCGCCGATAGGCATTCATCCGTCGATGGCGAAGATACGCATGAGCACCGAAAGCGATCAGCCCTGCAACAAGGACGCCAAGAACGACCCATCCCCAAGTCTGCGGCACCATGGAAACCGGGCCCGGTGCCGGAGCGGGTTCAAGCATGTCAAGCAGATCCACCAGTGATTTGCCTTCGACGTCAACACTCATCTGCGGCCTCCGGTATGACCAAACAGCATGAGCAACTGGTCGAGAGTTGGTTGCGCGGTTGTCAAAGGCACGATGGGAAAGCCATAGCGGCGCGACCAAGTTTGCAACTGTGCCAACCGATCTTCCATCGCTTGACGGATGCGGTCCGACAAACCCGTGTCCGCGCTGTCCAGTTCGATCTGCTTGTCTCCGTCCGATACAGTCAGCCTAAGGTTGGGAACCAATTCACGAGAGCTTGGGTCTGAAATATTGAACAAAATCAGATCATTTGACGCGGAAAGTTCACGTATCAATATCTCGGAGCTGTCATCCAGCCCATCGAAATCCGAAAAGACGCAGATCAGTGTGTTGGTATGCGTAATCTGGGCGGCCTGTTTCAGCACGGCGTTCAAAGTCACGGTCGCGTAGGCGCTCTGCGAGGCGCGCAGACTACTGTTCAGCGCACCCACGGATGCCAAAAAACGCATCAGCGCGGCAGGCCGCCGTTGCGGGCGATGTTCCGCCAGATCAGTGTCGCCAAAGACGAGCCCTCCGACCCGGTCGCCTTGGCCTAGCACACTGTGGGCGGAAATTGCTGCAGCCTCAGCCGCGATGACCGACTTCATATAAACTTGCGTGCCAAAAAACATCGAAACACGCTGGTCGACCAGCAAAAGGGCCGGGCGATCGCGTTCCTCGGTATAGACCCTAACGTGGGGTTTTCCTGTGCGAGCCGTGACTTTCCAATCGATGGTGCGGATGTCGTCGCCGGGCAGATAGTTGCGTAACTCTTCAAAGTTCAAACCGCGCCCGCGCAGGCGCGAGGCGTGCCGTCCGTTGAGAATAGAACGGGCGGGTTGACGCGGCAAAAGGCTGATCGCGCGCGACTTTGGCCCCAACCTTAGAAGGTGGTTCGCATCCACATGGATGCGCGGGTCGTCGCGATATGCGGCGGTCTGTGACACGCGGCGTTCCTTAGCTATCAGGGCAGCGCAACAAGCTGCAGGACTTCCGAGATTACATCGTCGGCGGATTTCGCGCCGCCTTGCGCCTCGAAGCTTAGGGTGATGCGATGTCGGAATACGTCATGGGCGATGGCGCGTACGTCGGCTGGGTCTACATAATCACGCTGGTTCATCCAGGCATGGGCGCGTCCGCACTTGTCCAGTGCCAGCGAAGCGCGCGGGCTAGCTCCGATGTCTATCCAACTGGCCAGTTCCTCGCTCAGCGCACCGGGGGTCCGTGTGGCTTGCACCAGATCGGCCATGTAACGGTCCATCGCGTCTGAAACGTGGATCTGCCCGATCTCGGCGCGTGCGGCAAATACGGCGTCCTGAGGGATCGTCGGCGGCGCATCCTTGGCCCCGCTTTGGCCCGCCGCAATCTCTTCTCCGCGCACTAGTCGGATTACTTCTACTTCGTCTTCGACTGGGGGGTAAGTGATCTGGACATGCATCAGGAAACGGTCCATTTGCGCCTCGGGCAAGGGGTAGGTACCCTCTTGTTCGATCGGGTTCTGCGTTGCCATAACGATGAACAACGGTTCCATTTTATGTGTGGTGCCTGAGACAGTTACCTGCCGTTCTTCCATTGCCTCAAGCAGTGCTGCCTGAACCTTGGCGGGTGCGCGGTTTATCTCGTCCGCAAGAACGATATTGGCAAAGATCGGGCCAGGCTCGAACCGGAAGGTTCCGCCATCGTCGGTTTGCTGAAAGACCTCGGTGCCTGTGACGTCCGAGGGCAAAAGGTCGGGCGTGAACTGGATGCGGCTGAAACTTGCGTCCAGATTGCGGGCCATCGCCTTTACCGCGCGGGTTTTGGCCAAACCGGGCAGTCCTTCGATCAGCAAATTGCCGTTGGCCAATATCCCGATCAACAAGCGGTCGATTACGTCTGTTTGTCCGATGATGGATTGCCCCATGCGGGCCTTGAGATCATTTATCTGATTAAGTGCATTCATTTGGCTGGTCCAATTGGCGTCCACATTCGGCGTTAGCAGCGTGGTTGTTCAGAAAAGGGCTGAGAGCAGAAAAACTGTCGTGACGCCCGTAAGTTAGCAGTGTTCCTTCGGACGATCTACCGAGAAATCCGCGCGGTTAATCGGCGCAAGTCCTGTTTCAGTTCTTCTTGGATCGGCCCGAAATTAGGAGCGTCCCGCAGCGTGTCCAACCAGTGTGGGGGTGGGTTCCGGCCTGCCGACCGGTTCCAGGTCAACGCGCGCAGAATGGTTTGGGTGTCCGTGTCTAGTCTATCGGGAATATAGAACCCGTTCAGCGTCGCCCACACTCCGGTCCACAACCGCCCGACGGACCACGGATTGTAACCACCGCCGCCCAACACCAGAAATCGGGGTGCGAGCTCCTTCAGCGCGGCGACCGCGTTCCAGTGCGAAGAGCTGGACAAGGTCAAACGCGACAGAGGATCCTCGGTCACGGCATCCGCACCGCATTGCAGGACGATGGCCTGCGGCTTGAAGGCTGCCGTGGCAGGAAGGATCAATTCGTCCATGATCGCGCTGAATTCATCGTCGTTCAGGCCTCGGGCAACCGGAAGGTTGAAAGCGGCCCCGCCTGCGTCATCGTCTAGTGTACCGGTAAAAGGCCATCGCCGCGCTTCGTGCATGGAAATCATACGCAGGTTTGTTGAACCATGAAACGCAGCTTCGACCCCGTCACAATGATGGGCATCAATGTCGATATAAACCACGCGGTCGAGACCAGAATTCAGCAGCGTCCGGATCGCCAGCACCGGATCGTTGAGATAACAAAACCCGTTGGCCCGATCAGCCAGCCCGTGATGCGTGCCACCGGCCGGGTTGAAAACGATACCGCCATCTCGGATGAGTTCCGCTGCAAGCATAGAACCGCCAGCCGCTGTGGCTGGGCGTCGGTACATTTCGGGAAATACGGGGTTCGACAATGTGCCCAGCGCATAGCGTTCACGAGATTCATCCGAGACGTATTGATCCTGTTCCGCCTTTTGTAATGCGGCGATGTAGTCCGGGGTATGAAATGTCTCTAACGCGCTGGGTTTGGCGCAGGGGCTGACACGATAGTTTTCGGGCGTCAACCAGCCCAACGCGCGGCAGAGGTCAATGACGGTTGAAACTCTTGGAATGGCCAACGGGTGCTTCGATCCGTAAGTCGAGTTACGATAAATTTCTGATCCAATGAAAATTGGGCTCTGCATGGCTTAGCGGGCAGGGACCTGTTGATCATCTTCGCCCAATCTGCCGTCCAGAGACATCATAATAGCAACCGGGCGCAGCGCTGGAATATGGCTGAAGACGATCAAAATACACACTGTCATCGGCACGCTCAGGAAAGCGCCGATCAGACCCCAAACGGTTGTCCAGAAGGTCAGGGCCAGAATAACCAGAAATGTCGACATGTTCAGCGAACGGCCCAGCATGGCGGGATCCAGAAAATTGCCGATCAGGAATTGCAATGTCCCACAACCCAAGACGATGACCAGAAACGGACCGATGGTCTCGAACTGAACCAGTGCGATCATAGCAGGAAAGAACACCGCGATGATCGACCCGATGGAAGGTATGAAGTTCAAGGCAAAGGTCAGGACAGCCCAGGTTTCTGCATATTCCAGACCCAGGGCCCGGAACACGCTATAGCTGATGCCTGCGGTAATCAGGCTGATCAGGGTTTTGACGCCAACATAGCGCTGAAGACTGATCGAGATTGCGTCCAGCATGGTTGAAAACTCAGCACCGGTTTTTGGGTCACCTGCGGCCAGTTGTATCTTTTTGCGAAAGGCCAGACGCTCGGCCATCAGGAAGGCGACATAGAGGCTGATGAGAAAGAACTGGTTCAACAGTGACGTGGCGCTGCCCAAAAGCAGGCGACCGACGAAATTCATGTCGATATTGACCAGATTGTCCCGAATGAATCGGGTTACGTCATTGCCCACCAGCCCGGTGATGCGTTCAACCGCGCCATCGAACTGGTTCTCATATGTGCTGATCGACCGCGCAAATTGTGTTGCCTGACTTCCAAGCACGTACATAATCATGAACAAACCGGCCAAGACCACAGTGACACCGGCAATATTGGCCACCCAAACGGGTGCGCGGGTCAGGGCCGACACCCGATCGCTGAGCGCAAGGATCAGGACGTTGATCAGCAACGCCATGGCCAGCGGGATCAGAAAAGCCGCGCCCGCGTAGAGACCCACAACAATCAGCGTTGCAATGATGCATGTGTCGCGGACAACAGACAGACGTAGCCTGGGTCGAACATTGGTGTCATTATGATCCGGGGTCATTTACCTTCCTGCATGTTCGACGCTGATTGGGCCGTTTCGGTCATTAACCACACAATCCTGCACGCGGCGCTGTTCGGATGCAATGCGTTCCCGCTCGCGCCTGACTGCTTTTGTCAATTTGATACCGATGACGGGTTCTGTGTTTTATTTCGGCAGGTTAGGGTTGCAGGATGACCAATTCTGCGAATCCTCTGTTTGGCCGTCCTGTTCAGGCCCTGTGGTTGGCGCTCCGCCGCTTTGGCAACAAGAACGGAGCCGTCATGAGCAGTCATGTCGCCATGTCGCTGATGATGGCGTTGTTTCCGTTTGTACTGTTTACAGTTGCACTCGCTGGTTCGCTTTCGCAGGGTTATGTGACCGATGAATTGATCGACCTGCTTTTTGGTGCCTGGCCCAAAGACGTCGCTGACCCAATTGTGGCCGAGCTGCGCGCGGTTCTGGCCGGGTCGGGCACGGGTGTTATTACTTTGGGTGGTCTTCTGGCAATCTACTTTGCCTCGAACGGCGTGGCAGCAGTGCGCGCCGCCATGAATCAAGCCTACCACGATCAGGACAGCTGGCCGTTTTGGAAAACCCGGCTGTTGTGTCTGGTGCTGGTTATCCTAGGGGGTGCAGCAATTCTGGTCATCGCCGCCGTGGAGGTGATACTGCCAGTCTATACCAACTTGGTGGCTGCACATACTGATGTGGCAGTGACGCAGTGGCTATCGGTCGATCGCCTGCGCTGGACTTTTACCGTGGGCGTTCCTGCGGGCACGGTCCTTTTGGCGCATCTCATACTGCCGACCCGTCGGCACAGACTGACGCAAATCCTACCCGGTGTGATCCTGACGCTGACCTTGTGGGCTGCCGGAGGATGGGCGTTTTCGATCTATATCAGCCAGTTCGCCACCTATAGCGCCACATATGCCGGGCTGGCGGGTGCCATGGCCGCGTTGATCTTTTTGTATCTTTGCTCGGCGTTGCTGATCCTTGGTGCTGAATTCAATGGTGCGTTGATGGATCTGAAAAACGCAGCAGATGGGGCCGTGACATGAGGCGTGTAGCTCTTTCAATTTGCCTGATGCTGGCAAGCGAGGCACAGGCTCAAAACTATGTTGGTTCGGAACAATGTGCTGACTGCCATCAAGCAGAAGCCGCAGCCTGGGCAAGTTCGCACCACGCGCTGGCCTGGACAGATGTAGAACACGGCGCGCTGGTTGCAGATTTTGACGGTACGCGATTTGACCTTGATGGGATGACAGTCGCGTTCGCGGAAGATGCTGGCAGATATTCGGCCCGTGTCACCGAAAAGGACGGCGTAACAAAAGGCTATGACGTGCATTCTGTCGTCGGGATCGAACCGTTGCAGCAATACCTGTTCGAAACCGAAGCTGGGCGTCTACAGAGCTTTGACGTGGTTTGGGATACCGAGCGCAAGCAATGGTATCATCTGTATCCTGATCAGGATTTGCCGCCCGATGACGGGTTGCATTGGACGGGCCCTTACAAGAATTGGAACAGCCGCTGCGCCGAGTGCCACGCCACGGGATTTGAAAAGAACTATTCCGCGGAAACAAAATCCTATTCGTCGCAACAAGTTGAAATCGGCGTCGGGTGCGAGGCCTGTCACGGTCCCGGCTCAGCCCACATCAATTGGGTGAAGGGGCAGGGCGCTTCCGAAAATCTTGGACCTTCTGGTTTTTTGATCAGCTGGGGCAAAGGCCAGACCGAGGCAGAAATTCAGCAATGTGCTGGGTGCCATTCCCGGCGTGAAGCGCATGGCGATGGAAACCCTTTGCCCGGCACACCCTTTCACGACGCCTATAATCTAGCGCTGTTGAGACCCGGATCGTACCACCCGGACGGGCAGATATTGGATGAGGTGTATGTTTACGGCTCGTTCCTGCAATCCAAGATGTACGCGCAAGGCGTCGGTTGTATGAACTGTCATGAACCCCACAGCGCAAAACTGAAGGCGGAAGGAAACGGTGTTTGCACACAGTGTCATTCCCCGGCAGGGAACCCGGACTTTCCGACGCTTACAGCAAAGGAATATGATACGCCTGCACATCATAATCATCCTGAAAACAGTGACGGTGCACAGTGCAAAAGCTGCCATATGATCGAAAGGGTCTATATGGGCGTCGATGGGCGACGCGATCACAGCTTCCGCATCCCACGGCCTGATCTGGGGCTTGGCGTAGATGCCTGCACCGATTGTCATGAAGATCGGGATCAGGACTGGGCGGCCAAACTGATCGAAGGGTGGTTCCCGGATGACACTCATCGTGGCCCGCATTTTGGGGCAGTTTTCAATGCCGCGGCTGAAGGCGGATTGGACACGCCCGAAGGTTTGCTGGCCGTTGCGATGGACCCCTCCAATGCCGGAATCGTGCGGGCGACAGCGGCCTACTTGCTGCAACCCTTCGCTTCCCCGGACTTGGCCACGGCGACTGCGTCATTGCTGCAAGACGACGACCCCCTTATCCGCGCCAACGCAGCCGCCCTGCAGCGTCAGGCCAACCCGGTTGAGCAGGTTCAGAGATTGGAGCCTTTGTTGTCGGACCCTCTGCGCAATGTACGTATTGCTGTTGCGAAAGAGTTTCTGACGATACCACCGCAAGCACTTACACCTCGGCAACAATCGCTGGCCGGGCAGGGCATGTCAGAATGGCAGCAGGCGATTGCGAACCGATTGGATTTCCCGGAAACCCACCTTGTTCTGGGGGGCATGGCTTTGACACTGCGCAATGCGCCTGCCGCCGAACAGGCCTTTCGCGAAGTCGTAACTTTGGATCCGCAAAGGGGCGAGGCGTGGCCCATGTTGGTGCAACTAGCGCATATCAACCGCGGTTCCGGCGCCGCGCGCGCTGTTCTGCGTGAGGCGCTAGAGCTGTTGCCCAACGACCCGAACCTTCAACAATTGTCGCAACAGCTTGGTCCCTGAGCCGGCACATCCCCGCCCGAATTGCTCCATTTTCACGGCAAAATTTCACGCTACGGACGGGATGAATGTGCTGTTCAGAGGTGAAACATGTCTAAAAATGCGAAAAAGCGACCAACTGCGGGTGTCAACTCGGTTACACTTGCCCAACGCATAGAAGAGCTGCGCGGGCGGGCACCGGTATACGTGTCACATGGTGAAGCGTTAATGTTGCAGGGTATGGCAAACGCCTCTTTCCGCGTTCAGTGCCTGACCGAAGAACGCATTCGTCTAGAGGATTAATCTCCGCCGCGAAACCCTGTTGCTACAACAAATTTTTCGGAACTGTCCGAGCGTGAAGCAGGCGGTTTCACGTTGGCGACTTTCTGGAATTTCTGCTTCAACAGCTTTTGCAAATCGCCCTCGGCGCCTCCGGCCAGAACCTTGGCTACGAAGGTGCCGCCGTCTTCCAACACATCAAACGCAAAGTAAGCCGCCGTTTCGCACAAGGCCATAATGCGCAAATGGTCCGTCTGTTTGTGACCCGAAGACGCGGCGGCCATGTCTGACATCACAACATCGGCCTTGCCACCCAGCCACTCTTTGACCTTTACGTCGGCGTCGTCTTCCATGAAGTCCAGAACATGGGCGGTTGCACCAGCAACGGGTTCGACCTCTTGCAAGTCTACGCCCAAAACTGTGCCGATCCGTTTACCGCTTTTCTCGCCCAGCGCGTTTACGCGTTTAACCGCGACTTGCAGCCAGCCTCCGGGCGCACAGCCCAAATCTACGACCCGCGCTCCCGGTACGAGAAACCTGAATTTATCGTCCAGTTCCAGTATCTTAAATGCAGCGCGACCGCGATACCCTTCGGCCTGTGCACGTTTCACATACGGATCGTTCAATTGCCGCTCAAGCCACCGGGTCGAGCTGAGCTTGCGCCCGCGCGCGGTTTTGACTTTGACCTTCAGGTCGCGCTGGCCGCGGCCTGAGGTGTTTTTTCCACTCGGTGTCTTCGCCATCAAAACGGTCCGTCTTCCAATACCCCGTCCGCGCTCATCTGCGCATAGAGCAGACCTTCACGCAGCCCACGATCCGCCACGGAAAGGCGGTCGGTGGGCCAGCATCTAAGTAAAGCCTGCAAAATGGCCGAGCCGGACATGATCAGAGCTTGCCGGTCATCTCCAATTCTGGGGTCCCGGCGTCGCCCGTGAGGGCCGAGTTCTAAATACCCGCGGATAACTTTGTCAATCTGATCGCTGGTCATGCGCAGACCGTCCACTTTAGTCCGGTCATACCGCTTGAGCCCAAGGTGCGAGGCTGCGACGGTCGTCACAGTGCCGCTGGTGCCGACGATCTGAAACCCCTCACGTGTCTGTTCGTCTTTGTAGGGTGCGAAGTCAGCAAGGTTTTCTTCAAAAAACCAACTCATCAGTGCGAAACGGGCCGCGTCGTCTTCAACGTCGTTGAATTGATCTCGTAGGGTGGCGACACCCAAGGGAACGCTGATCCAATCCACGACTTTCGCCGCTGGAAAAGGGCTGTCGGCTGTATGAAAACCATTGTGAAGCCGCATAATCGCCGCCGGACGATCACGGCGTGGGACGGACGAAATGTCGATCCAAACAAGCTCGGTCGAGCCACCACCAATGTCCACGACCAACAATTGTTCAGTCTTGGTCGAGACCAACGGAGCACAGGAAATCACCGCCAGGCGTGCTTCTTCTTCGGGTTGGATGATCTCAAGCGTCAACCCGGTTTCCCGCTTCACCTGCCGGATGAAGTCGCGCGAGTTCTTAGCGCGACGGCAGGCTTCGGTTGCGATCAAACGCATTCGATTGACCTTGTTGCGTTTCAGCTTTTGCTGGCAGATTCTCAATGCTTGTACGGTGCGAGCCATCGACGCCCGCGACAGCCGTCCGGTGCGTTCCAGACCCGCGCCCAACTGCACGGATTTGGAGAAGCTGTCGACCACATGGAACCCGCTCCCCTTGGGTTGGGCTATCAACATGCGGCAACTATTTGTCCCCAGATCCAGTGCTGCATAAAGGGCATCCGGATCGGGTCTTGCCGGCGCGGGGCTTTCGACCGCCTTCGGGAACGCGCCCGCACCTTTGGGACGCTTGGGCGCCATTCGTCACGCCCTCCGATTTTCGAGTTAACTTGACCCTAGGCGGGGGATTGCCGACGTGCAAGTGATTTCAATTTTGAAATTAACGTCAGTGTCACATGTCGTTCATACTGAAATGCGATTTGAGTGCCCGATCCCGATTTTGGGATTCTTTACTAGCTTACAGCCAGATACGGAGTCTGCCATGAATGATGAGCGTCCCCTTTCCTTTGACGAATTCGATGAAGTCGTAAATCCACGCCCTGAAGAATGCGAATTTGATCGTGTTGTCGAACGCGCATTGTCGCGTCGCGGTTTTCTGGGCGGCGTTCTTGCCATGGGAAGTTTTACGGCTGTTGGCGGTGCACTGATTCCTACGGGCGCACGCGCGGCAGCCGACCGGTTCTCGTTTGAAGCGATTCCGGTTTCCACTGCAGACGATGTTGTTGTTCCTGCAGGCTACAAAGCCGAGGTTATGGTGCGTTGGGGCGACCCGCTGTGGTCTGACGCGCCCGAGTTCGATCACGCGACCCGTGGCACCGCTGCCAGCCAAGAGCGTGCATTTGGCGACAACACTGACGGTCAGGACGTGTTCTTCCACGATGGCCACGTGCTGCTGGTCGTAAACAACGAATATACCAACCGTGACATCCTTTGGGGCAACAACCCTGATGCCAAGGCGGCCTCGGACGACGATGTGGCCAAGGGTATGATGGCGCACGGCGTGACTGTGGTCGAGATTGCCAACACGGACGGTACATGGGGCATCGTCAAAGACAGCCCGTACAACCGTCGTATTACACCGCAGACCGATATGACGATCACCGGCCCTGCGGCTGCTCATGACTTGATGAAAACCGCTGCGGACCCGACAGGCACCACCTCGAAAGGGACCTGGAACAACTGCGGCAATGGCATGACGCCGTGGGGCACCTACCTGGCCTGTGAAGAAAACTTTAACGGCTACTTTTCGGCAGAAGATGAAAACCACGAGGTTAGTGCGGAGCTCAAACGCTATGGCGTCTCGTCCAAGGACTGGGGCTATGGCTGGGCCAAGATCGATGATCGGTTCGACGTCTCGAAAAACCCCAACGAACCGAACCGCGCCGGTTATGTGGTCGAAATCGACCCAACTGACCCAAATTCGACTCCGCGCAAGCTGACCGCTCTGGGCCGATTCAAGCATGAAAACGCCGAGTCGGTGGTGAACAATGACGGTCGTGTTGTTGTGTACATGGGCGACGATGAACGTGGCGAGTTCCTGTATCGCTTTGTTTCGGATGGCGTTTACGCCGCTGGAGTTGACACCAATGCCTTGTTGGAAAACGGCACCTTGTCTGTTGCCAAGTTCAATGACGACGGTACGGGCGAATGGCTGGATCTGACGCCCGAGACGACCGGTTTGGCTTCGCAAGCTGAAATCAGCATCCACACTCGTCAGGCCGGTTCTGCCGTAGGCGCGACCACCATGGATCGCCCGGAGTGGGTTGCTGCAAACCCGAACGTGGCCGAGGTTTACTGCTGTCTGACCAACAACAAGAACCGGGGCGTCAAGCCGAATGCCGGTGGTGATGACACTTCGGTCAACGGTCCGAACCCGCGTGAGGCCAACAACTACGGCCAGATCGTGCGCTGGCGTCCTGAAGGTGGTGATCATACCGCCTCGGGCTTTGCTTGGGATCTGTATGTGCTGGCGGGCAACCCCAATGTGCATCAGGATGCCTACGGAGGGTCTGACAACGTTAATGCCGACAACATGTTCAACTCGCCCGACGGTCTGAAATTCGACAGCAATGGCCTGCTGTGGATCCAGACCGACGGCAACTATGGCAATGAAGGCGACTTTGCCGGTCAGGGCAACAACCAGATGCTGGCAGGTGACCCGGTCACCGGTGAAATCCGCCGTTTCCTTGTCGGCCCGAATGAGTGTGAGATCACCGGCCTCAGCTGGTCACCGGATCGCCGTACCATGTTCGTGGGCATTCAGCACCCGGGTGAGGATGGCAACAGCCACTGGCCCGAAGGCGGTGATGCAGTTCCGCGTTCGGCGATCATCGCGGTGACTCGCGAAGATGGTGGTTTGGTCGGCTAAACCGCACTGACCTTTGAAATACCGCCCTGGACGGATAACTCCGTCCAGGGTTTTTGCGTTTTATGCAGCGCTTTCATAGTGACGTTGAGAATTATGATATGCGCGTCTGCCGTTTGTTTGTGTAAAAGCGCCCTTGGCTAGCTTTAGCAAAAAGGTCGCTGGAAAAGCGCCGTGTGTCGAAAACCGACCGACCAAAGCTAAGTTTGAAGTTTAGAACCGGCCCATCGGGTTAGGAGGAATCACAGCAATGCCTGACGTCACAATCGTGTATTGGCGCGACATTCCCGCTCAGGTCATCGTCGGCAAAGGCCGTCGTGGCGCAAAGCGGCAGTTGGAAGAACGGTTCGAGCAAGCCATCGACCGGGCTGCCATGAAGGTGAACGCCAAGGACAGTGATGCCTACCTGGCCGAATGGCGCAAAGCCGCACCCTTTGCAGTAGATGGCGATCCCGCCGAGATTGCCGAGACCGAGGCGGTGCGTCTGGAAACAGAATACGATCAGGACCGCGTCAAAGCGCTGATCGCCAATGACGGTTGGGCGTAAGCCCAGATTTTAAGGGAGGCCGAAATGGCTTTGCTGAACTTCAAAAAACGTGATGCGGTCGAAACCGGCCCTGTGAACCCAACCGTCGAAGCCTTTTTGCAGGGCTATTCGATCGAGGTGATGCCGCGTACCGCTGAAAAGGTCGACGATTTCCGCGCTTTGCTGCCTGAAGGCACACGCGTCTATATCGCTCATATCGAGGGCACCCCGATTGAGGACATGGTCAAGACCGCCAAGCGCATCGCGGCCGACGGCTATCAGGTGATGCCGCACTTCCCGGCGCGGATCATCAAAGACGCGGCGACGCTGGAAAACTGGATTTCCATGTACCAGGGCGAAGCGGGCGTTGATCAGGCGTTGCTGCTGGCCGGTGGCGTTGCCAACCCGCATGGCGACTTCGACAGCTCGATGCAATTGTTGGAAACCGGCCTGTTCGACAAGGCTGGCTTCAAGCGCCTGCACGTGGCCGGTCACCCGGAAGGCAACAAGGACATCGACCCCGATGGCTCGACCAAGAACGTGGACGATGCTCTGCGCTGGAAGCAGAAGTTCAACGAAACCACCGATGCCGAAATGGCGCTGGCAACCCAGTTTGCCTTTGACGCTAAGCCGATTATCGCATGGGCTGACAGCCTGAAAGGGGCGGGTATCGATCTGCCGATCCATATCGGCATCGCGGGTCCGGCAAAGCTGCAAACGCTGATTAAGTTTGCCATCGCGTGTGGCGTTGGCCCGTCGCTGAAGGTTCTACAGAAACGCGCTATGGACGTGTCCAAGTTGCTGCTTCCTTATGAGCCGACTGACGTGATTACGGAACTGGCCGAGCACAAAGCGGCCAACCCGGATTTCAACATCACCAACGTGCATTTCTTCCCGCTGGGTGGAATCAAAACCAATGCCAACTGGGCGATCAAAAACGGCGGCGCTTCGGCAAAGCCTGTAAACTCCTAAGGAACGGACATGACCCGTACAGTCGTAGAATCAAAAACAAAAACCGCCGTTCTGGGCTTTGACGAACCGTTCTGTGTGATCGGTGAGCGGATCAACCCGACCGGCCGCAAAAAGCTGGCGGCCGAACTGGAAGCGGGCGATTTCTCGACCGTTGAGAAAGACGCGCTGGCGCAGGTGATGGCGGGCGCAACCGTTCTGGATATCAACGCAGGCGTTGTCTACAACTCGAACCCCAACCCGAACGAGACCGAGCCGCCGCTGATGCGCAAGATCGTTGAACTGGTGCAGGGTCTGGTCGAAGTGCCGCTGTGCATCGACTCGTCGGTTCCGGGTGCCTTGGAGGCCGGTCTTGAGGCGGCTGAGGGTCGTCCGCTGCTGAACTCGGTCACTGGTGAAGAAGAGCGGCTGGAACTGGTTCTGCCGCTGGTCAAAAAGTACAACGTACCGGTTGTGGCGATCTCGAACGATGACACCGGTATCTCGGAAGACCCCGATGTACGCTTTGACGTTGCCAAAAAAATCGTTGAGCGTGCTGCTGACTTCGGCATCCCGGCACATGACATCGTGGTAGACCCACTGGTTATGCCGATTGGAGCTATGGCGACTGCCGGTCAACAGGTGTTTGCTCTGGTCCGTCGTCTGCGCGAAGAGCTGGGCGTGAACACCACCTGCGGTGCCTCGAACATCTCGTTTGGTCTGCCAAACCGTCACGGCATCAACAACGCCTTCCTGCCGATGGCAATGGGAGCTGGCATGACCTCGGCCATCATGAACCCGGTCGCGTTGCCGGTGACACAGAAAAAGATCGTCGAGAAGAAAGAAGCTGTGGCCGCAGCTGGCATCATTCTGCCTGAAGGCATGGATGACGAAGCATTTGTACAGATGTTCGGTTTGGGATCGACCAAGCCGCGCGCTGGCAAAGAGATGGAGGCCATTCGGGCCGCCAACCTGCTGACCAACAACGACCCGCATGGCGGCGAGTGGATCCGGTTCAACAAAGCGCCTGACGAAGCCGGTGCCGCCGGTGGCCGTCGCGGTGGTGGCCGTCGCCGCCGCGCCTGATCGGATCTAATTTGACACCAAAGGCCGGGCCCAGTGCCCGGCCTTTTTGACTCTGATCAATGTCGATTGCGCAGAAGGTTTCACAATAGCCAGATCATTCGCACAAAGATCAGGTGGCACCATGAGTAAACATCATCCCCCGAAACTTTCGGATGCAGACCTGACTAAGCGTCTAAACAAGAAGGATTATTTTGATCAACTGATCGATTTACAAGCCAAGCTTGCCAGAATTCAACAAGCTTATCTTTTTCATGGCCTCAAGGGCGTTTTGGTCTTTGAAGGGTGGGATGCTGCAGGAAAAGGGGGAACCATCCGCCGCATCAGCCAAGCGCTGGACCCGCGAAGTTTCAAGGTTTGGCCCATCGGTGCCCCGCGAAACTATTACCTCAACCGTCACTATCTTTTACGGTTTTGGGAACGTTTACCGCCTGCGGGCGCAATCTCGGCTTTTGACCGCAGTTGGTATGGTCGGGTTCTGGTCGAGCGGATCGAAAAGCTGACGCCGGAAGAACGGTGGCGCGCGGCGTATCAGGAAATTAATGATTTTGAACGCATGCTCGTCGATGACGGCACGCGGATCGTGAAGCTGTTCTTTCACATCTCACAAGAAGAACAGATGCGTCGCTTTACCGAGCGGCTGACAAACCCTTTGAAACGCTGGAAGCTGACGTACGAAGACTTTCGAAATCGCGAAAAGTGGGATGTTGCTGAGGTTGCCGTTGACGAAATGCTGGCGCGCACCTCGACCGAGTTGGCCCCATGGCACGTCATACCTGCGAACAACAAGAAACACGCTCGTATCAAGGCGATGCAAGCCATTGTTGAAGCGTTTTCTGACGGCGTTGACCTGAACCCTCAGCACTTGGACAAACGGACGTTGGAAGCTGCCGGAGAAGCGCTGGACGTAGACCAATCGTTGATCGACAGCCTGCGCGCCCGGACTGAGTGATAATTTCGCCTGATCTGTCTCGCGCCGGCTTGAACCTCTGTCATTACTGGTGATATCTCAAAAGGCGCGGCGGGTATGATGTAATGGTAGCCTGTCAGCTTCCCAAGCTGATTATGGCGTGTGTTAATAGGGGTTTCGGTGATCTTTTTATTCCATGAAAACAAGGGGTTTAGTTCAGCTCGGTTCAAAAGGCTGTTCAGGCGTGTTCATTTCGGTATATGAACATTCTTGAACAAATCTTTGAACAACTGGAACTGACATGACCAACGTTATCGACTTTCATACCCGCCAGCCTGTTGCCGAACCGTTGACGATCCGGGTGGCACCCAAGCCTGACCTGATCACCGGCATGGCGACCGCAGCGGTTTGCTTCGTCCTGTCCTTTGTCGTGGTGTCCGTATTGCTGGGGTCGATCTGATGGCACGCGTTGACCTGTCCAACCCGGCGAAGCGGGACGCGCTCAAGCCCCGCACAAGCTACTATTCGCACCCCTTGGGCTCGAAACGCTATGTCCTGATGCGGGTCGGCAAGACGGGCCGCACATGGGGCGCACGGGTACCGGGACGGCCCGACAAAGGTCTGGGTCCGGTCGATGACATGACCTTCGATCAGGTAGCCGATCTGGTGCGCAAGATGGAAGTGGAAGCGGATGACAAACCCACCGCCCTGCATACCATCGGTGAAGCACTGGACAGCTATGTGAAGCGGGCCGGTCTGACGAAGAACAAGCGCGGCGTTGCCACCATCCAAAGCCACATCAATCTAATGTCCGATCTTCGGGCAAAACGGATCGCGGATGTGCGATTGGCCACGCTGAACAAATGGCGCGACGATCTGATCACCCCGGATCGCGGAATCGCCACGGTCAACAAGGCCGTCGGCACGCTGAAAGCCGCATTGAATGCCCATGGCGTCGAAGGCGATTGGTCGAAACTGAAGAAGCTGAAAGAGCCCAAGGCCGCACCGGCTGCGATCCTGACGCGTAAAGATGTTGATCTGGTCCTGGCTCAACTTTCCAATTCTGACCCCGACTTTCACGATCTGGTCAAAGCCCTGTGGCTGACCGGGGCGCGACCGGGTGAGATTATGAACGCCCGCAAGCACGACATCCGGGGCAACACCCTGACACTGACCGGCAAGACCGGCACCCGTCACATCACACTGACACCCGGTGTCGCCGCGTTCTTTGCCGCACGGGCCGCACAGGCGCGCGACAACCTGCTGGAAACCGATGGCCGACCCTTCACGCCCGACATGCTGAAACACCGCTGGGACGGGCTGGAACTGGACGCCACGCCCTACGCGCTGCGCCATGGTTTCATCACGTCCGCGATCTATGCCGGTGTGCCGATCTTTCCGTTGGCCAAGCATTGCGGCACCAGCGTGGAAATGATCGAACGCACCTATGGTCACATCTTGGCCGAAATGCAGGCCGAAGCCTTCGGGGCTCTGGAACAGGTGCTGATGTGACCGACAAGCTGCGCGAAGCCCTAAACCAGATCGAACAATTACGCGATCAGGTCGATCCGAACGACAAAGCACCCATCATCAGCGGTCGCGACGTGACGGATTCGGATGTCGATCAGGAAATGGTCCGCCGTGGTTGGGCGCGGTTTTTGGGTGGATTTGGTGACCGTCGGGTTGTTGGTCCGGTGGATCGCGATACCTATTGGCAACGCCGCGATCAGGTTCGTGCGGAACTGAAGGCGAAGGCCGGGGCGTCAAAGGCTGGTAACGAACGTTGGCGCGAAGAACTGGAAGCCTTACACGACGCGATTAAACAGGCTGCTGTTGAATACGGCAGGCCGTTAAGGTCCAAGGCGAATGGATCACGGGTTTTGAAAGACCGTGTGAACACGATCCTAGAGGGGCAGGGGATTAAGCCCCGGTCAGCCCGAACATTGGAAGATCACATCCCATCTGCATTTTTGTGAAATTCATCCCGCGTTAGCGTTTAGCATCGCGGGATTTTTTGTGACTAATAGGTAGGCATCCAAAAACAAAAGGATGTCACCATGATTGATCTTGAAGCACTGTCTAAGCAGTTATCTGCTGAAGTGCGCAAGGCAGTAGAAGCCGAAGCGCACAAACTGCAAACCACCGCCGGTCTGTCCGAAATGGTTTGCGCGATCCTCAAAAAACCGATGATCAACTACCCGTCTGACGTTCAGGTGGTTTTGGGCGTTGGTCGGACCACGCTGCACCACATCGTCAAAGATGACGACACTTTCCCACCGCTTAGTGAAATCGGTCGCCGCCAGTTCGTGAACACACAGAAGTTCATGGATTGGGTCGCATCGAAAGAAACCGGAAAGGCCGCGTGATGCAGATCAACCGGGCCACCGCATGGGAAAAGATCGACGCATGGCAGACGAACCTGTTCGAAGCCGTCTCGGATCAAAACGCCAGCCGCGTGTCGATCTATTCCGAAGCGATTGCGACGTTGTCCGCGCTGCTGGCCGGTGGCGATGCGGTGCTGGAATTGGACGCGGACGACACTGAAACCATCAACCAAACAGAAGGAAACTGACACATGAAAACGGAATACAAAGTGACCGACCCGACCGAGAAGGAACGCATTCTGAAGGAAGGCGGGATCGCGGACCAACGGGCCGAAGTGTTCATGCTGCAAAACGGTGGCAGGGCTGTCGGTATTCGTGTGGAAACCAACGAAGGGAAAGACCTGACCTATTTCGATTGGCTCGGTGGTGTTCTGTTCAACCGCCGTGACTTTGCAGCCGCCTAAAGCGAACACCCGACCACAAGGGCCGGGTGCTGAACGAAACCGGGGGCGTTGTCAGTTTGCCGACGGGCAACCCCCCAATCATCTGGAATGAGAAATGTGTATTACAAAAACCGCCCGTGATCCAGCTTGGTTTGCCGCTGATCGCAACTTCTTCGAACGTCACCCGGATCGCGAGTTTCGCTTCAGACGGGCCAGGAAGGACGAATTGCCCGAAGGCATCCAACCCTTGCCGGATGGCTATCTATGGGGCGTTGTCGTCCAGTGCTTGGGGCGCGGCCTTGATGGTGGTCAGATACGGACCCGCCATTTCAATCAGTACCCGGAAATCCTGATCCGTTACGCACACACATTTGACGACTTCCATCTGGACATGGTGCCGGGTGGCGGGGCGATCCTCATGTCCGATCAGGTGAAGGCGACAATGCAATGATGCGCCCGTATTATCTGACCTGTTTTCAGAGCCGGGACGACACCGTGCCGATTGTGGAACGGCATCACTACACCGCCAGTTTGCCATCGACCCGGTACCACTTCGGCCTGTTCAATAACTTCACCCTTGTCGGTGTTGCCGCCTATGGGAAGCCCGCCACCAGACAGGGCCGCTTGATCTGCGGACCTGAGTACGAAGACCGGGTGCTTGAACTGAAGCGGGTCGCGCTGATCCACAATAAACCGCACGAAGCGTCCCGGTTAATTGGCGGATCGCTGCGGTTACTACGTCGGGAAGTGGGTGATGCGGTCGTGGTGTCCTATGCCGACACGAACCAAGGCCATCGCGGCACGATCTATCAGGCAAGCAACTGGGACTATTTCGGCACGGGCGCGATCAAGACGGACGTGACGGTGAAGGGTCTGGAACATTTGCACCCGGCATCGATCATGGATGAGTTTCGCGGACAGACGAACCGCACGGCCCTGCTGCGGGCGAAGTATGGCGACCGGGTCTACAGCCGCAGGCGACCAGCAAAACACAGGTATGCGACCTTTGTGGGAAGCCACCGATTCAAGCGTGAAGCACGGGCCGCGATGAGACACGCGGCAAAACCTTATCCAGGAGGGTCAATCTGATGGTTGCATTCAACGGCGATAAAATCCGCGAACTGACACAGGGCGAGACGGTCGTCTGCGCACGGGAACTTTTCGACCAGATGGGCCACCCACCAGAGGCGTGGAACATGTCGGTCAGTCAGAGCCTGACCCGCATTCTTAAAGACCTTGGCTTCACGGTCGTCCACAAGACCACACGACCGGGCTATGGCGGTTTCTATGAGTACGCCAAGCCGATACCGGCACCACCACCGGCACATCTGCCCCAGTTTATCGATCCAATGGTGATCGTGATGGCCATGTCGATCCGCGAACGTTTTGGTGATGGGGCGTTGGCGGCTGAAGTTCTGCGGCAAATGCTCAAATAAAAATACCCCGGCTTGCATGGGGCAAGGCCGGGGCAACGAAACCCTTCACACTCAGAAGGACAACTAAAGATGACCCCGAATATAACACATCCAACAGGCTTTCACAGATGGGCATTGAACGTCGGATTTACCGGCACGATCCCGGTCATTCCGTACGGTGCGAAACTGCATGAAGAGTCGCGTGTCGATCCTGATGCACGCGGCAAGGTGCCGGGTGATTTCTATCAGGGCGCGTGGAATGGCTTGGGTGCTTGGCCGAACTTCAAAATGTCCACCGTCATGGCGGATCGCTTTGACCGGCTTGGCGCGAATGTCGGTGTGATCCAAGGCGAAGACCTTGCGTCGTTTGACGCCGATACACTGGACCCGGAACTGGCTGCGGCTGTCATGGCCCATATGCACGCGGTTGGGGGTGCTGCGTGGCCTATGCGGACCGGACAGGCACCGAAACAGCTTTGGATGTTCCGGGTGCAGGGCGATCCGATCAAGTCCGCACAGCAGACCTTTACCAAGGATGGTCATCCGCCGCAGGGTTTGGAAATCAAGGGTACCGGATCGCAAGTTGTCATTGCCGGAACCCACAGCAGCGGCGTGCCGTACACGTGGACGAACTGGCCGGAAAATGGCGTTGCCGGATTTCCCATTGCCACGGCTGACGGTCTGCACGCCCTGTTCGATGACGTGGCGAAGATCATCGAAGGGAAGGGGTGGAAGAAAGGCCGACGGACCCGGAACAACAACGACGATGGGACCGGTAGCCGGTTGGGTGCGGAACCCTTCGACAAGTCGCTGGTGCCGGAAGTGATGAACTGCATCAAAAACGACGAACTGTCCTATGACGACTGGCGTCGGATCGCGTTCGCACTGAAAGCGGCTGTTGGTGACAATGGTCGGCTGATGTTTGAGCAATGGTCCGCACGGGCCGAAAAAAACGATCCGAAAGAAACCTTGAAGCTATGGGCCGAAATCGAGCCGGATAACAGCACAGGTTTCGGCACGCTTCGATATTGGGCAACACGGGATTGCGGGGGTCGGTTGCCCGGTGATCTGGAAACCCGCGTCCACAATTCGGCCCGGTTGAAAGAGGCCGAGGTTGCAGGGATGCTGATGCACGGCCAGATCATCATGCCGCCCGGTGTCGAAGTGGCCGAAGCACCCATGCAGCTACCGCCCGCGCTGCAATCCAACCGGCCATCGTTTGATTACGCACTGACAGCCACCGGCGATGTGATCCGTAACAGCAAGGCCAATCTGGTCGCCTTCTTTCACAACTATGATGCTTGGCACGACTGCTTTGCATTCGATGCGTTTGCGCAGCGCATCATCATGACCAAACCATATCCGGGGGCGGTGGATCGCACGGTCGGTCGCGCGATCACCGGCAAGGATTTGAAACGCATCCGTACCGAAGTGTTGAAAGACCATTTCTTCCCCCGGATCGGTCAGAAGGATGTGGACGACGCCGTGATGCAACGGGCCGAAGACAACGTGTATGAACCAGTCCAGGAGTATTTGAACGGGCTGGTCTGGGACGGTGTACCGCGCCTTGACGGGTGGTTGGTGGCCTATGGCGGCGTTGACCCCTCTGGCGGCGCGTACGTCGCGCAGGTGGGCCGCAAATGGCTGATCGGGGCAGTGGCCCGCGCCATGAAACCCGGCTGCAAAATGGACAATGCGTTGATCTTTGAAGGACCACAGGGCGTCGGCAAGTCGTCCCTTCTGGCGGCATTGGTACCGAACGAAGAATGGTTCAGCGACGATCTGCCGGGATTGGACAACGAAAAGATGGGCGTGCGATTGGCCGGAAAATGGATTGTCGAGTTAGCCGAACTGACAAAGGTCTTAAAGTCCGAGTTGGAAGACATGCGCCATTTCGTGACGCGTCGGTACGATGAACACAAAGTTGCCTATCAGGACATGAACGAAAGGTTGCCCCGGCGTTGCGTTCTGGCCGGATCAACCAACCGTGACGACTACCTGAAAGATCACGAAGGCGAACGCCGGTTCTGGATTGTTACGTGCGATCTGCCGTTGGACGTTGACGGTCTGATCCGTGATCGCGATCAGCTTTGGGCCGAAGCACTGGCCGCATATCGATCCGGTGAAGGTTGGTGGCTAGACAAAGCGTTGGAAGACGAAGCCCGCGAAATCCAGAAGCAGCGGGTTGATGAAGACGAATGGTTTCCGTTGGTCAGCAACTACGTTGAAGGCAAGGATGCGGTCTGCATTCCGGAAATCAAATCGATCATTGGCATGGAAGAAATACGCCGTTGCGCCAACCAACGACCCGCGCCGTTGAAGCGCATCAGAACGATGCTGCAAGGGTTGGGTTTCCGCAAATCAAACCTGAAAAAGAAGGACGAACCGTTCCGGAAAAATCCGTTGTACGTTCGGAAAAAACCGTAGTGGTTTGGGAATTTCCGAGTCGATTTGGAAAAATCCGTGGGAAAAACCGTGATGACGAAAATTCCCAAAATAACGGAAATTTCCCGGTTTTTTCCCGGTAATTCCCAAGCCTTTTCTTATACTTATCTCTCTTTCTATAGAAATGGGAAGAATAATAGAGAGAGAATAGAGAATGGAAAATAAGGATAAAAAACGCTGTAGAGCAGCTACAGGCCCAGAAAACACGGGATTCTGACGAAAGTTTTTTTCGCGGTCGAAAATTCCCAAAGCACATATAAGGATCGATCTATATGCCGAAGAAGACGCACCCGTTCTACAGCAGCAAAGCGTGGAAGCGTTTAAGGACACTGGCGAAACGTCGTGACAATTACAGATGCACGAACTGCGGTGCTGATGTTCGTCGTCCTGGCTCTGCAATTGTGGATCACGTGAAGCCACGATCAACGCATCCTGATCTTGCGCTGTTCTTACCGAACCTGCGGACACTGTGCAGGCCATGCGATAACGCACGGCACCGTGAAAAGGGTAGGCGTCGGGATACGCCACAGATCGGTGCTGATGGATTTCCTGTTGGTTCAGAATGGTCGAAGCTGAGTAACCGCAACGATGATGATGATGACAACGACACGTGACTGATCGTTCGTTGATCGTTGGTGTTTTCCAAGTTGGAAGACACCCCACCGTGATCAATGCTGTCCTGCTGATGACTTTAACATCGACGTTGAATGAATGGTTCGATCACTGATCGATGACGTGACGATGACTGATCGTTGACGGTCGGTCGGCTGACGATCTAGGGGAGGGGCCGAGTCAAGCAAAGTTAGGGAGTTCGTCACCGGCGTGGGTCCAACGAAAGGCACGCTAATCCCCGTTTCCGCTCACCGTGTTGCAACTTCGTTGCGTGATCTCGGACTTCAGCGCAATATATCTGGCGAATCCACTATCAAATTACGTCGAAATGCACGAAATCAGATCGGATCGCGCAATATGGCACCACGCAAGCAAAGATCGGACAGTATCGCAGGAATGCGCGAAGAATTAGCCCAGCCACACGCCGAAGACATAGCGGTGCCGGACCTTCCCGGCGCGGAAATGCTGGATGCGTTCGGGCGCGAGTGCCTGGCCCGCCTGTACCGTGAAAATGCCGAACACTGGACCGAAGCCGATCTGCTGATGCTGGTTGAAGCCGCCGCGATCCAGCAACAAATGCACGCGAACCGCTTCGTGGTGATGACGACACCGCCGACGATCCAGCACGCCAACGGCACCATCGGAAAGAACCCGGCGCACGTCTATCAATTCGAACTGATCCGCGCCCTGCAAACGCTCCTGCGAGATCTTGGTATCCGCAGCAAAGACGTTCTGAATGACCGGCAAAAATCCCCGCTGGATGGAAAGAAACGCCAGCCACACCGCAAGACCATCGGTGCGAAACCAATCGAAACACACGATGATGGATCTCCGAATTGGGAAAGCCTGAGGATAAACTGATGCCCGACACATGCCCACCGCGCGCATGGTTTGTCGAAAACCTCATGGGCGGTCACTGGCCACCACCAGACGGACCGAACCGCATCGCCTATTTCCGCGTCATGTCGGATAACCTCAACGTGGTATCGATCCCGATCAGCCGTTTCGCCCTGATGGACGCCTTGCCCTGGGATGAGTTGAATGATGTCAGCTTGGGTCGCATCTGATGGACTGGCCGAAGCTGCCAACCCGACAGTTTATGATCGACACGTTCATGTTCGGTCACCCACCGCCACCCGAAGATGACCCGACCCGCGCGAGTTACTTCACCGTCATGAAAGCCAACATCCGATCCAGTGACGCACCGCGCGGTTTCAAGGGTCTGGGTCTGATCGGGTCGTGGCCCTGGGATGACATGAACAGGCCGACCAAATGACCAAGCGCAGCAAACGACGCCGACCGCTTGAAGATGCGCCGAAACCTGTCACTCGTTTTTGGCTAAGTCCTGTGGCTTAGGTGGCTTAGAATGCAGGTGGTAAACGTTGAAAATATCAGCCAGTCTCGCTCTGTCTGAGACGGGGCGGCGACAGGAAGAGCACCGCCCCGGAACCACCGGGCATATCAGGGGGAGGGGCAGTGCCCGGCGGTGATCTGTAAGACTTGCAGGTGCGTGTTCGCTATTTGATAGGAACGACCTTAACCTCTGAGGTAATTCGGGCCACGTAATCCGTAATAGCTTCGGCACTTTCCGGTTGATAGAGGCGGATGACCTGCGTCCAGCCGGGTTGCACGTCGATGTTGTTTGGCTGCCCCGGACAATTATATCGGAACGTGATGGAACCGTCCGCGTTCTCTTCCGCCGCCCGATTGTTCAGAGCAAAGTTCTCTTCGACGATCCAGCTTTCTGCACTGTAGGTCGTCACCGAGAAAAACGCACCGTCGTCAAATTTCAGAGGTGGGGACGGCAGGGTCATCTCGGAACATGCGCCTTCAGCCGAAGCGCCCTCAGGAACGATCGTCGAAATGTAGACAGCATCCTTGTAAGGCAAGCCGCCCCACCCTTTCGCTGTGGCAATCAGGAACATTTCCGGGTCAACATCCTCCGGGCGGCCAAAGAACAACTCCGGCTTGTCTGCTTCTGCTGCTCGAGCGACCAGCGAGGCCCTGACAACATCGAGGCTTTCGGTATCGAACCCCTTGGGCGCATAGGGCTCTGTCGAAGCGGCCTCAATCAGGAAGCCATCCTGATGCGCGTGCGCCTCTGCAAGTCCGGCCTCATCCGTTGATTTCAACCCGGTTCGCATGTTGAGAAACACGTAGCGGCCTGTGGTCAGGTCCTCAGGGGTCAGAGTGACGCTCTCGCCAGCATAAAGCACGTGCAGAGTATAGTGCGCCTCGTCGATGATCTGGATCATCGAAAGGTAATCCCAGTCAGGATTGGTGATCGTCGCACCACCCATCGTATCGACGACAGCATGGCTATAGAGCACATCCTTGTTCTCGGTGATTACGAACTGGTTGTCCGGACTGGATGGCTCGCGCGAATGCCGGATTGTGTTCACTTCATGCTCAGCAGAGTGCTCCGACATGTATTTGTCAGTTTCGGCGATCGTAAAATTGTCGAGAGTGACCTGGGTGCCATCAGCCATGGCCGCACCGGCAAAGATCATGCCGACGAAAAACACAGGTGCAAATGTTCGGGTCATCAGTTTGCCTCCGTGACGTCTGGCAATGTGTATGTCCGGTCGAGCACGGCCTGGCCGGGGCGGTAGATGCGCATCAAGAAGTTCCAGCCGTCGCTGATGTCGACGCGGTTGGGCTGTGCGCCGCAGAGCACCTCAGCGCCGTAGTGCACAGTGAAGGTGCCGTCGTCGTTCAGGCTCACGTTGCGGTCATTAACAATGTTGTTGTCGCTCTCCATGAAGCCGTCGGCGCCGTAGACGGTGATCGACCAGAAGGCATCATTGGGCGGCACTTCGTAGGTCGCCGTATAGCAGGCTTCCGCTGAGGCCGGGCCGGTGTAGTTGATGTAGACGGCATCTTTCTCCGGGAAGAGCCCCCAGGCACCAGCGACTGCGAGATGGCGGGTTTCCTCGTTCACTTCGCCTCGCGGGCCCATCCAGTCGGGCTCGTACTGGCTGAACTTCTGGAATTCCTTTTCGTACTCGGCACGCAGGGCGAGCATGCTGTCCACGTCCCATTGCGGTTCGGGGAAGAGATCGTGGCTTGCCGCTTCGATGACGAACTTGTTCTGCATATCGTTGACGAGCGCCACATCCGCCGGATCGCTCGGGTCCATGATCTGGATCCGCATGATCAGAGCGACATATTTGGTGTCGCCCGGGATCTCGTAAGTGCCCGGCTCGTAGAAGACCACGGGCGCGTAGTGGTCGTTGTCGATGACGAGGATAGAGAAATAGCGGTCATCCGGAAACTCAGGAATCGTGATCGTTGCGCCGCCCTCGGTATCGACCACGGAGCCGGCATAAAGCGTATCGCGGTTCATCCGTACCACGGCCTGCGCGTCCAGTGGCGTCGGCTTGCGGATGTAGTAGAAGCGGTTCACGTCACTTCCAGCATTAAGCTGGAACTGGGAGAAGGACATGTCGACTTCAGCCCGGATGTATGTCTTGGGCGTGACAGTTTCTTGAGCAAGCGCGGGCGCTGCAGCGAAAGTAATGAGACTGGCAGACTTAACAATTTCTTTCATTCACTTCTCCCAATCGTTTTCCGAGTTACCAGCCCCGACGTGACGTAGCTCAATCGAACGCCGCGACAACACCCACTTTGCTTTACTCGTGTCGTCTGACTGCCGGTGATTTTTCATGTATAGCACCTGCAGGGAATGTCTGTTTTGTCCGCACTGTGGTCCTTGCCCCGTTTTCGGCCAACGTCCGCTGTTTAGAGAAGCGGTCGTTCGTTTATAGGTCCTGACCCTAGAGCCTTACCGATGGCGCCCACCACGTCGGCCTGTGCGGCGGCAAGCTGTTGCTCAAGGTGTGCGATCCGCTTTTCATACGGTTTGACCGCCTTGACGACTTGTTTGACGACCGCTTCGGTGTGTTTGGCCTGTTCCGCGCGGACCTGTGCCATCAGGTGCGCGGCAAATGCCTGCATATTGGGTGATCCTGATTTAGTGACCGGGTCATAGTGTAGGACATGATCTCCACCACCGGCTGACCCAGAGCCGCCGATCTCCTTACCTTCGAAATACAAGCGATCACCGGCTCGGGTTTGTTGGGGGCCGTCGAATGGATTACCGGACATGGGGTTTCCCTTTTCTCGATTTCGCGGCTGCGCTGGTGGCAACGCGGTATTCGTCATGGATCGCTTTGATCTTCGGTGACTTCATGTCGAAGCCGACCGACGGCAGGCGATCCGACAACAGCATCAGCAGGCTGGCTGATCGGAGTTCGTCGCTATTGGCATCAATCCTGTCTTCAGCATCATCGGCGCACCCTTCGGCCCGCTCGGACACTTCCCGGCACGCAACGGCCAGATGGTCCAGCGTTGCCCCATGAACGCCCAGGCGGCACGCAAGGCTTGCCAGACGGGCCAAAGGGGTCCGGTGCGGGTGAGTGTCACGGGTTCTGAGTACCAAGGCCGCACGGTCCGTATCAGCGGCAAAGGCGCGGGTCTGGGTGATGGCGGCTGTGACCGCGCGGTTGTCGGCTTCGAATTGGGCGGTGATCTGGCGTCGTTCTTCAGCCGCAGATCTCGACCCGCGTTCTTCGGCGCGAGATAGGCGATTGATGGTAGATCGAAGGTGCGGGACGCGCTTGATCAACTTTCGTGCTGCGGATGGTGCGGTGCGGCGTGTGATCATTGCGTGTCGTTCCCGTTCTGGATGGGAACAATATATGCATGAATTGGAATTCTAGTCACTAAGTAATTGTTATTGCTGAAAAAGTAATACCTAAACGTATAAAAGATCCTCTATATATATGTATACACGTTGCCAAAAAATTGTACGTACGTAAGGCCACCGGCTTGCATCACTGACAAGGAAACTTAGCTGATAAAACGCCAACAACTACCGGCAGAGCAGGGCCGGATTTAGCACTCGGGTCGTCCGCAAAAACAGTCGGCGCGATTTGCTCGTATGCCTCGACCAAATTTGTACGTGTTATGGATTCATCGGTACAAATACGTCCCTGAAGCACCCCTAAATCGTGTGCCGCCTGAAAGTACCCGTTACAGAAACTAATCCAGTCCATATCCGCGCGGGTGCAAGCCTCCAAAAGATCGCCACCTGTAACTGTTGTGCTTTGCCCAAAAGCGGCTGTTCCCAAAGTGGCCGATGTAAAGACCAATATGAAACCGCAAAACTTCATCCTCTTTCCTCCTCGCAAAGCCAATTGTTGCATTTCGTACCTTGCAGCCCAATCAGCGGTTTTGCTGGCCATCTTGTTATTGCTCGCGTTGGGTGAAGCACCAGAGCAACCATCAGCCTAGCAGTAACTAGGGTAATCAACCTCGTCATGGATGCTGGCTTTGATGTTTGGTCGTCTAGAGAAATGACACCCGCTGAACTGAGGCGGTGTACCGGCTATTGATCCAACCAGTGTAGCGACCCGTATCTTTCATGCCCCATTTAGTCTGGGCAGTCCCATGGTCAGACTAAACCCCGCGTTGCCTATCATCCCAGATTAAGGTGACGCGGGGAACTTTGATCCAACCTGTGATCCCTGTCGTAACTAAAGTACCCCAAACTGCAACCCGCGTTGTAATAAGGGTCCCCCCATTTGAACGCGGGTCTTTTTGGGGATGAGGGGTAACGAGTTTTCTGTCGCCATTTGCCGACCGGACCTTTCAATTCTGGTTCGGTCGGCAAAGGATGGTCTGGTAGCTGGACGTTGTGCGTATTGAGACATTCAAAGATGGCGGCCCAATCGTCTTGTAACGAAGGTTTACTGCGATACTCGCGCAAAATTTCCAGCTTGCATTTCAGGTCGTGCGGAATAGTTCTAGGCCATTTTCGCATGGCATATTTCTATTTTAGTTCTGCACCCTATCAACCGGTCGTCCGTTCCATCGTGGATCGGGGCGTTTACTTTTTGTTGCCTAGTCAACAGCACCGTTCTGCATCGCAACCGCTTCTTCCGGTTACCAATTAGTAATTATCAAAGCCGATGTGGCGATGGTTGGTACGGCTAAGAGAAACAAGCCAACAATGTAAAATAAGAAGACAAAAGCCCGGACCCAAGGTTTCGAAAAATCCAACATTTTATGTTCTAAGTAGAATACATCTTTGCGCCGTTTGAAGGCTCCATCATAAACCTCCATCCCGAAGACCTGCTCAACACGACGAACCGAATACACCGTTTCTAGTACTTTGGCAGATTCTAGGTGTCCTGATCCCGTGAAGAATTCACCAGTAGTGAGAACATCTGACGACTCCACAATTTCTGAAATAAGACGATGTAGATCGGCACTTAGTTCATCTGGAAACGAATTGCTGTCTTGATCGTACATTCCTGATTGCTGTTCTTCAGACAAGTTATGAAAAAAACTGGACGTTACACGATCAAAACTACCGATTGTCATATTTCGCGTGGCAATGCTGTCCATCAACTTAACGTATTCATCTACATGCACGAAGCGGCGCACTTGATTAGGGGCAAAAGCGCTGAACAGAGCAACGCCGATCCCAAAAACTAGAAGCCCGAAATACAAGTAAGTCATATTATCATTGTATACGTTATCCCAGAATCCGGGATTTACTACGTCTCGAATGGGTAAAGTCGTTTTAAACCAATCGGTTATGTGTGTGTTAAACACAACTACGTAGCCAACAATGGGCATCAGTATGGTCAATTGTGCTGTCTTCGCATTGCCTATACTCGAAAGCACTGACCAACGGATTGAATGAAAGAATGCGAAATACTTGCCTTGAATATATCTAAAAAATTTATTGGAAAAAAAAAGTCATTAGGAAGGTTCCAAAGTACTAGGCTCAGGACCCATTGATTTCCGTTTGGTTGCGTGATTCACGGGCCGAAAAAC